>DYIL01000021.1 GCA_020723665.1 Methyloversatilis universalis
CGACGGGGGTGACCCCGTCCCCTACTCGATGCCAAGCCCAAACGCGGTTTGGGCTTGGCTTATGTTTTATTCCGTTTTTCGAACAAAAAGAAAATTTCTTTAATGGTAGGCCGGGATAAGCCTGTCCTGAGCAACGTCGAAGGGCCTGTCCTGAGCGAAGTCGAAGGGCTTATTTCGGCCTACAACGTTTTCCTTTTGATTGAGGAATGGAATTAACCCCTTACGCGGCTGAAAACGACGGAGCATCCCTGCCCCGTACGAGTACCTCGAAGTTTTTCGAGGTGTTCAAGGAGCAAAAAATGGGCGACGAGTGATTCCCTTCAGCGCCTCAGCCGTCCCCGCTCGTCTGGTCAGGACCCAACCAGGGGTCCGGACACCGCTCGCAGATGACTCGACGCCCGATTGCGATGCCTTGTGTGAGATCTACGACCGCCGCTATTGCGTCGACCTTCGGTTGCACACCCGGCGCTCGGGCTTCCGGGGCTACTCGACTCGCTCACTCGCGCCATGTCTTGCAACGTTCGCCGAAGACTGAATCAGAACGTCCTTGTGGAGCCCGATACGTATCCGTAACTTGGCCGATTACGCCATGGGTTCGGAGGCGAAATGAACCGCGACCATCTGTCAGGAGTCCTGATCGGTGCTATGTGAACTCTGCACCCGGCTGTTCGCTTCCGCTTCGTCAACAATTCCCGCCACATGCATTCGCAGAATGCATTTTACGTACTTCCATAACACGGCGAATGTTTGTTCGCTGAGCTCGCGTTCGATAACTGTGGTCGACATAACCTTTTCCTCCGAATTCACCGTAGTTTCCCGTGAGTGTACTTTTGTGATTCGTCGGCGACGGGGAATCGCATTCAGACGTAACGGTTCGATTAGTCGTCAAGACACGATCGCCTTGTGTTGGATACGCGGTTGGTATCAAAAGCCGACGATTCGACATCGCAAGCAGGTCGGCGATGGGTCGTAACCGAGATGCCTGGTGTTTCCTCCTTTCCGTTACGAATGTTAGCTCATACGCAAAAGAACGGTTAGCCCGGATTTTTACCACGAGAAGGGTCGGCACCGCCGTGAAACTCGCATAAAATCACGTTGCAAAGGAGATTTTGTGAGGGACTGTGCCGATGCCAAAGTGTACCGCTGATGAAATGATTTTTGGGCGACTGGGGCGGCGGGTGATTGAAGCCCATTTCCGGGGTGGGGCGATCAGTTCCGACGGCGGAGTGATGCTGCTGCGGCAGTTGGATCGGCGTCTAGGCTTATCTCACGCGGTGGCGCAAGCGCTGAGCGGTCCTAGGGACAAAGGACCGCACTACGCACACCTTGCAAGATCTGGTGGCCCAGCGGCTTTACGGTCTGTGTTGCGGCTACGAGGATCTCAACGACCATGACCGGGGGCGGCACGATCCGTTGCCGCAAACGGCGGAGGGCGAGGTCGAAGCACTGGTCGGCAGCTTCACGTTCTCCCGCTTGGAGACCCACGCCACGCGCGCCGATGTGGTGGCCTTGAACCGGGTGCTGATCGAGCAGTTCATCGCGTCTTAGCATCGGGCACCGGGCGAACTCATCCTCGACATCGACGCCTCCGACGTGCCGCTGCATGGGGACCAGGAACCTGACCCGGTTTCACGGCTACTACGACCATTATTGCTATTTGCCGCTCTACGTCTTTTGCGGCCAGGCTACGCTGGCTTGTCTATTGCGACCTTCCCGCACCGATGGCGCCAAGCATTCGGCGGCGGTGATCAAGTTGCTGGTCAGGCGTGGCCGAAGGTCCGCATCTGACCGCTTCGATGCACCGGAAAAGCTCGATGAATCGTGAACGCCCTGACTTGCATCGATCTCGCCTTTCGGCTGGAGGCGCGACCTACCCGATTTAACGGCGGGCGAGCCGCCTGGCGGCGTCGCGCCTTCTTGCGGGAGACTACCCCGTGGGCTTCGTCGCGCCCCTTCGGCCAGGCTCAGGACAGGCCTTTCGACTCCGCTCAGGACAGGCCCTTCGGCGGGGTTCAGGACAGGCTCGCCAGCCGCCCCGCCCGCCGCACACTCGAGCACGTCCAACTGGCGTTTCTAGGTTGAAAGATTCGGTTCCAGAGTGGCGATTTAGCCAGAGGCGACGAAACTTGAGGTTGTCTGTATCGTTTGGTCCCCTTGCGGGCTAGACGGGACTTGAGTCACACTGCGCGCCGAGTTGGGTGAGATCGGACGTGATCGTTCAGTAATTAGCGCGGGAAGCGACTCGGCGTTGGCGGCGCCTGGTGCGGTCGCGCTTACTTGGGGCGGCATGCCGGGTGGGAAGTAAGCCAAGCCGCCGCGGATTATAGAAAGACAATCATTATGAGCGCAGAATTTTCACAGATTAACCGGTTGACTTGGCTTCGTTTCGTTCGCGGCATCAAAAGTTTCGTGTCGTCTGAGGTGGGCCGCAAGGCGCTGATGCTGTTTGTCGGCCTGATTCTGTTCCTGTTGGCGATCAACGGGCTCAACGTTCTGAACAGCTATGTCGGTCGCGATTTCATGACCGCGATCGCAGAACGAGACCGGAAAGGTTTTGTTTGGCTGGCCGTCATCTATCTCGGCGTCTTGGCCGGATCCACGCTGGTTGCGGTTTACTACCGTTTCATCGAAGAGCGTCTCGGGCTGCTCTGGCGGGATTGGTTGACCCGCCGCTTCGTTAATGTCTATCTGGAACACCCCACCTACTATCGGCTCAATGACCGGTTGATAGCGAACGGTGAGATCGCCAATCCGGATCAGCGCATCGCCGACGACGTGAAAGCATTTACGGTGACCACGCTGTCGTTCACGCTGATGTTTCTCAACGGCGCTTTTACGGTTGTGGCGTTCTCGGGCGTCATGTGGTCGATCAGTCCTCTGCTCTTCGGTGTGGCGGTGGTTTATGCCCTGACCGGCTCCCTCCTGACGATTAAGTTCGGTTATTCCCTGGTCGGATTGAACTATACCCAGCTCGATAAAGAAGCCAACTTTCGGGCGGATCTCATCCATGTCCGGGAAAACGCCGAATCTGTCGCGCTGTTGCGCCGTGAGGGCCGGATCAGAGCCAGGATTTTGCGCCATCTCGACGAACTGACCGCCAATTTCTACCGCATTATCGTGGTGAATCGGAATTTGGGTTTCTTTACCACCGGCTACAACTATCTCACTCAAATCATCCCCGCCCTGATCGTGGCGCCTCTCTACATCCGCGGGGATGTCGAATTCGGCGTGATTACCCAGGCGGCTATGGCTTTTGCTCACCTCATTGGCGCATTCTCGCTGATCGTGACCAATTTTCAATCCATTTCTTCCTTCGCTGCGGTCATCGCCCGGCTCGGCTCGCTCGCGGAGGCGATCGAGCAAGCGCAGACAACGCCCGTTTCTACCGGCGAAGTCTGCGCCCATCATCGCCGTACTGCGGAATGCCCGCTCTGCATCAAGACGCCAGTTGCTCCGGCCGCCATTGAAGTGTGCGAAAACGACGGGTTGCTGGCGTACGAGCATTTGACGCTGCGATCGCCCGAGGATGGGCGCATCGTAGTCAAGGATTTGTCCGTGTCGGTGCCGTCCGGAACCAGGCTTCTGGTTTACGGTGAAGACGACACTGCAAGGGTAGCCTTGTTCAAAGCGACCGCTGGTCTTTGGGAAGTCGGCGAGGGGCGGATCATCCGACCGGAACTGGGCCAGATCATGTTTCTTCCGGAGCGGCCCTATCTGCCGCCGGGAACGCTTCGCGAACTGTTGGTTCGCACCGGGCAGGAGTTCGTGGTCGACGAAGCGCGTATTCGTGCCGTGCTTCGCACCTTCGACCTCGAGCCTGTGCTTGCGAGAGCCGGCGGGCTGGATACGGAACAGGATTGGGACAGTATTCTGTCCCTGGCCGAACAACAATTGGTAGCCGTCAGTCGGCTGCTGTTGGCCGCGCCCAAATTCGCGTTCTTGGACCGCATCGACACTGCTCTGAGCACGGAGCAAGTCGGCAAGGTTCTCGATATTCTCAACGCGAACCGGATCGGCTATGTCAATCTCGGGGGAATCCATGACGGTCTCGATTACTACGATGCGGTCTTGGAATTTACCGCAAGCGGTGACTGGACATGGAAAGCACTCCGACCCGAGCCGGAAATGCATTCGGAAAACTCTGCCGTTTGATGGGTTCGGCAAATGCCGGAACCGCCAAGGTTCCCGTAAGATCGGCGTTTTTCTTCCTGTTTGCGGCTGTGCTGGCCGGCTGTGTGACTGCACCGCCGAAAGATCCCTGGAATGTGTGTTCGATTTTTTTCGAAAAAGAGGATTGGTACGCGAGTGCCAGGAATGCGCAACGTCGTTGGGGAATCCCGGTGCCGATCCAGATGGCGATCATCAACCAGGAATCGAGCTTTACCGAAGACGCACGTCCGCCGCGCTATCGACTCTTGGGGATCCTGCCGCTGTGGCGCCCGTCGTCGGCTTACGGTTACGGGCAGGTCAAGGACGAAACGTGGGACTGGTATCGGATGAAAACCGGTAATGGCGGAGCCGATCGGGACGAATTCGAAGACGTGGTCGATTTCATCGGCTGGTATGCCCATCAAAGCTACCGGAGTCTCGGCATTTCAAAGTTCGACGCTTACAACCAATACTTGGCGTATCATGAGGGACACGGTGGGTTCCGGCGCAAGTCTTATCTGTCCAAGCCGTGGCTGATGCGAGTGGCTCGGCGCGTAGAGGCAACCGCGACACGTTACCGTCGGCAATTGTTGACTTGTCAAACATCTCTCGAAAGATCTTTGGCGAGCGACTGAGGGCGTGCCGGCCGCGCCGAAGCGGTGCTCGCGATATGGAGCATCGGCAGCCCGGGCACAGCGCAAGCGATCCTGAGCTTTCCTTTTTCTTCCGGTAAAGATGCCGCTGGTTTGGGTTCGATTGTCCCGATGTGTCTCGCTCGGATTTTTTACGAGCTCCGGCTGATCCTCTTGGTCCACACTTTTCCGATACTGATCGATGACTCATTTTCAGCGTTTTTTTGCGACCGTTCCGCTCGGTATGGAACTTCTTTTGGCCGAGGAACTCAGGGCATTGGGCGCGGCGGAGGTCGCGCAGACCCACGCCGGCGTCGCCTTCGGCGGCGATCTCGAAATGGCTTACAAGGTCTGCTTATGGTCCCGCTTGGCCAACCGGGTGTTGCTTCCCTTGGAGCGTTTTCCGGCCGCAACGCCCGAAGCGCTTTACGATGGCATCCGGCGCATCGAATGGGACGCTCATTTGGATCCGCAAGCGAGCTTCGCCGTGGACTTTGCCTCCAGCCGATCCAAGATCCGCCACACGATGTTCGGCGCGCAAAAAGTCAAGGACGGCATTGCCGATTATTTCCGGGAACGTTGCGGCATACGCCCGTCGGTACGCCCGGATCGGCCGGATCTCCGGGTGAACGTTTATCTGGACCGTGACGTCGCGACGGTAAGTGTCGACCTTTCCGGTGAAAGTTTGCACAAACGCGCCTACCGCCAGGAAGGCGGTAAGGCCCCGCTCAAGGAAAACTTGGCGGCGGCCATTCTGCTACGCGCCGGCTGGCCGGAGATCGCCGAGCGCGGGGGACATTTCGTCGATCCCATGTGCGGGTCGGGCACCTTGCCTATCGAAGCGGCGCTCATGGCCGGCGATTTCGCTCCGGGTCTGCTACGGCCCCATTTCGGTCTGTTTGGCTGGAAAAATCATGATCGGGTGTTATGGCGGAACCTCGTGGAAGACGCTAAAGGGCGCTCCGACCGAGGCTTGCGAAAACTTCCGCCGATCGTCGGCTATGATATCGACCGGAGGGCCGTCCGCATCGCCTCGGAAAACATCGAGCGTGCCGGGCTTACGGGGTATGTGCACGTGGAGCGGAAGGCCATGGCCGACGTTCGGCCGCGCCACGGGTTTGGTCTGATCGCGGTCAATCCGCCCTACGGCGAGCGTTTGGGTGACGAGAAGACGCTGGTTCCGCTATACACCGACCTCGGCGCGGCACTCAAGACGCATTTCGTCGGCTGGAAGGCGGCCGTACTGACCGGTAATCCGGAACTGGCGTTCAAATTGGGAATACGGGCCAGGCGTTACTACACACTCTATAACGGGGCACTCGAATGTAGGCTATTCAATTTCGACATCGAGGCAGAGCGTTTTTTCAGCCCGCGCGAACCCGAACCTCTGACCGCAGCGCAACGAAAGATTCGCGAGATTGTCCGGAAAGCCAAGACCGTGGATATGGCCGACAGCGGGGCGGAGATGTTCGCCAACCGTCTGCGCAAGAATCTCAAGAATCTCGGGCGTTGGGCGCGGCAAAACGGAATCCGGTGCTATCGGCTGTATGATGCCGACTTGCCGGAATATGCCGTAGCCGTCGATGTGTATCAGGGCGAAGGGACCTGGGTCCATATGCAGGAGTACGAGGCGCCGTCCAGTGTCGATCCGGCCAAGGCCGAAACGCGATGGGTCCACGCCGTAGCGGTCGTTCCGAAAGTGCTTCAAATCCCACCCGAGCAGGTTTTCCTAAAGATTCGGCGTAAACAGAAAGGCTTGGCGCAATACGAAAAACAGGCCGATGCCGGGCGGTTTCATGTGATCGAGGAGAGCGGACTGAAATTTTGGGTCAATTTCGAGGATTACCTCGATACGGGACTATTCCTCGACCATCGTATTACCCGCCGGATGATCCGGGATCGAGCGGCGGGCAAGCGCTTTCTCAACCTCTTCGCCTACACCGGAACCGCTTCGGTGTACGCAGCCGAAGGCGGGGCGGCCTCGACCACCACGGTCGATATGTCGCGCACTTATTTGGATTGGGCGAAGCGTAATCTGGAGCTCAATGGTATTCGTGGTAGCCGCCACGAGCTGATACAGGCGGATTGTCTGGAATGGGTCGATCTGGCGTTACGAGAGAAGCGGCGTTTCGATTTGATTTTCCTGGACCCGCCCACCTTCTCGACGTCCAAGAGAATGCGGCGAACCTGGGACGTTCAGCGGGATCATGCAATGCTGATAAAAAAAAGCGCAGAACTTCTGGCGCCCGGGGGCACATTGGTTTTTTCCACCAATTGCCGGAAATTCAAACTCGACACCGAGGCGCTGGGAAACCTGGAGCTGGAAGATATCGGTCCTCGGACGATCCCCAAGGATTTCGAGCGCAATCCGCGGATTCATCATTGTTGGATCGTTACTTGCTGAATATTTGGAGATGTATCTTATGACCAGGCGGGTTCATGTGTTTGTAGCGGGATTGGTGCAAGGGGTGTTTTTCCGGGCGGCTGCGTGTGATCGGGCTGTATCTTTGGGGGTTACGGGGTGGGTGCGAAATCTTCCTGACGGTCGGGTGGAAATTCTGGCGGAAGGCGCCTCGGAACGGATCGCCGAGTTTCTGGACTGGTGTGCAAGCGGTCCTCCTCGGGCACGAGTCGATTCGATGGAAGTCATCGAAGAACCACCCGGCGAGGAATTCTCCACGTTCGAGGTGCGCGGACGGTTTTAGCTTTCACGCCGAGCATGCGCGATGCATTTCGGAGAGTTTTCCGCAGACGGGAATGTCAGCGCGGTCTTCGCCGACGAACGGGTAAAGCGTGGTTAATTTCGTGAGGAAAACGTTACAATTCGCGCCGAGCCGTTTCCGTAAGTAAGGACAAGGTCCGTCCCGCTGTAGGAAATCGGCAATGTTCCGGAAAATTTTGTTCCAAAGGGCGCTTGGCCGAAGTCGTTCGATCAAGTGAGCAAAGCGTGTGGCGGTAACGGACGCCGTGGCGCTTCGGCGGTCGATTCGGTGTCATCTGACTTGGATCAAAGTGCTGATCCGGAATCACGATACAGTATTTGGGTGACTGCGGAGGGATGCCTGTTCGCTGACGCCGGTGGCAACTGACAGAACCTGTCTGAACCGCACTCGTCGATTTCGATTAATAACGAATTCCTAACGTTCAACCTTATCCCCACCAGCCCTCTCCCGACCGAAATCCCGATAGTCCTGTCCCGCCGCATAGTTTTTTATCATTCGAAACCTCGTTAATAGTATCCAGTCGAAGTATTCAAGCCATGTACCGCAAATTGAAAACCCTAGTCGACCAGGGACTCGCCAAACAAGTTCCTGCTGTCGGTCTCGGTGCCTTCCGAATTGGTTTCTCGTTAGTAATACTTCAGGAAGTCATTTTTTTATTTTACTTTCGGCACCTTATTTTCGACCCCGTGCCTTTTTTCGATAGAGCCTCTCCCATATTGCATTTTTTTCTCCTCGTATGGGTGGCGGTCGCGGTGTGCCTAGTGCTGGGCTACCATACCCGAAGGGCGGCGGTAGCCAATTATGTCTTCTGGGTGGTTTTCGTCGTTTTTACGCCCATGTGGCAGGACTTCGACGGCGGATTCGATCAACTGATGACGGGCTCGAGCTTTCTCCTGATTTTCCTGCCCACGGAGCGTGCGTTGTCATTGGACAATCTTCGCTCGAAACTGAGATACTCGACTTTGACGAGCCGGTATGAGCCGAATGACAAGGTTTCCGTTCTTGCCTATTATCTTCCGCTCGCCATTTCCTTAGGCTTGCTGTATCTCGACTCCGGTATTCATAAGCTTTCGGCCGAGTTTTGGCGCAACGGGATGGGGCCTTGGCTTCCGCCGACCATGCCTTATTACATGTCGGCTATCGACATGACGCCCTTGCTGAACCTGAAGCTCGTGGAGATGTTTATCGGTTATACGATAATCGTTTTCCAATTCGTGTTTTTGTTTTTGTTCTGGTTCCGCCCTTTCCGTATTCCGCTTTTATTTATCGGAGTGCTGTTCCACACCGGAATAATTCTTTCGCTCAATATCTATCCATTCGGCTTTGCGATGCTGGTTCATTATTTCTTGCTGGTCCCGTTCAGGTGGTGGCGGAAACTGACAAAAGCGCTCCGATTCGAGCAACCGAGACTGACCGTTTTCTACGATAGACAATGTCCATTGTGCAACCGGACTGCAATTATCATTCAGCATTTCGATATTCTAAAAGCTATAGAAGTTAAGGATTTGCAAACTTGCGCCAAGGAATATCGGGAACTCGAATCGATCGCGGAAAGCGAGCTTTTAAAGGATCTTTATGCCCTGGATGGCGAAGGGAGGCTGTATTCGGGTCTGGATACTTATATTCGGATCATGCTCGGCATGGGATATACCACACCTTTGGGCTGGTTAATGAAGTTGCCGGGCGTCTATCATTGGGGAAATCGGGTTTATCGGCGAATAGCGGACCGGCGGGAACGCATCGTTTGCGATGAAACCTGTGCCGTTCCGGCAGCGCCACTTTCTTGCGACGAACATCCTTTTGCGGAATGGTACCGGCGGTATGCGGCGACGGCCGGGCAACAGACGCAGCGTATCGCGAAATTCCTGGTCCTGGTTCTGATGCTGCAGCTGAACAGCACGGTTCATTACGGACTCCTGTACCGCTGCGGTAATGGCTGCGACATCGGCGCGCCTGGGCGTGTGCTGGATCAGCTCTCCAATTCGGTCATCAACTTCTCCCACGCCTTTCTCGGAATCACACCTCACGCCCTTTACATGCACGATCATTTCGCGGGCTACAATCACATCTTAGCGATTACGTACAAGGACCGGGCCGGCCGGGAGCATTGGCTGCCATTCGTCAACGAGGAGGGGAGGATAATCGCGCCGAATTGGGGCCGGGTCCAGTCGATGTGGGCAAATGTCGCTGTGACGTCTCACATGCATCAAGAGCGCTTGAGCAAGTTCTTGAAAAAAGTTACGGCATTTTGGGGCACCGAATTAGGCTTGGATTTATCGAACGCCGAATTTTTGATCAAGCTGAAACAAGTGAGCGTGCCCATGGACTGGGAAAAAGACTTGCGGCGTAAGAATATCGCTCAGCCTTGGCATGATATCGGGAAAGTCGTTTGGCAACGTCGGAACTTTCGCGTCGAACTGCCGGATATCGATGTGGAAGCCCTGTGATGCCGTTAGCCGCCTTGAAACCATAGGCGTCGACGCGTCAGGCCGCTCGGATACGCCCAAGGGTGGGTGAGCATGCCCGCTTTCGTGTGCATGGGCTTCCGGGTTAGAGCGGATCGACTAGAATGGTTGGCTGACTGACGTGGGGATAATTGTCTATGTTTGAAATCATTAAAGCGGGCGGATGGGTCATGATTCCGATCATTGCCTGTTCGATATTGGCTTTGGCTATCATCGTGGAGCGCTTTTGGGCATTGCGTCCGACCCGTATCATTCCGGCGCAACTCGTACCGGAAGTATGGAATAAGTATCGGAAAAATCAGCTGGACAGCGCTTATATCCGGCGATTGCGGACCCATTCTCCGCTCGGCGCGGTCCTTGCCGCAGGGCTCATGAACTACTCTCACGGCCGCGAAGTGGTAAAGGAGAGTATCGAGCAGGCCGGGCGGCAGGTGATTCATGACTTGGAACGATATTTGAATACCCTTGGGACGATCGCATCCGTGTCGCCTTATCTGGGACTTCTGGGTAGCGTGCTGGGTATGATCAAGGTTTTCTCGACGTTTTCCATGGCGAGCGGGATCAGCAACCCTACCAAGCTCGCCGGGGGTATATCGGAAATCCTCATTGCGACGGCCGCCGGATTGGCGGTAGCGATTCCGAGCTTGATCTTTTACCGCTATTTTCAGGGGCGGGTGGTCGATTTCGCGGTTCGCATGGAGGAGGAGGCCGTGCGGCTGGTCGAGACGCTTTACAGCAGTCAGGAAGAGGAGTAGTGAGCGATGAATTTCCGGCCACGTCGTCGGGATTATCCCGAACTCAACCTGATTCCGATGATCGATGTGCTCATCGTGTTGCTGATTTTTCTGGTGTTGACCACGACGTTCAGCCGTGAAGCGGAATTGCAGATTCAGTTACCGGAAGCTACGGGTCAACCGGCGAGCGAGGAAAAGAGCGTTGACATTGTCATAGACACAGAGGGGCGTTATTTCGTCAACGAGCATCAGGTGGTCAACACCCAGATCGAAACTTTAAAGAAGGCGATTTTGGAAGCCGCCGGCGAGAAAAAGAACCCGCTGCTGGTGATTAATGCCGACCAGAGAGCCACTCATCAATCCGTCATAACCGTTTTGGACGCGGCCAGCCAACTCGGGTTTATCCATGTGACTTTCGCCGCCAAGAGCGAGGCAGCCGGGAATCCCTGACCGGTTGAGTCGGATGAAGCTGCAATTGACAGGGTGGTTGCTGCGGGAGTGGTATGAGAAGCCGCATCCGAATCCGTTTTTGGCATCGCTCGAACGGTTGTTCCGGCAGGTCGTCAAGGCTCGCCTTTGGACCTATCGGAATGGACTGAAACAGATCCGGCGCTTTCCGGTCCCGGTCGTTGTGGTCGGCAATTTGACCGTCGGTGGTACCGGCAAGACGCCTTTGGTGATTTGGCTCGCTCGATTTCTTAAGGAGAACGGATTCAAGCCTGGTATCGTCAGCCGCGGTTATGGCGTTTCGACGGGGCCTCGCCCGCTACGAGTCTCGAAGGAATCCGATGCTCACACCGTGGGCGACGAACCTCTGCTCGTCGCGCGCCGAACCGGCTGCCCGGTGTTCGTTTTCGCAAAGCGTGTCGAGGCGGCGAGAGCCCTCCTGGAAAATGCGGACTGCGACATCATTCTGTCCGACGACGGATTGCAGCACTATGCCTTGGGACGCGATTTGGAAATTGCCGTGGTGGACGGTGCGAGGCGATTCGGCAACGGCTGCTGCCTGCCTGCCGGGCCCTTGCGGGAGCCGGTCGAACGATTGAATTCAGTAGATCTGAGGGTTTATTCGGGGGAAGCTCCGCCAGGTGAATATGCCATGGTTCTAGAGGGCGATATGGCCGTGAATCTTCAGGACGAAAGCGTGAGAGTACCACTGAAGTCTTTTTCGGGAACGGTGTTTTGTGCGATTGCCGGCATCGGAAACCCGCAGCGGTTTTTCAAGCATCTTCTACGTTTTGGCTTGGAGTTCGAGAGCCGCGAATTTCCCGATCATTACCGATATCGGGCCGACGACTTCGAGTTTGTCGGCGGTCGCGCGGTTTTGATGACAGAGAAGGACGCCGTGAAATGCCGCGCTCTTGCTACTTCGAACTTCTGGTATGTTCCAGTCGAAGCCAGGCTGCCGATGGAATTCGGCGCAACTTTATTAACTTTATTGAAGGCGAAACGCAATGGACCGAAAACTACTTGAGATCTTAGTCTGCCCCGTCTGCAAAGGCGAACTTCGTTTTAAGAAGGAACAGCAGGAGTTGATCTGCAAAGCGGACCGACTCGCTTATCCGATACGTGATGACATCCCGGTGATGTTGGAAGACGAGGCCCGGAAAATCAGCCTAGAAGAATACGACGCACTGTCGTAACGGCGAAAGCATGGCATCGTTCAACATCGTCATTCCCGCGCGCTATGGTTCGAGTCGGCTGCCCGGAAAGCCTCTGCTCGAATTGGCCGGGCGGCCGATGATCGTTCATGTCTGCGAACGCGCGTTAGAAGCGGGGGGCAAAGTCATCGTGGCCACCGACGACGAACGGATCTGTGATGCGGTAAGTCATCTGCCGGTCCGCGCACTCATGACTCGGAAGGATCATGCCAGTGGCAGCGAACGGATCGCCGAGGTAGTGGATCAGTTGCATTGGTCGGATAACGAAATCATCGTCAATCTGCAGGGCGATGAGCCTCTCATGCGGCCGAGTTTGGTAAGACGAGTCGCTGCCGCTCTAATCGACCAGAGCGTCGCACCGGTTGCTACCCTCGCCGCTCCCATCAAAAGCCGCGCCGAAGTTTTCGATCCGAACGCCGTCAAGACTGTGCTCGATCGAAACGGTTATGCGCTTTATTTCAGCCGGGCTCCCATTCCTTGGCATCGGCACGATTTCGCCGCCGCAGGCACGCTTTTGCCCGAAAGTTTTTCGTATCTCCGGCATATCGGCATCTACGCATATTCGGCCGGTTTTCTGCGGCGCTACGTGGGTTGGCTTCCAACCCAACTGGAAACCGTGGAAGCTCTGGAGCAATTGCGTATCTTATGGTATGGGGAACGTATTCTGGTCTTGCCGGTCGACGATGCCCCTGAGGCGGGTGTCGATACCGAGGATGATTTACGCCGCGTCAGTCAGATCTTATCCGTGCAGTAAATGGAGCCAAGCGGCGACCGAGCGAGCGTTCCGAAGTTTTGAGCACCTCGAAGTTTTTCGAGGTGCTCGTACGGCAGGGATGCCCCGTCGTTTTCAGCCACGCAAGCGGTTGAAAACGTGCGCCAAGCCCAAATCGCGTTTGGGCGTGGCGAAGAGAAAAACCGCCGGGAAGGCGGTTTTTCGAGGTCCCCGTTTGTCGGCACCACCGGATAGAGCGAGATTCGGGATTTTCTCCCGATGCGAAGCTTTGATGCGTCTGTATACTCACGGCCTGGTTGTCCGACATTACTCGGGACGGCACCGACCTGATCGACAAAGTCGACGTGTTTCACCGTTTTTCGGTTCCAAGATTTCGGCGACGGTCTCGATCGATCCGTGGGCGGGGTGTCGCGTGGATCGTTTCTTGTTGTGCCCCGAAGCACGCGCGGTTCGTGGGCGCGAACGGGGCGAAAGAGCCGTATATATTCCATTTGATGATGCGCCCCCTTATACTAAGCCAGGAGCGGCCATCCAGCCCGAGCTGGCCTAGGTCTTCATCCGTTTCTTAAGATATTTTAGGAGAATGTTGTGAAAAAACATGATTTGACGAAAGCTGTACTCACGGCGCTGCTGTTAGCCAGTCCGTTGGCAAAGGCGGAATCCGAATATCCGGCGGCAGACTTTGAGCCGGTAGTGATTACGCAGGACGCTGACTTGATTGCCGAGCACGCGAAAGCCGCAAAAGAACGGGCAGCGACGATACAAGCCATGCAGGCGAAACAGGAAGCGACCGGTTCAACGTCCGCTGCCGCGGCATCAGGTGATCAGCCCAGCTCTACTTCTGCCGGAGCCAAAGCGGAAAATCCCTTGGCTGAAAATTATCCGCTCGGTTTGATCGTTTTGGGATTGGTTGGTTTTATTTTCTGGAGCAATCGCCAAACCGGTTCCAAGCCCCAGCCTGTTCAGCAGACGGTTGCACCCGTTTCGCAAGGCGCAGCAGGGGAAACCGGCGTTGCAAGATACCTGAAAAATATGTCGGAACCCGCTAAAACCGCGGCAGCCGAAACCGGCGTGGCTCGGTATCTGAAAAATTTGTCCGGAACAGCCAAGTCGTCGGCACCGTTGACCGGCGTGGCGAAGTACCTGAAAAATCTCGAAGGGACCGCAAGATAAAGGCTGCGTTCGCCGAATGTGATAGGTTCCTCCAAAACTGAGCTTAGGCGTGCATGACAAGCAGAAGCTGTTAAAGTCGCCTCTTAATGTACTGGGTCGAATGATCCGGTATTTCTAGAGTTATCACCGCTGTTCGCTTATTACCTTATGTCTAACGGTGAAACGGCCTTAGCACTTTCGTACTGCTGCGCCAGCGATGATGAATAATATATTTAGGAGAGCGACAGAGGATCGTTGACACCTATCCCGGTTCTACTTTAGAGTTAACAAATAATGCATTTAAAGAATGCATTTATGAGTTTTAGTTAATAGGTATCTAATCAACTATAACAATTGGAGCACCCATCATGGCAAGACCGTTAATACAATTGGCATTGGATTCTCTGGACGTCAATCAGACTTTAAAACTCGCGACGCTCGCCGCTCCTTACGTTGACATTTTTGAAATCGGAACGCCGTGCATCAAACATAACGGGATCGGTTTGGTTAGAGAGCTGAGGAAAAAATTCCCCAATAAGTTGATTTTGGTTGATCTCAAAACCATGGACGCCGGCGAGTACGAGGCGACGCCGTTCTATGCCGCTGGCGCTGATATTTGCACGGTTCTCGGTGTCTCCGGTTCGGCGACCATTGCTGGTGTAATCAAGGCGGCCAACGCCCACAATGCCGAAGTTCAAGTCGATCTCATCAACGTGCCGGATAAAGTGGCGTGCGCAAGAGAGTCGGCTAAACTGGGCGCCCATATCATCGGGGTCCACACTGGGTTGGACGCGCAGGCTGCAGGTCAAACCCCGTTTGCCGATTTGCAGGCTGTAGCTCGGCTGAATCTCCCGGTCAGAATATCCGTTGCCGGTGGGATTAAACAATCGACCGTTCAGCAAGTCGCACGCGCGGGCGCAAACATCGTTGTTGTCGGCGCAGCGATCTATGGCGCTCCTTCGCCCGCCGATGCCGCACGCGAGATCTGCGAACTTGCGAGCGCTGCGTAGGGGCGTAAGATGCATCAAAAAACAATCATAGAAAAGATTTCAGGCGTCTTAGAGGCTACGGATCCGACCTATGATGACAAACTGACCCGGATGCTTGACGAAGCGTCGCGTGTTTTTGTGGCTGGCGCCGGTCGCTCCGGCTTGGTCGCGAGGTTCTTCGCGATGCGACTGATGCATGGCGGGTATGATGCATATGTTGTTGGTGAGATTGTCACCCCAAGTATTCGAAAGGGTGATTTATTCATCGTAATCTCGGGTTCCGGAGAGACGGAGACGATGATTGCGTTCACCAAGCGCGCCAAGGAACAGGGCGCCAAGGTCGTATTGTTGTCCACGAAGAGCAGTTCGACGATAGGCGATATGGCAGATTTCGTCTGCCAGATTGGTACCGCGGAACAGTATGGCAAAGTGGTCGGCATGCCTATGGGCACGACGTTTGAGTTGTCGACGTTGATCTTTTTGGAAGCTACGATTGCCCATATCATTCACGAGAAAGGAATTCCCGAAGAAGAAATGAGGACAAGGCACGCTAACTTGGAGTAGTATTTGGAGGGAACCAGGGACGATATGTACATATCGTCCCTGGTCGCGGGTTTGGAATTGTAATCAATTACGGGCTGACAGCCGGTAGGGCATCCGAACCATATCGGTGTCTCAAGCCGATTCGACACCACGTTGGTTTTGTTCAGTTTTGTGGCCGGTCTAGAGCTCAAGAAGGGCTCGCCGGCCGTTTCCCGTTGGTCGATTCCGTTTATCTCCCGAAACGGCAGTCGCCTCTTAGTCTTGAATATTCTGTTCCAAGGTACCACCCCGTCGGTACTGTTGAACCTGAATCCGCAGGGTGATCGACGGGTTTATCGCCTGGTTCCTTGGAGTTTTTGATAGCAAATATTCTCAGCTTGTCCCGCCTTGATGAGTAAAGACACGGGATATTTATTTTCGCGCAAGAATTTCTTGACCTCGTCGATCGTAAGGCGTTTTGATTCTTCCTGGGCGATGCATTCACACATCTTAATGATGGGCGAATCGTCACTTGTAATAACTCTATTCGGTTTTGCCTTTTCCCTTTTGATGCACATATCGGCATATTTGTGCTCAAAAGCGTGATGGTCCTCTTCACTAATGACATGAGCTGACGCGCTTGTTGAAAGCAAGCCGGCTGCAATGATTCCGAAAATGCCCATCGTACTCAAAGGCTTCCGGTATAACGGACGTCGTTTTGGGTCATTGGTAAATGGTGAAACGGACATTTTTAAATTCTCCAAAATCGGTCGATTCACATCGCGTTCATTTCTTGGCCACTTTTTCCCCTCCTGGGGTTTCGTTGATCTCCGGAAAAAGGGAACGTGTAATCCCGTCCTGTGCGTTGCAAAGTACACCTTGGGGCACGAGGAGTAATATTTAGAAGACTGAGGGGGTGGTTATCTCCTAGAAAACGGTTTCGTCGGAACCTATCTCGTGCGGTTTTTCCGATTTTCTAAGGGCGACTTGTATGGAGTGGGCTGTGATTGCGAAGCCCATCATTCGCGAGGCATTTATCGAAAATCGTTTTTTTGCCGAAGGAATAAATTAGGGCATCCAGATTGGCCTCTTCGTGAAGATGCGCGGCAAGGGATTGGGCGACTACTTCTAGGCCGTCGACATACTTCAGACTGCCATAGAAGCGGCCGCCCGCCGGTCTCAGAAATTAAAGTATTCTAAACCGCGCAGTCTGTGGACTAGGATGCCTAGCCCTCGAGATAAGCCAGCCGGGTGGCAAGCAATTTTTCGAGGGTCTCCAAGGCCTTAGTGAAGCCGTCGATGCCTTCCGACAGTTTTTCCGACGCCATGCGATTCTCGACGTGCATTCGGTCGAACGTCGCTTTGTCCATCGCAATCTTTTCGATTGAAGCGTTAGCCGCTTTGGTTGGATCCAATTTCCGTTCCAGGTCGCCCTCGGTGGACTGCAGCTCGGACAAAAGGGAAGGCGCGATTGTCAGAAGATCACAGCCCGCCAGTTCGGTAATTTCACCGATATTCCGGAAGCTCGCACCCATGACTTCCGTTTTGTAGCCGAATTTCTTGTAATAGTTATAGATCTGAGTGACCGACAGGACTCCGGGGTCTTCGGCGGGTGGGTAAGAGTCGCGGCCGGTATCTTTTTTGTACCAATCCAAGATTCGCCCGACGAAAGGAGAAATCAGGGTCACTCCAGCCTCGGCACATGCGATCGCCTGGTGCAAACCGAACAATAGCGTTAGGTTGCAATGAATGCCTTCTTTTTCCAACACTGCGGCAGCTTGGATGCCTTCCCAGGTAGCGGCTATCTTGATGAGCACGCGCTCTTTCGAAATGCCAGCCGCTTCGTACTGAGCAATGATCTCGCGGGCCTTGGCGATCGTGCCCTCGGTATCATAGGAAAGTCTGGCGTCCACTTCGGTGGAAACCCGGCCTTCAATGATCTCGAGAATTTTTAGGCCAAAAGAAACAGCCAATCGGTCGAAAGCGAGGGAAGCCACCTGCGATGCCGCTGCTTCCTTGCCCAGACTCTGTCTCGCACCTTTCAGCGTATCATCGACGATGCCCTGGTACTGGGGCATTTGAGCGGCGGCGGTGATCAGGGAGGGATTGGTCGTCGCATCGCGAGGTTTGAAAGTTTCTATGGCCTGAATGTCGCCGGTGTCGGCCACAACCACCGTCATTTCCCGGAGTTGTTCAAGTAAGTTCTTTGGCATAATCGAATCCTACATTTCAAAGTAATGTGTCAGGTGAGCGCCGGGAAGGTCCAGGCTCCCGATTACTATTGCATTAGGCCCCGACGAGCAATTCTGACGGAAGGGCCTGATCAGAAATACGTAGAGGCCAGTTACCGCAATAACCGGCTAAGGATACATGGAACCAAACGGTCTTAACAAGAACGCTGGCCGCGGTGGTCAGCCGACCGCTAATTCGGTCGGCTGAAACGTGTTGAGCGTAGCGATGGCGAGACTCGCCGACCCGAAAGCAGCTTTCTGCCCCCGTTCGAAGCAGCCTTTTTGCGTCCTTTCGAGACCGGAGAATTCGGTTGCCGCCGACTCGGATTAACTTTAATGTTGACTCGACGGGCGCGCGAGCCTCGTGACAAAGTTGATCATGCTGATAAAATTCCCTCCTTGATTTCGTAACTTAACCATAAAAAACATTAAGGAGATAGACATGCCTTCGCGTCGAGAATTAGCAAACGCCATACGCGCTTTGAGCATGGATGCCGTACAACAAGCAAATTCCGGGCATCCTGGAGCACCCATGGGAATGGCGGATATTGCCGAAGTGCTTTGGAATGATTATATGCGCCATAACCCGGCAAACCCGAAGTGGCCGGATCGCGACCGTTTCGTACTTTCCAACGGTCACGGTTCCATGCTGCTGTACTCGTTGCTGCATTTGACCGGCTACGATCTTCCGATCGAAGAGCTAAAAAATTTCCGTCAACTTCATTCGAAAACCCCTGGCCATCCGGAGTACGGTTACACGCCCGGCGTGGAAACGACGACCGGTCCTTTGGGGCAGGGCATCACGAACGCAGTGGGCATGGCTTTGGCGGAACGTACGCTCGCGGCGCAGTTCAATCGCCCAGGCCACAAAATCGTCGACCATTACACCTACGTGTTCTTGGGCGATGGCTGCTTGATGGAAGGCGTTTCCCACGAAGCTTGCTCTCTGGCCGGGTCTATGAAGCTCGGCAAGCTGATTGCCTTCTACGATGACAACAACATTTCGATCGACGGCGAAGTGCGCGGCCACGGCAACACGCCCGGCTGGTTCATGGACGACACACCGAAGCGTTTCGAAGCCTATGGTTGGCATGTCATTCCGAAAGTAGACGGCCACGACGCCGAAGCCGTGAAAAAAGCGATCGAGGAAGCGCGGTCTGTTACCGACAAGCCGTCCCTGATCTGTTGTCAGACGATCATCGGTTGGGGCTCGCCAAACAAGCAAGGCAAGGAAGAATGCCACGGCGCGGCTCTGGGCGCCGACGAAGTCGCGCTCGTTCGCGAAACCATAGGCTGGCCGTATCCAGCCTTCGAAATACCGTCCGAAATCTACGAGGCTTGGGATGCCAGGGAAATCGGAGCGAAGGCCGAGTCCGACTGGAACGACCGGTTCGAAAACTATCGCAGCGAATACCCGGAATTGGCGGCTGAATTCGAGCGTCGCATGGCCGGAGAGCTTCCCCGCGACTGGGCGGAAAAGTCCGAAGCCTTCGTTGCCAAAGTCAACGAAAAAGCCGAAACCATCGCCAGCCGTAAAGCGTCGCAGAACGCCCTTAACGGATACGGCCCGCTGTTGCCGGAGCTCATGGGCGGATCCGCCGATCTGGCCGGTTCGAACCTGACTATCTGGTCCGGTTGCAAGAACGTGAACGCGGAGGGCCACGACGGTAATTACGTCTACTATGGTGTGCGCGAGTTCGGCATGTCCGCGATGATGAACGGTATCGCTCTGCACGGCGGCTTCAAGCCCTATGGGGGCACCTTCCTGATGTTCTCGGAATACGCCCGAAACGCCGTACGTATGTCGGCCCTCATGAAGGCTCCGGTGATTTATGTCTACACGCACGACTCCATCGGTTTGGGCGAGGACGGTCCGACGCACCAGCCGGTCGAGCAGACTGCCACCCTGCGCATGATTCCCAATATGCAGGTCTGGCGTCCGTGCGACTCGGTGGAGACGGCGGTGGCTTGGAAAGCCGCAATCGAACGTAAGGACGGGCCCACTGCGCTGATTCTGTCGCGTCAGAATCTGCCGCATGTGTCCCGCACGCCGGCGCAGATCGATGCTATCCGCCGCGGCGGTTATGTTGTTCGCGACTGCGACGGAACGCCAGACGCGATCATTATCGCTACGGGGTCGGAAGTTGACTTGGCGCTGAAAGCCGCGGAAGAACTGGCCGGCAAGGGCAAGAAGATACGTGTTGTGTCCATGGTGTCGACCAATGTATTCGATGCTCAGGATGCCGCATACCGCGAATCGGTACTGCCTTCCGCCGTCACCAAGCGTGTCGTCGTCGAAGCTGGTGTCAGCGATGGTTGGTATAAGTACGTGGGATTCGGCGGCAAGGTCGTTGGGCTGGACCGTTTCGGCGAATCGGCGCCGGCCGGACAGCTTTTCAAAGAGTTTGGTTTCACCGTCGAGAATATCGTCAAACAGGTGGAGTCGATTCTCTAGCGTCAAAGAAACGGCCTAACTGTCGACGAATTTTCAACGTGCGCTCTCGGCTTGAGATTCGCCGAGAGAGGCAGGGGTCGCCCGGCGGTGTTAAAGTTCCGACAAGCGATTCGCTTGCAAGAACAAGCCGCGGGGCGGCTGGATTTCGCCGCAAAGTAGGCGATCAGCAGCCGAGAGGAGTCGATCGATGGCTATCATTTCTTTAAGACAATTGCTGGATCACGCCGCCGAGCACGGCTACGGTCTGCCGGCATTTAACGTCAATAACATGGAGCAGGTTAAGGCCATCATGGAAGCCGCTTCCGCGGTCGATGCCCCGGTGATTCTCCAGGGATCCGCCGGTGCGCGTACGTATGCGGGCGAGCCATTCCTGCGGCATCTGGTGCTTGCGGCCGTGGAAATGTACCCGCACATCCCGATCTGCATGCATCAGGACCATGGCGCTTCACCAGCCGTTTGTATTCGTGCGATCCAATCCGGCTTCAGCTCGGTAATGATGGATGGCTCATTGCTGGAAGACATGAAAACGCCGTCCAGCTATGAATACAACGTCGAAGTCACGCGCAGAGTAGCCGATATGGCCCATGCTTGCGGCGTTTCGGTGGAGGGCGAATTGGGCTGCCTCGGCTCTTTGGAAACCGGAAAAGCCGGAGAGGAAGACGGTCACGGCGCGGCGGGCGAGCTGGATCATTGCCAGTTGCTGACCGATCCGGACGAAGCGGCCGATTTCGTCAAGAAAACCAAGGTCGATGCTTTGGCCATCGCGATCGGCACCAGTCACGGTGCCTATAAATTCACCAGAAAGCCCACCGGCAAGGTGTTGCGCATCGACCGGGTCAGGGACATCCACGCCCGGATTCCAAATGTTCACTTGGTCATGCACGGGTCGTCCTCGGTACCCGAGGACTGGACTGCGATGATCAACCAGTATGGGGGTGATATCGGGCAGACCTATGGCGTGCCCGTCGAGGAAATCGTAGAGGGTATTCGTCACGGTGTTCGCAAGGTCAATATCGATACCGACCTGCGCATCGCATCCTATGGCGCTATGCGTAAGTTCATGGTCGAAGATAGGAAGAATTTCGATCCGCGCAAGCTCTACAAGGAGGCGCAAAAGGCTATGACCAGCATTTGTACGGCTCGCTACGAGGCGTTCGGTGCTGCGGGTCAGGCTTCGAAGATCAAAGTCATCGGCTTGGAAGACATGGGCAAGCGTTACAGCAAGGGAGAGTTGGACCCTGTCGTTACCTAGGCGGGGCCGTGGACAGTTCGTGCTCAGAGCTCTAATTTTCGACGTGGATGGCACGTTGGCGGACACCGAACGGCATGGCCATCGCGTCGCATTCAATCGAGCTTTCGCGGAAGCTCGCCTGAATTGGGTATGGGATGAATCCTTGTACGGCGACTTATTGGCTGTCAGCGGCGGCAAGGAGCGTATTCGTCATTTCATTACCGTTTACCATCCTGAAACTCCTTGCGGCCAAGGCGAGCTGGATGCTTTCATCGAGGACTTGCACGCCGCGAAGACGCGCCATTATCTAAGCCTGCTTGAAACCGGCGGGATTCCGGCTAGGCCGGGTGTCCTTCGGTTGATCGAGGAAGCCAAGGCCGCAGAATTGGTGCTCGCTATTGCCACTACAGCGACGGCAGAAAACGTCGAAGCCATGTTATCGGGCTGGTTCGGTGCCGAAGCTCTCCGCTGGTTCGAGCTGATCGCGGCAGGCGACATCGTTTCGAACAAAAAGCCCGCGTCCGATATATACGAGTACGTGCTGGCGAAATTAAGCTTGGACGCGACGGATTGTCTGGCGTTCGAGGATTCGGAAAACGGCTTGCGGTCGGCGCTCGGAGCCGGTATTCCGACGCTGGTTACGGTCAATGACTATACCATCGGCCAGGACTTCACCGGCGCATTGCTTGTGACGGATCACCTCGGGGAGCCGGAATTGCCTTTGACGTGCCTGAGCGAAGCCCCTTGGAAACCGTTCGGTTTGGTCGATATCGATGCTCTCAGGCGACTGCATGAAAACTGGACTCGCGAAAAAATAGAGCAGCCATAGATCCGGGCACGGATTTCGAAGTTTTTTGAGGAGTCCTCCATGTCGAAAAAGCACCCTGTCATCGCCGTCACCGGCTCGTCCGGCGCCGGTACGACTACGGTCAAGAAGGCTTTTGAGCACATTTTTTTTCGGCTGGGGGTGAAACCTCTTATGATCGAGGGCGACAGCTATTTCCGTTATACCCTTCAGGAAATGCAGGTTCGTATCGCTCAATCGCAACAGGAAGGGAAGAATTTCAGCCATTTCTCGATAGAGGCTAATCTCCTCGACGAGTTGGAGCAGACCTTCAAGACCTATGGCGAGACCGGTGCGGCCAAGCGCCGTTACTATATTCGCAGCGAGGAAGAGAGGAGCAAGCTCGGTTATCCCGTTGGCACATTTACGCCTTGGGAAGATGTACCGCCGGGCACCGACCTGATGTTCTACGAGGGATTACACGGCGCGGTCAAGACCGAGACCATTGATGTCGCTGGATACACCGACGTGCTCGTCGGCGTCGTTCCGATCGTCAATTTGGAATGGATCCAAAAAATACATCGCGATAATGCTCTATACGGGTATAAGCCGGAAGATATTACCGAGATCATCCTGCGGCGCATGGAGGATTACGTAAAGGTGATCACGCCGCAGTTTTCGCGCACGGATATCAATTTCCAGCGAGTGCCTCTGGTGGATACCTCGAATCCCTTCATTGCGCGCGATATTCCCGCGCCGGATGAAAGCATCGTGATCATTCGTTTCAGAGATCCAACCAAGTTCGACATCGACTTCGGGTATTTGCTGGCGATGATCCATAAATCCTTCATGTCCCGACACAATTCCATTGTCATTCCCGGAGGCAAAATGGGTCTAGCGATGGAAATCATATTCCGCCCGATTATCGAGCGTCTGATGGAGGAACGTGGGACAACCTGAAGGTTGCCGGTACGTACGGGATGGACGTAAAGGAAGCTCTGATTAAGTCCTTCGACAGGCCTGTCCTGAGCTTGTCGAAGGGCTCAGGACGAACGGTAACCTATTGATTCCGTTCGCGGTGAGCTTGTCGAACGCTCTCCTGAGCCTGTCGAAGGGCGTGAACGGAATCAACTTGTTCAGAGTTTCCTAAACAGGGAAGCCCATCGATCGCGAGCGCAGCGAGAGGCATCAGTCGTATCCGGGATCCTTTTCACACCGACGATTTCACTTCAACTTTCGGCGTTTCGGCGTCCTTGGCTGACTGCTGCGGTAACCACTTGGTAAGCCTCCTTGATCACCTTCTGCTTTTGCAGTTCGGCGTTCAATTCGGCGTCGATGTCTGTGGTGAGCTGTTTCATGATCGTTTTGGCGATTTCGTCCTTGACGGAGTCGAAATAGGCTAGCAAGTCCTGCTCCAATTCCTCGAAGTAGTTCTTAATGCCGCGACGGGCGAATTTGTTGATCTGGCGTTGCTGCTTGCGGGTGTAATCGAGCAAGCCGGCTTTGTAGCACTCGAGAGCCCGATCGATTTCGTCGGATTGACCGGCGGCTGTTACACGTGACATCGGTGGAGTGTCGGTGAGCGCACGGTAAATGCCGGTCAGTTTGTCCATTCCCAATGCCAGCAACTGCTTGACGCCGGCGTCCGGTCCAAGGAGACGCTTGCTCTTCGCGATTTCCAGGGCGCGGTCAGCATTTTTCTCAACCAACTCCATGATGTCGTCCTCTTTTTGGGCGGATTCGTCAGCCTCCTTGGCCATGATGCTACGCCCGAGTTCGTCGATGACGCCGCCGTATTCGAAAAGGAAGACGTCGCACATGCCCTTCAGCCGGTTGACCATATCACGCCCGCTCAAGCGATCGTTTAGCACAGAAAGCACTTCCTCGGGTAGTGCCTCGTTGGACGAAATGCCGTCCAGCAAGCGCAAGAGATAACGGCGGACGATCTGTTCTTCCAGGAGTTGCTGCAATTGGCTGCGGAAAGTGCGTTGAATGTGAAGGTTTTCTTCGATCTTGTGCGGCAGCCTGCTGATCACGCTGTGCAGGTCCAGTCCTTTGAGCAACTCGTTCTTCAGCGCTTTTCGGTCCAAGGTGTCGATGGCGTGGACAATCTGCTCGCCCAAACGCTCACGGTCTTCGTCGCTCCAGAATACGAATTCCGGCAGTACCTCGGTACGCAGTACCTTGATGTGCTCTTCCACCGTGGTGCGAAGGTGCCGCAATACTTCGTCCTGACGGCGCGACAATTCGCCTGCGATAAAGGTGCTTTTCATACTGTCGTCGCTCTTGTTTTTGTAGTTCTGGTACAGAGGTTCCAATCGCTCGCGCAGCCTTTTCGCCAAATCGACATATTCGCTGCGCGCCTCGTCAAGAAACTCGGCCTTGGCCGTGTGAGCCAAGTAGTCGAACAGGCTGCTGCGGAACGTGGCGAAATTCTTGGCTTCGTCCAGCGATTTGATGAAACCCTCCGCCTCGCTTTTATCGGGTATTCTGCCGATCGCTTTCTGTAGCGCATCCACATGCTCGCGGATGCTGCCGCTCTTTTCCAGCCGGCCTTCCTGGATCAGTTTCAGCAGCAGGTAATTGAGGGCCGATACCCGGAACACGCGGTCCTTGGCGATGTGAAACCCATAGTGGTCGATTTTCTGCGCGAAGTTTGCCATTTCTTCCTTTTTCTGCTGGCTGCTCAGCACGTCCCACTGGTTGATCGCCCAAAAGGCGCGCTGCAACACTCGTTTGCGATGGCTGTGGATCTCTGCCAGCAACTCGATTTCTTCGCCTTCCAGCAGGTGAAACACCTTCATGGCGATGACGAATGCCTTGGCGTCGTTTTCGACGTACGACTTGGTCACCTTTCGATGGCGCGGATTGACGACCCCAAGTCCAGGCAAGTCGACAAGAACCACGTTTTCGGGGATGTTGACGTCGGTGAGGAAAATCTCCGCCTGGTCGACGAACAGCACGTCTTTATAATCTTCGGTGACGTAGCTCGGCAATTCCGCCAGCGCGATTTCTTTCACCGCGCCGCTGAGTTTGTTCCAGCCTTCGATCAGGGTTTTCAGCTCATCGAAGAATTTTTGCTTGTTGAAGGAGCCGAATTGGTTCTTGTACTGTTCGATGTCTTTTGCCAACGAGCTCAGCAACTCGCCCTTGCTCAGCTTGTGATAATTATCGCTGCTCTTGCGCAACTCCTTGGACAGCTCTTCCAGATACAGTTGTTTCAACTCCTCTCGAGCGCTTTCGCTTAAATAGTGGATGACCGCCCGGTTGGCACGGCCTTTTCGAATCAGTGTGGGAATGGCGGTGAAAGACTTGGTCGCCTGGGGCAGAATATCGTCGCCCAACACGGCATTGATAATGGTGCTCTTGCCGGCCGAGAATGCACCCAAAAACGCCACCGGGAATTCCGGCGACTTGAGCCGTTCCAACCAGGTGCGCTTGCGGTTGACGAAGTATGTGAAATCGTCGGTGACGCCGAGATAAGGCGTGGCGGCGTCGTAGGCTTCGAACAGGCGCGTGAATGCTTTGACGTAATTGCTGTAATCCGACTCTTTCATCCGTACGTTTCCTGGTTATTTTTCGGGGGCGGTAGTGTTCCGGGTTTTGGCTGCTGGCGTTGCGGTAGTTCGAGCCGTAAGACCACGGTCAAACAGCGGAATATATTACCATTTATGTTACGCGCGCCTCAGCCGGCGTAATTGATCGGGAATCCGGTGTAACACGGGATTTCGGCGAGCGCGCGGCGGCTAGGGTTAACGCGCCCGGCTCGGGCGGAAGCGTCGCTGTACATGGTGATGACCTCGAAAAACCGCCTTCCCGGCGGCTTTTCTCTTCGCCTCGCCCAAACGCGGTTTGGGCGAGGCTTACGTTTTCAACCCCCTTGCGTGGACGAAAACGACGGGGCATCCCTGCCCCTTAGAGCACCTCGAAGTTTTTCGAGGTGCTCTGGTGAAGGTGAAGGCCCTGTTGACGTAGGATTGTTTGGATAAACGGACGGGCGCTTCGGTCGAAGAAGGGCTCAGATTGAGAGAACGATCAGATGAGGAATATCACGGTACGAACTCGGCTATACGGATTTATCCTGGGTCTGTTCTTGATGGGCACGATGCCGACACGGGCCGAGCCCGAAGCGCTTCGCGCACGCTTGGAGTCGCTAGCGGCCGAACACGGATTCGTCGTCGAGGGGCTGGACCGCCTGGGATCCGAATTGGCATCGGTCTCGACGGGGGACCTGCCGACCCAACTGAAGGGGCTTCTCGAAGATTACAACTATATCCTTATGAGTGACCCGGCCGGAGCGGTCGAACGGCTGGTGATTACCAGTGCTAAGACGCCGGCACGAGCCCGTTCGATCAATGCGACGATCAAGACGACTCGGCTCGGTCCTCATCATCAGGTCGATACCGTACTGGTGGGGCCGAACGGCGTGGCGTTTCCGGTTACGCTGATTGTCGATACCGGCGCCTCTACCGTTGCGTTGCCGGAATCGATGGCGGGCGAACTGGGTTTCGCCTCGGAATCGCTCCAGCCGGGCGTCAGCCATACAGCGAACGACATTGTGCCCATCAAAGTGGGTATCCTAGAATCCGTTCGGGTAGGACCGGTCTCGGCCACCGCCGTGCCGGTCGCATTTTTTCCGGACGGACGTCTACGCGGTGCGAAGCTGTTGGGGATGAGCTTTCTGAGTCGGTTCCGCTTGACCTTGGACGAAGCGGAGAACGAACTCATTCTGCTGGCGAAATAAGCGCGCACTCGAAATGTTCGAACGCCGTCCAAGGCTTTCTGCCGTCTGGCGTAAAGGAGGCAGGTATCATCGCTCCTCTTGAACGGAGGCTGGCGTGATCAATTTCTGCGGACGTTTCGCTCATCATCCAACTTATACAAGGAGCTGCATTATGAATGCTAACAGCGCGGATATCGGCCTGATCGGATTGGCGGTGATGGGGCAAAACCTGGCGCTGAACATCGCCGATCACGGCTACACCATCGCGGTCTATAACCGAAGTAGCGAGAAAACGGTCGAGTTCATGGCGCGTTGCCGGGAGAAGGAACCGTCCGGCGAACGCGTTTTGGGCTTTACCGACCTTAAAGAATTCGCTGAGGCCATTCGGCGCCCGCGCAAGATCATCTTGCTGGTGAAGGCGGGGGCGCCGACCGACCGCACCATCGAAAGCCTGCTGCCTCACCTCGAGCCGGGCGACATCATTGTCGACGGCGGTAACGCGCATTGGATGGACACCATCCGCCGAGACCAGGAATTGACCGACCGAGGGTTTCGCTTCATCGGTTCCGGCGTCTCCGGCGGCGAAGTGGGCGCGCGTTTCGGGCCTTCCCTGATGCCGGGCGGCAGTACGAGCGCCTGGGCCGAGATCGAGCCCATATGGCGCGCCATCGCCGCCAAGGTCGATCCGCAAAGCGGCGTGCCTTTGGAAGGCGCCGCGCCCGGAAAGCCGGTGGAAGGCGGCGCACCCTGCACGGCTTATATCGGGCCGAATGGCGCGGGGCACTATGTCAAGATGGTGCACAACGGCATCGAGTACATCGACATGCAGTTGATCTGTGAAGCCTATTGGTTGATGAAGCATCTGCTCGGGCTGGATGCAGGCGCCATCGGCGCGATTTTCCGCGAATGGAACAGCGGTGAGTTGTCCAGCTACCTCATCGAGATCACTGGGGACATTTTGGGACAGAAAGATCCGGCGGGCTCGGGCTATCTGGTCGACAAAGTGTTGGATGCCGCCGGACAGAAAGGCACGGGGATGTGGACCGCCACCAGCGCACTGGAACTGGGCGCCCCGGCGAATTCGATCGCCGAAGCCGTGTTTGCCCGGACTCTATCGGCGCTGAAGGAAGAGCGGGTCGAAGCCAGCCGGGTGCTGAAGGGGCCAGAGATCCGGCCCGCGTCCGACGCCGCCGATACCGTCGAGGCCATCCGGCGCGCTCTGTATTGTTCCAAGATTTGCGCTTATGCCCAAGGCTTTCAGCTGATGTCGGAGGCGCAAAAAGCCTACGGTTGGACACTCGATTTCGGAACCATCGCGCAGATTTGGCGGGGCGGCTGTATCATCCGCGCACGTTTCCTGCAAAAAATCACCGATGCTTACGCTCGCGATCCGGGTTTGAAGAACCTGATGCTCGATCCTTATTTCAGGGACGTCCTGCACGAAGGGCAGGGGCGGTGGCGGCAGACGGTCGCCAGCGCGATACAGAACGGCATACCCGTTCCCGCCTTCAGCTCCGCGCTGGCTTATTTCGACGGTTACCGCAGCGCCCAGCTTCCCGCCAACCTGTTGCAGGCGCAGCGGGATTATTTCGGGGCCCATACCTACGAGCGGACCGATCGACCGCGCGGCAAGTTCTTCCATCTCGACTGGCCTACGCCCGAGCGCCCGGAGAAGGCGGTCTGAGCGAGCCATGACCGGCTGCCCCGGCAGGATCGAGCGCCGGAGCGGCCGATACGAACGCGCCGGGTGGTTCGAATGAAAAAAGCGAAACGGCGTTCGGAATCTACAGCGTCTTCAAGTATTCGAGCACGGCCTTGCGTTCTTCTGGGCTCAAGCTGTCGCCGAAAGCATGGCCGGCATTGGAGTAGGCGGGCAAGGTCGTATCGTAGATTTTTTTTCGCTCGCGTGAATCTTTGACGCCCTCTTTCCCCTCTGTGAGCTCGGTGTACCGCCATCCCAGGGCGACAGGATCGTAATCGGCCGCGGAGGACCCGTAGGACCGTGTCCAATACTTCGGCCGTTTCGAGCTGTCGAGCAGGGCTTCTATGGTCGGAACCGATCCGTTGTGGAGATAGGGGGCGGTTATCCAGATTCCGTCCAGAGGCGGGGCGATATATCCCATTGCCGGAGCCGCGCGAGCCGTTTCACCATAATAGGAACGATTGAACCAGCGAATGAAGCGGTTGGAGGTGCCGCCCGCGGCGTTTTGCGCCATTACGGGATCGGTGCCGATCTCGTCGAGTCCGAGCACCAGATTGGGATAACTCGGCTGTTCGCCATAGGTGCCGTGGCAGCCGGAGCAGGTCCGCTCGAATACGACGCGCCCCCGTTCGGCGAGAGGGGCGTCGATGCCGAATGGCCACGGCGGCGGTTTGATCGATGCGAAGTAAGCCAGAATATCGGGTGCATAGGTATCGATATTCCGCACGGTATCGAGGTCATCCGCACAAAAAATGGCACCTACCATCATGGCTCGCGCGAGATCGCCGCGGCCCTCGGTGTTGTAGTACGCGGCGTTCTTTTTTGCCATGCGCCACCAGGGCGGAACGCTGACCGGCGCGACCGTTTTCGGTGGCGGGTCGATCAAGGGATCCTGCGACCAGGCCAAGGTTGCGGAATCTCGGTGGGCCATGAGGGCGAGGGTCATATTGATGGCTGGATTGGAGCCGACCGTGTCGGTGATCCTATAAGGGGTCATGGCGCGTACGCGATCGGCCCAACGTCGCCATTCCGCGGCTTCGGCCTCGTCGTCCACGTAGGCGCCGATGCTCTCCACCGCAGCCGTACGATCTTCCGTGTAATCGAGGTTTTCGTTGCCGAGCCCGATGACCAGTTTTCCGTCAAAAAAACCGGCATGACAGTGCAGGCAATTGTTGACCACGAGTTCCACGCCTTCCGGCGTCGTATAAGCCGTGAGGTTATACGGTAATTCCGCATTGCGGCCGGGTCTCCCGGAAATGAGCATTTCGGGTTCGGGCGGCGGGGCCGTCTGTTTGTAAGCCGAATAGGGCATACCACAGGTGATGTAAGGTGCGTTGAGCAATGCCTCGTAGCCTTTGTCCGGGTCGCCCCGCCGTTGCGGAACGTGTGGTACGGGGCCGATAGGCGAATAGGCGACTGCATCGTTCTGTTCGTGGGAGTCGCAGGCCGCCAGCATGAAGGCAAGAATGGCGGTGAAGACAAGGACTAAGATGGCGTGGGGCATGTTCGACTCACAAGCAGGTTTTTTCCGACTGGATGATTCTTAATTCCCGGAAACAGCTGTCAATAGCCGGCCAATTCCACGAAACCTTGCCCTGTAAGGCGTTCTCCGCGAGGACCGGCCCCAACTACCGATACGGAGCCCGCCCAAGTGCGGATCGACCGGTCGGTTTCCTGATTTTCGACTAAGGGCGAGAGGCGCAATTCGGTTTCGAGAGCCGGAAACTTCATGATCCAGGCTACCGGATAACGGGTTCCGGAGGGGTTCGACCAGAAAGCATCGGGTTCGAGCTTGACCTCGTTTTCGGAAATCGGCAAAGCCCGGCCGTCGGCTTGGATCAAGAGCCCGCTCGAAACCGGCGGAGCGCTGCCGTCCTTGCGTCTCAGTTGAAAAATCAGAATCTCGCGTCGGTCATCGAGTTGGATCTGATACCGATTCAAAGCGATCTGTCCGCCGGGCGGGGCCATCTTCCCCCAACTGCGGTTGAGCCATGCGTCGCCGCTTACGCTTCGATCGTGTTCGCCATGCCGTACTGTGCCGGAAATCGCCAGGCGGCTCAGAATATACCCGCGAAGACGTCCGCCGGCGGCCGCCGGAAGGTCTCGTGCGGCCGGAATCACGGGGGGCTTCCGGGCATTCATCCGGAGGTCGAGCCGCGTCCCCGCGGCCTCGACTCGGAGAGTGAACGAGAACGTTTTTTCCTGCGCTACCTGTATTGTCCAGCCATCCAGCCAGATCCGGGGAGAGGCCGCATCGTATCCGCTCATGCCAAGCGCGGTCCTCGCGAAACGTTCGGATGCCCGATAATAGTCTTTGCCCGCGTCGAGGAACGCAAGCAGGCCCCGGTAGACGTCACGGCTTGCCCAGGCCGATGGCCTTTCAGGCTCTTGGGGTTGCAAAGCGAGCCGCGTAACGCTCAGTAGGAAGCCGTAATGGTGACCTTCGGCGGTGTGCATCTGGCCGGCGAATTCCCAGATTTCGGTGGGGGCTTCCGGGTGAACTCCGTGATCGAAAGGAAACGACAAGGATCGGTCGGAACGATCTCCGGGGAATTTATCCGCGATCGTTTTGAGCGTTTTCGAAAACGACGCAAAAGGCGCGGTTGCGCCGGGTGAAACGCGCTCCGCCGATCGCCGCTGCGTCGATGACGGCGGTAGCGACAGACCGACAGCGAGTAGAACCACGGCGATCCGAACGACCATAGCGTCGCGGCTAATTGCCATACACTATCCCCGGTTGTTTCAACCTGTCCGTTGACGCGGCCCAGGAGTAGGAGAACGGGCTGATCCGGCGCGGCGGAAAAACCGTGTGAACCGAGGCCCAAGCGCCTACAGTCCTTGGCGCGGCCCAAAAGACCGCGCCAGTGTTTAAGGGTCTGATCAATAGCATTCAACCAAATATCACCGCCAGCATGCCAATCAAACTCTTCAGCTCCGTCAAAAGGGAGCGCCGAAAAATCGATTCTCTCCACCGGATCCGTGATTTGGCGGAGTTAGTGTACACCTGGGCCAAGGCCCTGGTCGGGGCCGTTCGCAGCGAAGGTTTGGATTATCGCGCCACGAGCCTCGCCTACACCACGCTCTTGGCTATCGTACCGGGGCTGGCCCTTTCCTTTTCACTGCTGAAGGCCTTCGGCGTCAATAATCAGTTGGAACCATTTCTGCTGCAAATGCTGGCTCCGCTGGGCGACAAGGCCAACGAGCTGACGAAAGCCATAATCGGTTTCGTGACCAAAGTCAACGTGGGTGTGCTCGGCTTCGTCGGCTTGATGGTGCTCGTCTACACGATCATCTCCATGCTGGAAAAGATAGAAACGGCGTTCAATCATATCTGGCGGGTCAGCCAAGCCCGCAGTTTGGCGCGGCGGGCGAGCGACTACCTCAGCGTCGTTCTGCTCGGTCCGGTGCTCATTTTTTCCGCCATCGGTCTCACCGCATCGATGCCGCGTGCTAGCGCGATCCGGCGGCTGATTGCCCAGGAGCCGTTCGGCACTCTGTTCTATCTCGGCGGCAAGCTGCTTCCCTATTTGATGATCATCGTCGCGTTTGCGTTCGTGTACATCTACATCCCGAACACGCGGGTACCCTGGCGGGCCGCGTTGTTCGGCGGCGCTGTGGGTGGCGTGACGTGGAAACTGGCCGGTCTGCTGTTCGCCAAGTTCGTGGTCGGATCGACCAGTTACCACGCCATCTATTCGAGCCTGGTCATCGTCATCTTGTTCATGATTTGGCTGGATCTGAGCTGGCTGATTCTCTTGCTGGGAGGGCAAGCCGCCTTTTATTTCCAGCATCCGCATTATGTACTAGGGAAAAGCCGGTTCCTTCCGCTCAGCCATCGTTTGAAGGAGAGAATCGGGCTGGCGGTGATGTACCTGATCGGTGAACGTTTCGTTCATGCGCAAAAGCCCTGGACCATCGACGAGTTGGCGGAGCGTTTGTCGCTGCCGTGGGAAACGGTGAAAGACGGGTTGGCCATGCTGCAGGCCGGCGGATTGGTCGTGGAGACGGGGAAGGGCGACGAGAGCTTCATTCCGGCCCGGGATATCGCCGGAATAACCGTCTGGGACATTGTGACGGCCATGCGCACGGCTCGCGAAGATGCCGCGCTTTCGTCCCATACCGCTTGCGTCCTGCCGGAATTGGCCGAAATCGCGGAGGCGTTGGAAAACGCCGCCGCGACGACCGGTTTGGCCCGCCGTTCGCTACGGGATATCATCCTGACCCAATCGTCGCCGACGCCGGGAGATTCAGCTGAGCCTCGCTCTTCGTGATTCTGTGGCGTAGAGCCTTTTCTGGCTCGACGTAACGCGCGCACTACCGCATTACTGGGCAGAAAGCTTTACGGATTTTCTTGGCGGGCTCTCGCTGCACGTTCGAGCCTCATTTCCCGCCTTCCTGCGAGGAGGCGAGATGCCGTTGCGGCGTTCCACCCGCGGACCGCTGGGAGAAGACCGGAGCGGATACGACGTTGAGTCGCCTAGCGGTTCGCTAAGGAGCTGGAAATGCTCTTATCGACCCTTTACCGAAATCACCGTTTTGTTGACGCGAAGTGGCTCGGTCGACCTGCCAAGTCGCACAATCGTTCGCATCACGATTTTTCCCGATGCCCTCCGAATGACCTGCCCAAGGCGGACAGGAACTTGTCGGCAAACGTGTCGCGTCCGCGCGACGAGAACCGCTGAAACAGCGTGGCGCTCGGTACAGGGGCGGGCACGCGTTCGCCGACGGCCGCCAATGTCGTCCACCGGCCTTTGCCGGAATCCGCCACATGTTCGGAGAACTTCTCCAGATCGGGCGATTGCAGCAAGGCCGATACCGCCGGATCGAGCAGCCACGACCGGATCACGCTGCCCCTGCGCCACAGCTCGGCGATCTCGGGTAGATCGCAATCGAAACGGTAATACTCGGGATCTCGCAAGCGTATGGTTTCGGCATCGTAAAATCGGCTTTCCAAGCCGATTCGGGCGTTTTTCAAAATATTGAACCTAGAAGTGGTCAACTGCCGTTTCCAGGATGATGGCCCCGTATCAACCGGCGTGCCATATTGGCTTCCATTCGTCCCAAGCCGATCATACCGATTTGCATGGGCTGTCCTCCGTTCCGTTCGAGAAATATCGCTGTCGATGCGCTGAGCGCTGCTTCCGCGTTTGGAAGGCCCAAGCACAAGGCTCTCGGTTCATTGCCCCGTCTCTTAACGTTGACAGGTCGGACACCAATAAGTTGAGCGCTGCCCTAATCTTTCTGTTCGGACGGGTTCGCCGCAGCGGCGGCAGGGAAGGCCGCTCCGTCCGTATATTTGCAGGGTTTGCTGAAAATAGCCCGGGTTTCCGTTTTCGTTGACGAAATCGCGAAGCGTAGTGCCACCTTGCTCTATGGCTTCGGAAAGCACCGTACGTATCGATAGGACTAGCTTTTCGTAGCGGGAGAGGGCAATGCGCCCCGCGTGTCGGCGCGGAGCGATGCCGGCCCGGAACAAGGCTTCGTTGGCGTAAATGTTGCCGACGCCCGCCACGATGCGGCTATCCATGATGAAAGATTTGACGGGCGTACTTCGTCCCCGGGCTTTGTCGTGAAGATAGGCCGCGTCGAAGCTTGTGCTCAAGGGCTCCGGCCCGAGCCCGGCCAAAAGCGGATGGCCTTGCGGATCGTCTTCCGTCCAGATGACGCAGCCGAACCGGCGCGGATCGTGGAAGCGGAGACAGGTTTCGTTGGCGAGGACGATTTCGAAGTGGTCGTGCTTTCTGGGTGGGCTGTCCGGGCACAGGATGCGGAGACTTCCGGACATGCCCAGATGGACGATCAGGGTTCCGTGATTGGTGCCGATCAGAAGGTATTTACCCCGGCGCTCGACCGTCCGGATGGTCCGGCGATCGAGCCTTTCGGGCAAATCCGCCGGAATCGGCCAGCGCAACCGGCGCTCGCGAATAACCGTCGCCTGGATTGTTTGCCCGACGAGATGGGGGGAAATGCCGCGCCGCGTGGTTTCGACTTCGGGCAGCTCGGGCATGGCGATGTTACGGGATGGCGTCCGACCGGCTCAGGAAAGGTATCAGTCGGCCGCCTCCTCGCCGGTATCGTCCTGCTCCTCGGGCTCTTCCGGAACCGCGGGAGTCTCGTCATCGATCTCCTCGTCTTCGCTTTGCTCCGCCTCGGGTTTTTCTGGCTCTTTCGGCTCCTCCGGCTTGAGCTCCGGTTTTTGCAGGCTGAGCAGCTGTTTCGCGGCGCTTCCGGTCACTTCGTACTGAAGGCTCAAATCCGGGCGGACAAGAAGAAGATCGGGCTCCCGCTGAACGATGAAGAATTCGATCGGGTTACCCTCGGACAGCGTGATTCGGATCACGTCGCCCTGCGTGGGCTGCTCAACTCGCTTGACGTCGATGGCCCGCGCCGTATTCCAGGCGTTGAGAAGATCCGAAACGCTTTGATTAGGCTCCGCCGGCGGTTCCAGGACCCATTTGCCGTCCCCGCCCAAGGTGGCTTTCAGGCCCGGGATGAAAATCTCTTTGATTTTGGCGTCCTCGGGCAGAAGCTTTTTATCTACGTAATCGGTAGCGGACGCGGTGAGGTGGTGAAAGAAATCGTCGTTGACGAGATGCAAGGTATCCCCGATCTGCACGTAACGCCGCATGTTGATGGGATCCGACCCGCCGAACTTCAATGTCGTCGCATCTAGGGTCAACGTGGCTTTCGGCTTGTCGAGCTCGAACTTGGCGAGGTCCTCGGAACTGATCGGATACTGCGCTTCACTGTTCGCCTCGGCGATACCGATCAACTGCCGGACACGAACGTCGTTGGCCGGCGCGTTGAACGGCGCGGTCAGGCGCCAATGGCCGTTTTGCTTTGCGAACGTGATGGTATCCCTGTTCTGCAAGGTGACGGCGGTGAGCGTATTTTCGTCGACCGCCGCGAGAGGCGTCTTTTGGGGCTCGTCCTTACCGGGCTCGAAAAAAGCGACCGCAGCGAGGACGGCTACGGCGATCAATAGCGCGATGTTCAGGATCAGTCTCGATTTCATTAACGTCTCCGGCGTTTAAACCAAATGGCAGCTCCCGTGCCGATCAGCCCAACAGGCAGGGCGATCAGGAAACCGATGGCGATCACGCCGGAAGCAACGGGCGACAGTTCCAATTTCCGGTCCGGCGCGGTCTTGGCGGGGATATTGATCAAGGCCTCGTTTTGGCTCAGCCAATGAATGATGTTGAGGCCGAGTTCCAAATTGCCGCCGTTGCCGAGAAAGGCATTGGACAGAAAGTCGCCGTCGCCGATCACGACGACGCGCTGTTCGGACGGTTTTTCACCCGTGTTCTTGGGGGTCTCGCCGTCCTGTTTTTCGGCTTGTTCGGCCGTCGATTGCTTGTCGGGTCTTTCTTCGGGCTTTTTTCCAGAAGCGGCCGGCTTGTCCGCCGGTTTGATCTCACGCGTCAAGGCGTAACCGATCTGGAGTGGCCCCTTGCGCTCTCCCTTGTCCTCATCGATTTGTATTTTGCCTTCGATCGCTCCGGTTTCGGTCCAGGAGCGCGCGAGGGTAGCGAGAAGCGGTTCCCGCAGGAAATCTCCGTCGGCGCTTTTGTCCAGGGCCGCTGCGGCCGGGAACAAAGTCATCGTTTGGAAATTGTAGGTAACGGGATGCGCCGGATACTCGGCGACGAGGGCGAAAGTGGGGTCGTCGATGCCGAACAGCTGGGTGGAAGCGTCCACCACGGTTCCTGGCAGGAATCTTATGCCGAGTTGCTCAGCCAAGGGGGCGAGACCGTGCAGTTCGCCGGGATCGGCCAGCCAGAGCAGATTGCCGCCTTTCTTCACATAGTCCTGGATCAGCGTGACCTCGCCGGGGAGGAGATTCGCGCGCGGCCCCGCCAGCACCAATACGTCGGTGTTGTCCGGAATGTCCGGCGTTACCCCCAGATTGACCATGGATACCGTGATGCCCTTACGTTCCAGCTCTTCGCCGAACTGGCCGAGGTCGTGATTGGCCTGGCCTTGCGGCGACCGTTCCCCGTGTCCTTCGAGGAAGACCACATGCCTTTCCTTGGCCACGGCCAAACGCTGCAAGGCGTTGGTCAGCGTGCTTTCCTCGGCGTTCTGGATTTTTTCGGTGCGACCTTGGTAATCGACCATCATTTCGCCGTCCATGGTGATGCCCAGCTCCCGGACTTTATCGGGCTGAGTGTCCGGATTGACGAAATTCAGAGTGAGATCTTTTTTGTAACGGCTGTAGCGCCCGACCTGATCGCGGATTTGGTTGCGCAGTTGGGCGTTTTCCCGAGCGTACGCGGTAATCGTGATCGGTTCCTTCATCAGATCCAGGACCTTGCGGCTGGCGTCGGACAACGTGTGTCGGCCGCCGGCGGTCCAGTCGAACTGGGCGCTGTAACGGGTGCTCAGCCAAGCCACGAGGCCGACGACGGCCAAGAACAGCACGGTGAAGAGAAGGTTCTGCAGGCGTAGTTCGAGGTGCGTCTTGCGGTTGATCTTCATTTTTGCAGGCGATCGTTATCCAGGCGGTGGACGCTCAGAACGAGGAATGTGAGCGTGAAGAGCAGGAAATAGACGAGGTCGGTCGTCGAAACCAAACCTTTCAGCAAACTCTCGTAATGGCGCAAAAGCGAAAGATATTCGAGCACGCCGCCCGCGGAGTTGCCGGTCCAGTCGATGATCCACAAAAGCAGCAAGGCGCCGAACGTGCCGATCGCCGCGATGGTCGGCTGACTCGCGAGTGCCGACATATAGAGTCCCACGGCGGCGAAGCCGGCCAAAAGCAGTATCAAGGCCGTGACGCAGGCCGCTAGCTTGCCCATGTCCAGTCCACCGCCAGCCAGCAGCGACAGCGGCATCAGTGCGATCATCGCGACCATGATCAGCAGAAAGCCGAATACGCCCAGATATTTGCCGAAAATGATCTCGGTCATCGACACCGGAGCCGTAAACAGGAGGCTCAGCGTACGGTTGCGGCGCTCCTCGCTGATCAGCCGCATCGTCAAGAGTGGCGTGACCAGAAGGAGGATCACGCCGGCGTTGCCGAACAGCGGAACGGCGATCAGATCGGTGATTCCGGGCGCGTCCTCCATGCCGGCGATACGGGCTTGCAGCATCACGTAATAATCGAGCTGGGCCAGAAACATGTAGCCCAGAATGATCTGGATGACGCCTAGAATCGACCAGGCCAAAGGCGAAAGAAACAGCGTGCGGAGCTCACGCCCCGCGATGACGAGGGCCATCATGCGGCTTGCTCCTCCATTACGGGAGTGTGTTGGGTGATGTCTATGAAGATTTCTTCCATGCTGCGCCGTTCGGGGGTCAGTTCGAGCAGCCCCCAGCCCAGCGACACCGCCGCCTCGGCGATTCTTTCGGCCGGGTTCTTGTCCTTGTCGTGGAAGATCCGGTAACGCCGTTCGCCGAGATCGTCGATCTTGTGAACGCCGTCCACAGCATAGAGCTTCATCAGATCGGCTTCTTGCCGGGTTTCCAGAACCACGCTGGAGGCGCGCATCTGCTGTTCGAGACCCTCGATGCTGTCGTTGAGCACCAGCTTGCCCTTGTGGATGATTTGCACGCGGGTGCAGGATTCCTGGACCTCGGGGAGGATGTGCGTCGAAAGAATGATCCCGTGTTCCTTGCCGAGTTCTCGGATCAGCTCGCGGATCTCGCGGATTTGGATCGGGTCCAGTCCCACGGTCGGCTCATCGAGAATGATGACCGAAGGAGAATGGAGTATGGCCTGGGCGATGCCGACCCGCTGCTGATAACCCTTCGACAGATTCCCGATCAATCGCTCGCCCACGTCGGTCAAGCCGCAGCGATCTTTGGCGCTGTCGATCGCGGACGGGAGTTTTTCCCGAGGAATTTGATGCAGCTTCCCGCAGTAGTTCAAATATTCGTCGACGGTCAGTTCGCGGTATACCGGCGGTATCTCCGGCAAATAGCCGAGCTCCCGCTTGGCCTCCTTGGGGTTGTCGAGCATGTCGATCCCGTTGATGAGGATCTGTCCGGAGGTGGGCGCGAGATTGCCGCAGATCATCTGCATGGTGGAGGACTTGCCGGCCCCGTTGGGGCCGAGAAATCCCAGGATTTCGCCCTTTTCCAGCGTGAACGTGACGTTGTTGACGGCGCAATGATCGCCGTAATAGCGAAAAAGTTGTTCGACTTGAATGAGCTGAGTCATAGCGCGCGTAAGATACAAAAATTTTTCCGAATTGCAAGATACGGGCCACCTAAACGCCAGGCGCCGCGCACCGCTAAAACCGGCGGAACCCGATAACGGTACCACAGAGCAGTCCTCGCCGTCCCAATCGTGTTATTGGAAGGGTGGCTTCGGGGTTCTCGAAGACGCCGTTTGCGATTGGAAGGGGCCGGTTAAAGGCCCGTTTGCGATTGGGAAAGGATTCCCGGCTTGCGCCGAACGCCGGGAACGGCTAATGCCTTATCCCGGCCTACAAAGGGTAGGGTCGTTCTTAGGTCGGCAATCTCTTGCCGACAAAGCCGGCTGATCATGTCGTCGGGAAACGATTCTCGACCTGCCTGATCGAGATATCGGTGTAGACCGGAATAAGCGCAGCGTTCCCGGCACTAGCTCCCGCCGATTGGTTCGGTGCCCCGATATCGCTCGTTCCAAAGCTCTTTCCGGCCCAATGCCAATGGACTGTCGAAGCCAAAATAAGTTGACCTCACCACACAATTACTTTAAGAAAGGAGAGGGGGCTTGAGAGCGGGCCAGAAAGTTTTGTCAATTATCGAAAATAACGATAATGAGTTTCCCATTTTGAGACTTTCTCATCGTTGCGCGCGAGCTAGGAATTTCCGTCCTTAAGGAATGGAACTTTTGGTGTCCTGTTTTCTCCCTCTCTTGAACGAAAAACAACGCTGGTAATTTTTTGCGCTCAAGAGCGCTAGGAGGAGTACGTTTTATGCGAATTGGGGTTCCCAAAGAAATACACGCCGGAGAGAAGCGTGTAGCGACCGTGCCGGAGGTGGCCGAAAAACTCATGAAACTCGGTTTCTCGGTGGCCGTGGAGACCGGGGCCGGCGACAGCGCCAATTTTTCCGACGACGCCTACCGCGAGGTCGGCTGTAGCATCGCCGCCGATGCCAAATCGCTATGGGCGGAGTCGGACATCGTGCTCAAGGTGCGGGGTCCGCAGGTTCATCCCGAGTTGGCCGTGGACGAAGTCGACTATCTGCGCGAAGGCGGATACCTCATCAGTTTCATCTGGCCGGCCCAGAACCCCGAACTCATGGAACGGCTTGCGGCCAAGAAGGCCACAGTGCTGGCGATGGATAGCGTGCCCCGCATTTCCCGCGCTCAGAAACTAGACGCCTTGAGTTCCATGGCGAATATCGCCGGCTACCGCGCGGTGATCGAGGCGGCCCAACACTTCGGGCGGTTTTTCACCGGCCAGGTGACCGCCGCCGGCAAGGTGCCGCCGGCGAAAGTGTTCGTCATCGGCTGCGGCGTGGCCGGATTGGCCGCTCTCGGCGCGGCGAGCGGCCTCGGTGCCATCGTTCGCGCCACGGATACCCGCCCGGAAGTCAAGGACCAAGTCAAATCCATGGGCGCAGAGTTCGTGGAAGTCGATTACCAGGAGGAGGGCACCGGCGTCGGCGGCTACGCCAAGGTGATGAGCGAGGGCTACCAAAAGGCCCAGAGGGAGATGATCGCCCGCCAGTGCATGGATGTGGATATCGTCATCACGACGGCATTGATTCCGGGCAAGCCAGCGCCCAGGCTGATCACCGCGGGAATGGTGGAATCCATGAAACCCGGCAGCGTCATCGTAGACCTGGCGGCCGAGCAGGGCGGCAACTGCGAGCTGACGGTCCCAGGCGAAGTCGTCGTCCGTCACGGCGTCACCATCATCGGCTACACCGATCTGCCTAGCCGCCTCGCCCGGCAGTCCAGCACGCTTTATGCCACCAATCTTCTGAGACTGATGGAAGAGCTGTGCCCGAACAAGGACGGCACCATCAATGTCAATATGGAGGACGAAGTCATCCGCGGAACCACGGTGATCAAAGAGGGCGAGATCACCTGGCCGCCGCCACCGCCGAAAATCTCCGCGGCCCCGGTGGGCGCCACCCCGGCACCGCCGGTCGAAGTCAAGAAGGTGGAAAAAAAGCCATTGCTACCTGCCTGGGCGAAAACCGGCATCACGCTGGGCGTGGCGGGTCTCCTGTTCTATGGTCTGGGTGCCGTGGCTCCGGCGGCGTTCATGTCGCACTTCACCGTTTTCGTGCTGGCCTGCTTCGTGGGCTATATGGTGATCTGGAACGTCACTCCGGCCCTGCACACTCCGCTCATGAGCGTCACCAACGCCATTTCGAGCATCATCGCTATAGGCGCATTGATCCAGATTTCCTCGCCCGGTGCTTTGATCACCATCCTGGCGGGGCTCGCCATCGTGCTGACCTCGGTCAACATGGCCGGCGGCTTCTGGGTCACCCAGCGCATGCTGCGCATGTTCAGAAAATAAGCGGAGAAAATAACAATGTCAGAAGGGTTAGTTACCGTTTCCTATATCGGCTCGACCGTACTGTTCATCCTGAGCCTGGGGGGGCTGTCCCATCCCGAAACCGCGCGGCGCGGCAATTTCTACGGCATCCTCGGCATGAGCATCGCCATACTGGCGACCGTGCTCGGTCCGAAGGTGACCAGCTACGTTCCGATCATCGTCGCCATGTTGATCGGCGGCAGCGTGGGCGTGTACGCCGCCATCAAGGTCAAGATGACCGAAATGCCGGAACTCGTCGCGCTGATGCACAGCCTGGTGGGGTTGGCCGCCGTGCTGGTGGGCTATGCCAACTTCATTGACCCGACCGCCGCTTTCACCGGAGTCGAAAAAACCATTCATGAAGTGGAAATCTATCTCGGCGTTTTGATCGGCGCGGTTACGTTTTCCGGTTCGGTTATCGCCTTCGGAAAGCTGTCCGGCAAGATCGACGGCAAGCCGGTATTGCTTCCGGCCCGTCACTGGATCAATCTGGGCCTCTTGATTCTGGCTATCATTCTGGGCGTCGGTTTCATCAACGCACAGTCCACGGCGGGCGGGTTCGTTCCCTTGCTGCTGATGACCGCCCTCGCGCTGGCTTTCGGGGTGCACATGGTCATGGCGATCGGCGGCGCCGATATGCCGGTCGTGGTGTCCATGCTCAACAGCTATTCGGGATGGGCGGCTTCGGCCACCGGCTTCATGCTGTCCAACGACCTTTTGATCGTGACCGGCGCCCTGGTGGGTTCCTCCGGCGCGATCCTGTCCTACATCATGTGCCGCGCCATGAACCGCCATTTCCTCTCGGTCATTGCCGGAGGATTCGGTACCGGTACCGGCGTGACGCCGGCGGCGGGCGCGGGCCCGGCGGGCGAAGTGCAACCCATCACGCCGGAAGAGACCGCCGAACTCCTGCGTAACGCCAGCCGCGTGATCCTCGTGCCGGGTTACGGCATGGCGGTGGCCCAGGCTCAACATACGGTGTACGAGATCACCAGGCTGCTGCGTGAAAAAGGCGTCGACGTGCGTTTCGCCATCCATCCGGTGGCAGGGCGCATGCCGGGCCATATGAACGTGCTGTTGGCGGAGGCGAAGGTTCCGTACGACATCGTGCTCGAAATGGACGAAATCAATGAGGACTTCCCGGAGACCGATGTCGCTATGGTCATCGGCGCCAACGACATCGTGAACCCCGCCGCTCAGGAGGATCCGAACAGCCCCATCGCCGGCATGCCGGTCCTGGAGGTCTGGAAGGCGAAAACCTCCATCGTCATGAAGCGCTCGATGGCGTCCGGCTATGCCGGTGTCGACAATCCGCTGTTCTATAAAGAAAACAACCGAATGCTGTTCGGCGATGCCAAAAAGATGCTGGACGAGGTGCTAAAGCACTTGCAGGGTTGATAAGTGGCCGTAGGACGCGGTGCGCACGCGGACCGCGCCCTACGGCTCTGTTTTCCAATCCGCCATGATTGGGAGCGTCGGTCTTGGAAGCTTCGGTTTCCTGGTCGCCATCGGAAGCGGAAACGCCCAGGATGGCATTTTCAAGTGCTCGTCCCGGGAGTGCCGAGACGAACTGTCTCCAAACGACGTCGTCGAAGCATTGCTGCCTTGACGAGAGCCGACGCCGTACTCGGCGGTATTGTCATAAGCCTTTTCGGCAAACGCGTCCGCTCCAGAAAGCGGTTTGAGGTGTCTGCCCCGGTCTGGCATTCCCATGGGCGACCAAGCCTGCACCGCGGTTCAGTCAACGCCGAACTCGCATCTCCGCTGCGCCAGCCGATACTCGGTCATAGGGAACTTGCCCCAGTTGCGTGACAATCCGGTTCGACTTTCGCCGGTTTGCACATTATCATTCGTCCGTTTGTTCAAAGCTTTTGCGAGACATGGACTATCCAATCGGCGAATTGTTGCTTTCCGGTGTCAAGCTCATGCTGGTCGGCATGACGATCGTGTATCTTTTCTTGGCGTTGCTGGTCTGGGTGATCGGGATCACGTCGAAACTGCTCAACCGTTACGTACCTGAACCGGAACACGCTCCTGGCGCTTCTGCCCATCCCCCGGATGTCGAGTCGGATCAATCCGAGATCGTAGCCGCCATCACGGCGGCCATCCACCGGTACCAGAATCAGTAATAGACAGAGAAGAAGGTAGGAGTTTGTTCCATGGCTAACCCTTTAGGCATTACCGACGTCGTTCTGCGCGACGCGCATCAGTCGTTGTTGGCTACCCGTTTGCGGCTCGAGGACATGCTGCCGATTTGCGACAAGTTGGACCAAGTCGGTTTCTGGTCGCTCGAAAGCTGGGGGGGAGCGACGTTCGATGCCTGTATCCGCTACCTGGGCGAAGATCCGTGGGAGCGTTTGCGCGCGCTCAAGAAAGCCCTGCCCCGAACCCGCCTGCAGATGCTGCTGCGCGGGCAGAATTTGCTCGGCTATCGGCATTACGCGGACGATGTGGTGGACCGGTTCGTCGAACGGGCGGCGGAAAACGGCGTGGATGTGTTCCGCATCTTCGACGCGATGAACGATGTGCGCAATTTCGAGAGAGCCATCAAAGCGACGATCAATGCCGGCAAACATGCACAGGGCACGATCTCCTACACCGTGAGCCCGGTGCATACCATCCCGATGTGGGTGGACCTCGCGAAACGCCTGGAGGACCTGGGCGCGCATTCGATCTGCATCAAGGACATGGCGGGCCTTCTCAAGCCTTATGTGGCCGAGGAACTGGTCAAGAAGCTGAAGAGAGCCGTCAAGGTTCCGATTCACATGCAATGTCACGCCACGACCGGGCTCAGTACCGCGACCATCGTCAAAGCGGTGGAAGCCGGGATCGACAACGTCGACACCGCAATTTCCTCCATGAGCATGACCTACGGGCACAGTCCCACCGAGGCCATCGTCGCGGCCTATCAGGGACATAAGCGCGACACCGGCCTGGATCTGCGGCTCCTGGAAGAGATCGCGGCCTATTTCCGCGAGGTCAGGAAGAAATACGCCAAGTTCGAAGGCAGCTTGAAAGGCGTCGACAGCCGCATCCTGGTCGCGCAAGTCCCGGGCGGAATGCTCACCAACATGGAGAGCCAGCTGAAAGAGCAGGGCGCTTTGGACCGTTTCGACGAAGTGCTCGAAGAGATTCCTCGGGTTCGCGAAGATTTGGGGTTCATTCCGCTGGTCACGCCCACGTCGCAGATCGTCGGAACCCAGGCGGTCATCAATGTGCTGTCGGGCGAGCGCTACAAGACGATCACCAAGGAAACCGCAGGCGTACTCCGGGGTGAATACGGGGCGACCCCAGCACCGGTGAATAAAGAATTGCAGCAGCGGGTGCTCGAAGGTGCCGAGCCCATCGCCTGCCGACCGGCGGATCTGCTAGAGCCCGAGATGGAAAAACTTACGGCCGAACTCAAGAAGATGGCCGCCGAAAACGGCGTGAAGCTGGCGGAAAGCGAAGTGGAGGACGTGCTGACCTATGGGCTCTTCCCGCAGATCGGTTGGCGTTTCCTGCAAAATCGCGGCAATCCCTCGGCCTTCGAACCGGCGCCCGGAGCAGAAGATGCCGTCAAGCCCGAAGCTCGGAAAGCCGAAGTGACCCAAGCCGTGGCGTCCCCGGACGGAGCCAGAGCTTACACCGTGAGCGTCAACGGCAGAATTTTTCACGTGGAAGTCGCACCGGGCGGCGCGATCACCACTATACAACCTGCATCTCAATCAGCGTCGGCTCCAGTCGGGCAGTCCGCGGTTCGCGTCGGTGCGGGCGAAGCGGTGAAGGCACCCATGGCCGGGCATATCCTCAGGATCAACGTCAAGGAAGGGCAGATCGTGGCGGAAAGCGAAGTCGTGGTCGTGATGGAGGCCATGAAGATGGAGACCGAGGTCCGCACGCGCGTGGGAGGTACGGTGTCGCACATCGCGGTCAAGGTCGGAGACACCGTAGCCGCCAACGACGTTTTGCTGACCCTGGGATGAGGTAGCCGATGGAGGGATTTATCCAACTGTGGCAGAGCACCGGACTGTCCAATTTCCTGATCGGTCAGGTGCTCATGATGGGCGTCGGCTTTGTCCTGATCTTTCTGGCCATACGCAAGGGTTTCGAGCCGCTGCTCCTGCTTCCCATCGGATTCGGCGCCGTGTTGAGCAATATACCGGTGGCCGGGATCGCCGAGGAAGGGGGGCTGCTGTCCTATCTTTACTACGGGATCAAGACGGGCATTTTCCCTTTGCTCATTTTCATGGGCGTAGGGGCGATGACGGATTTCGGTCCCATGCTGGCGAATCCCAAGACCCTACTTCTGGGAGCGGCGGCGCAATTCGGGATCTTCGGGACCTTGTTCGGGGCCTTGGCGCTGAATCTGGTTCCGGGCCTTGCCTTCACGCTCAAGGACGCCGCTGCCATCGCGATCATCGGCGGAGCGGACGGGCCCACGGCGATTTACGTCGCCTCCAAGCTGGCGCCTGAACTCTTGGGCGCGATCGCGGTGGCGGCTTATTCCTACATGGCTTTGGTGCCGCTGATCCAGCCTCCCATCATGCGCGCCTTGACCACGCCCGAGGAGCGCTTGATCGAGATGGCCCAGCTTCGGATCGTCAGCCGCAAGGAGAAGATCATTTTTCCGGTGGTTCTATTGGTTCTCACCGCGTTGCTGTTGCCGTCGGCGGCTCCTCTGATCGGCATGTTCGCTCTGGGGAACCTGATGCGCGAATGCGGCGTCGTCGAACGTTTGAGCAAGACGGCGCAAAACGAGCTGATCAATATCGTCACGATCTTTCTCGGCCTTTCGGTTGGCTCGAAACTCAGCGCAGCCCAGTTCTTGCGGCCGGAGACCTTGGGCATTCTGGTGCTGGGGGCGATCGCGTTCAGCTTCGGTACTGCGGCGGGCGTGCTGATGGCGAAGCTGATGAACAAGCTCAGCGAACATAAAATCAATCCTCTGATCGGAGCAGCCGGAGTTTCCGCCGTGCCGATGTCCGCCCGTGTCGCCAACAAGGTCGGGCAGGAGAGCAATCCGTACAACTTCCTGCTCATGCATGCCATGGGCCCGAATGTGGCGGGGGTCATCGGCTCTGCGGTGGCGGCGGGCGTTCTTTTGGCGCTGGTTCAATAGAACGGAGCTTAGCGCCGTTTCGCCGGGGCGAGCCTATTCGGAATCGTGTCGAAGGGTCGAGGCGGCGCCAAGCGGCTTCCGCGGCCGAGCCGATTGCAAACGATCGTCACAGCCCCGCGGCGGTTTTCAGATGCGTCCGCCCCGTTCCGGTCATGGCGTCCACAGCGCACCAGAACTGTTTCAGAATCGCGTCGTTTTCCATCATGATTTCGTGACGCGCTCCTTTCAGCAGCCGCAGTCGGCCGTTCGGCAGTCGGTGCGTGAAACGTCGCGCCGCACCAACATCGACGATTCGGTCGTGATCGCCGATCAGGATGGTCACCGGCGTGGTAATGGACTCGGCGACGCCGGGCGCGTTTAGCTTGGCGATCGAGGCGAATGCCGAACTCACCCAGCGGTAAGTCGCGCCGCGGCGTTCCAGTTGCGGATTGGACTTGACGAGTTCCGGCAGAATCCGGAAGCGCTTGGGGTCGCTGGTCAGCGCGTTGCCGTCGAACCGGCGCAGCGACGGCAGGTGGTGCCTTTCTCCTGGAGCCTGGCAGTCCGCGAATCCCAGGCGTGCAACGGCGCCGACCAATATCGGTGCGAACCAGCGCGGCCAGCCCTTGGTCTTGAGATCGATCATCGGCGCACAAAGGAGAGCGCCGTCGACTTTCAGGCGCCGTTCCGCCATGAATCTCAAAGCGACATGTCCACCGGTGGAGTGGGCTATGATATACCGGTTCGCCTCCGGAAAGCACCACACTTCCCGGACAAACAAAGCGATATCCTCAAGGTAATCGTCGAAAGACTTCACGTCGACTTTCTTTCGGCCATTCGGGTAGCGATCCGACATTCCCTGCCCGTGCCAGTCGAACGAATAGACGCAGAGGCCTCTCGCGGTAAGGCCCTCGACGATTTCGCGATATTTCTCCAGACATTCGGCGCGGCCCTGGAGCAGCAGCACAGATCCCAGCTTCACGCCATTGGCGGGGCGGGCGATGCCGTACCGGATGGTCGCTCCCTCGGCGGTTCTAAGATTCCCGACGAAGTCGAACGGCGTGATCAATGGTGACGCATGGACCGATCGTTTCGCCGGATGGGCGACGAAGAAAGGCCGCTTTCCGTACGGGGAAAATGTTGTCGTAGCCACGATGACTCTTCCGTTGATTGAGTGTCAAACTAATCTTAAGGTAGCAAACGGGTATAGGCTCGAATGCCGGGCCCGTGACGACCGTTGCTGCCGATCAAGGTCGACCCGCCGTATTCCGGCGCCAGATAAGGTGCAGTCTCATGGTCTCCGTTCACAAAAACCGTCTAAGCTCCGAAACCAGTCCCTATTTGCTGCAGCATGCCGACAATCCGGTCGACTGGTATCCCTGGGGCGACGAGGCGCTCGACAAAGCCCGCAAGGAAGACAAACCGATCTTGCTGTCCATCGGATACTCGGCCTGCCACTGGTGCCATGTCATGGCCCACGAATCGTTCGAGGACGAGGCGACTGCGGCGGTGATGAACGAGCTGTTCGTCAATATCAAGGTGGATCGCGAGGAACGGCCCGATCTGGACAAGATCTATCAGCTAGCGCATCAAATTATCACCCGCCGTCCCGGCGGCTGGCCGCTGACCATGTTTCTCAATCCACACAATCAGTTACCGTTCTTCGGCGGCACCTATTTCCCGAATACCGCCCGCTATCAACTGCCGTCGTTCCGTTCCTTGCTGGAACAGGTCGCCGACTACTATCGTCGGCACAAACAAGATCTCGATGACGACGGCAGGTCTTTTGCCGCGATCCTGCAATCCGTTAGACAAGCGGAGGCTTCCGAAGCTCCGGACCTGAGCACTCTGATTCAGGCCAAACGTGAACTGGAGGCCGGCTTCGACAGCGTCAACGGCGGATTTGGGGATGCCCCGAAGTTTCCCCAGCTGTCCAATCTGGAATTTCTGCTGCGTTTGTGGCGTCGGAATCCGAACGAGCACGCCGCGGCCTTTCAAATGGTGACGACGACGCTCACTCGGATGGCGGAGGGCGGGATTTACGATCAGATCGGGGGCGGATTCGCCCGCTATTCGGTGGACGCCGCGTGGGAAATCCCGCATTTCGAAAAAATGCTGTACGACAACGGCGTTTTTCTGTCCTTGTACGCCGAGGCCTGGCGGACGACCGGAGACCCCTTGTTCCGGAAGATCGCCGAAGAGACGGCGGCGTGGGTCATACGCGAGATGCAGTCGCCGGAAGGCGGCTTCTACTCGAGTCTCGACGCGGATTCGGAGGGAGAAGAGGGCAAGTATTACGTTTGGAATCGGACGGAAATCAAAGATTTACTCTCGCCCGAAGAATACGCCGTCGTTGAGCCCTATTACGGTTTGGATCGAGGCCCCAATTTCGAGGGCCGTTGGCATTTGCATGTGGCAAAGCCGCTAGCGGAGGTGGCCGCCGATTTGGGCATCGATGTCGAGGATGCGGAGCGCCGACTGGCATCGGCTCGGGCAACCCTGTTCCGGGCGCGCGAAAAGCGGATCCGGCCGGGACGGGACGACAAGGTTCTGACGGCCTGGAATGGGCTGATGATCAAGGGTCTGGCTTCTGCCGGCCGACTGCTGGAGCGCCGAGATTGGATCGACGCGGCAGACCGCGCGTTCGAGTTTTTGCGTCTCCGGCTTGGCGTCGAGGATGACCGGCTCCTCGCGACGTACAAGGACGGCAAGGCTCGCTTCAACGGCTATTTGGACGATTATGCCTTCGTGCTCGATGCCGGTGTGGAATTGTTGCAATGTGAATGGCGAACGGAGCGGCTGGAATGGCTCCTGAAACTGGCCGACCGGCTTCTCGCCCGCTTCGAAGACCGGGCGTATGGAGGATTCTTCTTCACTTCCGACGACCACGAGGATCTGATTCAGAGGCCGAAAACGCTGATGGATGAGTCCATGCCTTCAGGGAACGGTATCGCAGCACGGGTGTTGCTGCAGTTCGGTCATTTGGTGGGCGAACACCGGTACACCGGGGCTGCGGAACGTACGTTGAAGGCCGCCACGTCTTCGATCCGCCGATATCCCCAGGCCCACGGCGCCTTGCTGAACGCCGCGCTGGAATGGCTCTATCCGCCGCAATTCATCGTGTTGCGGGGGAGACCGGAAGGTCTTCGGACCTGGACGGCGGCGGTCCGCGCCGCGCCTGCGACGCAACGCCTGGTGTTCGCGATATCCGCCGAGGAAGCATCTTTGCCCGGCATTTTGGCCGAACGCAAGGCAGGGTCGGGGGAAATCGCTTATGTTTGTTCCGGTATGACGTGTCTTGCGCCTATCCGCACGCTGGCCGAGCTCGAAGACTTTCTTCGATCATCCGGTGAAAATCCGTCATAGCGGCGTATTCAGGAAATAAAGGAAATGGGCGTCGGTTTCCCCATGTTTTCTGCGTTCGCTGACTCGAGAGCGGTTTCCGTCGAGCCTCGCCGCTGTGCTACCGAAACGGCATCGGTAGTCAAAGAACGGCTTTATGTCCGAGGAGACGAGTTCTTTATCGATCTGGTGCGGGACATCAACGCGGCCGTCCGGGAGGTTCAGCTCGAAACCTATATTTTCGAATTGGACCCCGTCGGGCGCGCTTTCATTGCTGCCTTGAGCCATGCCCATCAGCGGGGTGTTAGAGTGCGCCTGCTGGTAGACGGCGTGGGACTGCCGCTGGCCGATGGCCGTCCGCTCGCGGCGCTGGAGGAGGCTGGTTTTCCGTTTCGGATATTCCACCCGATTCCTTGGTTTTTCCGTCATTGGCGGCACATGGCCGGGGGACGGGCGGTGTCGCCGCGATTTTTGCGGCTGTTGACCCGGATCAACAACCGCAATCACCGGAAAGTGTGCACGATAGACCGGAAGATCGCCTGGATCGGCAGTTTCAATATCTGCGCCATTCACCTGCCCACCGCCAACGGCGGAGAAGAGTGGCGGGACACCGCGGTTCGCGTGGAGAACGTGGACACCTGGCCGCTGGAGCAGGCGTTTCGGCGCGCCTGGAATCCCTGGCGCTGGCGCCCTCTCGGTCGCCGCCTGCCGACGCGGTCGCCGTTCCGCCTGAACGATACCCGGCGGCAACGCCGCGCGCGCATGCGGGAACTTCTCAGGCGGATCGGCCGAAGCAAGCGGCGAATTTGGATCACCAACGCCTATTTCGTTCCGGATGAGCGGCTCCTGCGCGAGATCAACCGCGCTGCGAAACGAGGAGTCGACGTGCGCATCATCCTGCCGTCGGTATCCGACGTTTTTTTCATGCCATGGACCTCGGCGACATTCTACGGAAGTCTGCTGGATCACGGGGTAAAAATTTACGAGTACCAGCCGGGCGTTCTGCACGCCAAGACCATCATCATCGACGACTGGATGACGGTGGGTTCGAGCAACATGAACTCCAGGAGTCTTCGTCACGACCTGGAGGTCGATTACGTGCTGAGCGGAGCCGATACGAAGGCGGCCTTGGTACAGGCATTTCTGAAAGATCTGAAGCATTCCAAGGAAATTTCACCGTCGGTCTACCCGCACCGGCCTTTGTGGCAGCGCTTACTGGCGCATTTGATACTTTTTGCGAAGTATTGGATTTGAGATGGAATGCTTAAAGCATTTTCTAATCAGCTGTACCGCATTGTTGAATCGTCCCCTATGGCTCGCTGATCCCAACCTTTCCTGGCGCGAACCCTGCGGGCGCGCTCCGCGCGTCCAAATGTGTTCCCGACGCATTCGTCTTTGGGCAC
>DYIL01000022.1 GCA_020723665.1 Methyloversatilis universalis
CGCACGTCCGGTGGTGTGAGAGGGCGACGGGGGTGACCCCGTCCCCTACTCGATTACGTGGCCGTTCAAACGGTCATTTGACTTTGATCAGTTCCTGCCCTTCGCTGTCGAAATGGCAGATGCCCGCAACGAAATATTTGCAATCGGGCGACTGCTCGACCTTGGCACCGTCGTTGGTCAGCAAGATCCTCAACGAGCAGTAGTGAGCTTCACCTTCCGCCTGTTTTTTCAGTACGATCTCGTTTTCACTGACTGCCTTGGCTTCGCCTGAAATTTCCGCGGAGCAGGATCTCCGACCTTCCTCAGCCGAGCCGGTCGGCTCGAAATCCACGTCCATGGTCACCTTGAGTTCGTCCCCGAACTTGCGGATCTTGAGATGCTGGACATGGTCGCCCTCGCGCCGGATGTAATGATCCGTGGAGGCGAAGACACCGGCGGAAAACAATAGGGCGAAGCTCAGAAACAGGCTTTTCTTCATGTTATTACCTCTTTGTTGACATGGGACTCTCCCGAATGGGTTTGCCCATTGCGAAATTCAGTCGCGCAGCAGTTCGTTGATGCCCACTTTACTGCGGGTTTTTTCGTCCACCTGCTTGATGATCACCGCGCAGTAAAGGCTGTGGCTTCCGTCCTTCGCAGGTAGACTTCCGGGTACCACCACCGAGCCAGCCGGTACGCGTCCGTAAGTGATTTCGCCGGTCATGCGGTTGTAAATCTTTGTGCTCTGGCCGATATATACGCCCATGGAGATGACCGAGCCCTCTTCGACGATGACACCTTCGACGATCTCCGAGCGGGCGCCGATGAAGCAGTTGTCCTCGATGATAGTGGGCGCGGCCTGCAAGGGTTCCAAAACGCCGCCGATACCGACGCCGCCGGATAGGTGAACGTTCTTGCCGATCTGGGCGCAGGAGCCCACGGTAGCCCACGTATCCACCATCGTGCCGGCATCGACGTAAGCGCCGATGTTGACGAAAGATGGCATCAACACGACGCCGGGGCCGATGTAGGCGCCGCGTCGGACGGTGGCTGGCGGGACTACGCGGGCGCCCATGGCGGCGAAATGTTCCGGCCTGAAGCCGCCGAATTTCGGTTCTACCTTGTCGAAGTACTTGGTCTCGCCGCCTTCCATCATCCGATTGTCGGCGATTCGGAAGGACAGCAGTACGGCTTTCTTAAGCCATTGATTGACCTCCCAGTCCCCGTTCTTCTTCTCGGCGACCCGTGCGCGCCCGCTGTCAAGCAGTGCCAGGGCCTCCTGAACGGCGTCGCGGATCACGGCGCTGGTCGAGGTCGGGGTGAGCTGGGCTCGGTCTTCAAAGGCTTCGTTGATGATGTTTTCTAAGGACATGGCTTTACTTTTCGACTTACAACAATTGAGTGAACTCCCGAATGCGGTGGGCGGCCTCCACGCATTCCTCCAAAGGGGCGACCAAGGCTATCCTGACATGGTTTTGGCCGGGATTGACTCCGTGCGCTTCGCGCGACAGAAAACTGCCGGGCAGCACTGTTACGTTCTGGCGGGCATAGAGATTCCGCGCAAATTCACGGTCGTCGCGATGCGTGTCGGGCCAGAGATAAAACCCGCCGGGCGGCAGCGACACGTCCAGTAGTTCTTTCAGAACCTGATACACGGCCGAGAACTTCCGCCTGTACTCCGCCCGGCTCTCCGCGACATGTTTTTCGTCCTGCCAGGCTTTGATGCTCGCGTGCTGCACCGGCAGCGGAAGGGCGCAGCCGTGATAGGTGCGATAGTGTTGGTACAGGGTCACGATCTCCGCGTCTCCGGCAATAAAACCGGATCTGAGTCCAGGCGCGCTGGAGCGTTTGGAAAGGCTATGGAACACGACGCAGCGCTTGAACTCCGTATTGCCCATGACATGGGCGGATTGTAGCAAGCCGGGTGGCGGAGCCGATTCGTCCAGATACAACTCGGAATAGCACTCATCCGACGCAATGATGAAACCGTAGCGCTCCGCCAGATTAATGAGTCTTCGGTGTATCTCGGTTCCGATGACGGCTCCCGAGGGGTTGCCGGGAGAGCAGATGTAGATCAGCTGGCAACGCTTCCAGACCCCGTCCGGCACCGATTCGAAGTCCGGCAAATAGCCGGTTTCCCGTGTCGCATTGAGAAAATAAGGCTCCGCGCCGCCCAGCAGGGCTGCCCCCTCGTAAATCTGATAAAACGGATTGGGCATCAGCACCAGCGGTCGTTTGGAAGCGTCGATGACGCACTGGGCGAAGGAAAATAGCGCTTCGCGGGTCCCATTGCAGGGCAGGATGTGGCGTTCCGGGTCCACGCTTTCGGAAGGCAGGGAAAAACGGCGTGACAGCCAATCGGCGATCGCTCGGCGCAGTTCCGGGAGCCCCTTGGTAGCGGGATAATTGGCCAGACCGTGAAGATGAGCGATCAGGCTCTCGGCAATGAAGTGCGGCGTCGGATGCTTGGGTTCCCCTATCGACAACGCGATATGAGGCTTGTCAGCCGGCGGCGTGATTCCTCGCTTGAGTTCGGACAGCTTCTCGAACGGGTAGGGCTGTAGTTTTTGCAAATGGGGATTCATGCCGGACTATTCGGTTCCAAAATTCAGCGCCTTGCCGACGAAAAAGCGGCGCATAGTATAAGAGGATATGGCCGAGGTTCCAACTTGCCGGGCGGGTACGCCAGAGATGGATCGTTTCGGCATCCCTGCGCGGACTCCGTTCAACCGATACCGTTCAGCCGCGCGCGAAGGAAAGGCGCGACCTCCTCGAGCGGAATTTGAATCGCTTCGGCGTCGCGCCGGCCTTTGTATTCCGCCTGATTCGATTCGATCAGGCGCTCGCTGACTACGATACGGTGCGGAATGCCGATCAACTCGAGGTCTGCGAACATGACGCCGGGTCGAGCTTTTCGGTCGTCGAACAGGACGTCTATGCCTTCGCTCAGGAGAGCGCTATACAAGTGCTCGGCAACTTCTCGCAGCCGTTCCGATGTGTGCATGTTGACCGGGGCTAGAGCGACCTGGAACGGCGCGAGCGCTTCCGGCCAAATGATTCCCCGTTCGTCATGATTCTGCTCGATGGCGGCGGCGACCACGCGCGACACGCCTATGCCATAGCAGCCCATGATCAGCACCTGGCTTTTTCCTTCTTCGTTCAGCACTGTGGCCTGCATCGCTTCGCTGTACTTGGTGCCGAGCTGGAAAATATGACCGACTTCGATGCCGCGGGCGATGTGCAGATTTCCCTTGCCGTCCGGGCTGGGATCGCCTTCTTGGACTTTGCGAAGGTCGTGAACATGCCGGGGCGTCGGCTGGTCGCGGTCCCAGTTGACGCCGACGAGATGGAATCCTTTTTCGTTGGCGCCGCAGACGAAATCGCTCATCGGCGGTACGGCGCGATCCGCAACGATGTTGATGGCTCCTTTCGCGCCGGTCATTTGGACCGGACCGATGTAGCCGGCCCGGCAGCCCATGTGCTGCTCGATTTCATCGTCGGTGGCGAAGCGGAAATCGCCGAGGATCTTACCGACCTTGACTTCGTTGAGTTCATGGTCGCCCCGCAGCAGCAACAGGCAAAACTCTTCCCATTCGCGATCGAGATCGCGTTTGGCGATCATCACGGCGATGGCCTTGACGATGTTTTCGGGCAGGACGTTGAGGAACTCCGCCACTTCGGCAATGCTGGTCTTGCCGGGCGTCGCGACCTTTTCCATGGGGCGGCTCGCGGGCTTGCGCTTCTCGGTGGGAGCGACGGCTTCGGCCATTTCAACGTTGGCGGCATAATCGCTCTGGTCGGAAAAGGCGATGGCGTCTTCTCCGGATTCCGCCAGTACGTGAAACTCGTGGGACATGCTGCCGCCGATGGCTCCGGTATCGGCCAGCACGGCGCGGAATTGCAATCCCAGGCGTTCGAAGATGCGGGAGTACGTCTCGTACATTCGGTCGTAGGTTTCCTGCAAGGAGTCCTTGTCGAGATGGAACGAGTAGGCGTCCTTCATCAGGAACTCGCGGGCCCGCATGACGCCGAACCTGGGGCGGATCTCGTCCCGGAATTTCGTTTGAATCTGATAAAAGTTGACCGGCAGTTGCTTGTAGCTCTTGATCTCAGTGCGGACCAGATCGGTGATGATTTCCTCGTGAGTGGGCCCGAGGCAGAAATCCCGCTCGTGGCGATCCTTGAATCGGCAAAGTTCGGGGCCGAACATGTCCCAGCGGCCCGATTCCTGCCAAAGCTCCGCGGGTTGTACCGCCGGCATGAGCACTTCCAGCGCGCCGCTGCGATCCATTTCCTCGCGGACGATGTTTTCCACCTTACGGAGTACGCGCAGTCCCAAGGGGAGCCAAGTGTAAAGGCCGGCGGCAAGCTTGCGGATCAAACCGGCACGCAGCATCAGTTTATGGCTGACGATTTCGGCGTCGGCCGGGGTTTCCTTGATGGTGTTGAGCGGAAATTGGCTAGTGCGCATGAGGGTGAGTTTAGATTGGGATAAGAAACGGCCTTATATTGTATCGCCAGCCGGGTTAGACCGTCAGCGGCGATCGAATCGGTACAAGGTTTCTGCTTGGAACTGAGGAACGAAATTTGGGTCAGTTTTCAATGCGGCGGCGAACGTGTTTTGAGCGTTTCCGATTCACCGCTAGTTTTTCCGGGGCCGCAATCAAGTCAGGAAAACTCGTATTTACGCCCTTCGACGGATTGGTTATGGTGGCTCCATAATCACAATCCATAACACATCTCACCGACCAAATGTGGCTGCAAAAACGAATTACATTAAAACCCAGGCCGCGCGGATTTCATCTCATCACCGAAGAACTGTTGGGGTTCTTGCCAGAACTGAGAAAATTCCGCATCGGCATCGCTCATTTTTTTGTTCAACATACCTCCGCGTCGTTGGTGCTCAACGAAAATGCCGACCCAAGCGTGAGGCGTGACCTCGAAACTCATCTAAGGACTCTGGCGCCCGACGGATTGGCCCATTACACCCATACCCTGGAAGGGGCGGACGACATGCCGGCCCACATCAAATCCTGCCTGATGGGTTCGAGCGTGACAGTTCCAGTCGGCGATGGACGCTTGTTATTGGGTACCTGGCAGGGGATTTATCTAGGCGAACACCGCGATCGTGGCGGCTCGCGCTCGGTGGTCGCCACTTTGAACGGTGAGACGTTTTGAACCTGGAGTGATCAATGGAATTTTTGCGTTTGACGTTGACGGCGGTAGTTCTGTCTGCATTTTCGGTTCATGCCGAGGAGAGCGTATGGGACGAAGACGTCCCGGTTCTCGAAAAGCCGGTGGAAATGACGGTCTACCGCAGCCCTACCTGCGGTTGCTGCGGAAAATGGCTGGAACATATGAAAAAACATGGCTTTGTCGTGCGTGATATCAAGTCTAACGACATGGACAGGATCAAAAAGGAACTCGGCGTGCCGGACAATCTGCAGTCCTGCCACACGGCGTCGGTCGATGGTTACGTGATCGAGGGCCATGTTCCGGCCGCGGATGTCCAGAAGCTGCTGCAAACCAGGCCCGAGGCGTCGGGATTGACCGTTCCCGCCATGCCGGCAGGCACCCCCGGTATGGAAATGGGCGGAAAAAAAGATCCATTCGCCGTGCTGATTTTCGACAAGAACGGGAAAGTCAGTACGTTTCACGAGTACCGGTTTTATTGATCTCTCCTAAATGGCAGGGAGGGCGATCATGCTGTTGGCCGGCGATGTGGGTGGAACAAAAACGATCCTTGCGTTATATGACGGGGGGCTGGAAGGGCTGCCCGCGACGATCGTGAGGGAGGCGACTTATCCAAGTGCGGGATATGACTCGTTCGAAGACATTGTCGAAGATTTCTTGAGCAGCGGACGTGAGTCGCTGGGTGCTGCTTGCTTCGGTGTCGCGGGTCCCGTCGTCGACGGCCGCTGCCGAACCACCAATCTGCCGTGGTTGATCGACGAGAAGCGCCTGATAGCCCTGCTGGGTATACCTAAGGTGAAGCTGTTGAACGATCTTCAGGCCATGGCCTTGGGTTTGCTTTGGCTGCGGCCGGACGAGTGGGTGGAGCTAAATCCGCGCGCGGTGCCCGCAACCGGCAATCGAGCCGTCATAGCGGCCGGTACCGGCCTCGGTCAGGCCATATTGTACTGGGACGGTCACCTCTACCACGCCTTGGCGACCGAAGGCGGACATGGGGATTTCGCGCCTAACGATGCGCTGGAAGACGGTTTGCTCGTTTATTTGCGGAACAAGTTCGGCGGGCATGTGAGCTATGAGCGCGTCTTGTCGGGTCCGGGGCTCGTCAATGTCTACGAATACCTCCGGGATACGAGACAGGCACCGGAATCGCCCGGATTGGACGCCTCGATAAAGAATGCGGACGACCCCGCTCGCGAAATCAGCACGCGTGCGTTGCGTGACGGCGATAGGCTGTGCCGTGGCGCGTTAGACCTGTTCGCGCGCATTTTTGGTGCGGAGGCCGGTAATTTGGCCTTGAGGTGTTTCGCCACCGGCGGTGTTTTGGTCGGCGGCGGAATCGCGCCGAAGATTTTACCGGCGCTTCAAGACGGTTCTTTCATGCAAGGTTTCAGTGCTAAAGGCCGGCTTTCGGAGTTTCTTTCCGCCGTTCCGGTTCGCGTCGCATTGAACTCCCATACAGGCTTGATGGGTGCCGCCGATTATGCGGCACGCATGTTGCTTAAAGGATCGTAAGGCGTTTGTTGGCCGAGTTTAACGAGGCGGGCGCCGTCGTTGTAACGCATTCATCAAATTCATATCTCAGAATTGAGTCGATTTTCGGAGGAGTCTCGTTATGCGTGTCGATGAAGTTCGCGCGATCGCTAAGCGTATGGGCTTGGCTCCAGGCCGTCTGAGCAAACGGGATCTGATCCGAAAGATACAGATCGTCGAGGGAAATTTCGACTGTTTTGGTACGGCTCGCGATGCGACTTGCGATCAATTTGGCTGTTTATGGCGGGAAGAATGTTTCATTCAAGCTAGAAAGGAGAATTAGGCGCTCTTGATAAGTCGATGAATTCCGACCCAAGGACATGGAGGCGCTGAATCGCGCTGCTTTTTGATGTATTGAACCTAAGGAGAAATTAATGATCGCTGCAGAGCTTTTGGATATCGCCCGTCACGAGGGTATCCGAGATCTGGAATATTTCCGCACAGAAAAACAACTCGTATGGGCAATCCAACGCGCCAGGGGTAAAGTCGCATGTTTCTTGTCCGAAGATCGCATGTCGTGCCGGGAACTCGATTGCCAGTGGCGTCGGGAGTGCCTTAAGCTGGTTGCCGAGTGGCGCCGGTGAGCGCGAGCGATCAGAGTCTTCCGATCTCGCATTCGCGTGCCGGCGCGAATTAGCACGCGGGCATCGACGCGGAAGCACGGATCTTCGCCTCGCACAGCATAAGCAATCGATCCAGTCGGGCTACTATGCTCGCTCTGGGCGGGCGGTGATGCCCACGCGTCCGCAGTTGTTTCTTGCGATCGACCGCTCGAGGCAAGGTGCTTGGCCTCGATCGGAGGGTGCAGCCTCGGTTACGGCCGGTTCTGGAACCGGCCGAAGCCGTTTCGAGAATGTTTTTGCCTCGGTGCATATACAATCGTTAAGACGTTTCAAAATCTGTCGAGCTGCGCACTGCCATGAAAGTCGGGGTACCCAAAGAGATCAAGAACAACGAGAATCGCGTCGCACTGACGCCGCGCCATGTGTCGATACTCGTCGAGGCAGGGCATGAAGTCGCGGTTGAAACGAATGCCGGCCTTGGTTCCGGATTCAAGGATGAAGAATACCTTCGGGCGGGCGCCCGTATTTGCGGGGTCGAGGATGCATGGAATTCCGATTTGGTTCTCAAGGTCAAGGAACCCATCGAGTCGGAGTACGACTACCTCCGAAATCAGATTGTGTTTACCTTCTTCCACCTCGCGGGAGTTCCCCGCTCGCTCACCGAGGTCCTGCTGGAACGCGGCACAACGGCGTTGGCTTACGAAACATTGGAGGACGAGTTCGGCCGACTGCCGATTCTTGCGCCTATGAGCGCCGTCGCGGGCAACATGGCGGCGTTGATCGGCGGCTATTATCTGGCCGAATTCAATGGCGGTAGGGGTGTTCAACTCGGTAGGGTTCTGGGAATGCGCCATGGACAAGTCTTGATTGTAGGCGACGGTGTCGTGGCTTATCACGCTGCTCAAACGGCCTGGGGACTCGGAGCCGAGGTTTCGGTTGCCGGGATCGACAAGGCCAAAGGCGAGCGGATACGGCGTGAAATCGCAGCGGATATCGCGTTTTTTGCGTCGGAACCGGACGCTGTCGCGCGTCATGTACGCGAAGCCGATTTGGTCGTCGGCGCCGTATTGCGGCATGGTGCCAGGGCGGACTACGTGGTGACCGCAGAGATGGTCAGATCGATGCAGCCCGGTTCCGTGATCGTCGATGTCAGCATCGATCAGGGCGGGTGCGTCGAGACGTCACGGCCGACTACGCACTCGGAACCGGTTTACGAGAAACACGGCGTCATCCATTACTGCGTGACCAATATGCCGGGAGCCTATCCCAGAACATCTACGATTGCTCTCACCGAGGCCAGCTTTCCGTATATCCTGCCGTTGGCCAACCAGGGTTTGGCGGCGTTGCGGGATGATCCGGGGTTTGCCAAGGCCGTAAACACTCACCGTGGTTATCTGACCTGCAAGCCGGTGGCCGAGACGTTCGGACTCATGGAGCGTTACAGGGCGTTTATCGAATCGTGATCGTCCCGGATGACGACACGGATGGAGCTGTGCGGAATTTAGCGCTCCTCGCCTTCGTTTAGAAAATCGTCCAACGTGAGATCCCGCTGCTCGGGCTCGTACAAATCCAGATCGGTGTAGCCGAGGTCATCGATTTCCACGTCGTCGAATGGGGCGCTCCAGTCCTCAGGGGGTTCGATGGGCACGAACGGCGACTCGTACCAAGAGGCAAAATCGAATTCACCGAGATCGCCGTTGAGATACTGAATTTCGATGGCGTCGTTTTCCTCGTCTACTGCGACGACGCGAAACGATCTTCCGGTCTCGGCATCTTGGTACCAGTTCTCGATCAGCGGATCTGCAGCCGTCGGCATGGCTTTATCCTCCGATAATGCTTGGAAACAAGCGTCCAAAAAGGATGGCCCGTTCACCAGTCGCGGCAAGCATAACACGAGTTTTTGTCAAAAAAACCAGTGTGCCCTCTTCTCTGAATCCGATACGAAAAACGGATTTAATTTGTCCCGACCAGCGCGACGATCGCTTCGCTCAGCTGGCGCTTTTGGCGCTCGCTACTAAGCGGATGGTCCTGTTGGTCGGTGATGTAGAAAATGTCTTCCGCTCGGCTGCCGATAGTGGAAATTTTCGCATTGTAAAGGCGAACATCGCATTGCCGGAAAGCTTGGCCGACTTTCGATAGAAGACCGGGACGGTCGGTGGCGACCAGTTCCAGAATCGAATAACGGTTTTGCGGGTCGTCGTGAAAATAGATTTGAGTGGGCACCGTGAAATGTTTGATTCCCCGCGGTTCGCGCCGGTGAACGCGGAGCGGAGCGCAGCTCGGCTGGAGCAGACAGGCGCGCAGCCGGCTACAGATCTGGGCCTGCCGCAAGTGATCGTCGATCGGTTCCCCGGTCTGTTCGAGCACGTGGTAGCTGTTCAATACGTAGCCGTCGGCGGAAGTGACGATTTTGGCGTCGAACACGGTCAGACCGAGTTGGTCCAGGACCGCCGTGCTGCAGGCGAAGATGAAATCCTGGTCTTTCGCGTACAGGAAAATCTCCGCGCTGCCCCGTTGGCTGACTGGGCGCAACAGGACCAGGGGTAAATCCCCCGGCTTGCAGGCGCTGATGGCGACCGTATGCCAGGCGATCTCCTCCGCCAAGTAGCGCAGAAAATATTCGTCGTTGACCGTTTGCCAAACTTTTTCGATGGTCCGGTCGCTGATGCCGAGGCGTCTCAGCAAGGCGTGGCTTTCCGTCTTGACTGCGTTGATTTTTTCCTGTTGTTCGAGCGGCCGGGTGAGTCCCCGCCGGAATGTCCAGCGCGTCGTAAGGTAGAGTTCCTTGAGTAGGGCGTCTTTCCACGAGTTCCACAGGTTCGGGTTGGTGGCGCGAATGTCGGCGACGGTTAGAAGATAGAGATAATTCAGCGTGTCTTGATCTCCGACGGCGGTTGCGAACTCGTGAATGACGTCGGGATCGCCGATGTCCTTGCGTTGAGCCGTCATCGACATGAGCAGATGGTTCTGAACCAGCCACTTGACCAGGTCGGTATCCCGACGGCCGATACCGTGGCGTTGGCAAAAATCCTCGGCGATAGTCGCGCCGACGATGGAATGATCGCCGCCGCTGCCTTTGGCGATGTCGTGCATCAAGCCGGCAATGTAAAGGAGTTCCGGTTTTTCGATGATCTGGAAAATTTCGTTGCAGAGTGGATGCTCGGCTCTGTGTTTTTCCAGCGCGAATCGTCTGAGATTGCGGACGACGAAAAGCGTGTGTTCATCGACGGTGTAAACGTGGAAGAGATCATACTGCATGCGGCCGACGACGCGGCCGAAGGCCGGAAGGTACGCCGCCAGAATCCCGTAACGGTTCATCCGTCTCAGTTGATGCGTGATGCCGCCCGGTTGACGCAGGATTTCCATAAAGAGTCGGCAGGCCTCGGGATCTCGGCGGAAGTTCTCGTCGATCAGGTAGAGATGCTGACGGATCAGCCGGATGGTGGCGGCGCGTATGCCTAACAAGGTTGCGTTTTGCTGCAATAGCAAAAAGATTTGCAGCAAGGCCAGGGGGTGTTCCCGAAATACGTTCGGGTGCATTGCTTCGATGTAATTGTTGACCGCTTGGAAGTTTCGGTTGATCGGGAGGATGACGGCGTCCTCGTCGCGATGTAATGCGGCTTCCTTGAATAGTTGCAGCAGCATTTCATTCAGCCGTTCCAGGCCCATGACGGTGCGGAAATAACGCTGCATGAATTGCTCGACGGCCTGATTGATGTCCGGGTCCCGATATCCGAATTGGTAGGCCAGATCCTTCTGATACTCGAACAGCAGGCGGTCCTCGCAGCGTCCGGTCAAGGTGTGAAGGGCGAAGCGCAGTTGCCAGAGGAAGTGCTGAGCCTGCGTAAGTTCGGCGTACTCGGCTTCGGTCAGCCAGCCGTGCAGAAGGAGGTCGTTCAGGTTCGAGACGTTGTAATGGCGCTTGATGATCCAGCCGATGATTTGGATATCCCTGAGGCCGCCCGGACCTTCTTTGATATTCGGTTCGAGATTGTAGGCCGTGTCGTGGTACTTGGCATAGCGGGCCGCCTGTTCGGCCATCTTGGCTTCGAAGAATTCCTGCGACGGCCAGATATGTTCGGGACCGATGCGCGCCCAGAGTTCTTTGAACAAAGCCGAAGAGCCGAGGAGCAGACGGGATTCCATCAGATTGGTGATGACGGTCTGGTCCTGCCGGGCCTGTTCCACGCACTCCTCGACCGTACGGACGCTATGAGCGGGCTTGAGTCCGATGTCCCACAGTAAATTGAAGAAATCGGCCAAGCCTTGCCGACAGTGCGGTTCTTCGCCCCGATCAGCGCCGCTGCCGTGAAAATCGAGAAGAATCAAGACGTCGATATCGGAGTGAGGATGCAGTTCGCGTCTTCCGTAACCGCCTACGGCGATGAGGGCAAGTCGTTCGGCATCGGGTCCGAGGAAATGGTTCCAGCACGCCCCTAAGAGTTCATCCATGAAATCGGAGCGCGCGCGAATGAGTTCGGCGGCCGGAACGCCGGCATGGAAGCGTTCGGTTAGTTTCGAGTTATTTTGCTGAATAAGTTCCCTAAGCGACCTGATGCGCTCGGCGGACGATAGGATATCGTTATAAGCCGGCGAGTTTGAGTCGGCCGTTTTCAATCGCGTGTGCCTCTTCTTGACGCAGGGTGAGGATTTCGTAGCCATCCTCGGTAACCAAAACCGTGTGCTCCCACTGGGCGGACAGGCTGTGGTCCTTGGTCACGGCCGTCCATCCGTCGGGAAGTATTTTCACGTAGCGCTTGCCCAGGTTAATCATGGGTTCGACGGTGAAAATCATACCCGGTTCCAGCGTCATTCCGGTATTCGGTTTGCCGTAGTGGAGCACTTGCGGGTCTTCGTGAAAGCTCCGGCCGATACCGTGCCCGCAGAATTCTTGCACGACCGAATAGCCGTGTGATTCCGCATGGCGCTGAATGGCGAAGCCGATGTCGCCCAGTCTCCCGCCGGGACGGACTTGCTGAATCCCGAGATACATGGCTTCCTGGCAGATTTTGACTAGGCGCTTCGCCCGAATGGGCGCTTCGCCGACGAGAAACATCTTGCTGGTGTCTCCATGGTAGCCATCCTTGATCACGGTAATGTCGATGTTGACGATATCGCCGTTTTTCAGCTTCTTCGGGCCGGGTATGCCGTGGCACACCTGATGGTTCACCGACGTACAGATGGACTTGGGAAACCCTTTGTAATTCAGCGGGGCCGGAACGGCTTTCTGCACGTCGACAATATAGTCGTGACAGATTCGATCGAGCTCTTCGGTGGTTACTCCGGGAACCACGAATGGCTCGATCATTTCCAATACTTGGGCGGCTAGTCGACCGGCGACACGCATTTTCTCGATTTCGGCAGGCGTTTTAAGGATGATGCTCATTGCGAGATAGGTTGGCTCGTGTGGCGCTCGGTCGAGCGAGGGCGCGGGGAAGGGGGTCGCATTGTTGAATAAAGCCAGTTATGGTATAAAGCGCTGCTATTTTTGGCAATAACACACACGCATCGTCACGTTCGGCGGGGTGCCAAGTCCCGGTGATTTGGTCGCCGGTCGGGATGCGTGGAGGCTCAACCCACAGCCGGTTCAAGCCGGCAGACATCTACCAGGAGATTTGAATGTCGAATGTTACCATGCGCCAGATGTTGGAGGCCGGCGTACATTTCGGTCACCAGACTCGCTATTGGAATCCCAAGATGGCTCCGTATATTTTCGGCGCGCGGAGCAATATCCATATTATCAATTTGGAAAAGACCATGCCGCTGTTCGACGAGGCTATGAAGTACCTCGAGCAGCAGGCGGCCAACAGGGGCAGAATTCTTTTCGTCGGCACCAAAAGAACGACGCGCAAGGTCATCGAGGACGAAGCCAAGCGCTGCGGCATGCCGTACGTCAATTATCGGTGGCTGGGCGGAATGCTCACCAATTTCAAGACCATCAAGCAGTCCATCGCGCGCATGAAAGAGCTCGAAGCGATGCGGGACGACGGGCGTTTGCAGCGGTTCAACAAGAAGGAAGCCCTGGGCATGATGCGCGAGCTCGAGAAACTGGAGCATAGCTTGGGTGGTATTCGCGATATGGACCGGCTTCCGGACGTGTTGTTCGTTATGGACGTCGGTTATGAAAAGAATGCCGTCAACGAAGCGAAAAAGCTGGGTATTCCGGTCGTCGGCATCGTTGATACCAACAATAGTCCCGTCGGCATCGACTACGTCATTCCGGGCAACGACGACTCAATTCGCGCCGTTCAGCTGTATGCGCAGAGCGCCGCGACGGCCATCTTGCAAGGCAAGGCACACAGCTTGGACTTTGCAGGAGGAGAGGACGAATTTGTAGAAATGGAGTCGAATACCGAGACGAGTTCGGACTTTGCTGCGGAAGCGGCTGATGCCTATGCCGAATAGGGACGCGCGCTTTACCGTCCGCGCCTGAAAATGTTCGAAACGCCTCCTTCAGGGGGCGTTTTCATAAGCGTAACGGCTTGAATGAGCGATGATAAGCAATCGAAGATGAGGTTTGGTCAATGAATATCAGTGCCGCAATGGTGAAGGAACTCCGCGAACGCACCGGTTCGGGGATGATGGAATGCAAGAAGGCGTTGCAAGAAGCCAACGGTGATATGGAGGCCGCGGTGGAACTCATGCGGAAAGCGGGTCTTGCGAAGGCAGACAAGAAATCCGGCCGCACCGCCGCCGAAGGTAGGATTTCCGTAAAGACGAGCGCTGATAATAAACGCGCGGTGATCGTGGAAATCAACTGCGAGACCGATTTCGTCGCCAAGGGCGATGATTTCGTGCAATTTGCCGATAATGTTGTGCAAACTGCATTGGAGTCGAACATAGGGTCGCTCGAAGAATTGCTCGCCACGGTCATACCTTCCACCGGTTCCAGCGTGGAGGAAACGCGTCGGGCGATGGTTGCCAAAATAGGCGAGAACATCAATGTTCGCAGGTTCGATCGGGTCGTGTCGGAAAAGGGGATTATCGCGAGTTATCTGCACGGGACCCGGATCGGCGTTCTGGTGGAGTTGATCGGCGGTGATCAGGATCTGGGGCGGGATGTCGCTATGCATATCGCCGCCAGCAATCCTCTGTGCGTAGACGAACAGAGTGTGCCCGCGGAAACGATCGCCAAGGAGCGGGAAATCGCCAAGGCCCAGGCCGAAGCCGAGGGGAAGCCGGCTAACATCGTGGAGAAAATGGTAGAGGGCAAGATCAGGAAGTTCCTCGGAGAAGTGACCTTGCTCGGTCAGTCCTTCGTCAAAGATCCGGATCAGACCGTAGGTAAGTTGCTTAGCAGCCGTGGAGCGAGCGTCGGACGTTTCGTTCGTTTCGAAGTCGGCGAAGGCATCGAAAAGACGGAAAGCAATTTTGCCGAAGAAGTGATGGCGCAGGTCCGGAGCAGCTAATCCAAACCTGCCGGTCGCTTGGCGGAGGCGCGAAAGCGCCTCCGCCGGGTTTCGGGGATCAAACAATCGATAACATCAAGAGTTGAACCGATGAGCGCGCCAAGATATACCAGGATTCTGTTGAAGCTGAGCGGCGAAGCGCTTATGGGGGAACAGGGAAGTGGGATCGACCCACAGACGATTAAACGTCTAGCGCATGAGATAAACGACTTGTGCCGGATTGGTGTCCAAGTTGGGCTGGTCATCGGAGGCGGCAATATCATACGCGGTTCCGAAAAGGCATCGGAGGGTTTGGATCGAGTCACCGGCGATTACATGGGTATGCTGGCGACCGTCCTCAATGCCCTTGCCATGCAAGATGCCCTGGAAAATCTCGGGCAGCCTGTGCGCGTCATGTCGGCTTTGAAAATCAATCAAATTTGCGAGGATTATATTCGCCGCCGTGCCGTGCGGCATCTTGAGAAAGGCCGGGTCGTGATCTTTGCGGCAGGCACCGGTAATCCGTTTTTTACGACGGATTCGGCGGCAAGCCTACGCGCCATAGAGATCAATGCCGAGCTGTTGATCAAGGCGACTAAGGTCGAAGGGGTTTATTCGGCGGACCCTCTCAAGGATCCCAGCGCGCGGTTCTACCCGCGGCTGACCTACGACGAAGCTTTGGACCAGCGCCTCAATGTCATGGACGCCACGGCGCTGGTGTTGTGTCGCGACCATAACATGCCGTTGAGGGTGATGAATGTGTTCGAGCCAGGTGCCGTGATGCGTGTGGTCCTGGGCGAAGATATTGGATCCTTAATTGAAAACCGGTAAGTAACCATGATCGACGATATTCAGAAACGGACTACGGAACGAATGAAGAAAAGTATCGAGGCGCTCAAGCACGAACTTGCCAAGATAAGAACGGGCCGCGCTCACCCCAGTCTTTTGGATCACATTACGGTGTCTTACTACGGCAACGAGGTGCCGTTGACGCAAGCCGCTAACGTCGCGGTCGAAGATGCCCGTACGCTGACCGTGACCCCATGGGAACGCAGTATGGTTCCGGCGATCGAAAAGGCGATCATGACGTCCGACTTGGGTTTGAATCCCTCGACAGCGGGGTCGGTGATTCGTGTCCCCATGCCTCCGCTTACCGAGCAGCGGCGACGCGATCTGATCAAAGTCGTGCGCCAGGAGGCGGAGAATGCGCGGGTAGCGATTCGCAATATCCGGCGGGACGCCAATAACGAGCTCAAGGCGGCATTGAAGGAAAAACAGATCTCGGAAGACCAAGAACGCCGCAGTCAAGAGCAGATTCAAAAATTGACCGACCAATACGTCAAAGACGTCGATGCCTTGCTCAGCGAAAAGGAAGCGGACCTATTGGCGATTTAAACAGTCGCTTCGTGCCCGGGTTCGACTTTTTCGCCGATTACTATCAATATCGATATTCGATGGTGCTCCCCGGCAAAACCGGCTTCATTGAGGAGCGGTGAGGCGTCTCGTTGCCCATAATGATGATCCGTTCGGAACCCAAATATGGAAGTGTCCGCTGACCCTGCCGACGATGACCGGCTGCCCCGCCATATCGCTATCGTTATGGATGGCAATGGGCGCTGGGCGAAAAAGCGTTTTCTGCCGCGTACAGCCGGACATCGCGCCGGAGTAGCGGCCGTGCGAAAAGTCATCGAACACTGTTTGAAACGCCGGATCGAAGCGCTCACTCTGTTCGCATTCAGCAGCGAAAACTGGCGCCGTCCGCCGCAAGAAGTGTCCTTGCTCATGGAGTTGTTCTTGACGACCTTGGAGCGGGAAACCGAGAAACTTCACGAGAACGGCGTGCGTCTCCGAGTGATCGGCGATCGGGGGGCGTTTTCACCCGCGTTGCAGGAGAAGATTACGGCTGCCGAAAGGCTCACGCGTGAAAATATCCAGTTGAATCTGACTATAGCCGCGAATTACGGCGGCCGCTGGGACATTTTGCAGGCCGCGCGCGCACTGGCCGAAAGGGTAGCGCAAGGCGCTCTGCGTCCGGACGATATCGACGCGCATATCTTCGAATCGCAACTAATGCTGGCGGATCTGCCGGAGCCCGATCTCTTCATTCGTACCGGCGGTGAACATAGAATCAGCAACTTTTTGCTGTGGCAGCTGGCTTACACTGAACTCTATTTCACACCGGCTCTGTGGCCGGATTTTGACGATCAGTCACTCGAGCTTGCGTTGAAGGATTATGCCAGTCGACAGCGCCGCTTCGGATGTACCAGCGAGCAGGTCGAGGAGCTGGTTTCAGAGAACGTTTGCACTAAGACAAACGAATCCCGTTAATTTGGCATCTACGAGACACTTATGCTGAAAAATAGAGTCATCACGGCTTTGCTCCTAGCGCCGCTTATTATCGCCGCAATTTTGTTTTTGCCGGCTGACGGTTTTGCTATTTTTTGGGGCGTGATCATTCTGGCCGGCGCCTGGGAATGGGCGAATCTCTCCGGGCTCGATAGTCTACCGGCGCGCTTCGGTTTCATCGGCGTGGTGCTCGTTTTTCTGCTCGCCGCACGGTATTTCGCCATTGACTGGGCACCGGGTGAGTTGCCGGAGTGGTTTTATTGGCCCGTGGTGGCCTGGTGGTTTCTGTGGGGAATCGCATTCCGCCGGATGCCCGAGCGTTTGGTCAAGATCGAATATCCGCTTGCCGCGAAGTTGGCGGCCGGTGCGTTCGTACTCGTCACCGGTTGGATCCTGATGGTCTGGCTGCGGTTGAATTTTCACCAAGAACAGGTTCTTTATTTGGTACTGCTCATTTGGTCGGCTGATGCGGCGGCCTATTTCGTGGGCAAACGTTGGGGGCACACCAAGTTGCTGGAACCGATCAGTCCCGGCAAAACCGTCGAAGGGGTGTATGGGGCCTTGTTTGTTACCGTGATATTGGCGGTCGCGGTAGGAATTTTCGCGAAACTCGAAACGATTTCGCTTGCAGATTTCGTTTTCCTGTCTTTGTTCACGGTGGCGGCATCGGTTTGCGGCGACCTCTTCGAAAGCCTCGCGAAGCGTGTTCGCGGGGTGAAAGACAGTGGTTCTGTCTTGCCGGGGCACGGCGGAGTCCTCGACCGTATCGACAGCTTGCTGGCAGCGGTTTCGGTTTTTTACGTCGGTTCATTGGTATTGGGCGTGTTTTTGACGGCGGAGTTGGAAGCGAATGTGATTATTCCGCAGGAAATGACCGCGGAAAGCTCGGGAGAGACAACGCCTCACGATGCCGAAGAGATAACGGATGACGAGGGGATAACAAGCGAAAGGGCTACGGAGGAAGGTCAAGTAAACGAAAGGGGATCGCCTTCGGACGAAGGGGCTCCGTAAGATGAAAGGTATTTGCATTCTTGGTTCGACGGGGTCGATCGGCGTCAGTACGCTCGACGTGGTGGCAAGACACCCGGACCTCTACCGGGTCGTGGCGCTTACCGCCAACAACAACTTGGATCGTCTTTACGAACAATGTCTGCGTTTCCATCCTCTGTATGTCGTCGTGCGCAGTGAGGTCCAGGCCGAGGACCTAAGGGCGCGCTTGAGCGGTGCCGGTTTGCCGCGCATCGAAGTGTTAAGCGGCGCAAAGTCCCTGGAAGACGTGGCCGTGTTGCCCGAAGTGGATTGTGTCATGGCCGCTATCGTCGGAGCGGCCGGACTGCTGCCCACGTTGGCAGCGGCGCGGGCGGGCAAGACGGTGTTCTTGGCAAACAAAGAGGCGCTGGTGATGTCGGGCCAGCTTTTTATGGCCGAAATCGCCAAATCCGGTGCCAGGCTGCTGCCTATCGACAGCGAGCACAATGCCATATTCCAGTGCATGCCAGCAGATTATCGCGCTGGGCAATCGGCCGCCGGCATTCGGCGGATCTTGCTCACCGCCTCGGGCGGTCCTTTTTTGCGTAAATCCTTGGATGAATTGGACGACGTGACGCCGGACCAGGCCGTCGCCCATCCTAATTGGGTCATGGGGCGGAAAATTTCCGTCGATTCCGCTACCATGATGAACAAGGGCCTCGAAGTGATCGAGGCCTGCCTATTGTTCGACATGCCGCCAGAACGTGTGCAGGTCGTCGTTCACCGGCAAAGTGTCATTCATTCGCTGGTCGAGTATGTCGACGGAACGCTGCTGGCGCAAATGGGTAGCCCCGACATGCGCATCCCCATCGCTCACGCCTTGGCTTGGCCGATGCGGTTTGAATCGGGCGCGGAACCCCTCGATCTATTCAGTGTCAGACAGTTGGACTTCGAAGCGCCGGACGAAACGCGGTTCCCGTGCTTGAGCTTGGCTTATGAAGCCGTTCGCGCGGCTGGAACGACGCCAGCCGTGCTAAATGCCGCTAATGAAATAGCGGTCGCGTCGTTCCTGGATCTTAAGATACGATTCACGCACATCCCGGAGGTAATCAGGCATTGTATGGCGACTATAGCGCCGGAGCCGGCCGACACAATCGATGCCGTTCTCGAAGCGGACCGCGTCGCTCGCGCTGCAGCCGAGTCTTACGTTAATCGGTTAGCGGTATATTAACGCTCCCATGTTTTCGTTCCTGCATACGCTCTTTTACTTTATCGTAGCGTTAACGATCCTAATCGCGTTTCACGAGTTCGGCCATTTTTGGGCCGCACGGAAATTGGGGGTTAAGGTCCTACGGTTTTCCTTGGGATTCGGGAAAATTCTCTGGCGTCGGCAGAGAACGCCCGAAAGTACCGAGTTCACTGTGGCGGCACTTCCCCTTGGCGGCTATGTGAAGATGGTGGATGAACGGGAAGGTCCGGTAGCACCGGCCGATCTTCCTTACGCCTTCAATCGTCAGCCGCTGATCCGTCGAGTGGCGATCGTATTTGCGGGACCGTTTTTTAATTTCGTCCTAGCGATCCTGATTTACTGGGCGGTTTTCATGATCGGGGAAACTGGAGTGCGCCCCGTCTTGGGACCGGTTGCCAGCGACTCTTTGGCGGCCCAGGTCGGGTTTGCGGAAGGCGACGAGATCGTAGCTGTCGCCGGTGAAAATACACCGACCTGGAGTCACGCCATAGGCGAACTGCTGGAGCGTATCATGGAGGGTGAGGCCATCTCCGTTTTGGTAAAAACCAAGAATGGCGAGCAACTGGAGCGCACCCTGACGGTCCCGGAGGAACTCCTTCAGCATCCGAATCGCTTGTACCAGCGACTGGGTTTACGCCCCTGGGAGCCGGAACTTCCGCCGGTCATCGATAGGGTCGAGCCGGGCGGTGCGGCGGAGGAGGCCGGGTTGCAGGCCGGTGACCGGCTGCTCAGTGTGGACGGCAACTCTATCCGAACATGGCGGGAATGGGTGGACTATGTACGCAGCCATCCCGGCGCTTCGCTCGAAGTGGTTGTGGATCGTGGTGGCCAGCGTCTATCGCGTTCGGTAATCCCGGTGCCGGTCGAATCGGAGGAAGGCCGTATCGGGAGGATAGGCGCCGCGGTTCGGATCCCCGAGCAACTTGTTGATGAAATGCAGGTAGAGTATCGCTTGGGCGTACTTCCGGCGTTCGCTGCGGCGGTTGGAAAAACCGCCGACTACTCCGCATTGACTCTGAAGATGGTTGGGCGGATGCTGGTCGGCAGAGCGGGCATCGAAAATCTGAGCGGTCCGATCAGCATCGCTCAGTATGCCGGAAAATCGGCGAGCATCGGCTTTAATCAGTTTCTCAAGTTTCTTGCCATTGTCAGCGTCAGTTTGGCCGTGCTGAATTTGTTGCCGATTCCCGTGCTCGACGGTGGGCATCTCCTGTTTTACTTGATCGAAGCGGTCAAGGGCAGTCCGGTATCGGAACAGACCCAAGCGTTCTTTCAACAAATCGGCTTGTTTATTCTGTTGTCTTTGATGAGTCTCGCATTCATTCTCGACATCGAGCGATTACTGACTTGAATCGAAACCGAAGCTTCCACGGATACACCTATGAAGACATATTGGGGCAGCGCAATTTTGGGCATGACGGCCTTATTTTTCGGACCGGCCCTAGCCGACAACAAAGCCATCGAGCAAGCGCTGAAGGAAGTGTTGCCCGGGGTCAAGCCGGACTCGATCACGCCATCGTCGATGTCGGGGCTCTACGAGGTCGTCGTAGGGCCGAAGCTGTTCTACGTTTCGGAGGACGGTCGGTATCTGTTTCAGGGGTCGATGATAGACATCAAGACGCGCGAAGATTTAACGGAAGGTAAGCTGGCCGGCGCTCGCGTCAGTTCCCTGAAGAAAGTCGGTTTGGACAACATGATCGTGTTCAAGCCCAAGAGCTCGAAATACTCGCTATATGTATTTACCGATATCGACTGCGGGTACTGTCGCAAGCTGCATTCGGAGATCGACCAATACCTGTCGGAAGGCATCGAGATCCGTTATCTCTTCTTCCCGCGTGCCGGCGAAGGATCGGAGTCATACAAGAAGGCAGTATCGGTATGGTGTGCGGACGATCGCAATGCGGCCTTGACGAAGGCCAAACGAGGCGAGGCTGTCGAAAACCGGCAGTGCGATAATCCTGTAGACCAGCATCTCACATTGGGAACCCAAATGGGCGCCACGGGAACGCCCATGCTCGTCACCGAGAAAGGCAATATACTGCCGGGCTATGTGCCCGCCCGCCAATTGGCCAGGATTCTCGCTCAAGAGAGCGAGAAATAGGCAGCCACCCGCTGCTCGGCCGTTTTGCTCAGTCGGTCAATTCCTTTAGGGTGAATAGTAAGTCCAAGGCCTGTTTGGGCGTTGTTTCCTCGGGTCTGATCGTTCTTAGCAGGTTCAAGGCCGGGTGAGGCTCGGCATTCACAAAAAGGTCGAATTGCCTGGCCTTACTTCGGTGTTCCACATAAGTCTGGTTTTCCAGAACCGTCAACTTCCTGCGGGCGTTGTCAACCACCGTTCTCGGCACACCAGCCAGAGCCGCCACCTGTAATCCGTAGCTCTGATTGGCCGGTCCTTCCTTTACGGCGTGAAGGAAAACGACGCCATCGCCATGTTCAATCGCATCCAGATGAACGTTTTGCACCCCGGGGCAATCGTCGGCCAAGGTGATCAATTCGAAATAATGAGTGGCGAAAAGAGTGAAGGCCTGGATCTTTCTCGCCAAGTAATCGGCCGTCGCCCAGGCGAGGGCCAGGCCGTCAAAGGTGCTGGTTCCGCGGCCGATCTCGTCCATCAGCACGAGACTTGATGATGTCGCATTGTGGAGAATGTTTGCGGTTTCGGTCATCTCGACCATAAAGGTCGATCGGCCGCTGGCCAAATCGTCGGAGGCTCCGATACGGGTGAAGATCCGATCGATGGGGCCTATCGCGGCCGCGCCCGCAGGTACGTAGCTGCCGATGTGCGCCATTAACACGATGAGCGCCGTTTGCCGCATATAAGTGGATTTTCCGCCCATGTTCGGGCCGGTGATAATAAGCATGCGGCGGTCGGCGTGAAGCTCCAAGTCATTGGGAACGAACGGCGTATCGGAAACGGTTTCGACGACGGGATGTCGTCCGCCTGTGATCCGAATGCCGGGCTCCTGAACTAGAACGGGCATGGTGAGATTCAGGCTTTCTGCACGCTCGGCCAGATTCGCCAAGACGTCCAGCTCCGATAGTCCGGATGCGCAGTCCTGTAGGGTTGCCAGATGACCGGTGAGAAGATCTAGAAGTTCATCGTAAAGGGCCTTTTCGAAGGCCAAGGACCGTTCCCGTGCGCTCAGCACCTTGTCCTCGAAGGCTTTCAGTTCCGGCGTGATATAACGTTCGACGCCTTTTAAGGTTTGGCGCCGGAGGTAGTCGGCCGGAACCTTGTCGGCCTGGGTGCGCGAGAGTTCGAGATAAAAGCCCTGCACACGATTGTAGCCGACCTTCAGGTTGGATAGCCCGGTTCGTTGGCGCTCCCGCTGCTCCAGTTCGAGCAGGAAACGTTCCGTGTTTTGGCTGAGGCTGCGCAGTTCGTCCAATTCCGGATGGTAACCTTCGGCGATGACGCCCCCGTCGCGGACCAGCATGGGCGGATTCTCTACGATCGCCCGGCGCAAAAGTTCGCAGAGTTCGGGTTGCTTTCGAATCCGCTGACGTATATCCGAAAGCAGGCCGCTATCCCGGTTCTCGATCAACGCCAGAATTTCGGGCAGCGTTTCTAAAGAGGCTCGCAGGACCACGAGGTCCCGAGGTCTGGCGGACTTGAGGGCAATCCGGGCGGCGATGCGTTCGATGTCGCCGACCGATGTCAATACATTGCGAACGGATAAATACGCGCCGTCTTTGAGAAGCGCTGCTATGGCTTCGTAACGCCGGTTAAGCGCGCGCTGGTCGCGCAAGGGGTTATGCAGCCAGCGTCGCAGCAGGCGTCCGCCCATTGCCGTCATGGTCCGGTCGATGACGCCGAAGAGGGTAAGGCCGACCTGGCCGGAGGGGTGGTAATCCAGTTCCAAATTGCGGCGGGTCGCGGCGTCCAGGATGATGCTTTCTTCGCCGGTTTCCGTCCGTAATCCCTGAATGTGGGGCAGTGCGCTTTTCTGCGTCTCCTGAACGTATTGAAGCAAACATCCGGCGGCTGCGATCGCGCTGGGTAAATCTTCGCAGCCGAAACCGGTTAAATCTTGAGTCTTGAACTGACGCAGCAATCTGTGGCGCGCGCTCTCTGGGTCGAAATGCCAGGGCGGTCGCCGGGTGATTCCGCGCCGCGCCGCCACGATCGGTGGCGGTGACCAGCTTTCGCTGATGAGCAATTCGGACGGATTCAGGCGTTCCAATTCGCCGGCCAATCGTTCCATGCCACTGACCTGCTGAATAGTGAATCGTCCACCCGCCAGATCTAGTGCGGCAATGCCGAAAAACTCGCCGAGTTGAGTAATGGCGACCAATAGATTCTCTTTGCGGTCTTCCAGCAAAGCCTCTTCAGTCACTGTACCCGGACTGATGATGCGAACCACCTTGCGTTCGACGGGGCCTTTGGACGCGGCTGGATCGCCAATCTGTTCGCAGATGGCGATGGATTCGCCGAGCTTGATCAATCGAGCCAGATAGCCGTCCACGGCATGATAGGGAACACCTGCCATGGGAATGCGTTCCCCGGCAGATTCGCCTCGGGAGGTCAAGGTAATGTCCAGGAGTTGCGCGGCTTTACGAGCGTCGTCGTAGAACAGTTCGTAAAAATCCCCCATGCGGAAGAAGAGAAGCTGTTCGGGGTGTTCGGCCTTGATGCGTAGGTACTGCTGCATCAAAGGAGTATGTTTGGAGAGAGTGGTCGCTTGGTCGGTCATCCGAGTAGTTTATCGGATAGAATAGCTGTCTGCGATTGAGCAAGTGGCGATCACATGGCGGAGGACGAAGCGTTATATGTGTTGGCGGGCGAGGTCGGGAGAGTCTTGAAGCTTCACGGGAGGGTGCTGGCCGTGGCCGAATCCTGCACCGGCGGATGGGTGTCCCAATGTATCACCGACGTGCCCGGAAGTTCCGCCTGGTTCGATCGAGGATTCGTTACTTACAGCAATCGGGCGAAATGCGAATTGCTTGGCGTGCCGAGCGAGATCATTCAAGTTCACGGTGCTGTTAGCGGCGAAACGGTTCGCGCTATGGCGGCGGGCGCCTTGCGTCACAGCGCAGCGGATGTTGCCGTGGCCGTCAGTGGAGTTGCCGGGCCGACCGGGGGTTCGCCGGACAAGCCGGTGGGTACCGTCTGGTTTGCTTGGCGGCGGGGCGACGGCGTGTGTCGTGTGCAACACAGGCAATTCGCCGGTAATCGGCGTCAGATCAGGCGCCAAGCAGTGGAAGTCGCGCTTCAAGGTATTCTTGATGTCTGTCGGGACTAAAACGCTTCGTTTGTTTTTTGCGCTTTGGCCGGGCGAGGCGGAGCGCGCTTCGCTGGCCCAGTTTGTCGAGACGCTGAAGCGAACGACTACAGCCCGATGGGTGGAGCCCGAAAATCTTCACATTACACTGGCTTTTCTCGGCGAAGTGAACGAAGAGCGGTTGCCGCTGGTCGATCGGATTGGTGGCGGTATAGATGGGCAATCGTTTGAACTGAAGCTGGACCGAATCGATTTCTGGCCGAAAAAGGAAATCCTCTGGCTATCGCCATCAAGTACGCCGGCGGCGCTCGACAATCTGGCGAACGGTTTAACGGCCGAGCTCAAGCGAGCCGGGTTTGTCATGGAGAACAGGCCGTATCGGGCGCATCTGACCATTGCCAGGAAAGCGCATCCCGGCTGTATCTCGTCAGGCGTTCTCGATGGTCCTATCCGCTGGAACGTGGGTTCATTTTGTCTGGTCGAGTCCCATCTCAGTGGTATGGGCTCTCAGTATCGGGTGCGCAAAAGCTGGAATCTATCGGGTTCCCAGGCTATTCCGGACGATTTGTCTGTGAGATAATTAAACAATTATTTACAATGATTTAGTCAGTATTATTAATCTAATGGACGAACACAAAAAGAAAGCGTTGAGCGCGGCGCTTTCGCAAATCGAAAAGCAGTTTGGCAAAGGGTCGGTGATGCGGATGGGCGATGTCCCCGCGATGCGCGATCTCGAAGTCATTCCCACGGGTTCCTTGTCGCTCGATATCGCGTTGGGGTGCGGGGGCTTGCCTCGCGGGCGTATAGTCGAAATCTACGGTCCCGAATCGTCCGGCAAAACGACTCTGACACTCGAAGTCATCGCTCAGGCTCAAAAGAAGGGCGGGATTGCAGCCTTTGTCGACGCCGAGCATGCCCTAGATCCTGTTTACGCGGAGAAGATCGGCGTCAATCTGGACGATTTGCTGGTGTCGCAGCCGGATACCGGCGAGCAAGCGCTGGAAATCGCTGACATGTTGGTTCGGTCGGGCAGCGTCGACGTGGTCGTGATCGATTCGGTGGCGGCTTTGACGCCCAAAGCGGAAATCGAAGGCGAAATGGGTGACTCCCATGTGGGTCTTCAGGCGCGGTTGATGTCTCAGGCGTTGCGAAAGCTGACGGCCAATATCAAGCGCTCGAACACTTTGGTGATCTTCATCAATCAGATCCGCATGAAGATCGGTGTCATGTTCGGCAACCCGGAAACCACGACCGGTGGCAATGCGCTCAAATTCTACGCTTCTGTTCGTCTTGATATTCGTCGTCTGGGAGCGATCAAGAACGGCGACGAAGTCGTCGGCAACGAGACTCGCGTCAAGGTCGTGAAGAACAAAGTGGCGCCCCCCTTCAAGAATGCCGATTTCGAGATTCTCTACGGCGAAGGCGTTTCCCATGAAGGCGAATTGGTCGATTTGGGCGTCGCCTACGGAATCCTGCAGAAATCGGGTTCCTGGTACAGCTTCGGAACGGAACGCATCGGCCAAGGGAAGGATAACGCTCGCAATTTCTTGAAGGAGCATCCGGAATTGGCGGAAAGCATCGAGTCCAAAATCCGTGAAAAGGCTTTCGGCAATGTTCCTGTGGCGGGGTCAGTCGCTGCGTCCGATCCGCTCGAGGAGGCGGAGGTCTGAACGACGTTTCCGATTTCCGGCGGGCGGTGAGGGCTGCGGCCCTGCGTTATCTGTCGCACCGCGAGCACAGCAGCATGGAACTCAGGCAAAAGCTTTGTCGCAAAGGGTATCCGGAGACCGCGGTCGAGCAAGTCGTTGCAGAACTGGTCTCTCAAGGCTTGCAGAGCGACGGGCGTTTTGCCGAGGAGTTCACACGCAGTCGTGCCGAAAAAGGGTACGGCGCGTATCGGATTAGACAGGAGTTGCGACAACACGGTATCGATGTGGATGAAGCGTTGGAAGATGATCAAGATTGGGATGCGCTGATTCAGAAAACCTATGTCAAAAAGTATGGCGAGACCATTCCGGCTTCGCTTGCGGAGCGTGCGGCCAGGGAGCGTTTTCTTCGGCGACGCGGCTTCGACTCGGATCAGATCCGGCGTTTGTTTAAGCGCTTAAGGCAGCCTGGCAGCGAATAAGCCTCAAAAAGAAGAATCAACCATCGGTAGCAGCGAAATGACCAGCGCAGAACTGCGTTCACTTTTTCTGAAATTTTTCGAGGAACGGCGACATACGATCGTTCCATCCAGCTCGTTGATCCCGGCCGATGATCCAACTCTGCTGTTCACCAACGCGGGTATGGTTCAGTTCAAAGATGTATTTTTGGGGCGGGAGGAACGTCCATATGTTCGTGCCGCCTCGGCGCAGCGTTGCGTTCGGGCGGGCGGCAAGCATAACGACTTGGAAAACGTAGGGTACACGGCGCGCCATCATACGTTTTTCGAGATGCTGGGGAATTTCAGTTTCGGTGACTATTTCAAGCGCGAAGCGATCCATTATGCTTGGGAATTTTTGACAGGGGTTTTGAAGCTGCCGACCGAGAGACTCTGGGTCACCGTTTTCGACCAGGACAAAGAAGCCGAGACAATCTGGTTGAACGAAGTGGGGGTCGATCCGGCGCGATTTGCGCGTATCGGCTCGACAGATAATTTCTGGAGTATGGGCGATACCGGCCCCTGCGGACCGTGTACGGAAATTTTCTACGATCACGGCGAAGGGATTCCGGGAGGCCCGCCGGGTTCGCCCGATGCGGACGGCGATCGATACATCGAAATCTGGAATCTCGTATTCATGCAGTACGATCGCGCCCCAGACGGAACATTAACCCCTTTGCCTAAACCGTCAGTTGATACGGGCATGGGGTTGGAGCGTATCGCTGCCGTCGTTCAAGGCGTACACAGCAATTACGACATCGACCTCTTTAGGGCACTGCTAAAGGCCGCGGCGGATCTCGCGCAAGTCGAAAGCACCGACAACAGCTCGTTGAGAGTGTTGGCCGACCATATTCGCTCGTGCGCCTTCCTGATTACGGATGGCGTTCTGCCGTCCAACGAAGGGCGCGGGTACGTGCTTCGCCGCATTATCCGGAGGGCGATTCGGCACGGCTACAAACTCGGGGTCCGCGATACCTTTTTTTACCGCTTGGTCGGCCCGTTATGCGCTCAGATGGGTGACGCCTATCCGGAATTGGTCGCGGCCCGGCCGATGGTGGAGCAAGTTTTAAAGAAGGAAGAAGAGCGTTTTGCCGAGACCTTGGAGCAGGGCATGAAAGTTCTTGAGACCCATCTCAAGGGAATGAGCGGCAAGACGATTCCGGGCGACACGGTATTTCTGCTTTATGACACCTACGGTTTTCCAGTCGACCTGACGGCCGATTTCGCCCGTGAGCACGGTCTGATTCTGGACATGGAAGGCTTCGAGAGAGCGATGAAGGAGCAAAGGGATCGCGCGCGCGCGGCCAGCCATTTCGGAGCCGATTATTCCCACGAGGTACATCTCGATATACACTGCGAATTTACGGGCTACAAGAATTGGCAAGAGGAGACGACCGTCGCGGCGGTGTTGCGGGACGGCAAGCCCGTAGACATGCTGACTGCTGGCGAAGAAGGCATTTTGATCTTGGCAAGAACGCCGTTTTACGCTGAGTCGGGGGGGCAAGTCGGCGATCGAGGCATCATTCGTGCCGGTGAAAACCTGTTCGAAGTATCGGACACACAGAAGAAAGTTGGCGATTTGATTCTCCATATCGGGCGGGTATTGGATGGGGTGTTTAAGCCGGGTTTGGTCTGCGAAGCGACAGTCGATGTCGAGGCACGGAACGCAACGGCACTCAATCACTCCGCGACCCACTTGCTCCACGCCGCGCTGAGGAAAGTTCTGGGGGATCACGTGATTCAGAAAGGATCGCTGGTCGATCCCGATCGGTTGCGCTTCGATTTTTCCCATTTTGCGCCGATGACCGTAGATCAGCTCGAGGCCGTCGAACGCCTGGTGAATCAGCAGATTCGGGCAAACCATGCCGTTTCGGCCGAAATGATGCCGAAGGATGCCGCCATCAAAGCGGGTGCGATGGCGTTATTCGGCGAGAAATACGGCGATCTCGTGCGTGTCCTTCGAATCGGCGATTTTTCGACCGAATTGTGTGGCGGAATTCATGTCAAGCGCGCTGGCGACATCGGCTTGTTCAAGATCGTAAGCGAAACCGGCGTTGCGGCCGGGATTCGGAGAATTGAAGCCGTGACCGGGGAAGCCGCTGTCGATTGGGTGGAGAAAAACGATCGTCTTCTGCAATCCCTCGGCGAGAGAATGAAAGCCGGGCGGGATGCTTTGGACGAAAAAGTGAGCCAGCTTCTCGAAAGAAATCGTTCTTTAGAGAAGGAGCTTGAGCGACTGAAAACCAAGTTGGCGAGTGCCGCCGGGGACGATCTCGCTTCTCGTGCGATATCGATTGACGGGGTGAAAGTTCTCGCGGCAAAGGTGGACGAAAGCGATCCCAAAGGCCTCCGGGATATGGTCGATCAGCTCAGGAATAAGCTGGGCAGTGCGGCGATCGTGCTGGGGGCGGTTAAAGAAGATAAGGTGACGCTGATTGCCGGCGTGACCAAAGATCAGACGGACCGAATCAAAGCCGGCGATTTGGTCAATGCTGTCGCCGTTCAGGTTGGCGGAAAAGGCGGAGGCCGAGCCGATATGGCCCAAGCGGGAGGGACTAATCCGGCGATGCTGGACGCGGCGCTGAAGAGCGTGCCGGATTGGGTGCGGCGCCATACCGCATAAACACGAGAAATACTGAAAGATATGGCCTTATACGTACATAAATACGGCGGCACGTCGGTGGGCAGTACAGAACGAATCCGCCATGTCGCCGACAACATTGTTAAAGCTCGGGGGCGAGGCGAGGACGTTGTCGTCGTGGTATCTGCCATGAGCGGAGAAACCAATCGTCTCGTGGCTTTGGCCCAAGAAATCCAGGCACGCCCGGACCCGCGGGAATTGGATGTACTGCTCGCCACCGGCGAGCAAATTACGATAGCGCTTTTGTGTATGGCTTTGCATGAGAAAGGCATTCCGGCGTGTTCGTACACGGGTGGACAGGTTAAAATTTTGACCGACCGAGCTCATAACAAAGCGCGTATTTTGAATATCGATACCGACCGCATCTTAAGTGATCTTGCGCGAGGCAGGGTGGTGGTTGTGGCCGGTTTTCAAGGTATCACTGAGGACGGTGACATAACCACTTTGGGCCGGGGTGGGTCGGACACCACGGCTGTGGCCTTGGCTGCCGCACTCAAAGCGGATGAGTGCTTGATCTATACCGACGTGGACGGTGTTTACACCACGGACCCACGCGTCGAACCGCGCGCCCGTCGGCTGGATCGGATTACGTTCGAAGAAATGTTGGAAATGGCGAGCTTGGGGTCGAAAGTGTTGCAGATTCGATCCGTCGAGTTTGCCGGCAAATACAATGTCCCGCTGCGGGTGCTTTCGAGTTTCGGGGAAGGCCCCGGTACGTTGATCAGTTATGAGGAAGAAAAGGTGGAAAAGCCGCTAATTTCCGGCATCGCGTTCAATCGAGACGAGGCCAAGCTGACCGTTTTGGGCGTTCCCGATCGTCCGGGCATTGCCTACAAAATTCTCGGTCCGATCGCCGATGCGAACATCGAGGTCGATATGATAGTCCAAAACATTGCTGAGGACGGCACGACCGATTTCACGTTTACCGTGCATCGCAATGACTTTGGAAAAGCCTTGGACATCCTGCGCCGGACGTGCACGGAACTCGATGCGCGCGAAGTCGCCGGCGACGACAAGATTGTCAAAGTATCCCTGGTTGGCGTCGGGATGCGCTCGCATGCCGGTATTGCCAGCAAAATGTTCGAAGCCCTCGCTAAAGAGGGTATCAATATCCAAATGATTTCGACTTCTGAAATCAAAATCTCCGTGGTTTTGAATGAAAAATATTTGGAACTTGCGGTTCGAAGTTTGCACGAAGCTTTTAATCTCGAACAGTCGGCGGAAGCGGCTTGAGATTAAATTTTCATTATAAACATAAGAAAAACTGATATAATATAGCGCTTAACCGTGTGTTTTGGTTGGCTGGGTGTTGCGCAAGCGGCGCCGTCTTAGGTAGGTCACAAGCGACCGGAAAGGAAGGATTTATGTTGATATTGACTCGTAGAGTCGGCGAGACTCTGATGATCGGGGATGATGTAACGGTTACCGTGTTAGGGGTGAAAGGTAATCAGGTTCGCATCGGTGTGAACGCGCCCAAGGAAGTTTCTGTGCATCGGGAAGAGATCTATGAGCGCATAAAGCGAGAGCAGCAGGCTCAAGCGTCGGAAAAAACAGCTGAGCATACGGAGTAAGTCGATTATAATCCCGTCAGTTTCGGAGAGATGGCCGAGAGGCTGAAGGCGCTCCCCTGCTAAGGGAGTATAGGGTCAAAAGCTCTATCGAGGGTTCGAATCCCTCTCTCTCCGCCATTCCATAAAAGCGCAGAAGACCTTGAGCGGCGAACACCCGAAAGGTGCGGTTTCGGGGGAGGCTGCGATCCCGTCTTCAAATCAACCTGTAATGACGCTGATCGGTTGCTGCTTTGGCCTAAGGTCGCAACGCGTCCGGTTGTTGGTTCGTCGGGGCTTCACAGATACGGGTTTTTCGGTAAAATAATCAGCTTTTTCGGGTTGTTCTTGCATCCTAAGAGGAATTTTAATGGTCACGATTCGTCTTGCCCGCGGCGGCGCAAAGAAGCGCCCGTTCTATCATGTCGTCGTTGCCGATAGCAGATGTAAACGCGATGGTCGTTACATCGAGCGGGTCGGATTCTTCAACCCGATTGCTTCCGGGAAAGATGAAAGACTGCGTTTGGATGATGCTCGGGTTCGGTACTGGTTGAGTCAAGGCGCAAAGACGAGCGAGCGGGTTCATTCGTTGATCAAAGAATTCCGCAAGAACGTAGGTGCGACTACCGAATAGAGACCTTTCCGCGGTACATGTTCGCCACAGTGGCGCGGCAGATTATCGCGGGCGAGGTGGCGGGCGCGTTTGGCGTCCGGGGGTGGGTAAAAGTCCGCTCCTATACGGAACCGCTCGACAATATAGTGGATTATTCGCCTTGGCTGATCGGGAACGAGGCGGGTCGAAAGGAATTCAAAGTCGTTTCCGGTCGGCGTCATGGTAATTTGATGGTAGTCCATTTGCAGGGTGTGGATACCCGAGATCAGGCCTTGCAGTTGTCCGGGCTGCATATCTTTGTCGATAGAAGCCGGTTCGAGCCTGCGAAGCCGGGTGAATATTACTGGGCTGATTTGATCGGGCTCGAGGTTCGGACAATATCCGGTGTTGGCTTGGGTACCGTAGTCGACATGATGGAAACCGGGGCGAATGACGTCATGGTGGTTCGAGGTGACCGGGAACGCTTGATCCCTTTTGTGGTTGGGGAATTTGTCAAGAATGTCGACTTAAACGAAGGTATCCTGATCGTAGACTGGGATCCGGATTTTTAGAGCCGTAGCCCAATGCGCTTCGATGTCGTCACCCTGTTTCCCGAAATGATTGATAGTGCTGCCAGGTATGGTGTGACGGGGAGAGCGATCGAGCAAGGGATAGTTGATCTCAAGGTCTGGAATCCACGCGATTGGGCATCGGACCGGCATAGAACGGTCGACGATCGCCCCTATGGCGGCGGACCGGGGATGGTCATGAAAGTGGAGCCGCTGCGCAGTGCCATTCGCGCGGCACGAGGCGATTCGGAACTGCCTGCGAAGACGATTTATTTGAGCCCGCAGGGCGGTTTGTTGACGCAAGATGTCGTCGTGCGTCTTGCTCGATGTCCGAGACTGATTCTTGTTGCCGGACGCTACGAAGGAGTGGATGAGCGCCTGATCGGGTTGGAAATCGATGAAGAGTGGTCGATAGGCGACTATGTTTTGAGTGGCGGCGAGTTGGCGGTGTTGGTGATGTTCGATGCGGTGGTTAGATTGCTGCCGGGCGTTTTAGGGCATGCCGATTCTGCCGTTCAGGATTCGCACATGGCGGGGTTGTTGGATTGCCCCCATTACACACGGCCTGAAGTGGTCGATGGCCGGCGGGTTCCCGAGGTTTTGCAGAGTGGGGATCACGGCGCGATCAGACGTTGGCGTCTGAAACAGTCCCTTGGCCGAACATGGTTGAGAAGGCCGGATTTGCTGGCTAAGCTGGAGCTCGATGCGGAGCAGCGGAGCTTGCTGGAAGAGTTTAAACACGAATTGTAAGCCGGAACGAATTAAGGGGAATCGCAATGTCCAGTTACATTATTCAACAACTTGAGCGCGAATGGATGAGCAGGAAAACAGTCCCGGACTTCGGTCCAGGCGACACCGTGGTCGTGCAGGTCAAGGTGAAAGAAGGGAACCGTGAGCGCTTGCAGGCCTTCGAAGGTGTGGTCATCGCCAAGCGGAACAGGGGATACAACTCGGCTTTCACGGTACGCAAAATGTCTCATGGCGAAGGCGTGGAAAGAGTTTTCCAGACCTACAGCCCCCAAGTCCAGGAAATTCAGGTCAAACGTCGTGGCGACGTTCGTCGCGCGAAGCTTTATTACCTCCGCACCCGCGCCGGCAAGGCGGCCCGTATCAAAGAAAAAATTTGATATGGGCGGAGAATCGCCGCAGCCGCTGATGCGAGCATCGATACGGGCAGCGTTCGCTGCCCGTTTGTCGTCTGGGGAGCTGAAACTCTCAGGAAGCGCTTTGCAAGACGTTGTCGCCTGTAAGGCACGAAGGCCGTGGGCTCGATTGAAGCGCGTATAGCCGATTCCGACGCCGATCTGATCCGGCGTTTCATGAATGCCTTGTGGGTGGAAGAAGGATTGAGCGAGAACACGCAGAAAGCGTACTGCAGCGATCTCACCCTGTTTGCCGCGTGGCTGGGCAACATGCATCGGAAGACGCTTTGCGAAGTCGATACCGGGGAGATAGAGGGTTACTTGGCGCTGAAATATCGGCAAAAGGCGAGCGAGCGGACCAGCGCCAGACTATTGTCGAGTCTTCGTAAATTTTATCTGTTCGCGCTTCGCGAAGGCAGCGTGGGCAGGGATCCGACCGTGTCCATAGAGGCGCCGCGGATCGGCCGCCCTCTGCCCAAAACGTTGACCGAAAAGGATGTCGAAGCCCTGCTGGAAGCTCCCAATACCGATGAGCCCCTAGGCTGCCGTGATCGCGTCATGCTGGAGGTTCTTTATGCCACCGGGCTTCGAGTAAGCGAATTGGTCGGGCTCACGCTGGGGCAACTCAATCTTCGTCAAGGTGTCGTTCGCGTGGTGGGTAAAGGAAGCAAGGATCGCTTGGTACCCATCGGGGAAGAGGCGGAGGATTGGGTGAATCGCTACCTGAAGACCGCACGGCCGGCGATTCTGAAAGGGCGGCGCAGCGATGATCTGTTCGTTACCGATCGCGGAGCAGGCATGACGCGCCAGGCATTCTGGCACCTCATCAAGCGATATGCCTTGCTCGCCGGAATCCACACGCCGCTGTCGCCGCATACCTTGAGACACGCCTTCGCCACGCATTTGCTGAATCACGGCGCGGATCTCCGGGTGGTTCAACTCCTATTGGGTCACAGCGATTTATCGAGCACCCAGATATATACGCACGTGGCGCAAGAACGCTTGAAGGACCTTCACGCCCGCTGCCATCCGCGGGGTTGAAACCATTCTGAGCTTAGCCGAGGAATTATGAGTCCAAGTATCCACCCTACCGCGTGCGTCGCTGCTGATGCCAGATTGGGAGCCGGCGTGTCGGTCGGCCCTTACGCCGTTATCGAGAGCGGCGCCGAAATCGGGGACGGTTGCCGCATCGAGGCTCATGCGGTTATCCATTCGTTCGTCCGAATGGGCAGGAACAACCACGTCTTTCCTCAGGCTGTCATTGGCGGCCTGCCGCAGGATTTAGGCTTCGATCCTCTTATGCCAACCTACGTGGAGATCGGCGACGGTAACGTATTCCGCGAAGGCGTGACCGTGAGCAGGGCAACGCAGAAGGGCGATGCTACACGGATCGGCGCTAACAACTATCTGATGAATAACAGCCATGTGGCCCACGATTGCCGTTTGGGTGACCACAATATCTTCGCCAGCGGCGCTACGCTTGGCGGTCATGTACAGGTCGGAGATCGGGTCTTTTTCGGCGGCGGGGTCATGGTTCACCAGTTCTGCCGTATCGGTAGTTATGCAATCTTGCAGGGACTCGCGGGCATCAATAAGGACGTGATTCCGTTTACCATGGTCGGCGGAAGGCCGGGCAAGCATTATCGGCTTAACCTGGTAGGTCTGCGACGCGCGGGGATCGACGGAGATCGTCTAAAGGCCGTATCGGCCGCCTACCGTCGTTTGCGGAACAAAAAGAGTCTCGACGACCTACCGGATACGCCTGAACTCATCTATCTCCGTTGCTGGCTGGCGGAAGAATCGAAGCGCCACGGAAATTTGGGCTTTATCGAGATACATTCCCGCGGCGACGATTGACGGTTCGAGAGGTCGGGCGTCCGTTTTTTCTCAATCAAAAAAGAGTGTCATGAGCTCACTGAAATGTGCCGTGGTCGGTGTCGGTTATTTGGGGAAATTCCACGCGGAAAAATATGCAGCACTTCCTGATTGTGAGCTGATCGCCGTAGTCGATACCGATCTCGCCACCGCTCGGGCCATTGCCGAGAAGACGGCCTGCCAGGCTCTGACCGATTACCGGGAACTGCTCGGTCGTGTCGATGCTGTCAGCATCGTGGTGCCGACCAGTTTACACCACCAAGTGGCTAAGGACTTTTTGACGGCTGGAGCGCATGTCCTGGTGGAAAAACCGATCACGGTAACGGTGGCGGAGGCCGACGAGCTTATCCGCATCGCCGAAGAAAAACGCCGCGTGCTCATGGTAGGACATCTGGAACGCTTCAACGCAGCTTTGCTGGCGCTCGATCTGACCGAGGACAAGCCTATTTTCATCGAATCGCACCGTTTGGCACCTTTCAAGCCGCGCGCCAACGATGTCAGCGTGGTGCTGGATCTCATGATCCACGACATCGATATCATCCTGGATTTGGTCGATTGTGAAGTCGACCGTATAGACGCCAAAGGCGTGCCGGTGTTGACCGGAGACGTCGATATCGCCAATGCGCGCATCTCGTTCAAGAACGGCAGCGTGGCCAACGTCACGGCCAGCCGGGTCAGCCAAAAAGTCGAGCGCAAGATGCGTATGTTCATGCCCAAGGCTTACATCTCGGTCGATTTCCAAAACCGCGTGCTGACCCGCCATCGTAAAGGCGATGGCGAGATGTTTCCGGGCATTCCGGAAATCGTCAGTGAAGAGTCCGTGTTCGAGAGCGGAGATGCTCTGATGGAGGAGATCAAGCATTTCATTGCTTGTATCCGTAACGGGCACGAGCCTTTGGTCTCAGGCCACGCCGGACGGCGTGCCCTGGCAACCGCTACCGAGATCGCCAGGTTGCTCAACGCCTGAGTCTTCACGCAATAAACGGTGTTCCTGCCCCTTGGCGTTACGGTCACCGGCGGGACGATTCGCAACGACGATTATCACGACAACGCCTAGAGGAAAGATAAATCTCATGATCCCCATGGTCGACCTGAAAGCCCAATATCTGCAACTAAAGGACGAAATCGACCAAAGCTTGAGGCAGGTATTGGATAGCTGCGCTTTTGTCCTGGGGCCGAATGTCAAGGCGTTCGAAGAGGAAGCGGCGGCTTATCTGGGGGTCAAGCATGCGATCGGTGTCGCTTCGGGAACCGACGCCCTGCATCTGGCTCTTTTGGCGGCCGGCATAGGTGAAGGGGACGAAGTCATTACAACGCCGTTTACCTTTATCGCAACCGCCGAAGCGATTCGCTATGTGGGCGCCAAGCCGGTGTTCGTGGATATCGACCCAAAGACCTTCAACATCGATCCCGATGCTATCGAAGCAGCGATCACGGAAAAGACCGCCGCGGTCATGCCGGTGCATTTGTTCGGCCAGCCGGCGGACATGCCGAGGATTGCCGCGGTCTGCGAAAAGCACGGGCTCAAGATGGTTGAAGACTGCGCTCAATCCTTCGGCGCGTCCATTGGCGGACGGCAGACCGGCAGCTTCGGCGTGAGCGCCGGATTCAGCTTTTTTCCGAGCAAAAATCTCGGCTGCTATGGCGATGGCGGTTTGGTCACCACGAATGATGATGGTATTGCCGACCGGATCAAGATGTTGCGCAATCACGGGTCCGAGGTGCGCTACTATCACGATGTGATCGGCTACAACAGCCGGCTCGACGAACTGCAGGCGGCTATCCTGCGCATCAAGCTGAAGCGAGTCGACGATTTCAACCACGATCGCCGCCGCGTCGCCCATCTGTATTCGGATCTCATGGCGGATCTGCCGGTAACCACGCCCTACGAAGACGGCATAGGCGTGCACGTTTACCATCAGTACACGCTTTTGACCGACCGACGGGACATTATCATGGAGGCGCTGCAGAAGGTCGGGATCGCCTGCGCGATCTATTATCCGGTTCCGCTCCACCGGCAGAAGGTGTTTGCCGACGAGTGTGCAGGGCTAAACCTGCCGGTTACCGACGCGGTCGCCGCGCGTTGCTTGTCCCTGCCCATCTATCCCGAGCTTCAGGAAGCCGAAATCCGTCATGTCGTGTCGGTCATCCGTGCGACTTTGAATGACTGATCGGTCGCCCCTCGTCATGTTGAGCGCCGGAGAGGCTTCCGGCGATCTTCATGCCGCCAACCTGTTTCGGGAATTGAAACAACTGATTCCTAACCTTCGCGGCATAGGCATGGGCGGCGTAAGGATGCGCGAGGCGGGGATCGAGATCCGTTGCGATTCCACCCATCTCGCCGTGATTGGACTTGCCGAGGTGGCCAAGCATTACGGCGAAATACGCCATGCGCTCCGTTCGATGCAACGGATCGCATGTGAGGAGAAACCGGATCTCCTGATCTGTGTCGACTACAAGGAGTTCAACTTTCGTTTGGCACGGAAGGCAAAGAACTGCGGCGTCAAGGTCCTGTTCTACGTGAGTCCGCAGGTTTGGGCCTGGCGTCCTGGTCGCGTGAAGAGCTATGGCCGGATCGTCGACCACATGGCGGTGATTTTTCCGTTCGAAGTGCCGTTCTACGAAGCGTACAACATACCGGTGACCTATGTGGGCCATCCCCTGGCGGGAAAAGTGAAACCGTCCATGGATCGCGCCGAAGCGATGGAAAGGTTCGGGCTTGCCGGTAAAGGCCCGGTCATCGGCCTGTTGCCGGGCAGCCGGATCAACGAGATCAACCGGCTGCTGCCCGTCATTCTGGCTGCCGCCGAGCGTCTTGCGCACGAGTTTACGGGAGCGCAATTCCTTTTGTTTCGGGCGCCGTCGATATCGGACGAGATGCTGCAAAGCTATCTCGCACGGAGTGACCTCCCTATCCGCGTGATGGAAGGGCAGCATTACGAAGCGCTGCAATGCTGCGATGCCGTGATTACGGTTTCCGGCACCGCGACCCTGGAAGTGGCGCTCTTAGGCGTACCGATGGCGATCGTTTATCGGCTGACGCTCATTAGTTACTGGCTCGGGCGGCTGCTGGTGCGCATTCCTTACATTGGATTACCGAATATCTTGGCGGGCCGGCATGTGGTCCGCGAATTTATCCAGCACGATGCAACGGCGGACAATATCGCCGACGAAATCGTGCGAATCCTTCGAGATCACGATTATGCCGAAGCGATGCGGCAGTCGCTCAGGCAAATCCGGGACGACTTGGGCGACGCGAACGGCGCGGCCAGGCTCGCGCAACTCGCAGCGGACATGCTGAAATAAAGCTCAGAGCGGAATTTTTCCGGTCGGATGGCTTCGACCGGTCAATGCATGAACAACTTGGTTTGAATGGCGCTTCCTTCGAGGTGAGCGCTTAAGCCGATCGCTCGTTCGTCCTCGGTATCTTCCACGTGCATTGCGTTTCCGGAATATTCCTTAGCTTTTCTTTTAGCGATCGAAGCCCGCTCGGCGATGTCTTCCTTGGTCAAGCCGTTCTGGCTCGCGGTTACCGGTAAAATTCCGATGGAGAGAGCGACGAAAGGAAAATACCGTTTTTCGCCGTACCGGTCGCACACTTCTATGCCGCCGATTTGCCGGTCTTTGGCCGTGTAATAATCCGGCACGAGCGTTTCGAAGGTTTGTAAGAGCTGTCGGCAGCGTTCCCGCCAATCGGCGCTCCGGAACAGGACGATGAAATCGTCGCCGCCGATATGCCCTACAAAATCCAAATCGGGGTCAGCGCTTTCCGTGAGCAAGCGGCCCACGAGTTGGATGAGATCGTCGCCGCGCATATAGCCGTAGACGTCGTTATAGGCTTTGAAATAATCGATATCGCAATACGCGACGAAGAAGTCCTCCCGATTGCGTAGGAACTCATCCAGTTTTTGCTGGATCAAAATATTACCGGGCAATAGGGTTAGCGGGTTGGCGTGGCGGCTTCTGGTGATCTGCAAGTCGGTGATAGTGCTGAGGAGATCCAGAATCGTACCTTTGCCGACGAAACGTCCGTTTTCCGTAATCATGAATTCGTCCGTTTGGTGATTGACGGCGCTGGTCAGACAGCGGCTGACCTCCTCGAGGGAGGTATGCAGGTCGAACTTGAGCGTCGGCTTGAAAGCGAATTCCTGTATGGGTTTCCTGCCGTGCAGGTCGCGTCCGTACCGGCTTGCCAGGAGATTCATCAGGTCGTCGCGCGAAACCAGCCCCAAGGGTTCGCCGTTGTCCACGATGGCGACCGATTGGAGTGTTTCGCTGATGCGGAAGATGTCGCCGACCTCTTCCATGGTCGATTGTGGTGAAATGGTCGGAACCTCTTTCAGCAGATGGGCGATCGTCAGCTTCTCCGAGTAAACATTGCGTTTTTGTCGGTCGCTGAACAGTTGCGGGTTCAGCGCGATGTCGGGAGCTTTTTTGGGTGGGGCGAAATAGAATCCTTGGGCCATGTCGATTCCTAACTTGCGCAGAGCCGCATATTCGTGTTTATGCTCGATGCCCTCTGTAATCGTTTGGCAACCCAAGGATTTGGAGATTTCGATGATGGATTTGATGAATTGCCGCTTGGTTTGGTCTTCGTCGACACCCTCGATGAAATGCCGATCGATTTTGACGAAATCCGGATTTAGTTCCGACCAGAGTTTGAGACTGGAATGGCCGGCTCCGAGATCGTCCAGGGCGACTTTGAAACCCATTCCGCGATAGTGTTGCAAGGCATGCTGAAATACTGTCCAGTCTTGGATGGGTTGCGTTTCGGTGATCTCGACGACGACGCGGTCCGGATCCAATTTGTGGTTCTGTAGGTACATGAGTGTTCGTCCGTGAATGAATTCATCGTCGGTTAAAGTGATGGGATTGACATTGACGAAGAGATGTCCGGACAGACTGAGCTTGGCGAATTGTCGAACGATGAGTTTGCGGCACAGAAAGTCGAGTTCCGCCAAGCGTCCGTATTTGGCCGCCGCGGCGAACAGAACGTTCGGCCGATGCAGCAAGGATTCGGAAGGTCCTCTGATCAGGCCCTCGTACCCAAAAATCGCCTGCTTGTCCAATACGACTACCGGCTGGAACAAAACGGTTAACTGTTCCAGGGCGAGTATGCGCTCAAGCAGACTCTTGACGTGGATTTCTTGCTTTTGCACCTGGGCACGTCGCGATCGGTGGATAAGTCAATCGTTCATCACTGAAACTATAGCAGTTTGTATCATTTTGACCGAAAAGTATGACATCAAACGTTTTACGAATGTGTAAGTATAAACTTACGATCTCGCCCGGGGCAGTTTCGGCCATGGCACCGAATGCCCCGGCGTTTGCCGGGCACGGAACTGTTCCATGCCTCTCCCGCTAAGATTTTGAGGTAGTTATTATGAGTCGCGCTTTTGTCAAAGAACCGGATGGCGAACAGATCGGTGACGAACTTCCCGAGCGGCCGAGAAGCACGTGTACCAACTATGTTACGCCACAGGGACTGGCGCAGCTTCAACAACGCGTTCGCGAGCTCAGTGCGCAAAGAGATGCCCTGATCGGAAACGAGGAGCTGGGGGCGAAACAACAGCTCAAGCAAGTCGAGCGCGATCTGCATTATTACGAGGAGCGCGTACAAAGCGCCGTGGTGGTGCCGCCGGACGCTCAGTCGGACGACAAGGTGCGCTTCGGTTCGACGGTAGAGGTTCTCGATTCGGACGGTCAGACGCTGCGTTTCACCATCGTCGGCGAGGACGAGGCGGATGCGAGTCACGAGAAGATCAGTTGGATGTCGCCTTTGGCGCGGGCTTTATTGGAGGCTCAAGTGGGGGACGTGGTGACCTGGAAAAGACCCGTGGGGGACATGGAACTGGAAGTCATGGCGATTCGAAAAGGCTGACCCATGCCGGTAAGCTTTTCTCTGCCTTACCGCATTCGCCATAGCAAAAGGGCCAAACATCTTCGTTTGGTTGCAAGACCCGAAGGGATCGAGCTTGTGGTACCGCCTGCGATCAGCGAGGACCGAGCCCTCGCGTTCTTGCATCAGCATCGCGATTGGGCCGAACGCAAGCTGTCGGAAATGCGCTCGATGACTGCCCGATCCCAGCCGCTTCAGCGTCTCGAGAACGGTTCGACGCTTCCCTTTCAAGGGCGCGAAGTACCGCTGCTGGTCCGCGAGCATGCAGGGCGACGGCCTCAGGTTCAATATGACGGTCGATTCCTAGTTTCGGTACCCGCCGGCAGTTCCGGGAATCTACAGCGTCTTGCGCTGAGCGCGCTTTTCGATTGGGCCAAGGCATGGATACGGGAGCAAGCCGAAGCCATCGTCCAACGGCACGCGAATCGTTTCCGATTATATCCGCGTCAAATCAGGGTCAAACGCATGAGTAGCCGGTGGGGGAGTTGCGGTCCCAGGAACGATATCAACCTGAATTGGCTTCTGGCTTTTGCGCCACCGTCGGTATTGGAATACGTGGTCATCCATGAATTGTGCCACATCCGCCACCGCAATCACTCGGCCGATTTCTGGCAGCTGGTCGCCCAGCATTTGCCCGGCTACTCCGCCGAACGACAATGGCTGCGCCGCAACGGCGCCGCATTGTTGAGACGTTTCGAGTGAGGCCGTGTTAGGCAAGCTGAAGCACCTGTTGGCGTTCGGCGTCAGCGCGATCGCGCTGTACCTCGGTGCGCAGTCGATCGCCACCCGCGGCTTGGTTGCCGGGACGCCGCCTCCGATACATGCCGCGACTTTGGATGGAACGCCGTTAGACGTACCGAACCGGGACGGGCGGCCCGCCGTGATTTATTTCTGGGCGAGTTGGTGCGCGATCTGCAAGGCGATGCAGAGTTCCATTCGATCGTTGGCGCAGGATACGCCTCTGGTCAGCGTGGCGCTGCTGTCCGGAGATGAAACCGGGGTTCGCGAGTACGTCAAGCGGGAGGGATTCGATGTTCCCGTCGTTCTCGATCAGGACGGCGCTATCGGCAGAGACTACGGTCTGCGCGGCGTACCGGCCGTGTTCGTCTTGGGGCCGGACGGCACCATCCGTTTTTCCACCATCGGCTATACCAGTGAGCTCGGGCTTCGGTTGCGGGTCTGGCTCGCGGGTCTGTAGGAGTGTGTTCGTGAACGGCTCTATTCCGGATACGATGACGGCCGTCGAAATCGCCCAATGGGGTGGCCCCGAGGTTTTGCGGACGTGCCGGCGACCGACGCCGCGGCCCGGTCCGGGCGAAGTGCTGATCAAGGTCGTGGCGGCCGGGGTGAACCGGCCGGATATCATGCAGCGCAAAGGGCTTTATCCGCCGCCTCCGGGAGCGTCGGACCTTCCCGGTCTGGAAATCGCAGGCGAAGTCGCGGCTTTGGGCGAGGGCGTGCGGAAACCCGCCGTCGGCGATACGGTCTGCGCGCTGGTGACGGGCGGGGGATACGCGGAATATTGTCTTGCCGCCGCCGCGCTCTGTTTACCTGTCCCGAAGGGGCTTGGACCGGTCGAAGCCGCCGCCATACCCGAAACCTTTTTCACGGTTTGGACCAACGTCTTCGAGCGGGGCGGGCTGAAAGCCGGAGAAAGCGTGCTGGTACACGGAGGCAGCAGCGGCATCGGCACCACGGCGATTCAACTGGCCCGCGCATTCGGGGCGACCGTGTTCGTAACCGCGGGAAGCGCGGAAAAATGCCGATTCTGCGAACAGCTCGGAGCCAGGGCGATCAACTATCGTGAAGAAGATTTCGTCGACCGCATCAAGACGCTCACCGACGGCAAGGGCGTAAACCTGATACTCGATATGATCGGCGGGCCTTATCTTCAGCGGAATTTGAGTTGTTTGGCCCCGGAAGGCCGGCTTGTGCTGGTAGCGGTTCAGGGCGGGCCCAAGGCCGAAATCAACCTGCTTCCCATTTTTTTGAACCGCCTGACCTTGACCGGCTCGACCTTGCGGCCGCGCAGCGTGGACGAGAAAACCGCGATTGCGGAAGCGCTCCGTCTAAAGGTGTGGCCGCTGCTCGAATCGGGGCGGGTCCGGCCGATCGTGAACGCCATCTTTCCTTTGACCGAAGCCCCGGAAGCGCATCGGCTAATGGAGAGCAGCCGGCATATCGGCAAGATCGTCTTGTCGGTCGTCTGAGAGGGGATCGTTCGGATGTCTGTTTCGCCGAATTCAAGAAATCGGAATACGTGGTGATTTCATCTGGCTACAAAAAATTCCCGGTACTGACCTTGTTGGCACTAGCCGTCTTTTCGGTGTTTCCCGCACCGGTCCCGGCCGGATTCGAGGAAGGCATGGCCGCCGTCGAACGCCGCGACTATGGCTCGGCCGTCGCGGAATTCCGGCCCTTGGCCGAGCAGGGCATGGCGGAAGCCCAAGTCAACCTGGGCAATCTTTATATGAAAGGCTTGGGCGTTCCGCCGGACTATGTCGAGGCTCGCCACTGGTATGAGCAAGCGGCCCGGCAAGGCAATGCGACCGCCGAAACCAAGCTCGGCATTCTCCACTACTACGGCTTGGGGACGCCGATCGATATGAGCGAAGCGGCGCGCTGGTTCGGCAAGGCGGCCGAGCAGGGCGAGGCGAGCGCCCAGGCCGTGCTGGGAGCGCTCTATGCGTCGGGAAACGGTGTCGATAAGGACAATGTCCGAGCGTATTTCTGGTATACGCTCGCGGCAGAGCAGGGCAATCAGAATGCGCTCGAGGGCAAGAACAGCCTGATCGATGAGATGGTCCCCGGCGAAGTGGCCCAGGCCTTGGATCGCCTCGCCGAGTGGCAAAAGCAGAAAGACGCCGCACAGGCATCTTCGCTGGATGAAAAACCTAAAGCCAAGAAAGCCCACGCTAAGACGGTCACAGGGAAAACCCGAGAGAAATTTAAAGATCAATCCGGTTAGCTTTGCTTCACGCGAAGTGACAAACGTAATCCAGCATTTCCGTCACTTCGATATCGAATCGGCTGTCGCCCGGTACCTGGAAACAGTCACCGGCCCCATACGAGGTCCATTCCTTTTCGCCGGCCAACCGGATTCGGCAAGCCCCGGCATTGATTTCCATGATTTCGGGCGCCGCGGTGTTGAAGGTCAGAGTGGAGGGGAAGATCACGCCGACGCTCTTGCGGCTGCCATCCGGGAAAAGGACGGTATGGCTGACGCACTTGCCATCGAAATAGACATTGGCCTTCTTGACGACGCTGACGTTGTCGAATTGCGGCATATGAGCTCCTTCGGATTAAAAGGCGGCCATTATACGTGACCGGCTGAAGGTCAGCTTGCATCGTGAACGATTTCGACGCGAGGCGGGGATAGGTCGATGGACGGGAATCCAGGCAAGTTGGCCGGAAATGTCTTTGCCGGTTAACATGAAAGGTTTCATAAACCTTGCAGCCATCGAATGTTCGAACAACTTTTCTGGTCTTTGACCCATCGTCCCTATATCACGCTTTTTCTGATCACGTTCTTGCTGCTTTCCTGGCTGGAGCAGGGCAAGCTGCGAACGGTGATTTGGGTGATCAGCAGTTATCTCGTGGCCTTGCTTGCGGAATGGGGAAGCATCAACTACGGGATTCCGTTCGGTAGATATGTTTATCACTATGAGGCGCTGAGCAACGATTTGGTCGTTTTCGGCGTTCCGTTCTTCGACAGCCTGTCGTTTTCGTTTCTCAGCTATGTCAGTTTTTCGTTGGCCCAGTTTTTCATGTCTCCCCTGTGGATCAAGGCGTATGACGTGCAGCGCGTAACCCCGGCCGAGATCCGAAATTCGGTGCCTGTATTGCTGCTCGGTGCGTTTCTGATGCTGGTCGTCGATCTCATCGTCGATCCCATCGCGAACCTCGGCAGGTATTGGTTCCTAGGGGATATTTATCATTATCCGGAACCGGGTGTTCACTTCGGCGTAACCCTAGAGAATTATGCCGGGTGGTACATCGTCGCGACGGTCACGATTTTCTTGAATCAGCGCATCGATCGTATCTTGGTGGATCGGGAAAGAAAGCGGGGAGAGCCGGTCAGATTGGTTTATATGCCGTCAAAGGGATTATTCGCCCCATGTTTTTGGAGCGGCATCGTGATTTTTCAGTTGGGTGTGACTTATTGGTTGGCATATGTGGGGGATGCCTTTCCCGATCAGGACCGCCTGAAACTACAGGCGCTTACCGGCAGTTTCATCATTGCGCCTGTTCTGGTGCTCGCCGTGATGCAATTGCTCAAACCCTGCAACCGTATACACGGCGACGACATTCGGGAGCGAATCGGCACCCATCCGATGGGGGCTTCCGTTCGAAACAAGAATGAAGCGCTTAAGACATCGCCGCCGGCAGCGCTCGTTGCCGCGGCGCAGGACAACGAAGGCTCACGACAGCCCCGCCAAGCGCGAAATTGACGGCTTCTGCATTCGACCTTCGGTCGTTTCCGACTCAGCTTCAAGCCGGATTGCGAAACGTTTTCACTTGCCGGTTTTCACGCGGCACGGTGTGCGCGTAACGCCAGGTCAGTCCCAAGGAGGTTTGCAGGCTGTTCAGCAGGTCGCCGAGATCCACTGGCTTGGTGATGAAATCATCGAAGCCCGATTTGAGGCATATTTCCCGGATGTCATCGAAGGCATGCGCCGTTACCGCGATCACCTTGACCTCTTGTCCGGAATCCATTCGGCGTAAACGCTTCACGGTTTCCGCTCCGTCCATGCCGGGCATCAGGAGATCGACCATGATCAGGTCGGGCCGGAATGCAGTGAACTTGTCCAAGCATTCCTTGCCATTCGAAGCCGTTTCTACGACGAAGTCCAGAGATGCCAACAGCGCCGACAGCATCGCCAGATTATCCGAATTATCGTCGACGATCATGATGCGTCGCGTCTTTCCGGCGTAGCCGATGATCTGAGTGTCGTCGACTTCCGATTTCGATGGATTCGATGCCGCCGGCAACGGTAGGGAAACCGTAAAAACACTGCCCTTGCCGGGAGCGCTTTCCACATCGATTCGCCCGCCCATGGCATCCACCAGCCGTTTACTGATGGCCAACCCCAGACCTGTTCCTTCCGTCGAGTCATGATCCGCCAACTGCTCGAAGGCGAGGAAAATCCGTCCCATGTCTTCTTCCGCGATTCCGAGCCCGGTATCTTCGATCCGAAAAGAGACGGTTGTTCCGCGATTGAAGACTTTCAGAGCGGCATAGCCTTCGCGGGTAAACTTTATGGCATTGCCCAAGAGGTTGATCAGTATCTGCCGCAAACGTTTCTCATCGCCAAGGACATATTCCGGTAAAGTCGCCGCTTTTTCGTATTTGAATCCGATGCCTTTGCTTGTAGCGCGGAATTCGAACATCTCGGCAATGTCGTCGAGAAACTCCGAAAAATGGAAAACCGAATTTTCCATTTCCAACCGGCCCGCCTCTATCTTGGATAAATCGAGAAGATCGTTGATCAACATCAATAAATGGTGTCCGGAGCGACTGATATAGCCTAGATATTCCTTATGTTTCGGAGTGATATCGGTCTGTTTTTGAAGTACTTGGGTAAATCCGAGTATTCCGTTTAAAGGAGTTCTCAGCTCGTGGCTGATGTTGGCAAGGAACTCGGTTTTGGCCCGATTTGCCGTTTCGGCAGCTTCTTTGGCTTCCTTCAGGTCAAGTTCGGCTTGCTTGCGTTCCGTAATATCGACCCAGGACCCGATCACTTCGATCATATTTCCGTCGGAGTCCTTGAGCAGTCTGAGTTTGTCGTGAAACCACCGGTACGAGCCGTCCTTGTGACGAAACCGGTATTGAATCGTCAGCTCACCGCGAGCCAGAAGCAGGGGCTGAGTTTTCAGCACAGCTGCGCGGTCGTCGGGATGAACACGGTCGATCCAAAATCGCTCGTCGCGGTACCATTGGCGCGGCTCGTAACCGGTTACCAGGGTGACGGTTTCGCCTATGAACTCGACCTTGAATGGGTACTCCGGATTATCCGTGCGCGAAAGTATGTAAATCACGGATGGGCTGGTATTGACGATATATTCGAGCCGATTCTGGGAACGCCTCAATTTCTCCTGTTGGGTGCGCAATGCGAGTTCCAGTTGCTTGTAGTTTGTGATATCGGTAACTACCGCCTGAATCAATTGTTTTTGATTGAGTTGGATAAGCTTGGCGTTGACGCGGATATTTCGTACGATACCGGTTTTCGTAACATGCCGGGTTTCGAATATGTCTCCTCCGGCATCTCGAATTTTCTCGATATGCCGCCTGACATCGTCTTCCGATTCCTGCCGATCGATGTCGTATATTCGCAGCTTACTGAATTCCTCTCGGCTGTATTCGAGGTTTTGATAGGCCTTCGGATTGAAGTCGATCAACGCGCCGCTCTCGATATCCACTAGCAGCAGCGCATCCGGCATTTGCTCGAACAGGGTACGGTAGCGGCTTTCCGATTCGCGCAACGATTCTTCCATGCGCAGGCGTTCCCGGATTTCGTCCTCGAGTTGGGCATTGGCCGTGACCAGCTCCGCCGTACGTCGCTCCACCATCTTTTCCAGATTGGCGTTCAATTGTCGGATTTCCCGCTCCTTTTCCTTGCGCTCTTCGATTTCGTGCTGCAACCGCCGGTTTGCCTCTTCCAGTCTGGCCGGGCTCGGGAGCTTGAGTGCGTGGGGTATCATCGGCCATAAGAGTACCGAAGTCGCGATCGAGACGAGGCCCGTAAACAGCTTGATGACGCCTTCAAGAACATAGTCCGGGCGCCAAATCGTCCATATTTCCATCAGATGTGTGGTCCCGCAGGCCATGATAAAAACGCCGAATAGGACGAAGATGGCACGGAACTCGAGATCCCGGCGCTTGATGACGAAGTAGATCAGTGCAGCGGGAATGGAGTAATAAGCGGCGCTAATCAGCGAATCCGACAGGATGTGAAGAAGCAGCAAATCGGATCGCCAAAGGAGACAGGTCCCATAAGGTATGAAATCTTTGACGGTCTCTGAAGCGAAGAGATTTTCGAACATAATGGGCTCGCTCGGAAAGATACCTGAAGTGGAACCGTTCCCGGCTCCTGTCGCCTCATCATGGCCTCAGGGGCAAGCCCGTCAAGGGTTGACCTTTATGAGCTCCACTTCGAAAATCAAAGCTGAGTTTGGTGGAATTACGCGACCCGCGCCGCGCTCGCCATAGGCCAATTCCGGGGGGACGAAGAAGCGATACTTGGCGCCTTCCTTCATCAGTTGCAAACCTTCGGTCCAGCCACGAATGACCCCGTCTAACGGAAATTTCACGTTCTCGCCGCTGTCGAACTCCTGACCCGAGATCAGGCAGCCACGATAGTTAACGAGTACGGTGTCGGTGGCTTTCGGGGAAATGCCGTTGCCGTCGTTGAGGACTTGGTACTGCAAGCCGCTCGAGGTGCTTGCGATTCCGGGTTTTTTCTCGTTTTCGATCAAGAATTTCAAGCTTTCCCGCTTGTGTCTTTCAGCGTCTGCAGACGGCGAAGGGGTGCAGGCGGACAGCCCGAGTATTACGAGCGCAGATGCCCGGGCAAAAAATCCAAGTTTCTTCATATTGTTTGACTCCGTTTGGGTTTGATGGGTGAATCGGCCGCATGTCGAACTCCCCCTAATGAAACGAATCGTCACGAGCCGCCTGCGGGCAAGCTTGCCGCCGAGCGAGTCACGTTTTTACTCGGCTGGGCTGGCTTCTGCAAGCGTGGCCTCCGGCAACGCGTCTTCCCGGCGTTCGAGGTCAGGCGAGATATCGGCGCTCGTATCGGGAAGAAAGCCGCCCGCCTGCATGGTCCACAACGTGTAGTAAAAGCCTTTTGCCGCGAGCAGTTCCTGGTGAGTCCCGTCTTCGACGATGCGGCCCCGGTCGAAGACCAGAATACGGTCGAGGTGCGCGATCGTCGATAGACGGTGGGCGACGACGATGACCGTTTTCTTGCCCATCAGCCGGTCAAGACTATCCTGAATCGCTTTCTCCGTTATCGAATCGAGACTGGACGTAGCCTCGTCGAGAATCAATATCGGCGGATCTTTCAGCATGACTCGGGCAATCGCGATACGTTGCCGTTGACCGCCGGACAATTTGATGCCGCGTTCGCCCACCAAGGCATCGTAACCGTCTTTCAGTCCTTCGATGAACTCGTCGGCATTTGCCATTCGCGCGGCCGCGGCGATTTCGGCATCGTCGGCTTCGAGCCGGCCGTACCGAATGTTGTCGCGCAGCGATCGATGGAACAGGCTTGGATCTTGCGGAATAAGGCCGACCTGCTCGTGAAGTGAATCCTGGGTTACCCGAGCGATGTCGATGCCGTCGATCAAAATTCGACCGCCTTGAGGTTCGTAGTAGCGGAGGATCAATCCCACGAAGCTGGATTTTCCCGAGCCCGAAAACCCGACCAAGCCAACCCGCTGACCGGGTTGGATGACCACGTTCAAGCCGTCGAATACCCACCGACCCGGCGTATAGCCGAACCGGACGTCGCGGAATTCGATTCGTCCGCGCGTGACTCGCAAAGACCGAGCATTCGGCGCGTCGACGATGTCGTGAGGCTTGACGATGGTGCTTACGCCGTTGCCGACGTTGCCTATGTACTCGAAAAATTCCAGAAAGCGTCGGCTCAGGTTGCGGGCGTCGCCGATGATGAGAAGCGCGAGACCGGCGCTCATCGAGAAGTCTCCGACGCCGATCAAGCCTTGGTCCCAGAGTTTCAAGGCGAAGTAAATCGTGCCGACTTTCAAGGCGGCGGCCGAGACGAACTGAAACCAGCGTACCCGCTCCATGTACCAGAAAGTCCGCCGCCCGGCGTTTACCTCCGTTTCCAGAAAACGGTTCAGATAGTCCCGCTCGTGATGCAGCCGAGCAAACAATTTGACATTCAGGATATTGGTCACCGAGTCGACGATCTTGCCGTTCACCTGGCTGCGGGTTTCGGCATACGCCTGAGCGTAAGGGCGGCAGCGCTTGGCCAGCCAGAACGACACACCTACGTAGACCAGCACCCAGGCCGCTACGAACCAACCGAGACTGGTGTGAGTCCTGAAGAGGAGCGTGACCGACACGGCGAATACGACTCCGATCGGCCAGAAATCGAAGAGTACCGCCCAGACGGTGTGATTGAGGCTCATGGCCGTTTCGGTGATCCGATGCGCCAGAGCGCCGGCGAAACGTTCGCTGAAATAGCGGACGGAATGATGCTGCAGATAGGCGTAAAGCATTTGCGTCGTTCGCTGGCGCAAACGCGGCCCCGCTATGATGAGACAGGCGCCGCTGGCCCGGCTGAACAGTATTTCGGCGACATTCAACACGGCGAAGAGCAGCAAAGGGGTGCTTAAACGTTCTTCCAGCGGAACCGAGCCGCCGGTCGCTTCAGTTACCCCGTCGATGATTTGCCCTATCGCATAGGGTATAAGGATATTGCTGACGGCTTGTCCCGTTTCCAGAACCAGCATCAGCAGAAACCATCCGCGAAACCCGGCCATGCAGTGAACGATGAAGCGAAAGCTCGTATCCGGCAGATCGGGAGCGTCTGCTGCGCGTTTGAGCGATTCCTTCATGATGAGGGCGAGCTTGTGTGGAAAAACGGAAACGTCGGTCCGATGCGAGGCGAGTCGGGGAATTTTCGCTGGCCGCGGCCGCCGGAGCAAGACGACGAGTCTGTGGAGCGATTGCAAGATGATGGGGCGGTCGGCGAGAGAATTACCGATGCCCCGGCATTGACTTCGTCGCCCGAACGGGTTCGGGCAACGAAGCGAGGCTGCGCCTCAAGTCCTCAGGGTTGTAGGGGGGCTGAAAGGCTTGGACAAGTGGGATGGCTTCGATCCAGAAGCATCCTTTAACCGGCTTGCGCATGGAAACCGGAATCTAAACCGATCGAGTGGGGGCGTTCGTACCGGTCTTCGTTGTCGGCTTCCACCGCATCGTCCGGTTGTATCCGGATGTCCAGCCTGTCAACATCGTCTGCCCATTTGTCCAAGAGTGCCGGCAGACTTTTCCTCAAATAATCTCCTTTGATTCTCATGACACTTTCCTTATTTTGAGTTGACGAACAAGTCCTGCACCTCAGCAAAGCATCGGTAGTCCACTTATAAAAAAAATCAAGGTTTAGGTAAATCAGGAATACTTATGCTTGTGTGCCGATTAATAAGCCAGGTCGATAGTCAACGGCTGGGTTAAAAGCCACGACCTATGATTTCAGCTGGGGGACCTCGAAAAACCGCCTTCCGGGCGGTTTTTCTCTTCGTGCGCCCGGCAGGGCGCACTCACTTGGAGGTGGAAGT
>DYIL01000101.1 GCA_020723665.1 Methyloversatilis universalis
GTTTCATGGGATATCGCAACCCTGGGTCATCCCGGGGGGTGCCTCGGGACTACGTCTTCGGCTTTTACGACACCCTCAGAAGGGCTGGGGATGAGGGTCTGCCGCTTTTCAGGGTGTATCCAACCGCCGGATTTAGAATCATGTCAACAACATTTCCAGTCTGTAACGGAGACCCGACATGCGTACGCTCGGTCACTTTGCCAAAAAAGCGAAGCTGTCGGTGCGGTACTTGATTGTTCGGAAGGAATTCGTTCGAGATGCGGCCGTAAAATTCGACGCGCCGTTCAGTTGATCGGATATCCGCGCTCTAGGGAAAGCGCTTTGCTAAGCCTTACCACGGGTCTGCTCGAATTCTCGCAGCACGTACCTGATCGTCTCCACCGCCCCATCGATCTCTTTGCGCTCGATGACGAGGGGCGGGGCGAAACGGATGACGGTTTGATGGGTCTCGCGGGTGAGAATGCCGTTGGCCATCAGCCTCATGCAGAAATCGCGGCCGGATATCTCCGGAACCAGTTCCAGGCCGATGAACAAGCCTTTGCCGCGAACCTCCCGGATCAGAGGGCTCTTTAGACTTCGCAGCCTTTCGAGAAAATACGCGCCCAGCTCGGCCGAGCGCTCGGCCAGTCCTTCCTCGACGATGACGTCGAGCGCCTCCAGTCCGACTGCCGCGGCCAGCGGATTGCCGCCGAAGGTGCTGCCGTGATGGCCCGGGCCGAATACGCCCATCACTTCGTGGCTCGAGAGGAACATCGAGACCGGGAGCAAACCACCGCCCAGCGCCTTGCCGAGGATCAGGCCGTCGGGCTTTACGCCCTCGTGTTCGGCGGCCAGGAACTTTCCGGTCCGTCCCAGCCCGGTCTGAACCTCGTCGCACAACAGCAGGACATTCCGCTCCCGGCAAATCCGGGCGCATTCGGCGAGATACCCCGGCGGCGGGACGACGATGCCACCCTCGCCCTGGATCGGCTCGACCAGAAACGCCGCCGTGTTCTCGGTGATCGCATCGGCCAGGGCCGCGGAATCGCCGTACGGAATCCGTTTCAAGCCCGGCGGAAACGGCCCGAATCCTTCGCGGTAGCCGGGCTCGGACGAGAGACCGACGATCGCGATGGTGCGGCCGTGAAAGTTGCCTCGACAGGCGATGATTTCGGCGCGGTCCGACGCCACGCCCTTGACCTGATACGCCCATTTGCGGGCGGCTTTCAGCGCGGTCTCCACGCCTTCGGCACCGGTGTTCATCGGCAGCGCCATGTCCTGTCCGGTCAACTCGCAAGCCCGCTCTAGGAAAGGCGCGAGCCGGTCGCTGTGAAAGGCCCGCGAGGTAATGGACAGCCGCTTCGCCTGCTCGGTCAAGGTTCGGACGAGGCGCGGATGGGCATGGCCGTGACTCGCGGCGGAATAGGCCCCCATCATGTCCAAATAGCGTTTCCCTTCGACATCCCAGAGGTAAGCGCCCTCGCCCCGGGTCAAGACCACCGGCAAGGTGTCGTAGTTGTGCGCGCCATAACGTTCGGTAAGGCGGAGAACATCTGCCGCTCCGATCGGTCGTTCCGGAACCGTGGCGGCCAGCAGGAGATCGCTGGCCAGATAAAGCGTCGCGCGGTTCCTGTCGCGCGGAGGGTCGAATTCGACGATCTCGATGCCAAGAAAATCCGGGTTACCCTGGAGCATGGCCAAAGCCGCCTTCATCTCCTCTCCGGAAATGCCGCCCGCCACCGGCGTCGTCACTCCCGGCGCATCCTTCGGGTCGATGGCGTCGAGATCGAGCGAGACGCCGAAACCGGCGGTGCCGGATCGGACGATGGTCAGCGCTTCGGCGATGACTTCGTTCAGACCGCGCCGCAAGACTTCGTCGAGATAAAAGACGCGGACGCCCAGCCATTCCAGCAGGGCGCGCTCAGGCGGCTCGAAACTGTGAACGCCAACCAGGCAGACATGCTTGGGGGACAGCTTCGGACTAAAACCGCCCAACTTCACCAAGGACGGTTCGCCGAAACCGAACAGGCATGCGAGCGGCATACCGTGCAGCTTGCCACTGGGGCTGGTCTCCGGTATGTGGCTGTCCATGTGGGCGTCGATCCAGATCAGCCCCAAAGGTCCTCGCTCAGCCAAGGCTGTCGCTACACCGGTCCACGTACCTACCGCGCAGGTATGGTCGTCTCCGAGGACAGCGAACAATTCGCCGGCTCGCACGGCGCATTCGGTTTCCCCTGCCGTCCGCTTACACAGTTCCGCCACCTTGGGCACCTTTTCCGATATCCGCTGCGGATGCAGAATCCTTTGCCAGGCGGCCGAAACGCCGCGGTTCGTCAATCTCCGATCCAGCCCCAAGTCGCGTAGGCGTTCCGGGCCGGTCTCGACGTCCCGGTCAAAGGCAACTCCGATGAGGCGCATCGATTTCAGAATACGTTCAGCCATGAGAGAATCCCGGAAACCCAATAGAGTTAGGCTCAGTCTATCACCGCATTACGGCCTTAGGCCCGCTGTCTTTAGAACGAATTCCCCGCACGCCGTTCCTGACTGAAACCCAGGCCATGGCACTATAATCCAACCACCGACCGCATTGTCTGAACACATCCGAGGTGGGGTCATGAACGATACGGCTTTCGAGCGAAGAGTGCGTGAAATCGGCGAGAACCTTTATCGTCTGGCCGGAGAGTCGCCGCCCTCTTTATTCGACCCGCGGGGTTTGAAAGGTCGCGTGTTGCTGCGGGCCATGCATGACGAAGCCCTGCGCGCCGCGCTGTTCCAATTCGTCGACGTGTTGCCGGTTCTGGAAACCGACCGGGATCTCGCCCGCCACTTTCGGAACTATCTGGCGCCATATGCCGACCGGCTTCGGGGACTCTTGGGCCGGTTGTTCAAGCTGGGCGGTCATTCGTTCAGCGGTTTCGCGTTGCGCCGCGCGGTATCGCGCCTCGCCCGCCAATTCGTCGTGGAAGAACAGAGCGACCGCCTGAACCGGGCGCTGGACGCCATTTGCCGGATACCGGCGGCGGTCACGGTCGACGCTGTCGGCGAAGCGGCCTTGAGCGAGCGGGAATGCGATGTTTATTTGGGCCGATACTTGTCGTTGCTGGATCTTCTGGCAGCGAACGGTTCGCCGCTCGGGAATCCGCCGATCCATATCTCGGTCAAGCTTTCCGCCCTGACCGCCCATTTCGATCCGCTCGATTACGCCGGCGTGCGCCGCCGGGTATTTGCCCGGTTGGAGCCCTTGGTAGCCCGGCTCCGCGAACTCCGGGCCGGCATGACCGTGGACATGGAGCATTACGAACTCAAATCCCTGACCCTGCGCCTCTTCCGTGACCTGGTGGAAAGCGAAGGACACGACGACTGGCAGCCCGGCATCGCCTTGCAGGCTTATCTCCCGGAAACGGCCGACGATCTTCGCGAGCTGATCGACTGGGCGAAGCGCGTAAAACGCCGCGTCTCCGTGCGACTCGTCAAGGGCGCCTACTGGGACACGGAGGTCGCCCTGGCCGAACAGCGTAACTGGCCTATCCCCGTGTTTCTCGACAAGCCAGCAACCGACGCCCGGTTCGAATCCCTGGTCGATCTCTTGTTCCAGCATAAAGATACGGTTTACCCCGCCGTGGGCAGCCACAATTTCCGGAGTCTCGCCTACGCCATCGCGTCGGCGTCCCAATACGGCCTTTCCAAGGCCGACTGGGAGGCCCAGATGCTCTACGGCATGGCCGAGCCCTTGCGCCACGCCGTAGCCTCGTTGGACGTCGCGCTTCGGATTTATCTCCCCACCGGAGAGCTGATACCGGGCATCGCCTATCTGATCCGCCGCCTGATGGAAAACACCGCCAATACCTCCATACTGCGGCAGACCTATGTCGAAGGCGCCGATTTGGACGATCTCTTGGCCAAGCCGGAGAGGTCCGAACCCCGAACCGAGATGTCTCCTCCCGCTTTCATCAACGCGCCATTGAAGGATTTCAGCCAGGAGCGGGTTCGCGAGGAGTTTCGCCGGTCGCTGGCGGCGGTACGCAGCAGGCTGGGTGCGACTTACCTTCTCGACATCGCCGGCGTCCCGTCGCAGGGCGCGGAACTGGAAGCGTCGCGAAATCCGGCCCGGCCGTCCGAGATTCTGGGCCAAGTAGCGGTCGCCGACGTCGACCATGCCGAACGCGCGGTGCGCAACGCCAATCGCGCATTCCCTGGTTGGCGCGACATGCCGGTATCGGCTCGCATCGCGCTGTGCAGGCGGGCGGCGGACATCATGGACGCTCGCCGCGGCGAACTGGCCGCCTGGCAGGTTCTCGAAACGGGAAAGAATTGGCGCGAGGCCGACGCGGATGTGGCGGAAGCCGTCGACTACTTGCGCTATTACCCCTATAGGATGGAGCAACTCGATGGTTGGCAACCCACCCGCTGCTTTCCCGGCGAGCGGAACCACCTTCGCTACGAACCGCGCGGCGTCGCCGTGGTGATTCCGCCCTGGAATTTTCCTCTGGCGATTCTGACCGGCATGACCGCGGCGGCGCTGGTGGCCGGCAATACCGCCATCGTCAAGCCGGCAACGCCGGCTAACCTCGTCGCCCATAGCTTCAAGTCCGTCCTCGACGAGGCCGGCTTTCCGCCCGGCGTGTGCCAACTCCTGCCCGGAAACGGCACCACCGTCGGGCGATACCTGGTCAAGCATCGGGACGTTCATCTCATCGCGTTTACCGGCTCCAAGACCGTGGGTCTGGAGATCCTTCGCGAGGCCCACACGCTCGCGCCCGAGCAGCGGCATATCAAGCAGGTGGTCTGCGAAATGGGCGGCAAGAACGCGATCATCGTCGACGAGGACGCGGATCTCGACGAAGCGGTCGCCCAAACCCTGTATTCCGCGTTCGGCTATCAAGGCCAAAAATGCTCGGCCTGTTCGCGGCTCATCGCCGTGGGCCGGGTTCACGACCGCCTAGTGAAACGGCTGGCGGAAGCCCTCGACAGCTACGACTACGGCCCGCCGGAAGATCCGGCATTCCTGTTCGGACCGATGATTACCCGCGACGCGCAGCGCAAAGCCCAAAGCTACATCGAGTTGGGCCGGAGCGAAGGCCGGCTGCAATACCTCGGGCGGGTTCCGGCGGACGGTTTTTATTGTCCGCCCGCCATATTCACCGAAATCCAACCTCACCATCGTTTGGCGCGAGAGGAAATCTTCGGGCCCGTACTGGCGGTGATGCGCGCCCCTACGTTCGAAGCCGCGCTCACGCTGGCGCTGGAGTCGGATTACGCGCTCACCGGCGGCGTCTTTTCGCGCCTGCCGGAACATCTCGATCTCGCGCGCGACCGTTACCGCGTCGGCAATCTGTATCTCAACCGCCGCACCACCGGCGCCCGTGTCGGCGTACAGCCCTTCGGCGGCACCCGACTTTCCGGCACCGGCATACAGGCCGGCGGCCCCGATTATCTCAAGCAGTTCCTGTGGATGCGTGTCGTGAGCGAGAACACGCTGAGGCATGGTTTCGTTCCGAGCCTCGAATAGATTGGAAATTCATCTCCGAATCGGCGACGACGTCAAATCGCGGGTAGGCGCGACCATCGTCCACCGGGTGCTGGCGAATCTTTTCCACGAGCGCGGCGTTCGGCTGGACCGCACCTACCAGCTCAATTCGGCGGCAATACCGATTTTCTCAACATACTGGAACGGGAACGGCTGGAATCCAAGAAGCTCTCCAAGACCCGCGCCGTGACCAGCCAGCTCGACCATGTCTTGTCCGACGCCGAGGCGCATGTCGGCCCCAGCGACTACGTGCCCTGGCTCACCAACCGCAAGTTCTGCTACATCCGGCTGGAAGGCACGACCTTCGGCAACGTACCACTGCATGGCTAACTCAAGCTGGAAGTGTGGGATTCGCCCAATTCCGCCGGCGTCGTCATCGACGCGGTGCGCTGCGTCAAACTGGCGCTCGACCGGGGGATCGGCGGGGCGCTGATCGGACCGGCCGCCTGGTTCATGAAATCGCCGCCCGAACAGTTCACCGATGGCGAAGCCCGTATCCGTGCGGAAGCGTTCATCCATGGCGATGCGCCTCGTTGACGAGCGACAAGCCGTAGAAACTATGCAGCACCTAGCCTGCTGGCGGGACCTGGGTTACAAGAGAACTC
>DYIL01000102.1 GCA_020723665.1 Methyloversatilis universalis
CACGGCAGGCTGACGGGCCTCCCGAGGTCATGCGCGTGACCTTCAGGCTTATCCCTGTCGGATCTACGGGGATCTCGAAAAACCGCCTTCAGGGGGGTTTCTCTTCGCCGAGCCCAAACGCGGTTTGCGCTCGGCTTACGTTTTCAACTCCTTATTCCATTTCTCAAACAAAGAAGCCATATCGTAGGCCGGAACAAGCTTGTCCTGAGTGACGCCGCACGCTGGGAAGGGCTGCCCCTTCGACGTTACTCAGGACAGGCCCTTCGGGCCGTGCTTCGCACGTTAGCGCTCGCTCCCGGCGAACGGGTGCACGCGTAAGCGCCGCTTGCGGCTCCCAACGGGGAAAGTGCGGCGTGATTGGGTTGGGTGAGGGCCTTTTGGATTAAACAGTTGCACCGTTCGGTTTTCCCACTGGAAACTTAGTCAGAGCTTCCTTAAAGATATTTTCCGATTGTTCAATAAACGGAATTACGTGGCCGAAAACGACGGAGCATCCCCGCCCCTTACGAGTACCTCGAAGTTTTTCGAGGTACTCTACAGTAAAGCCGCAACTTTTTCGCCACAGTCTCAGAATTTCCCCCGTAGAAAATCGCTATTCACCGGATGATGCTCTGTACGTGTTCTGTAAACGTCAAACCTCGGGTAACATGCCGCCATTGTCGCCCAATGGACCAGGGCAGGGGACGTTTCTCCTTTTTTCAAAGTTTTTCAACTACTGCGTTACGGCTTTTGCCCCGCAACATCTAAGCTTCTCTATGCTCGAAGATGCAGTTGGATGGAACCAAGGCATGATCAAACCCGTTGAGCTGCAGCACTTCAAAGGTCAGTTCGTACGTTAGGGTCTGACTTGAGCGGCTGTACATCTGTTTTTCCGAAGCGGAAGCAACCCGGTATAGGCCTGTCCAAACGGAGAACATTCTTCCCGAATGGCGGAAATCACTTTCTCTTTTTCGGTAGTTAAATTAGAGATGTCAGATCTAAGCCAATCCGCCCGAGCGCGCTCGCTCATGCTCGCCTCCGCTAGCATACGCCGGCACTTTGGCGCTAGCGTGCCGATAGGCGCTGATATTCGTTCTGGTTATGAAGAAAAAGAATCCGTGCGAATTAGCGGATTCCTGATTGCACGCCCGCCTAAACAAAGCACTCTCTCTTTTCGCGTCGGCGACGGAGAAAATTCATGAATTCGGCAACTCTAGCCCCATCCCAGCCGCGAGAGCAAAAAAGCTTGATAATCGCCGCACTGGGTGTGGTATTCGGCGATATCGGTACTAGCCCACTCTATACCATCAAAGAATGCTTCGGCGGCATTCTTGCCCTGGAACCGACGACGCAAAATGTTCTCGGAATCTTGTCGCTTATTTTCTGGGCCATTCTGATCGTCATATCGCTGAAGTACGTTATCTTCATCATGCGAGCGGATAACAAAGGCGAAGGCGGTATCATGGCTCTGATATCGCTTATCCAGCAAAAGGCGGAAATCAGGCCTGGTTTCCGGCGTCTTTTGATCGGGTTGGGATTGGTCGGTGCGTCCCTATTTTACGGTGATGGCATGATCACGCCGGCCATCTCGGTCTTGAGTGCAGTCGAGGGGCTCGAAGTTCTGCGGCCGGAACTTCATTCGTACGTAGTTCCGCTATCTCTCGCAGTTCTCATAGGACTCTTCACTTTCCAGCGGAAAGGAACGGCCAGTGTCGGAGCACTATTCGGCCCGGTCATGGTCGTTTGGTTCTTCACTCTTGCGGCGTTCGGCACACTGAGCTTGATAAGGACGCCTGAGGTTTTAGCTGCCGTGAATCCGACGCATGCTATTCATTTCTTCGCAGCGCACGGCTGGCCGTCCCTCCTGATTTTAGGAGCGGTCGTGCTGGCCGTGACCGGAGGAGAGGCGCTATATGCCGATATGGGGCATTTCGGCCGGGAACCCATCCGTAAAGCATGGTTTCTGTTTGTCCTGCCGGCACTGATACTCAACTACTTTGGTCAGGGGGCCCTTCTCATCCAGAATCCCTCAGCAGTTCAAAATCCGTTCTATTTCTTGGTTCCTGGCGGTGCGCTGGCTTTCATGATCGGGTTAGCCACCGTAGCCACGATTATCGCTTCGCAGGCGGTAATATCGGGTACGTTTTCCCTCACCTCTCAAGCTATTCAGCTTAGTTTTTGCCCACGGCTTGGCATTCAATACACCTCCGAAGAGGAAATGGGCCAGATTTACATTCCATGGATCAACTGGGCGTTGATGGTCGCCATTGTCGGCTTGATTCTCGGGTTTCAATCCTCATCCAATTTAGCGGCCGCTTATGGCATCGCGGTCACCGGTACCATGGCCATCGATACGATTTTGGCGCTTGTCGTCGTGTATAGCCTATGGAAATGGAATCCGCTTGTCAGCAGTCTGGTGGCCTTCGGGTTTCTTACCGTTGATTTGGCGTTCTTAATCGCTAATGCGACGAAAATTTTTGAAGGTGGATGGTTCCCGTTGGCCGTCGGACTTATAGCCTTCATCCTTCTGACCACCTGGAAGCGTGGTCGCGATCTGCTCTTGCAGAGCTTGCGGGAAGACTCGGTACAGGTCGATCAGTTCTTGGAGGAGATCGTCAACAACCCGCCGTTGCGCGTGGCGGGTACTGCCGTGTTCATGACCAGCAGCCGAGAAGGTATCCCCCCGGCGTTATTGCATAACCTAAAACACAACAAAGTATTGCACGAAACCGTCGTGCTAATGACCGTCACTACGGAAAACGTACCCCGAGTCGCGCCCGAAAAACGCCGCGAGATTCGTCGTCTCGGGGCAGGTTTTTTCAGAATCAATCTGCACTACGGTTTCATGGAAACACCCAATATTCCGCGAGTCTTAAAATCAAGCAGCAGAGATTTTGACATCGACATTTCGGATACGACCTTTTTCCTTAGCCGCGAAACCATTATCCCCGGCCCCACCCCGAAAATGCCGCTTTGGCGCCTGAAGCTGTTCATCGGTATGTCCCGCAACACCAGTAGCGCCGTCGGTTTCTTCCGGATTCCACCGGATCGTGTCGTTGAACTGGGCGTACAGCGCATGCTGTAATCATTTTTAAAATCTTTTTCAACCCAAGGAGTTTTATGGACATCCCTCTATATTTGAAGGCTATCGTACTTGGGGTTTTAGAGGGAGCTACCGAATTTCTGCCTATCTCCAGTACCGGCCATTTAATCATCGCCAACGACCTATTGTCTTTCAACGGGGAACGGGCGAAAACGTTCGACGTAGTTATTCAGCTCGGGGCGATTTGCGCGGTCGTTTGGCATTATCGGAAACGTATCGGCCGCGTATCGGGGTCGCTGTTTTCCGATCCGGCTGCCTTGCGGTTTGCAATCAATGTCATGATCGGTTTCCTTCCCGCCGCTTCTCTCGGCCTTCTTCTTCATAAGACTATCAAAGCCCAACTTTTCAACCCGATGACCGTTGCCGGAGCGCTGATCGTGGGCGGCCTCGTCATACTGGCCATAGAAAGCCGGCGCCGGGCTCATCGCGTCGAGAACGTCGACGATCTAACCTGGCATGTGGCACTCAAGGTGGGCTTCGCTCAGAGCCTCGCTTTGTTTCCTGGCGTATCGAGGGCAGGCGCAACAATCATGGGCGGCTTATTGAGCGGAATGTCCCGGCCCGTTGCGACTGAGTTTTCGTTCTTTCTTGCCATTCCGACGATGTTCGCCGCCACGTTTTACGATCTATACAAGAATCTCGATATCATGAGGCCGGAGGACATCGAACTATTGGCAACCGGCTTCTTTGCCGCTTTTTTCAGCGCCTGGCTGGTTATTCGTGTCTTGCTCGCATTCGTCTCACGACACAGCTTCAAACCATTTGCTTGGTATCGAATACTGTTCGGCTCCCTGGTATTGGTCTATTTTCTATCCACGGCGGGACCCACGGTTTCGCTCTGATATACGAATTCTTGCGGTCGGTATCCACAAGTGCATCGCGAATTCCCATTATCGCCGGACCTCATCTACTTGAACCATGCGGCCGTCGCGCCCTGGCCACTCCGGACAGCCCAGGCGGTCAGCCGGTTTGCCGAAGAAAACATCCGGTATGGCGCCGCTCGTTACCCGAATTGGATAAGACAGGAAGGGGTCTTACGGGAACAACTGCGCGAACTGCTCAATGCACCGTCCACGGACGATATCGCTTTGGTCAAGAACACCTCCGAAGCCATTTCACTCGTGGCTTTCGGTCTCGAATGGCGGGACGGCGACAATATCGTTTCCAGTAACGAGGAGTTCCCGTCAAATCGAATTCCCTGGCAAGCCCTAAGCAGCCGAGGCGTGGCGTTCAGGGAAGCGAACCTAAATGCCGGCCCTACGCCTGAAGACGCCTTGTTCGAATTGGTCGACGCGCGCACAAGGCTGATCACCATCAGCTCTGTTCAATACGCGTCCGGTTTACGCCTCGATCTGGAAAAAATCGGTCGGTTCTGCCGCGACCGCGGCATTTGGTTTTGCATCGATGCCATTCAGAGCCTGGGCGCGTTTCGGTTTGACGTACAGCGGTATCACGCCGACTTCGTCATGGCGGATGGCCATAAGTGGATGCTAGGGCCGGAAGGGCTTGCCGTTTTTTACACCTCGCCGCACGCCAGAAACGCGCTGAGCCTGATGCAGTACGGCTGGCACATGGTCGAGAACGCTGGCGATTACGACAGCCGATCCTGGCTTCCGGCACGAACTGCCCGCCGCTTCGAGTGCGGCAGCCCCAACATGCTGGGAATACACGCACTGTCGGCCAGCCTTTCGCTAATATTGGAAACCGGCATAGAAACGATAGAAACCGCGCTACTGGAACGCACCGCTTACTTGGCGGAGGCGATTGCGAATCAGCCGCTGCTCGAACTTCTGTCGCCCGAAAATTCTGAGCGTCGTTCCGGCATCATACTGTTCCGTCATCGTTCTATGGAGAACCAGAGGCTTTATCAGCACTTGAAGCAAAACGGCGTGATTTGTGCGTTACGAGGCGGTGGCATCCGTTTCTCGCCTCATTTCTACACATCGCTGGATTTGCTCGAACGAGCGATGGATATAGTCCGATGCGCCTAAGCTCGAGCGGTCGAAAACAACCGGTAAAAGTTGTCCGAACTGAGATCCGCAACGCGCTCGAGAGAAACACCTCTAAGGTCTGCGATACATTGAGCCACATGTCTGACGTAAAACGGATAATTGAGCTTTCCCCGAAACGGAATCGGCGCCAGGTACGGTGAATCGGTTTCGATCAGGAATCGATCTTCCGGAATTTTCTTGGCGACGTCCTGTATCGATTGTGCGCTCCGGAAAGTCACGATTCCCGAGAATGAGATGAAGAACCCAAAGTCCAACACACGCCGCGCCGTTTCCCAATCCTCTGTAAAACAATGGAATACGCCACCCACTTCGCCTGCGCGCTCGTCTTTCAGCAATTTGATCGTGTCCTCCCGGGCTTCCCGTGAATGAACAATCAAAGGTTTACTCACCAACTTCGCGGCTCGAATATGCCGTCGAAACCGCTCCCTCTGCCAGTCTAGGCTGCCCGAACTCCGGTAGTAGTCCAATCCGGTCTCACCGACCGCGACCACCTTTTCGTCTTTCGCCAGGGTGACAAGCTTTTCGACGCTAGGCTCTTCTGAAACATGCTCGTTAGGATGGACGCCGACCGATACCGAGACGTTATCGTATCCGTTTACCAAACGCCGCATTCCGGCGTAGCTTTCGAGATCGATGGATACGCACAGTAGGTGCCGAACCTGCTGCATTTCCGCCTCTCTCATAAATAAGGCGAATTCACCTTTGAAAGGCGCTAGATCGAGCCGATCAAGATGGCAGTGCGAATCTATGAACATAAGCCGAATTTAACATCCTCTCTTAAGAAACTGGCGAGACAGTAGCCAAATTAACTATCTCCTCTCTAGACAGCGTGCTCCAACTTCGGTGCGATTTCATCTGATATTTTATCGAATCGAGTAGGGGACGGGGTCACCCCCGTCGCCCTCTCACACCACCGGACGTGC
>DYIL01000023.1:0-13683 GCA_020723665.1 Methyloversatilis universalis
TCTCCACCCCAGCTCTTCCCAGTATGCAGGAAAAGCCGTTAAAACCATACAAGCCAAGTCGAAGGGCTCAGGGCGAATGGCCTATTGGGATAGGCTCTAAGTTGATTCCGTTCATGCCCTTCGACAAGCTCAAAAGAGCATTGGCAAGGCCTGTCGAAGGACTTAATCGGAATTTCCTTAACGCTTCCTGTCGCTACCGGTTCCGGGGGAATAAACGAACCCGCGCTCGCCGCATTTAAGAATTTTTGGTCAAACTGTTACATCCCTTGATCGATTTATGCTAAACGACATCCAAACCTACATGCTTAAGGTAGGCCAACGGGCTCGCGAGGCCGCCCGCTCCATTAGTCGGACGGAAACTGGCGCGAAAAACGGCGCCTTGCTGGCCATTGCCGATGCTCTGCAAAGCAACGCCCAAATGCTGATGGCGGAGAACCACAAGGACCTCGAGGCCGGCCGCCACGGAGGGCTGGACCGCGCGATGCTGGACCGGCTGGACCTGACCGAAAAGCGCATCGACACGATGGCTCAAGGCCTCCGCGAAGTGGCCGCGCTTCCCGATCCGGTGGGGGAAATCACCGGCCTCGCTTATCGGCCCTCCGGCATACAGGTAGGACGCATGCGGGTGCCTTTGGGCGTGATCGGGATCATCTACGAATCGAGGCCCAACGTGACCGCCGACGCGGCGGCGCTTTGCATCAAGTCCGGCAATGCCTGTATCCTGCGCGGCGGATCCGAAGCCATACATTCCAATAAGGCCATCGCCGACTGTATACGGGATGGCCTTGAGCAAGCGGGACTTCCCCGCGACACCGTGCAACTGATCGAAACCGCCGACCGCGCTGCGGTCGGCGAACTGATTCGCATGGACCGCTATGTCGACGTGATCGTGCCGCGCGGCGGCAAGAGCCTGATCGAACGCATCGCGCAAGAATCCCGCATCCCGGTGATCAAACATCTAGACGGCATCTGCCATGTCTATATCGACGACCGCTGCGATTTCGACAAGGCCATCCGGGTCGCTGTGAACGCCAAAACCCAGCGCTACGGCGTCTGCAATGCGATGGAGACTTTGCTCATCGCCGCCCCGATCGCGCCCATTCTCCTGCCGGACCTGGCGCATCTCTATCGCGAGAGGGGTGTGGAGCTCCGCGGCTGTCCGAGAACCCTGAAAATCCTGCCGGACTGCATTCCGGCAACCGAGGACGACTGGAGTACCGAGTATCTCGCGCCGATCCTCTCGATCCGCGTGGTCGAGGGACTGGACGAAGCGCTGGATCATATCGACCGGTACGGTTCGCAACACACGGACGCCATCGTGACCGAGGATTACACCCGTGCCCGCCGGTTTCTCCGCGAGGTGGATTCCAGTTCGGTGATGGTCAACGCCTCGACCCGATTCGCCGACGGCTACGAATACGGTCTGGGCGCCGAGATCGGCATCAGCACCGACAAACTGCACGCCCGCGGTCCTGTGGGGCTGGAAGGACTGACCACCCAGAAATTCGTCGTTCTGGGCGATGGGCATATCCGGACCTGACATGCCGTATGCAGAGCGGCTTAGCGTAGCCCGCCGGACCGCCTCGTCCATCAGGTGCCGTAGGTCGGCCATCCCTTGCCGACGAGACGCTCCCGTCGGGAAAGGATTCTCGACCAGCTACGTTTTTCCATCGCTCCACGGGCCGATTGGTCCGGAATTTTGGCTCGATCATCATAGGCCAAGGAGGAACGCATGATCGGCATCTACGGCGGAACCTTCGATCCCGTCCACTACGGTCATCTGCGGACGGCGCTGGAAGTCAAAGAAGCGGCCGGGCTGGACGAGGTCCGCTTCGTCCCCTGCCGTTTTCCGCCCCATCGCGCCGCGCCGGAGACCGACCCCGAACGGCGCCTCAAGATGCTGGAACTGGCGCTGCACGACGCGGAGCCCGGCTTCCGTATCGACACGCGGGAGCTCGATCGGTCCGGGCCGTCCTATATGGCGGACACGCTGGCCTCCATTCGGGCGGAGATCGGTGCTCGGCCGTTGTGCCTGATCGTCGGGCTCGATGCCTTTCTCGGCCTTCCCCGCTGGCACCGCTGGCGGGAGCTGTTCGATCTCGCCCATCTCATCGTCATGCGGCGGCCGGGCGCGGCATCCGATTTTCCGGGCGACTTGGGACCTTATCTCAGGGAGCGTCGTACGGACCAAGCGGGTACCTTGAGCCGCCAGCCGTCCGGGTCGATCTGCTTCGTCGACGTCACCCAGCTCGATATTTCGGCGACCCGCATCCGGAAAGCCGTGAGGACCGGCAAAAGTCCCCGTTATTTGATTCCCGAGCCGGTCCGGCAATTTATCCTAGACGAAAGGCTTTACGTACCATCCTGAGCGTTTTCAGGGCAGCTTCGCAGCGAGAGTCCGGAAATTCGATAGTCAACGCCCGGCCGGCTAAACACCCGCGTTTTCACCCGCACTTTACCCTAGACACGGCAGTTGACCGCTTCTTTGCACCGGAAAAGTAGGATGCGGTGAGCGAAACGAACCGCCCTTCGGCGGGGCTCAGGACAGGCTTTCCGGCCGCCCCGCCCGCCGAAGACCGGCCGCGGCTTTGCCAGAAGGATCACCGCCACTTTCCAGGGTAAACCGTTGATGAACCGCAACGCACGCGACAACGGCTTACGCCGCAAATACCGACTCGACTCGGGTAGAAAGGCACAGCTTTTCGAGGTCTCGGTTTTTTTGTTGCTGATCATTCCGTCCATGGTGCAGTCTTTCCTCGTGGTGGAGCAAGGCGCCCCGAGCTTCACCGTCACGGCATGGGCAACCATACTGCGGGATTTGGGACTGGTCGCCCTGGTCGCTTACTTTCTCTGGAGAAACGAGCAATCGGCGGATCGCATCGGCTGGACCTTCAGGAACGTGCGAACCGAAATCGGCATCGGTTTCGCGCTGTTCATTCCATTTTTCGTAGGTATCGGCCTCGTGGAGAGCGCTTTGCATGCGGCCGGGTTTGCGGCCCCGCCTGCACCGCGGCCGGAATTCCTGACCCCGGAAACCCTGCCGCAATACCTACTGGCGATGCTCTTAGTCGCGCTAGTGGCGGTCGCGGAGGAGATCATATTTCGCGGTTACCTGATTCTGCGCTTCGTCGGCCTGGGCGCGACGCCGGCAGGCGCCGTGGCGCTCTCCGCCTTCATATTCTCCCTCGGACACGGGTATGAGGGATCGGTCGGGGTGATCACGGTCGGCGTCGCCGGTTTTGGTCTCGGGATGATCTATCTTTGGCGCCAGAGCCTGGTGAGTCCCATCATTCTGCATTTTCTGCTGAATTTCGTCGGCGTGATTCTGGCGCCGTTGCTTCGTACGAGCGGGGGCGGTAGCGCCTGATGGAGACGCGCCGAGCCGTGGCGGCAGAGCGATCACTGCGGTTCGCTTGCCGCCGGCGATGCCCGTCACCGCCGAAGAGTCCGGTGCCGTCCCGGTATGGCCGGACGACCTCCGTCCCGCCCCGATCGGTGTTCTCCCGCCGCGGCTTCGGCCGATACACGGCGATCAGCCCGATTCTTTCAATCCGTATTTCCGGATGCGATAGCGCAGCGTTTCGCGGGTCGTGCCGAGGGCGCGGGCGGTGGCGGTGACGTTGCCGTGATGGCGTTCCAGCGTGGTTCGGATGATGTAGCAGTCCATATCGTCCAAAGCCATGCTCCCGTCGAGCGGAAGGAACAATCCGTCCGCGGTCGCCGCACCCCCCGTCGGCACCTCCCTAGCATCATGCCGGCGCAATTGCAGCCACTCGGCCGGCAACACCGGCCCCTCGGCGAACAGCACGCAGCGCTCGATGACATTCCGTAGTTCCCGCACGTTGCCGGGCCAGTCGTGCGCACGCAATTCCGCCCAGACGGCTTCCGGAACCACTTTGACATGCTTGCCGGCCTTGGCGTTGAACTCGGCCACGAAAAGTTCGACCAAGTCCACCAAGTCCTCTTTGACCTCCCTGAGAGGCGGCAGCGTGAGCTTGAATACGCTCAAACGATGGTAAAGATCGCCGCGGAATTCGCCGCGCCTGACCATGTCCTCCAGGTCCCGGTGGCTGGCCGCCACGATTTGGACATCGACCGTGATCTCCTTTTCCGAACCCAGCCGGCGGATCTTCCGGTCCTCGATGGCTTTGAGAAGCTTGGACTGCAGGTCCGGAGCCATTTCACCGATCTCATCGAGGAACAAGGTGCCGCCGTCGGCCTGTTCGATCAATCCCCGGTGCCGCGACACGGCGCCCGTGAACGCGCCGGCTTCGTGCCCGAACAGCTCGGATTCCAATAGTTCACGGGGCAGTGCCGCACAGTTGAGCTCGATCAACGGGTTTTCCGCCCGTTTGCCGCCGTAATGCAGGATACGGGCCGCGAGCCCTTTGCCGGTACCGGTTTCGCCGCCGATGATCAGGGCGCTGAAAGGGACTTGGGTCAAGCGCGTCAGCATTTCGCGCACCCGCTGGGCCGCCCGGCTTTTGCCGACATAGGCGTCAGGCGAATAGCGGCGATGACGCTGGCGCGCCTGCTGCGCGAGCCGCTTTTGCGCCTGGGCGCTGCGCGCGGCAGCGGTGACGACCAGGTCCAACCGCGACATCTCGCACGGCTTTTCAAGGAAGTCGTACGCCCCCAGGCGCACGGCCCGCACTGAATCCGGCACGCTGCCGTAGCCGGTGAGCAGCAGCCATTCCGTATTGGCGATCTGCCCCTGAAGCGATTCCATGAAATCCAAGGCATTGCCGTCCGGCAGATTCATGTCGGACAGAATCACGAGGGGCTCGAAATCGTGTTCCAACAACCATTCTCTCGCTTCCTTGAGATCCTTGGCCCACTCTACCTCCCAGCCCGCTTTGCGATAGTGGCGCGTCAGCTCGGAACCGAGCAAGACCTCGTCCTCGATGATCAGCAAGGTATTCAGCATGGCAAACTCAGACCTATTGACAAGGAAGCGTCAAACTCACCCGAGCCCCATGGGGCTCGACGTTCGAAAGGTTCAGCTGTCCGCCCAGATCGCGCGTGAACCGCTGAACCATGGCGAGACCGAGTCCGGTACCGCCAGGCCGCCCGGTCGCGAACGGACGAATGCCATTTTCCAGGATCTCGTCGGAAAACCCCGGCCCATCGTCGGTAACCGTGAGGAGAACGTGGTCTTCGCCGCGAGACGCCCGAATCTCTATTGAACCGCTTTGGTCTCCGATGGCCTGCGCCGAATTCAGGATCAGGTTGAGCAGCGTCTGCCGCAGACGGCAGCCCGGAAGACGGCTGACCAAATCGCCGGAGGCAGTCCAATCGAGCCTGATGTTCGGCTGGATCTGATAGCGGATCAGCGTCACCAGTTCGCGTATCAGAACGGCGACATCGCATTCGGCGACGGGCGCCGGCGTATGTCGGCCGTTATCAAGCAACTCATTGAGCAGCCGCCCCATCCGCTTCAACTCGGCGATGATCAATTCGACCCGTCCGGCTTGCTCGGCGTCACCGATTTCGTCGCGCAGATTGGCGCAGGTCATCTGGATACCGGCCAGGGGATTGCGCAATTCGTGAGCGATGCCCGCCGCCAATTCTCCGACCGCCGCCAAGCGCTCGGTGCGGGACAGACTGGCCTGTTGCTCCAATAGCGCCCGTGTCGCCGCGCGCACCTCCGCTTCCAGCGATTCCGCATGATGACGCTTGGCCGACTCCAGTTCTGCCAAGCGCTCGACCATATGGTTATAGCTGCTGAACACCGGAAGCAGGATCGGGTCGACCCTAGCCGTCTCGATAGGCGTGAAATCTTCTTGGGCGAGGCGTAAAAGCAGTTCCTTGAGATTATTCAGCGGAGTCAGGATCTGGCGGCGGAAAAACAACCCGCCCAACAACAGAATGGCCGCGAGGATTCCGAATACCAAAGCGATTTCGGTGCGGGTCGCCAGCGCGATCTCCTCCGCCAGACGTCCTCGCTCCAGCGTTTCTTCATCCAACATGGCGCTGGTGATTTTCAGTGCGCGCAGCAAGAGCGCTTCCTGGCTGTCCGGGGGAAGGCGCTCCCGGCTGATTTCGTCGACGAGCTCGCTGACCTCGGTCAATTTGCTCGGCGTGGCGGCTGCGACGTGATAGTCGTGCCGCGCCAGTTCGGCGAGTCGGGCAGAAAGCTCGGAGAGTTGCTGCCCATCCAGGCGGCGGCTGGCGCCGGTCGTGAAATAGCCCGTCAGCGCGTCCTGCAATTTGAATGCGACCTCCTGAATATGATGGGCATAGCCGACGTAGGTGCGCATGGTTTCAAACCGCTCCAGGTTACGCCATATCATGCCGCCGAGGAGGAAGATCACCAGCAGCAAAAGGCCGAGCAGCGCCCAACCCCGTACCTGGGCGTAGCGATAGGAAAATGGTTTCACGGTCCGGTTCTCAAAGGCTCGAATATTATCCTAGAAACGGCAGTGAACGCTTGGATGGCGTGGAAACGACTCAAGGATTCCGACCGTCGTCTCTTCTACCAATTTCACCGCTTGGGTGAAGCCGCTACGTACCCGATTGCACGGCGGACGGGCCACCTGGCGGCGTTGCTCCTTCTTGCGGGAGACTACCCCGCGGGCGGCGGCGCGCTCCTTCGACGGGGCTCAGGACAGGCCCTTCGAGCGAACTCAGGACAGGCTTGCGAGCCGACCCGCCCGCCGCACACTCGAGCACGTCGTACCGCCGTTTCTAGGATTATTCATTCTATCCGCACCGCGCGCCCGATTATCGACGCCTTTTCAAATAGCGCCTTGGTTTCGGCGGGGTACGTGAATGTTTCGATCGGGTCCGCTCCGAGGGGTTCCTTCCCGGAATTGATCGAAAAGCGTTATTGTCTCGGCATTTAAATCAGAATCATTCAGTCGCTGCCGCATAGATTATCTTGGGATGTTTGAAATAGCGCCGAATGTGGTCGTGGCGTTTCTGCAGCCGGTACAAATACGAGCGTGCTTTCCGTTTCAGCTCCGCCTTCGTTTTCGCCGGCAATCCGCCGTGTAGAACGCCTTTCAAGTCGCTGTTCAACAGCTCATCCGGATTCAACTCGGGCGAATAGGCCGGCAAGTCAAAGAACTCGATCCGGTCACGCCGGGACTCCAACCAGGTCCTCACCGCTTGGCTCCGATGTACCTTCAGGTTGTCCAGGATCAAGAAGATCTTTTTCGGCCGATCCTGAATCAAGCGGCTCATGAAGTCGATCAAGACCTTCGCCGTCAACGTCTGCTCGTAAATCATAAAGCGCATTAGCCCCTGATTCGTGATGCTGGAGATCAGGTTCAACCGGAACTTCCTCGCCGGCTTTCGCACCACCGGCGTCTGCCCCGGTAAGGCGTAGCCCTGCTCGCGCTGGCCTTCCTGTTCAATCCCCGTCTCATCGCCCCAGTGGATTTCGGCCTGTTCCGCCTGCGCGCGAGCCGCGATGGCCGGATACTCGGCCTGCAACCACTGCGTCACGGCCAGTGGATCTTGCTCGTAGGCTTTCTTCAGCGGCTTTCGGGGCGTCAAGCCCCACCGCGCGAGGTACAACCCCACCGTCCGAATCGGCAGCCACACCGTCGTCTCTTGGACGATCAACCGCTGCACCGCCCGCCGGGTCTATAGAGCAAACGGCAAGCCCACCACGTCCGGTGTCTGCTGGCAAATCGTCTCCCGCACCACAAGTTCCTGTTTGGGGCTCAGGCGCCGCTTCTCACCTTGTCGCCGTCCTCGTTTCTGCACCGTGAGGGCCGCCTCGCCCCCTTCGCTGCGAGACAGGGAGCGAGTGAGCGAGCGAGTCGAGTCGTCCCCGGAAGCCCGAGCGCCGGGTGTGAGACCGAAGGTCGACGCGATAGCGGCGGTCGGAGGTCTCACACAAGGCATCTCGACCGGGCGTCGAATCATCTGCGAGCGGTGTCCGGACCCCTCGTTGGGTCCGGACCGGACGAGCGGGGGAGGTCGCGATTAAAGCGACGTTTGCGATTGGGCCGGCCGGGGCGCCGAAGGCCATCACTCGTCGCCACAATTGGCTCCTTTGGGTGACTTGGAGGTCCCAAAAGGTTTCGCAAAAAATGGCGACGCAATCGCCTAGGCCTGAGTGTCCCACCGGTACACGGTGTTCGGGTTGACCTCTAAAATGGCCGCAATCGCCTTGGCGGTGTAGCCTTCCGCGCGCATCCGCACGGCCGTTTTCCGGGCCTCGGTCAACACCTCGTCGCTCCGCCGTTTCGCTTGACATCTCTTTATACTTTTGAGACGTCATAATCGACCTTTAGTTGCCGGATCAATAACCCGGCGGCGAATCAGCAAAAAAGCGTTCTCGCACGGTCTGGCGACGCAGGCCGGAAAACCGAACACCGAAACGAGTGTCGCGACGAATATTTTGCTTGCCGTTCGGTTCGCGGCTTGGCTCGGCGGGTTCCGTGCCCGGCTATTCGTGATCGCGTTGAATGCCGTCTCGGGTGCCCGCTTTTTGGCAGCGAATTCATCGCTCATCGCCGCCTTGTTTCCGCACTTCCATAACTTTATAGCCGCCACTTTCCGCCAGCGTTTTCTCTCGGCTGGCGAAGGTTCGAACGAGCTTTTCGTAAGGCAGATGGCGGTTAGCGACAAAGTAGAGCCGACCACCGGGCTTGAGGGAAACCAGAGCCGCGCGTATGAAAGCTCGGCCCAAGCCGGGCTCGGCCTCCCGGCCGGTGTGAAACGGCGGGTTCATGATGACGAAATCGAGCCGATCGACGGGCAAACCCGCAGTGACGTCATACCAGTGAAAATGCAGGGATGTCGCGGAGGCGAACGCGGCTAGGTTGCGCCGGGCGGCTTCCAGCGCTTTGTGCTCGGCTTCGAACAGGTGCAGCCCGTCGATGGCGGCGGAACGGGAGAGCAGCATTCGGCTCAAATAACCGTAACCCGCTCCGAGATCGGCACCGCATCCCGCGAGATCGTCCGGAAGACATTCGGCAAGCAGGCGCGAACCGGGATCGATGCGATTCCAACTGAATATGCCGGGACGGCTCAACAGTTCCGTTCCCTGTATCGGCTGGAGTTCGCCCGCCCGAAGCCAGGATGCCATTAATGCCCGATCAAGCCGGGCGGATTCTTTTTTCCCCCAGAATACCCGGCACTTGTGCTTGCTGAACGACTGAATCCCGCCGATCAGTTCCGCGCAGCGTTTTTCCAGCGAAGGTGCGCCCAGATCGTTGGCGGCCGTGACGACCAGTCTCCCCCCCTCGTTCAGCAGGGAAACGGCCTGCGCCATATGGTAAAGGGTCTCTTCCTTGTGCTTGGTCGCAAAAACGATGGCGAGATCGCACGGCGTATGGGTCTCGGTGGCGATTTTGGCGCCCAGCCTGGCCAAAGCGTCGGATTCCGGTTTGAAAGTCTGCAGGCAAAACACCGAGCGTCCGCCCAACCGCCGAAGATGATCGCCGGGCACGGCGCGAAAAATCAAAACGTCGTCTTCGTTTTCTTCCTTAGGGTGCTGATCGAGAAATTTATCCAAGGCGGAAGCTTGGGGATTCATGGATGTGGGAAACGGAGAGTATCGGGCAAAGCGTTTTGTATTCGATATCGCGTATGCGCCCGGAACGCTTCGCTTATCCGGGCCTACGAACGGCGGTCGGTCAGATCGTTCGGATTTTTCATTTTTGTCCGTCCGATTGATAGTATATCCGCACACGGCCCGATCCCACTTCAACGGCACCTCATGTCCAGCCCGGTCAAACTGCCTTATTTCGATGCCCTTTTGGATCTCCTGGATCGAGGCCATCCGGTCGTCGATCAAGCTTTCGGACGTCATGTCCACTGGGGATACTGGCCGGACCCCAAGCAGGCGGACGTCTCGCCGGAAGATTTCGCGCTAGCGGCCGAGCGGCTTACCGAATTGGTCTATACGGCGGCCGAGGTCGATGACGGCCAGAGGATATTGGATGCGGGCTGCGGTTTCGGCGGCACGGTCGCTAGCCTCAACGGCCGACTCCGGAACGCCGAGTTTGTAGGCCTGAACATCGATCGGCGGCAACTGCGGCGAGCGATCGAACGCGTTTCGGCCGAGCCCGGAAACATCTTGAACTGGATTCAGGCCGACGCCTGCGTCCTGCCCTTCGCGGACCGGAGTTTCGACAGGGTTCTGGCCGTCGAATGCATTTTCCACTTCTCGAGCCGGAAAAGGCTCTTCGAAGAGGCGTACCGGGTACTGAAACCCGGCGGACGAATGGCCTTGTCGGACTTCGTCCCGACACCCCTGCTGCGGCCCGCTATGACTTTTGCTTCCCGCTGGCCGGCCTCGGCCGGGTTCTATGGGCGCTGCAAGTTTCACAGCACCTTGCGGGATTATCGCCGCCTGGCGGAGAACACCGGATTCATCGTTCGGCACGAACAGGACATTACGTCCAACACCCTGCCCACTTACAATTTCGTACGCAAGCTGGCCAAGGACATGTCGGTGAAAACGGTGTCGGCGGTCATCGAGACCCTGTTTGCGGAATGGGCCAGCCGACTGGGGCTTTTGCGTTATCTGGTGCTGGCTTTCGAGAAACCCGGCTAAGGAACTGTTCGGTCGAGGCGTCCAGTTCCGATTACGATGTAGTGTAGCTTAGGCGCGCATTATGCCGTTCGGCATTCGAGTGAACATTACGTAGGATGGGTTAGCCCTTCGGCAGGCTCAGGACAGGCTCCGCGTAACCCACCGATTCGAGGTTGCTCGGCGGGTTACGGCCTTGTGGTCTAACCCGTCCTACAATCTGCGGTCGTTTTCGAGCAGAAGGGAATATCCTTGGCGAACGACTCCAAGGAACTGTTCCGACCTCAGGTGGTCCGATCGAGCGATCGACATCTTGAGAACTTTCCGGTTTTAGTTAGTTTTTCACGATTTGCTTCAATCGAGCAATTATTATCGCCTCGATATGGTTTAATAGCGGGCTAACTGTCTTAACGAGCTTCAATCGATTCCATGAATTGGCAAGAGTTCTTTTCCATGGGCGGCTACGGCTTTTATGTGTGGACGTCCTACGGTTTGATGTTTGTCGTTTTGGGCCTCAATCTCTTCTGGGCGGTACGCCGGAAATCCGAGGTGATGAAGAGCATCGCGCGCCGGGCGAAGCAGGAGGGTAGACGGTCATGATCCCGCGCCGCCGCCGCATGATCGTGGTCAGCCTGATTCTGATCGGCGTCAGCCTCGCGACTTTTCTCGCGCTCACCGCATTCCAGAAGAATCTGCTGTACTTCTATACCCCTTCGCAGGTTGCCGCCGGCGAAGCGCCCCAGGGTTACCCGTTCCGCGTGGGCGGACTGGTGGTCCAGGGCAGCGTTCAGCGCGAACCCGACAGCCTGACGGTACGCTTCTCGGTCACCGACGGGACCTCTACGGTTCCCATCCAGTACACCGGAATCCTGCCCGATTTGTTCCGCGAGGGTCAGGGCATCATCTCGGTCGGGCAGATCAACGCAGAAGGCGTGTTCGAGGCCAGTGAAGTGCTCGCCAAGCACGACGAGAATTACATGCCGCCCGAAGTCGCGGACGCTCTGAAGCAAAGCGGGCAGGTGTCCACCAGTTATAAGGATTACCGGAAATGATCGCGGAACTGGGGCATATCGCCCTGATCATGGCGCTGTTCATGGCGCTGTTGCAATCCGTGTTTCCGCTGCTGGGCGCGGCCCGGGGCGTGCCGGTCTGGATGGCGGTGGGGCGTGCCGCGGGGCGCGCTCAATTCTTCTTTCTGGCCGTGGCCTTCCTCTGCCTGATCGGGAGTTTCGTGAACCACGATTTTTCCGTGCTCTACGTGGCGCGGAACTCCAATACCGCCCTGCCCCTTTATTACCGCATTTCGGCCGCCTGGGGCGCCCACGAGGGCTCGATGCTGCTCTGGGCTTTGATCATGGGGCTGTGGACGGTGATGGTGACGATCTTCAGCCGCACCCTGTCCGAGGAATTCCTGGCGCGCGTCTTAGGTGTCATGGGCCTGGTCAGCGTCGGCATCCTGCTGTTCATTCTGCTGACCTCCAATCCCTTCGAGCGGCATTTTCCGCCGCCCGCCGACGGCAACGACCTCAATCCCCTGCTGCAGGACATCGGCATGACGGTTCATCCGCCGATGCTATACATGGGCTACGTCGGGCTCTCGGTAGCGTTCAGCTTCGCCATCGCCGCCCTGCTCGGCGGCTCGCTGGACTCGGCCTGGGCTCGCTGGTCGCGGCCCTGGACCCTGATCGCGTGGGTGTTCCTGACCTTCGGCATCGTGCTCGGCTCCTGGTGGGCCTATTACGAACTCGGTTGGGGCGGCTGGTGGTTCTGGGACCCGGTGGAAAACGCCTCGTTCATGCCCTGGCTGGTCGCGACCGCCCTGCTCCACTCGCTGGCGGTCACCGAGAAGCGCGGCGCCTTCAAGGCCTGGACCGTGCTGCTCGCCATCTTCGCCTTTTCGCTGAGTCTCTTGGGAACCTTCCTGGTCCGTTCCGGCGTACTGACCTCGGTGCACGCCTTCGCCTCGGACCCGGCGCGCGGACTGTTCATCCTGGTCTTCCTGGCTATCGTCGTCGGAAGCTCGTTGCTGCTTTACGCGGTCCGGGCGCCGACGGTCAAGGACCGGGTGCGCTACGGCTTCGTGTCGAGAGAAAATCTATTACTGCTCAACAACGTCCTGCTGATCACGGCCGCCGCCAGCATTCTGCTCGGAACGCTGTATCCCCTGGTCCTAGATGCCTTGCAACTCGGCAAGATTTCGGTCGGTTCGCCGTATTTCGCAAGCGTGTTCGGTCCCTTGATGACGCCCATTTTTCTTTTGGCCGGCCTCGCGCCGATGTTCGCCTGGCGCGAGGCCGACCTCGGCAAGATCGGGCGGCGCGTGCGCTACGTATTTCTCGGGAGTCTGGTGCTGGGCGTGGTGTCGACCGCAGTCTTATGGGACGCCAAGGACATCAAGACCATGGCGGGACTCGGCATGGCGTTCTGGCTAGCCGCCAGCGCACTGTTAAGCCTCTGGAACCGGGTCCGTCTGCGTGAATCCGCGATTCAGGGCCTCAAGATGCAGTCCCGCAGCATGTACGGCATGACCCTGGCCCATATCGGCATTGCGGTATTTCTCACCGGCGTCGTCCTGTCCGACCGCTACAGCGAGGAAAAGATCGTGCGGCTCGCACCGGGCGAGTCCTCGACGCTGGGCGATTACACGTTCACGTTCAAGGGCGTGACGGAGGTGCAAGGTCCCAATTTCATCGCTCAGCAAGGCGATTTCCGCGTGCAGCGGGGTGATCGGGACGTGGCCGAACTCCGGCCGCAAAAGCGGGTATACCTCGTGCAGCGCAATACCATGACGGAAGCAGCGATCGATCCGGGCCTCACCCGCGATCTCTATGTCGCGTTGGGCGAACGTATGGATGCCGGTGCCTGGAGCGTCAGGCTCTATTACAAGCCGTTCATCCGCTGGATCTGGCTGGGCGGATTATTGATGATGACCGGCGGCCTGTTTTCCGCCGCGGATCGCCGTTACCGTTTGGCGACCCGCTCGGCGGAAGCTTGGAGCGAGTCGGCGGAAAGCAAGCCGGCGTGACAGTAAAGATCACTAGCGTCGAGCATGCGGACTCTATCCTTTGTGGGCCGAAATAGAATCGTAGGTCGGGAATCCCATCCAATCGCAAACGGTCGCTTTAGTCGCGACCCTTCCAATCGCAAACGGTCGTCCTGGGAAGGGGCTGGCCGGCGCTCCCGGCCAGGCC
>DYIL01000023.1:13783-50598 GCA_020723665.1 Methyloversatilis universalis
GTTTGCGATTGGAAGGGTCATCCCAGCGCTCCTGGGATGACCGTTTGCGATTGGAAGGGTCATCCCAGCGCTCCTGGGATGACCGTTTGCGATTGGAGCGCCAGGACGACCCTTCCCGACAGTTTGTCGGCAAAGGATTGCCGACCTACTTTACTTAGGACAGGCTTATCCCGTGCTACATAGCACTTGATTTATAGTACGTCTCTTTCCGTAACGGCATATTCATAACCCACCATGCGCTATCTCATTCCATTGGCCGTGTTCGCCGTCATGGTGATCTTTCTCGGCATCGGTCTGACTCTGAATCCCAGAGAAGTGCCCTCGCCGTTCATCGGCAAGCCCGCGCCCATGTTCGCCTTGCCCCAGGTGGCGGACGCCGGCAAGACCCTGAGCAGCGACGATCTCAAGGGTCAGGTCAGTCTGGTGAATGTTTGGGCGTCCTGGTGCACGTCCTGCCGGGAAGAGCACCCGGTGCTGCTGCAGCTCGCGAAGCAAAACATCGTTCCCATCTACGGCCTCAACTACAAGGACGAGAGGGACAACGCCCTCGCCTGGTTGCAGCGCTTCGGCGATCCCTATACCGCGAGCGCCTTCGATCCCGAAGGCAAGACCGGCATCGACTGGGGCGTGTACGGTGTGCCGGAAACCTTCGTCATCGATCGCGACGGCATCATTCGCCATAAGCAGACCGGGCCGATCACGCCGGAAATCCTGGAAAAGAAGCTACTCCCCCTGATCCGCCAATTACAGGCTAAGTCTTCATGATGCATCGGTTATTGCCGTTCCTCCTGATTCTTCCCTTCACCGTTCAAGCCATCGAAATCCGCGAGTTCGACGATCCGGCCAAGCAACAGCGCTACGAGCGCCTGATCGAAGAACTCCGCTGTCTGGTCTGCCAGAACCAGTCCCTGGCCGATTCCGATGCCGATCTTGCAAAGGACCTGCGGGACGAGGTCTACACCATCATCCAAAGCGGCAAGAGCGAACAGGAAGCGGTCAAATTCCTGACCGATCGCTACGGCGATTTCGTGCTCTATCGCCCGCCTTTCAAGATGACGACGGCTCTTCTATGGGGCGGACCGTTCCTGCTCTTGGCCGGCGGAGGCGCTTTTCTATGGCGGCAGGTGAAACGCCGCAACACGGGCGAGGACCTGACGCTTACCGATGAAGAAAAGAAGCGCCTAGAGCGGCTTCGAAACAATCTCGAAGGGTAAATATCGATGACGGGTTTCTGGCTTTCGGCCGTACTGCTTCTGATCGTGGGCTACGTCTTTTTCCTTCCCGCGCTCCTCGGCAAAACCGGGGGCGGGCGGCTTAGCCGGGCGAAGCTCAATCTCCTCCTGCACCGGCAGCGGCAAACCGAGCTCGCCCGGGAAGCGGCAAGCCCCGAGGATCTGGAACGTCTGACCGCGGAATCCGAGCGGAATCTGCTCGGGGATCTCGAGGCTGCCGAAGAGACGAAAGCTCAGTCGAACAACCACGGCCGCTCGGCCGTTCTGGCCACGCTCGCGATCGTTCCGATAATGGCCTTGACGCTTTACCTCGCACTCGGCCGCATCGACCTCGTCGGCGTCCGCACGCCGAACAACATGGCCGACGTCCAGGAGAGCATACGCCTGCTGGCGGAAAGGCTGGCCAAGCAGCCGAACGATCTGGAAGGCTGGGTATTACTCGCCCGCTCGCTGCAAGCGACCGATCAGCCGGATAAGGCGTTGAAGGCCTACGAATTCGCCCTCACGCTTGCCCCCGAGGATCTGGACATCAAGGCTTTTTACGCACAGGCCCTGGCCGAAACCCACCAGGGCAGCATGGCCGGCAAACCGACCGAAATCGTCGACGAAATCCTGAAGAAGAATCCCGATCACCAGACCGCGCTCTGGATGGCGGGAATCGCCGCTGGCGAAAGGAAAGACGCGGCCAGGGCGGTGGAGTATTGGGAAAAATTAAAAAATCAATTCGCGCCGGACAGCGAGGAAGCCAAGCAGATTGCCGGCTACATCGCAAGAGTCCAAGGCATCCCGGCACCGACCGAGCCGCAGGCGCCTGCGACCGGAGCCGGCAAACACATCCGCGTCACGGTGACCTTGGCCGAAAATCTGAAAGCCCGAGTTTCGCCGGACGACGCCCTATTCGTGTTCGCCCGCGCGGCCGAAGGCCCGCCCATGCCCTTGGCAGTCGTCCGCAAGAAGGCCAAAGACCTGCCGGTGGAAGTCGTGCTGGACGACTCCATGTCCATGGTACAGGGCATGACACTCTCTACCGCCGACCGCGTCGTGATCGGCGCGCGCATTTCCAAGAGCGGACAGCCGAAGGCCGAAGACGGCGATCTGCAAGGCTTGAGCGAGGCCTTGGCTCCTGAGGATAGCGGAAGCTACAGAATCGTGGTCGACCGGGTCATCGGGGGCGAGGCCGAGCGTTAACCCGCTCTCGGTTGCAACACCTTCTCCAGTCCTGAGCCGTGGATCATGGAGGATATCCTGTGGGAGCTGGCTTTAGCCCACGATATCGGATAGCTTTGAGTCGTGGCCAAAGCCCGCTCCCACTGTTGTAGGTCGGGAATCCCTTGCCGACAATGGGCCTCTTCAAACCGCACGCCCCGGTCTCACCGCCGGCACTGAATCTTCAGCGATTTGATATTGCGGTGGAAATTCAGGTCACCCAAATGGTGTTCCTTGGTTCCGGGCCCAAAGCTGATCTTCAAATCCTGGGCACTCCCGATGTCCTTTTCTCCCAAAGCTTGAAGCTCCCTCTGGTGATAAATCGGTCCCTGGGGTGTATCCTTAAAACCTTCCAGTCGGAAGGCGTAAACCTCGGCATCCGGACCTACAACCAGGCTTTCGATGCGATTGCTCCAGTCCTCACCGTTCAGCGACTTGAGGTCGGACAGCTCGGTAGGTCCTTTCAGGCGGACATGGGCGCCTTGGTAATCGGCTCTATCATAGAGATCCAGCCAGCATTCCTTTGCAGCGACTGCCGAACTCGCGTACGCCAACAAAACAGCCGCGAAAAGAGACGATGCCAACCGGCCAAGGTTGCGCGCGAACTTGGTATACATAGCAAACTCCTTGATTTTGAAGGTTAGTCTGCAAACAGCCGTAACCGACCGTCGCTAGCGCCTCTCCTTGGCATCCACCCCCACGAGGATTGGAGTCTCACTAATAAAACGAGTTCCTAGACCTTTGCCAAGCCTAGGTTTGTTAACTTCGATCAGTGGCTCCAGCTCAGATTACGCTTGGAAATTCTTCCCGGCAAGATCCGGCACCGAACGTTTGAGCGCCGCGAGGATTGGCCGATTTCGCTGCTTTCTGTATTCTTTAAAGGCGTTAGCGGCCGAGCGAGGACTCTCCTGGCCGCTGATGATGTTCCGGATTGTGAAGGATTCATGTCGACAAGGAGGTAAAGACATGGCTGCTTTCATCTTCAGCACATCGCTTCACCGATACCTATTAGTATTGCCAGTACTTTTCGCCCTAGCGGCCGAGTCCGTCGAGGCGACTGTTTTTACGGTGGGCGCGACCGGCGGCGCGGCTTGCAGTCTGGGCGCCGCAATCACGGCGGCGATCCTCGATGAGCAAACCGGAAGCTGTCCAGCGGGTTCCGAGGAAGATACCATCGAGCTCACCGGCGACATCGTCCTGACGAAAGCACTGCCCACAATAATGAGCAACTGCCGAGACTACCCGGATCCTTGTATTCAAGCCCGCATAATCATCAATGGACACGGTCATTCGATCGCGCGCTCGACCCACCCGAATACTCCCGAGTTCGATCTGCTATCGATCCGTGGCTTGTGCGGCGAGGGCTATTATGGCGAACCGCGTGTCGCGCTGAACGACGTGACGCTCGAACATGGCCAAACCGGAATTTCGGTAACGCACGGGGGCGACTCGTGTCCGCCATCGGTCATCCTTACGAATAGCCGCGTTTCCGACAATATCGGAGACGGCATATTAGCGAAGCATTCTTCAGTAAGCCTCACAAACAGTGTGATCGCCGATAATGGCGGTCACGGCATCAATGGCTATGCTGCCGATATTGACGTGACGGACAGTACCATCGCTCACAATGCAAATCGGGGCATCTTGGCTCTTGGCGGCAATTGGGCTGAAAGCGAAGGGGCCCTTTCCGTGACCCGTAGCACCCTTGTCGGCAACACCGGCGGCGGCATCGAACTCACCCGCCTTCGCGCCACGCTCGTGAACAGCACGATCTCCGGAAACGGCAATGCCTCGGTGATTGGGGGCGGCATCTACCAGACGCCTAGCGATAACGAGCGGCTAGCCCATTTAACGCTTGCCGATACGACTGTTTCCTACCATGTCGCCGAGATCGGCGGAGGTTTTTACCACGATGCCAAAAAGATGGTTTGGCAAGATGCCAACGGAAAATGGGATGGAGACCAAACTACGCTGATCAATTCGATCATTGCCAACAATACCGGTCGGGATTGCGTGAGCAGCAACACCGCTCCGCTGATCACCTTTGTCGGGCGCAACCTGATCCGAGACGGCGGTTGTTACGATTGGAGCGATTCCGCGTCCAGTCCCCCGCTGATCGGCGATCCTTGGCTCGGGCCGCTCCAGGACAACGGCGGCCCCACGCCGACTCATGCACTCCTCGAAGGCAGTCCGGCGCTGGATCGGATCATTTTTATCTATGACGTAGACGGCAATCCCTTGGGTTGCGAAGGCACGACCGATGGCATAATCGCCGGCGTGGTGACCGATCAACGCGGCATCAAGCGACCGCAGCCCAGCGACGGCTTCTGCGACATTGGCGCCTTCGAATTCGCCCATCCGCCATCCGATCAGGACGACTGCAAGAACGGCGGCTATAAGAAATATGGCTTCGAAACCTTGGAGCAGTGCGTCCAGTCGGTGGCTGCCGAAAAACCAGGATTGGACGAGCGATCTCTTTAAGGCGGCCGGTTGTCGACAGCGTTGCGGGCGCCGGCTCACCGGGCCGCTTTTCGATAGCCCCTCGTGAGTCGTTTGGCTTGGAGCGGAGACGCAACCGGCACGTCGGACCAAGTGCAAGGGGATTCCAAGGAATCGTCTTTGGGCACCACATTGGCCTTGATGATTTCATCCGCCTTGCGTTCCGCGGCGGCGAGTTCTTCGCTGAAAATGTCCGTTCGGTACGCCTCTGCGGATGTATCCGCCAGCGAGGTATCCACCGGCCGGCCGGGCTCGTCGATATGGATCGAAGTCACCGTGGATAGTCCCGGGCGGATCGGTCGCTTCAGGATCTCGTCTTTCCGCAGAGCGATGCGCACCGGCACCCGCTGGACGATGTGGATGAAATTGCCGGTGGCATTGTCCGGCGGCAGCAGGGCGAACACGCTGCCGGTTCCGGGTACCAGCCCTTCCACCGTGCCGTGATAGAGCCGGCGCCTGCCGTAGAGATCGACGATCACCTCGGCCGACTGGCCTGGCCGAACCTTACGCAGCTCGGTCTCGCGCAGGTTCGCCTCCACCCAGAGATGGTCCAGGGGCACCACCATGAGCAGCATGTCTCCGGGGTGGACCCGGTCGCCGACCTGGACCTTGCGCTTCGCCACGTAACCCGAAACGGGCGCCCGGATGCGCTGGCGCACGAAATCCAGGTAGGCCTCGATGAACCGGTGCTTGGCGGCTTCGATCTCGGGGTGCTCCGTGCGGCTGGTGCCGCCCACGCGTGCCTCGATGGCCTGGAGTTCCGCTCCGACTTCGCGCAGTTCCGCCTCGAGGGCGGTCATTTGATCTTCGGCGTTTTGCAGGACCTGCTCCGAAACCGAACCGCTCGGAAACGCCTGGCGGAAGCGCATCACGTCATGGCGCACCCGGGCGAGCAGGGCCGAGCGCGCGTCCCGTTTCCGGCAGAGTTGCTGGCGTGTCGCGAACAGGGCGCCGATGCCGCGCACGGTCCGCCCTAAGTCGCCCTCGCTTTGTCCCAGGGCGGCGTAGGCGCGGTGTTCGTCGAGCCGGACCAGGAGGTCGCCCTTGTTCACGAACTGGGTTTCTTCGGCCAGGACCTGGATGACGATGCCCGTGGCATCCGCTTCTACCGGGATCAGATTGCCGGCGACGAAGGCATTGTCGGTCACGACCCAGAAACGGCCGTGAATCCACCAATACACGGCATAGCTAAGAGCGCTCGCGACAACGGCCAGCGCCACCAGCAACAGACGACGGTTGCGGCGGGCGCGGATCGCCTTGGGATGAATCCTCATAGTGCCTGTTTGAGTTTCCCAGATTTATTGTTCGAATTATGCGGACGGGGCTATTTCTTGGCTCAACAGGGTAGCGTCGGGGCTTTGCCCATCGTTCGGCAGGAATCTTATCAATCCGAGATCGGCCGGAGGCGTGTGGCGTCGAGACCGTTTGAATAGCCTCCGCCCAGGGCCTCGATGAGATCGGTCATGGCGACATACTGATCGGTTTCCAAGGTCTTTAGCGTGTACTCGTGATCCAGTACGGAATGTCGGCGCGCCAGCACCCCTCGGCGGTCGTCCAAGCCGCTGCGGTGGCGCTCCTGGGCGAGATCGAGCGCCTCGCGCTGCGAAGCCAGCAAGCGGTTCTGCGCCTCGACGATAGTGCGAGTGTCGCGCCAATTGCTGAGGCTGTCGGCGACTTCCTGAACCGCCTGCAGCAAAGTCTTGTTGTAGAGTTCCACGGCCTCGTCGTATTCCGCCCGCTGCACCGACAATTGCCCGCGCAGGCGTCCCCCCTCGAAAATGGGAAGCCTAAGGCCGGGCGCGACGCCGTACGCGAAACTGTTCCCCGAGAACAGAATATTGGCGAGGGAACTCGCACCCTTGGTCATGCGCAACGCGTTCAAGCCGACGAAAGCCGTCAGATCGACGGTCGGATAAAAGCTGGCTTTGGCCACCTTGATCCGCTGCGCGGCCGCTTCGGCCCGGTGCAGCGCTGCCGCCAGGTCCGGGCGATGGGCGAGCAGCTCCAGCGGAAGCTTCTCGGGAAGCGGAATTCTTTGGGGCGGACTGACGCTCCGGTTGAACAGATTCTGTGTCGCATCCGGACCGCGGCCGATCAGACGCGCCAGCAGGTTACGCTGCAGGTCCAAATAGTCGCGGGTGACGGCGTGGCGCTTGCTGGCCGTCTGCAGTTCGGTTTCGGCCAGCTTGACGGGATCGGCGGAATCCAGCCCCAGTGCATAACGCGTCTTTGCCAATTCGAGCAATTGTCGCCTCAAGTCGACCATTTCCTCCGCCAAATCGAGCTGCTGACGTAGCGCGACGCCTCGGAAATAACACCTCGCTATCGCCGCCGTCAATTGCAGCCTGACTTTGGCCTGCTCCGCCTCCTCCGCCGCCGCCTCGCCGAGAGCCGCTTCCAGCGCGGCACGATTCTTTCCCCAAAAATCGAATTCGTAGCGGAGGCCGAAGGGGTTGATCAGCGCCGAGACGGTATGCGCGCCTCTAAGGGCGACGTTGACGCTGTACTCGGAAAAGCGCGCCGTTGCGACCTCCGCCTCGGCATCGAGAAAAGGCAACAATCTCGCCCCTTCCACACGGGCGAAGCCCTCCGCCTCGCGCAGCCTGGCCGCGGCCGCCTTGAGGCCGGGATTGTCCTTGAGCGCCGTATCCATCAGATAGTTCAGCTCGGAACTGCCGAACTGTAGCCACCAGCGGTTCTCGGGCCAGGACAGCCGCGCCGTCAGCGACTCTTCTCCGCGCGCCTCGGATAATTTCTGTGTCATACCCGGCGTTTGGACGAACTCGGCACGTTCGCCGCCTGACGGAATCCAGGCGCAGCCGCCGGTCAGACACAGCGTACCGAGGCCCGCGAACAGGCGACGATGAATGGTTCCTCGCCTCATGGCTGTTCCATCAACTCCTCGGCCCGGGTCTGTTTCAAGTCCGTGGCCGGCTTCGGGTGCAGCGGTCGGTGAGTCGGGTGGGCCAGCCATACCAGCCCGGCCAATCCCAGAAACAGATAACCCGCCATCAAAAAGGCGTCGTTGAGCGCCAGAATGGCGGATTGCTGCTTGATGATGGCGAAGAGCTTACCCTGCACCATGCCGGGATCGAGACCGGCCGCTTCGAGGCGCGACGAAAGCGGTCGCAGCACCTCTACCGACGGAAACCGGCGTCCTCCGAATTGATCAGCCAGATGAAGCTGGTGAAAAGGGCTGCGCCTAAACAGCATGACACCCTGCAAGGTGATGCCGAACGCGCCCGCAGCGATACGTAGCGCCGCCGCCTCTTCCGCAGCTCGCGTCATCTGGCCCGGCGACAGGCCGTGGAGTGCGATCGCGGTCAACGGGGTGAAGAATGAACCCAGGAAAAACCCGAGCAGCAGCATGGGCCAAACAATTTGATCGAAGGAGCCGGGATCGTCGAACAATCCGATCCAGTTTAAGGTGAACGCTAAGCCTAGTAAATTCAGGCAAGCGAACACCCGCGCGTCGACACCCTTGATAAGTTCATGCATGACGGCAATCACCGGTGCCGCCAAGAAGATCATCACGACGAACAAGAGGCCGGCAAGAAACGATGTATAGCCCAGCAGCAATTGAAGCTGGACGATGAATAGCGAGAGCAGCCCCTGTATGGACAGAAAGCCCAAAACCAGGCAAACGACGCCGATGGCGAAATTGCGATGGGCGAACAGCCGGATGTCGAGCGCGGGATGCCGTTCGCCCAGTTCCCAGATGACGAAACAAGGCAGCGCCGCGACCACGGCGATCAGCACGCCGCGCAAAAAAGGCGAATCGAACCAATCGAAATCGTTGCCCATGTTCAAAATGGTTTGCAGACCACCGAGTATCAGGGACAACAAAACGAAACCGACGAAATCGAAGCGGGTGTAGCGGCGCTGGAATCCCCGCCCGTACAGCAGGGAACCGGTCACACCGGCGATCGTCAGGGCGACGGGAATGTTCAAATAAAAAAGGTACCGCCAGCCGAGTTCGTCGGCCAGCCAACCGCCGATTGGAAAGCCGATGGTAAACGGCATCAGGGTAAATAAGCCCCAGATCCCGAGGCCCACCGACTTGCTCCTAGCGGGATACTCCTTCAATAACAGGGCCTGCCCGACGGGAAGCGTGACGCCGCCCGCAAAACCCAGACAAATACGGGCCGGCAGGAACAGTCGCAAGGTTTCGCTGACAGCGCAAAAATAAGACGCTATCGCGTACGCCACGAACGCCGTGACGAACAGCCGATAGTCGCCGAACCGCCCGGACAGCCAACGGGCTATGGGAAACGCGAGCGCCAGCGCGATCATGAAATCGGTCTGGGCCCAGGTGCCGAGGCTCGGCAAAACTCCGCCGAGATCGCCCGCAACATGCGGCATCAGCGCAATATACGAGCCGGCATTGAACAGCACGACCATGTGCCCCAGGCCCAGCGCCAGATTGAACAACCCGAAGCGCCAGCCGCGCAGGGGCCGGGGAAAAGCGATCGTCACAGAGTCGAGGTTCCTTCTGCAACAGCCGTTTCGATGCTCCGCCCATCCTGCCGGGCACCCCGCGTTGCCGGCAATCGCAAATCGCTCAAGCCTTGCCTTATGAGCTTCGCACCGACCGTCGACACGAGCTGTTTGAATTTTTTCGCTTCGTCAGCAAGCAGCGTCGGTGCCGTCCCCTCGACCGGAAAAGCCTCGACCGCGGTTCTGCCGATGACCTTTCGGGATGCGGGGTCGATCAGCTTGACCAAGACCTGCAAGGGGGCCTGAGTCTCGAAAATCCGGTAAGTCCCGATGCCCACCTCCAAAACGGCGTCGATTCGTTCCGGTCCGTACAAGCGATAATCGACCGGCGACATGTCTTGTTTGTACCAGTCCCGGATCGCTCCATGCCAAAGCGCTAAATTTGCCGTGCGGTCGCCGGGAGCAAGCGGAAGCGGGTAGTAATGCTCAGCGGAAACGGCTTCGAGACCGCCGGACATCAACTGCGAAACTGCTTCACGCGCCAGCACGAACGTGGGCACCCAGTTCTCGCCGAGCGCTTCGGCCGGCTCCAGCCCAGGGATGCTTGACACCGCAGCCGGCACTTGCCGAGCGACCGCCTCAGGAACAACGTCGTCATGGCTGACCAAACCCGCGATTAGCACCCCGCCGGGATTTCGATAAATTTTCCTTTCTAGGAAAAAATCGAATGGCACGGTGTCGTTCTGCCGGTAGATAGGCAATCGCGATTCGATCAGATCCGGCCGCACCTCGAGCGGGGGCGCCTCCACCGGAATCACGAGTACGGTATGCATGTCGACCGCCTTGGCCACCGGCGGTTTGATCGGTGGAGCAAGGCAACCGCTCAGTGCTGCGAGCACTATCAACAATACGCCATAATGCTTCATATCGGGTGGTCACTACAGCCCATGGAATGTTTTGCCGACAAGGAACGCAGCCGCCCCTGAGACTGGTCCTCTTTCCGGCATGCCGTCGGTATACCCGATCGGCTACGCCTCTCACCCACCTCAGCAAAAACAGCGCCAGGCCATAAATCATTGATGTTTAATAGTATTTTCAGCAGCAAGCAGCCTGCCGTCGTCATATTGACATCGACTCGATATCAATCGGCGCCATACCGCTGTGTTCGACTTCCCGACAAAGGGTTGTATGCGTCGGAATCAGCCGGAATAAAGACCGATTTGCAAAAGAACCGAATCGCTGTCATCCTGACAGCATATCTGTCTAAATAACAACGAACCTTTGAGAATGACTGAACGCTCCAGGATAAGAATGACCGAGAGCGCGATTCGCGAAGCGGTCTTGAGCCTCACGGCGAATCTTTCGATGAAAGAGCGAATCGAGGGATTTCTCGAAATTTTCGCCGAGGTGACGGGAAATCACGCTTGCGCCGTGTTGCGCTTTCAAGACGGCTTACTCGTGCCCGTGGCGACCCGAGGTCTCTCGCCGGAAGTCATGGGGCGCCAGTTTCATCCGGAGCAACATCCCCGGCTCGCGGCGATACTCGGTTCAAGAACACCGGTCCGATTCGAGGCCGACGATCCGAGACCCGATCCTTACGATTCGCTGTTGCTGAGCGACACCGGCAGCCGCTTGCCCGTCCATTCCTGTATCGGCTGCAGTCTTTACAACGAAAACACGCTGCTCGGGGTGTTGTCGGCGGATGCCCTGAAACCGGGCGCATTCGACGGCATTCACGATGACGTTTTCCAAACTTTCGCCGCGATTGCGACGGTGGCGCTGCGTCACGAGTCCTTCATCAGCGCGCTCGAACGATTGGCCAGACATCGCGAGCTGGTGACCAGCGAATTGGTGAACGAGGCTCTGCGGCGCGGCGGCCAAATCATCGGCGAGAGTCCCGCCTTGCAGGAACTGAAGCGGAATATCGGCATCGTCGCGCGATCCGATCTGACAGTCCTGGTAACGGGAGAAACTGGGGTCGGTAAGGAGGTGGTGGCCCGTGTGATACACGCGCAATCGCTGCGCGCCGACCAGCCGCTGGTGTACGTCAATTGCGCGGCACTCCCGGAATCCCTGGCGGAAAGCGAATTGTTCGGGCATGTCCGCGGCGCTTTCACAGGTGCCGCCACCGATAGAGCCGGCAAGTTCGAATTGGCGGAGGGAGGCACTTTATTTCTGGACGAAGTCGGCGAGTTGCCGCTTTCGATCCAGGCGAAGCTGCTGCGCGCCTTGCAGTTCGGCGAAATCCAGCGGCTCGGTTCGGACAAGAGCCACCGGGCCGACGTCCGCATCATCGCGGCGACCAATCGGCAGCTCGCCGAAGAGGTGAAGACGGGGCGATTCCGGGCCGACCTCTATCATCGGCTCAGCGTATACCCCTTGAACGTGCCGCCGCTGCGGGAACGACGCTCCGATATCGCCCCCCTGGCCGGCCATTTTCTGGATCAGGCCAGGACCCGTTTAGGTCTGGACCGGGCTAACCTGGCTCCCGCAACGATCGAAGCATTGAAGGCCTATTCCTGGCCCGGCAACGTACGGGAGCTCGAGCACGTCGTTCTCCGTGCCGCCCTGCGCGCTTCGGCGGACCGCGGACGTTCGTTGACCTTGCAGCCGGAGGATTTGGACATCGCTCCCGAAGTTCTCCGGAACCTGGATGCCAAGGGCGGCATGCCGCCAGGACCAAGCCCGATCTCTCTGGCGCGCGCGGTCGACGATTTTCAGCGCCAACTTATCCTCAAGACGCTGGACGAGTGTCGCTTCAATTGGTCGGAAACCGCTCGCCGCTTAGGGTTGGATCGGGGCAATCTGCATCGTCTCGCGAGACGTCTCGGGCTAAAACCGATCAGCCGCACGGATTGATGTTGCCGCTTCTTCAAGAAGAATCGCTCCGGGCCGTTATAAACGCAAAAAAAGCCAGACATCGCCCGGCTCGAGCTTTAAGGAAAGCAACCATAATCACAAAATTTCGACTGTCACGTTGCCAAGAAGTTTAACCGAGACCACGTTGCGGGAGAGTCGTACAGCTCGCAACCGGAAATCCGGCCTCGCTCACGCCGGACCGGCAGCCACACGAGGAACTCGGCACCCAGACCTTCGCCCGCGCTGAAAACCGCCACTCTCCCGCCATGCATTTCGACTAGGCTTCTCACCAGCGAAAGCCCTATGCCCAAGCCACCTTGGGCGCGGTCCAAGGTTCTCGGGCCTTGCGTAAACAGATCAAAGATATGGGGCAAAAGCTCGGGCGCTATGCCGATTCCTTCATCCTTGATGCGGATCGCCGCTTCGTCCGACTCGATCTCCACCGAAAGCCAAATCCGGCCTTCCTCGTGACTGTATTTCGCGGCGTTATTGAGAATATTGGCCAAAGCCTGGGTCAGACGAACCTCGTCGCCGTCCAATTCGATGTCGAGCGGCCCCGATTCGATAACGAGCTTGAGCCGCCGGGCCTTGATCAGAGGCAAGTTCACTTCGACCGCCCGGACGATGACGGCGGCTAGATTGAGCGGAACCGGGTGCAGCGTAATCGTGCCCCGGGTAATTCTGGACACATCGAGAAGATCGTCGATCATCCGGGTCAACTGAGCCGCCTGACGGTCCACCACTTCGCGCGCCCATTCCGCCCTCGGCTCTTGCAGATCCAAGCGGCGCAATACTTCGACCGCGTTGCGGATGGACGCCAGAGGATTGCGCAATTCGTGGGCCAACATCGCAAGGAATTCCTCCTTCTGCGGCTGAACCGGAACGGTGTCTGCGGCCGCAGTCGAATCGGCAATGCCCATGACATGGACCTTACAATCGGACGACAACATAAGACTTTTTACGCCATGTGAAAAAAACAGTCCTAACCGAATGCTCAACATATGAGCGACACCACCGCTCCCGTCCTGGCTCCGAGTTCACGAATGCAGGGTAGATCGACGCGAACAGAGCGATTGCCTCGCAGCAAACCACGAATCCGGGCCGGAAGTTCGCCAGCTTCGCGATGGCGAGGCAAAAACAGGTCGAACGACCGGGAGCGTCTATGGCCGCATCCTCAGGTATCCCAGTCATCGAAACTCGGATACAACCGAGCCTCGTTCTGTTGCTCGCGGTCGTACTCCAATTGGCAATCGATGCAGCGTACCGCACGGGGATTGGCCGCGAGGCGCTCCAAGGGAATGGGGGCCTCACAATCGAGGCAAACTACCAGACCGCGCTCGGGATCGGTAACTTGCTGTTCGTTCTCGGCCAAGGACGCCTTCAGGCGTTGCAGTGCTTCGGCTCGAGTGCACTCTTCCACGATTTGAGCAATATCGATGTAGTCCATATCGGCAGTCTCCTTCACCATTGAGGAAAATGTCCGCCTGGCACCGCATCGGTCTGGCGTGTCAAGCGAATTAACCCCTTCGAGAAAGTCACGTTCCAATCGGTTCCCGCCACCGTATTGGTACGTAATGGTGTAGCGGACGATGAGCCGATGATATAGGTTTGTGCACCTATGAAAGCCTACTTATGTTAAGTCACGGATTGCTGGGGGGCTCTTTGTCGGCATAATTCGACGACACATCGGGACTCCGGGTCAGCGATGGAAATCCTCTCAAGGAAGGACCCTATGAAAATCTTCGTCATCACCGCTGCGGCCATGGCGATTTCGGCTTTGTCGGGATTCGCCGCAGCGAAAACGGCCGGTCTGTTGAGCCTGCCGTTCGGCACCGTGCGCTCGGCATCCTTGGCTTCAAGCGAAGATTTCCGCTACACGGAAGCCGGCCGCTGTATCGTCAGGCAAGAAGCGTCCGAACGGGGCGAACCCTTGCTGAAAGCTGTATCGGAATGCGAAAAACCGATCATCATGGTCTTTTGCATTCTGACCGCAGAGGATGGCTGGTCTTGTTGTTCGAACGCCGAATATGCCGGACAGCCGCTGATCGGGCACGGTGATTATCATGCGCTCAGCAGCCGCGACCTGGCCGAATCCGAACCGCGTAACAGTTTCGCAGTCGGTTGCGTGCCGGCGAAGGTCGGACCTGCCCCTAGGACTTTGAACCCTTTGCGTCTCGGATCCGTCCAGGACGATCCGTGCTACTTGGCGATGCATGGGCTGAACCGGGCATTGCTTCGAAGCCCGCAAAGCGATCCGAACGAGATCCTGAAGGCGCTGGGCGTCACCACTCGAGATCCGGCGACACCGATGAACCCTGTTGTCAGGTGATACCGACCCGGCCCATATAAGGCTGGCTCAATCCGGGGCTCGGCCGTTCGGCCCAATCCCATTGTGGAAGTCTTTGTGTGGGGGTATTCGGAAGCGTGGCGGCCGTCACCACGACGCCGGGTGACAATCCAGGGACCCAAGTTCGGCGGTCAAACTCTGTTGGCATTTGCCGACAGCCTTGTCCCGATACATCGACTGATCGGCAGCCCTCAGCAGCTCGGCAAGGGTCAAGCCGTCTTCGGGGTAAACGGCTATGCCCACGCTGGTTCCCAAAACGGCCATGACCTTGTGCATACCGTTAATTTCCTCGGACAGATGAGAAAAGGCTTCCTTGATTTTTCGGGCCACCGACTCCGCACCGCTACGGTCTTCGATACTCTGCAAAAGGACTACGAACTCGTCTCCTCCGAGCCGGCCAACGGTATCCGTCTCCCGAACGGAACGCTGAAAAATCCGGGCGGCACGTTGCAAGACCTTATCTCCCGTTTGATGCCCGTAGTAGTCGTTGATCTGTTTGAAACCGTCCAGATCAAGGTAAAGCAAGGCTAACTTCTGATTCGAACGATATGCCGCAGCCAAGGCCTGGTCCAAGCGATCCATGAAAAGCTGGCGGTTGGGCAGTCCGGTGAGAGGATCGAAATTGGCCAACAGAAACAGCCTGTTGCCCTCTTCGAGTTTACGCTTTTCATGGCGATCGTGGATTCTGGCGATGACCAGAAAAGCGAGTAGGAATGCCAAGGATTCCACCAAGATCAGATTCAACCGGCGCCAATCCAGATCGGCCCACCCCAACTGCCGTTCGAGTTCGAGTCGGAATAACTTTTCCGGATCGCCGAAAGCGCTGCGGAAAAGAAGCTTGGGGAACAAGGCGGATTCCAGGGCGCTTACCGGCGGCGCCTGCCGATATATCAATCTATCGCTCGGGGATGTGTCGGCGTGCAACGCTCCGAAGAGGGTGAGCGCCAGCGAAACGGAATCGGACGAATCGGACGGCAGGTGGAGCAGCGCATTTATCCTGCATATCACTACTGCGAAGCTTACCCCGTCCGCCAGACTTACTGGCTCGACCAAGGCGTATCCCCACTCGCCGTTATCCAACAGAAAAGCGCGGCTCGCGGTAATTTCCCTGGATGCCCCGGCGGATTGGAAGGCGTTTTCGAGTGTGGATAGGAAGTCGGAGCCAACAGCCGGCGATGTCGGAATCTTGTTATCGGACGGCTCGGCCGAATTCGGAAAATACAAGAGCGGTTTGCCGCTGGCCGCAACCCGAATCAGATTGTTCACGGAGCCGGAAAAAACGCGGGCACGGGAACTGTTCGGAACACCTTTCTGTAACCGCAAGGCTGCGAACCCGTCCAGTTCCTCCATGTCGATTTTCGGAACGACGCCCATGAAGTAGATGCCCGGATCCTGATCCCAAATCAAACGCGTGTAGCTTGCCACTTTTTCCTCGCTTGAGGGCTCCTGCACTTTCAGGAAAGCAGCCAAACCATGGGTCGCATCGACATGGCGGCGCGTCTGCGAAACGAGTTGCGCCTGAATCAGCGCGGACGTTTCGGAAAACCGCTGGGTTTGCTGATGAATATCGAGAAAAACGGCGAACGCCAGTCCTGCGCAGGCGATCAGCAGCCAACAGATCGTCAATAACGCATACAGCGAGAATCGCTTGACAATGAATTCGGCTATCCCTTTCTGCAGCAACGACGCGGGCTGCGTAGCTTTCATGCTACTATTCACTGCCGACTTCGTGGCCTCGAGGGTTCCTGGAATGCCACCGGAATGGCAATCTGGTCCGGGGAGAAGGTACGACTCCGCATCTCTTCGAACCCACAATTGCAACAAACTCTGGAAGAGGAGATACATGTTCAAACCCAGACTCGACGTATTCCTTGCTTTTCCGATCCATACCACTGCTCTGGTCGCAAACTTTCTAACTCTACTGTTCTTGCCGCTGGTGCGCCCACCGATCACGCTCTCCGTGCTGCTAGCCGCATTACTGGTTTATCTTTCGATGTTCTTTGGTGTCAAATCGGCGGCTCACAAAAATTCGAGACGCTTGTCGTTGACTGACGACGATAAACCAGGCGTTCGTTGAACGGTCATCCTGCCACCGCGCCGGTCCCATTCACCCGACGTCTATTAGTCAGGCCCTTAAATAGCTTCCTGGCGGTTACGGGCCGTCGCCCAGTCCGGTCACGCTTAAGAGCCCTCAGCCCACGCGGCTTGTTGCCGCGCCTGGGCATCCCTGCCCCGGATTCACCCGGCCTATCTTTAATAGGCCGGGTGGATAGCTTATACTCGGGCAGCCAAAGATAATGTGACTTAGTACCAAGTCCCGCACAAACCGCTCATCAATGTTTGATGCAAGAACCGTGCGCAAGCCTCTCGTTTCCAATGGCGTAGTTGATGCCCCGTACGTTGCGCCGCGTGTGGCCGCCGGATAAGGAGTACGCCACGACCTTCGGTTGACCCCATGACTCCGAACCGCAATCCTCCCGGCCTGCTGCGCCGCCTGGGAGCCTTTTTTTACGATATGGTGGTGCTGGCCGCGGTACTCTTCGCCGCGACGGTCGTGCTATTGCCGCTCAATGGCGGAGAAGCCTTTCGACCGCACCACGGACTCTATAGCGCGTATCTCGCGATGGTGAGCTTCGGTTTTTTCGGATGGTTCTGGACCCATGGAGGGCAGACCCTTGGAATGCGCGCCTGGAAAATTCGCCTCTGCACGACAGACGGCAATCCCATCTCCTGGGGTCAGGCATCGATTCGCTTTGTATGCGGCTTGATATCCCTTAGTTTCGCAGGACTCGGCTTCCTTTGGATTTTGTTCGATTCGCAAAGGCGTAGCTGGCACGATCTCGCGTCCGGAAGCAGAATCGTTTGGAAGAATTGATGGGTAGAGGCGACATCCCAAGCTCCCACATCGGCGGCGGTTAACAGCCTGTCAGCCCGGGCACCGCTTGGCGTTTCGTTCGCCGATCCGGCGGGCGGCCTGGTCCCAACTATGCTTTCGGGGAGGCGCCAACTCCGGCGGCGCTCCAGGTCATGCGCGAAGTATCCTTCCGCGGAAACTCCCTAGACCCGAACCTGTCGGATAACCTTGCAAAGGCGTTATTTTCTCGGTCCGTTCCGGAAATCGACCAATCTTAGGAATTCCGGCAAGGAGGGAGGACATTGCGCCGGCGCGCTCCCCCCACTCTTTTGAAAGTACGGAGCGCTTTTTGGATCGTATCAAACCGATATTCGAGGATATCGTCTCGCGGGGATGGATGGTCCCTTTCCCTGAACACCGCGCTGCGTCGAGTTTTGGCGCCTGTGCAGACGGCGTTCCGGATCAACATCGTCCGATGCCCTCGACGGCAGGTCGCGCGGCCCGTATAGCCTTTCGATAAAATGAGACGTAGGCTGGAACCCAAGAGACAACGCCATGGCCACCACAATGCGAAGCAAGTTTTCGGCGGTCAGAAAACGCGACGGCCGCATCGTGGCTTTCGATCAGTCGCGCATCACCCGCGCGGTCTACCTCGCCATGCAGGCCAGCGGGGAAGGCGACCTCACGAGAGATCCCCGGCAGGTTTCCGATGCCGTAATCGCGGAACTCGACCGGCGCTATCCCGATGCGCATCTTCCCCATATCGAAGAAATACAGGATCTGGTCGAAGAGACCCTCATCCTCCAGGATTTTCCGAAAACCGCCAAAGCCTACATTCTCTACCGCCATCAAAGGGCGCAAATCCGCGAAAGAGCCAAGCTGATTCCGGAGCGGGTCAAACAGTTAGCCGCCGACAGCAAGCGCTACTTTCCGAGTTCCTTGGGGGAATTCATCTACTATCGCACCTATTCGCGCTGGATAGACGAGGAGGGACGCCGCGAAACCTGGGTGGAAACCGTGGACCGCTACATGGCGTTCATGCACGAAATCCTCGGCGACCGCCTGACGCCGGCGGAATACGGAGAGATCCGAAGCGCTATCCTCGAACAACGCGTCATGCCATCCATGCGCCTGATGTGGGCGGCCGGCAAGGCGGCGCGTGCGACGCATGTGGCGGCTTACAACTGCGCCTACCTGGCGCCTTCCTGCTTGGACGATCTGGCCGAGATCATGTACCTCCTGATGTGCGGTGCCGGAGTCGGTTTCTCCGTCGAAAGCCAGAATACCCAACTGCTCCCTATCATCAAGCGCCAGAGCGGACTCAAACGTCCCGTCCATAAAATCGCCGACAGCAAGGAGGGTTGGTGCGACGCCTTGAAGCTCGGGCTGCGCGCTTGGTACGAGGGCCAGGATGTGGACTTCGATTATTCGGAACTGCGCCCGGCCGGGGCTCGACTGCACACCATGGGCGGCCGGAGTTCCGGTCCCGGTCCCTTGAAAGCGGTGCTCGACTATACCCGCAGCCGGATTCTCGCCAATCAAGGCAAGCGGCTGCGCAACATCGATGTGCACGACATCGTTTGCAAGATCGGCGAGGCGGTGAGCATGGGCGGGGTGCGCCGCTCCGCCCTAATCTCGCTGTCCGATTTCGACGATGAGGACATGCGTGCGGCCAAGACCGGCCATTTTTATATCGGTCATCCGCAACGGGCGATGGCCAATAATTCGGCGGTCTACGACGCCAAGCCCACGGCGACCGATTTCTTGGAAGAGTGGCTGGCGCTTGCCAAGAGCGGTACCGGGGAGCGCGGCCTTTTTAACCGCGGAGACCTACCGCACCAGCTGCCCGAGCGGCGCTGGCCGCTGTTCGAACCCTACTGGGCCACGAGCGGCACGAATCCTTGCGGGGAAATCATTCTGCGCTCCAAACAGTTTTGCAATTTGAGCGAGGTGGTCGCGCGGCCCGAGGACACCGAACGGACACTGCTCGACAAGGTCAGGGTAGCCGCTATCCTCGGCACCTATCAGTCGATGCTCACCGAGTTTCCCTATCTCTCGGACGAATGGCGACGGAATTGTGAAGAGGAAAGGCTGCTGGGCGTCTCCATCACAGGTCAATGGGACTCGTGGGCCTCGCGGCAGCCCGAGACGCTGAAGAAGCTTCGCGAGTATGCCATCGAGATCAACCGCCGATATGCGGCCCGCTTCGGCATCAACCCTTCAGCAGCAGTCACCTGCGTGAAGCCGAGCGGAACCGTTTCCCAGCTCGTCGACTCAGCCTCCGGAATGCATCCGCGCTATGCCCGGTATTATGTTCGGCGCGTCCGCATCGCGGCGACGGATCCGCTGTTTGCGATGCTGAAGGAACAGAAATTTCCCTATTGTCCCGAGGTCGGTCAGATGGACGGCCAGGCCACGACCTACGTGTTGGAGTTTCCGGTGCGTGCACCCGAAGGCACCATAGTCCGCGCCGATCTGAGCGCCCTGGATCAGCTCGAATATTGGAGAACGGTGAAGCGCCATTACACCGAACACAACCCATCGGTGACGATTTCCGTGGGTTCCGAGGAATGGATCCAGACGGCCAATTGGCTGTACGAAAACTGGGAGTTGCTGGGCGGCTTGTCTTTTCTTCCGCGCACCGAAACCGTCTACCAACTCGCCCCGTATGAGGAAATCTCCAAAGAGGAGTATGAAGCGCGGATGGCCAGCCTGCCGGCGATCGACTTCTCCCGCATCGTCCTTTACGAGAAGGAAGACCAGACCGTCGGTGCCAAATCGCCCGCGTGCGTCGGCGACCTCTGCGAAATCGATCCGGAAGAAGGCCCACTCGCGGCAAAGCCCCCTGACCGATGGCGCTGAAGATCGCCATGTGGTTTTAGAGGGAAGATGCCGAACTTGGCCCGTCGTGATTCACGTGACGGTCGCACCTCCTCGAGGGAACGACCCTGTTCGGGCGGCGGGGGCGAGCCGTGCTGGGCAATGCCATTTCGGAAACGGTTTGTCTGCCCGAGAACTTTCCTACGAACTGCTTGTACTGCAACGCGGGTGGTACATGTCGCATTTCCGCGACACCTCGCCATCGGACAGCTGTCGAGAATTCAGAAAGATTTTTGGCGGAATCCGGAATCACAGATGGGGCGTAAGGAAGGCAAAATCTCCTCACGCCCCGGATTGTCGTACGTTTATGCGTTCGACGGATCAGAGCGCGGTGGACGAAACTTTATGGTTCTTGATTTCGCCGCGCTGGATACGAACGTGCTCCTCGAGCTGGCGCTTTGCGGCGTCGAAAGCATCGCGTAAAGCGACGTATACGTCCTCGTGTGCCTGTTTGTCGTGATGATCACGGCTGACTACGATTTGTCTGTGAGGCACGCTCAAGTCGATCCTGACTTTAAAGAGATTACCCTGATGCTGATGATGGTGCTCCGCTTCGACGGCGACTCTGCAGCTGATGATGTGATCGCAGAATTGCTCCAGCTTGGCGGCTTTCTCCCGAATGCGGGTTTCAACGGCGTCGGAATGAGGAACTCCTCGAAACGTAATCTCTAGTGGTACTTGCATAGGTCTTTCCCATTAAGTGTCAATTCTAAGTAATCCCAAACGTCTCCGCCGAGGCTTCGGTTCAGCATGGGCTGTCCGGCTCGTCCAAGATTTCGGCGTGTTTTTGGCAGATAGGTCCATCGATTGTTGATGTCGACAGCCCGTCAGGCTTGGGTCTGTGGGGCGGTAAAACGTCTAACCCCCCTTATTTTCCGTGCCGCTCCGTAAGCAATGATATACAACCCGAACTCTCCGTGTCGACTTGCAGCCCGACGTAACAAGCGCCGGGGCTTGCTTGTATGACCCAATTGCGGAGCACGGGAGCGATCACGAGGCACGCATCTTCTCGGACTCGTGTAGTACGCTTAAGACCTCGTCGAGGTCCGCCACAGTATGGTCCGCGGAAACCTGAAACCGGATTTCTTCGTCGCCGCGCGGCACGACCGGGTAAACGATACCGGTCGCTAGAATGCCCCGCTGACGAAGATGAAGGACCATGCTTCGGGTCTTTTCGGTATCCCTGAGCATCAAGGGGACGACCGGATGCTCCCCGGGAAGCGTTTCGAAACCCGAATCCCTCAGACCTTGCCGGAACTTGGCGGTCGATTCCCGCAAGCGCTCGAGCCGCTGCCGCCCTTCGGGGCCGGACACGATCTCGATGGCTTTCACGCCGGCGGCCGCTTCACCGGGCGTGATCGGATTCGAATAGATATAAAGCGGCGCTTTTTCGCGCAAATAGTCGATCAAAAGCGAGTTGCCGACGACATACCCGCCGTTGACGCCGAAAGCCTTGCCCAAAGTGCCGATCAATACATCCACGGATCCGCACTCGGTATACTCCTCGACTCCCCGGCCGGTTTTCCCGAAAGCGCCGACACCGTGGGAATCGTCGACGACGACGAGTACCCCTTCGGCGAACTTTTCGTCACAAGTTCTGGCCAGCGCCAGCAGTTCCTTGAGCGGCGCGTGGTCGCCGCGCATGCTGAAAATGCCGTCGGTCACGATAATGCCGCGCCGGCACGATTCGGCCGCCTTCCGCAAGTACGTTTCGGCCTGATCGACGTTCAGGTGTTCGTATACGAACTTCTCCTTCGGACGCGCCAAGCGAATCGCATTGATAATGCAATTGTGGTTCAACTCGTCGCTGAGCACCGCGGTCTCGGGGCTTATCAGAGTTGGCAAGACGCCCATCACCGTCGCGTAAGCCGAGCTGAACAGCATCGCCGCCTCGCGCCCGTGGAACTCGGCCAGGCGCTGCTCCAGCCGCACATGCGGCTCGTATGTTCCGCTGATGAAGCGCACCGCTCCCGGGCCGGCGCCGTAGGTCCTGACACCCTCCTCCTCGGCCCTCGTCACCTCCGGGTGGAGTGCGAGCCCCAGATAGCCATTGGAATTCATACGGAGAAACGGGCGGTCTCCCTCCCCCTGCAGCAAATAGCGGACACCGCGCCCGTCCCGCGGCGGCAGCACGCCGGTAATGATCGCTTCGCGGCTCTTGCGCATGCCGGACCGATCCAGCTGCGCCAATTCCTGCTTCAAAAGAGCCTCCATTCGCTCCATGGCCATAACGTCACCTCATCGTTAAGCGATTGCCCCGCTTTGCAGCTTGGCACGAATCTTCTCGATCATATCGTGCGTCATTCGCACGATGTCGTAGTGCGCCACCCAGCCCCACTCCTCCCGCGCCGCGCTGTCGTCCAGGGATTGCGGCCAGGAATCGGCGATTTCCTGACGCACCGGGTCGATCTCGTAGTCGATCGCGAAATCCGGAACGATTTTCCGGATCTCCGCGGCCAATTCACTCGGCGTAAAACTCATGGCGGTCACATTGAACGCGTTGCGGTGCTTCAAGCCGGCGGCGTCGGCTTCCATCAGCATCATCATGGCCCGGATGGCATCCGGCATGTACATCATGTCGAGACGGGTGTCGGCGCGAAGAAAGCAGGTGTAATGACGGTAGCGGATCGCTTGGTAGAAGATGTCCACCGCGTAATCGGTGGTTCCTCCGCCGGGCGGAGTGCGATAGGAAATGATGCCCGGCAGGCGCAGCCCCCGTGTATCGACCCCGAAACGGCGGAAATAGTAGTCGCAGAGCAATTCGCCGGTCAGCTTGGTGATGCCGTAGATCGTGGTCGGGCGCTGGATGGTATCCTGCGGCGTGTCTATGCGCGGAGTGGTCGGTCCGAAAGCCCCGATCGAACTCGGAAAGAACAAGGCACAGTGGTATTGGCGCGCGACTTCCAGCACGCGGTACAAACCGCCCATATTGACGTTCCAGGCTACCTGCGGCCGATCCTCGGCGACGGCGGAAAGCAGCGCCGCCAGATGATAGATGGTCTCGATCCGATAGCGGCGCACGACATCCTGAATCTGGCGCAACTGGGTGCAATCGAGATGCTCGAACAAGCCGTCGTCCGTTCCGGCCGGGGGCATGCGGATATCGGCCGCCACCACGCGGTCCTCGCCATATCGGGCTCTCAGCGCCGGAATCAGCTCCGAACCGATTTGACCGAGCGCGCCGGTCACCAAAATTCGACCTTGTGAACCCATCGTCTTCTCCTTATCCCCCGCGAATCTCGGGACAAGCAGATCGCCTGCTCTTTCCGAGAGATCGATAGGCCAAGGGTAAATCTCGGGGATGACCGGGTCAATGCCGCAGAGATTCCGCTGTTCATAAGCTCGACCGGAACCCGGGCCGGCCTTGACAAGCGGGCTCGACGGCAACAAGCTGAACCACTGGTCGATACCCGGAGGCATTAGCCATGAGCAAGAAAGAAGAAAAGGTCTACGCCCAGGAAGAAATCGAGGAACGCCTGAAACGAGAGCTTCCGCATTGGTATTACGAGAACGGCTGGATACGCCGGAAGTTCAAGACCCACGGCTGGAAATCCACCCTGATGGTGGTGAATACGGTCGGGCACCTCGCGGAAGCCGCCTGGCATCACCCCGATCTGACCGTTTCTTATGCGTTCGTCATCGTCAAACTCGCGACCCACTCGGCGAAAGGCGTGACGGACAAGGATTTCGCGTTGGCGAAAAAGATCGAGGAAGTCGTGCAGTGGCGTCCCAGTGAAGAGACCGGCGGCATCCTGGAAGGCACGCCGGATGATCCGCGCCTGAGATACCTCAAGTACGACTGAGCGATTCCAGCAACTGCCGCGCTTCCTTTTGCAGTTTCGGGCGAAGGAACAGCAACTTCCATCGGCTGCCGCCGCATCTCCGCCACAGGACCACCGAGCGGATGCCGGCCAGCAACAGCGAACGAATTCTGTTGCCGTTTTCCGGATCGGACAGATACATCTGCTCGCCGGTCACCAGAACCCTCGGCGTCAGTTGACTGACGGTCTGCTGATAGGCTTGGGCTAAGGTAGCGAGCACCTCTTCGTCCAGAACGCCCCGCTCCGCCGCCAGGGCGGAAGCTTTTTCCATGCCTGCACGTATGGTTTCGAGCATTTGGGGCTGCTTCATCAGCTTGCGTTCGAGAAAGATGAGCGTCGACGCATAGCGCGCCTGCTCCGGATCCACGACATCGGGACCGCCCAGTTGTTTTTCGATCTGCCTGAGTCCAGTCATAATGCAGTGGAGTCCGCCGTAAACATCCACCACGTCCCCCGAGTCTATCTTGAGCACGCTGCCGATGCTGACCGCCATGTCTTCGCGATCGGCCGTTCCCCGCTTCGCGATGTGCTGCACGAGATAGACCGCCTGGGCCAGACCGGCCAAAGCGATCACTTGATTGCGTAGATTCTTCGTCATGACTGAGTGCGATTGATGCAGAGGAATTCCGTGCGCCGGATTACCTTTGGCGCCGATTGTATTTCACCGCGTTTCCCTTGGCCAATTCGACCGGGTATTTTTCGGCGTTCTTCCGCATCTTTTCATCCACTGCCGCCTCCAGATCGATATTCAGCTGGTCGGCCAGCCGCAGCAGATAAATCAGGACGTCGGCGATCTCCTCCCGCACAGCGCTATAGTCTTCCTGTTTTTCCGACAGGCGGCGCGATTCCTCGTCCTTAAGCCATAGAAAACGTTCCAGCAACTCCGCCGCCTCCACCGAAAGCGCGATCGCGAGATTTTTCGGACTGTGGAATTGCTCCCAGTCTCTTTCGTCGGCGAACTCCCGTAGAGCCTGTTGTATCGCTGCGATGTTCATGGAAAGCTCTGCCAGCGTATTTTTTTATTGCGGCGGATTAAGCGAAAATAGTTAACACGAATCTGGCGACAGAATGAATACACCCAGTTCTGGACGAACCCTCCGTGATTTCGTTCAATGTTCGTAAACCATCGCTCATGAAGGTGTAAAAAATGGAAAGTCTTATTCAGAACTTACAACGCACGATTCGCGCCTTGGAAACGCTGAGCGAAAAAAAACTGCCGGAAGCCGATCAGGTGGATGAGCTACTTGATCAACTGTTTCAGCAGAAAATCGACTTGGTCAATATCAACGTCAGCAATTCGTCCCCGATCTATCAGCAGGCGGTTCAGGCCATGAACCAAGCGGCGACTCACGTCGAGAGAGCCGTCAAAGAGCCGTCCCGAACGGCCGAGGCCGTCCCGGTCGTATTCGACGCCGTCGGCAAGCTGGCCAAGTTGTTGAATCATGTGATGCCTTGACACGAATGCAGCCCACGCAGCCGGCCGGACGCTTCTCCTTCCCCCCGCTGGAGGCGGCGGGCGGTCCAGCGCTCGCATCAAAATCCACCTCGCTTGCTCACCTTCGTTGTCCTCCCATAGACCCCGAGACCTATAGATGGCTTGAGCGGCGGGTCGGACGCTGCCATCTCAACCAAAGACTAGGCATAGAACACGATTTCGAAGCGCGGGTATTCGGTCAGGGACGTACATTGTTCCATATCGAAAATTGGTACTCGATGCACGGTTTGATGCGCCATATCCTTAAGCTGTTGTGGCTGCACGATCGAGGCCGCGAAAATGCCCGGACCATAGAGATCCGTCACAACGAAATCGGGCTCGAACGGCTTCCAAGGGCGTTCGACGGATTCACCCTGCTGCACGTCACCGACCTTCATCTGGACATCGCGGAGGACATTCCGCATGCGCTCATCGACGCCTTGAACCGGGTCGATGACTACGACATCTGCGTTCTGACCGGCGATTTTCGCGCAAAGACCTTTGGCCCATACGAACAGACTCTGGCAGCCATGGCAATGGTCCGTCCGTTTCTGAAAGGACCGGTCTACGGCGTTCTCGGCAATCACGACACGATCCGCATGGCGCCCGGACTGGAAACGCTCGGAATCCACATGCTGCTGAACGAATCGGTTGCCCTCACCCGAGGCGATGCGACCATTTATCTTGCCGGTATCGACGACCCTCACTATTACCGCGCGGACAACATCGAAAAAGCGACCGACCAGATTCCCGAGGACTCGGTTTCCATTCTGCTTTCACACTCGCCGGAAATGTATCGGCATGCGGCTTATGCCAATTTCGACGTGATGCTGAGCGGCCATACCCACGGCGGCCAAATCTGCTTGCCCGGACGCATCCCCGTCATGCTCAACGCGAACGCCCCCAGGGCGTTCTGCAACGGACCCTGGCGTTATCATTCCCTGCAGGGCTACACATCGGCGGGCAGCGGTGTCAGCATTGTGGACGTGCGATTGAACTGCCCGCCGGAGATAACCCTCCATCATCTGCGCTCGATCTAAGGAAGCTCTGATTAAGTTTCCAGTAGGAAAAGCGAACAGTGCAACTGTTGGATCTAAAAGGCCCTCACCCAACCCAATCACTCCGCAAGCGGCGCTTACGCGTGCACCCGTTCGCCGGGAGCGAACGCTAACGTGCGAAGCACGGCCCTTCGACAAGCTCAGGACAGGTTTGTCCCAGCGGGAGAGGGCTTATTCAGAGCTTCCCTAATAAGGCTGCTCGCGTATCCGAAGCTGAAAAAGGATGCGCGAGACCGCGAGCTCCAGGAACACAAAGCCGGCAACCAAACCGGCAATTTGGATCAGTTCCAAACCCAGTTCGACACGCACCGCGAGTAGCGGAAACAGGGACTCCGGGAGCTGATCGAGTCCGAACGCCATGCCGCTGACCGGAACACCTAGGCGTCTCTTGAGAAAGCTGGAAAACAGATCGCCCAGCATGGCAGAAGCTCCGATCCAAACCCCCAGTTCGAAAGGAAGTTCCACGCCCCAAGCGGCCAATCCCGTGACCGGAATCGCGCTGATGAACCCCCGCCAAGTTTTGGACGAGCCGAATAGGGGGCGTCCGTCAATGAAGCGGACACCGCCGTCTATCGGTACGGCCAATCGTTCGCCAAGCGCTTTGCTGATCAATATGGGAACGCCGTTGGCCACCATCAGCAGGACCAGAAGCTTTAACTCTAACATGATCACCTTGATCGGCCATCGAAAGCCACCACCCCGATTCGAGAACTTCGCCGAATCAACTCAGAAGCACGGCCACCAGGCCCGTCATGAAAATGCCGTCGAAAGTGCCGGCGCCCCCGATGGAGGCAATCGGAGCCGCCATGCGGCGGATGTCTTTCAGGCGCAACAGATCGGCACCGATCAAGACCCCCAGGGATCCCGAAATATAGGCGAGCGGCGACCGGTATTCGCCCCCTAGAAAAATGGCGGCCAGCGCCGCCGCAAGTGGAGCCACGAGAACCGGCATGCCGATGCCGACGCCGGGAATGGGGCGGCTCATGACATAACTGACCAAAGCGACGAATGCGGTCGCCACAACGATCTGCAAAGACGGAACGCCGAAGTTCTTGATCAAGTACAGCGAGAACAGCACCGGCACCAAACAGCCACCCACGTTCACCGCGACTTGAGTGCGGCCGGTAAAAGGCACCGGAGGACGACGCAGCAAACCGTATCCGATTCTTTCGACCTGCGGCGGCGGCGCGGACACGCGCAGCGTAAACAATGGCAAATTGACGGCGCTGCCGAGCAGGGACGTAATCAACAGCGTCAGCGCCGACTCGGGATTCAAACCGAGTTTCTGGAAAGTCAAGGTAATCAGCCCGAGTTTAATGCTGAAGACAATCCACAGCAGCAGGCCCAGAAAGAACAGAAAGTAGATGGGTGAAAACGGCGATCGCACCAGCATAGATCCCATGTGTTAAAAGGGCCGCGGGACATTGCCTCGCGGCCCCTGACGGCTCATTCCACTTTAATGCTTTTACGCTTGGAAGCGGCCACCTTCGGAATGGTCAGCTCCAGTACGCCGTCCTTGAAACTCGCTTTGGCCTTATCGCCTTCCACCGGACAAGGCAAGCGGATGGTCCGCTGAAACTCGCCCCGACTCAACTCGCGCCGATAAAACTGGCCTTTTTCCTCTTCTTCCTCGCGCTGGGTCGTAGCCCGAATACTGAGTGTATTGTCCTGCAACGAAACATCGAGATTTTCCTTGCTGACTCCCGGAAGTTCCGCGCGTACCACTAACTCCTGCTCGCGGTCGATCACGTCCACTCTAGGCATGCGTCCACTGGAGAAGAATTCCCGCTCCGGCCAAGCACGGCCGAAAAAGAACGGTTGCATCCAATTCCGCCGCACGTCGTCGAACCATTGCTCTATCTCGTCCCAAGGACTCAAGAATTGCCCCGCCGGTTGCTGGGCCACTTCTTTGCCGGTGGACTGTTTTTTCTGATTTTCTTTCTTGTCGGTCATGGCATTTCCTCCTTTATGTAACACGCGAAGCGAGATTTACCGATCAGGCACAAAGATGCGGGATGTGCCTCAATTCCCAAATAAGACCGTCAACGACGTTTTTCAACAGTCTAGTGCAGTTCTATCGCCTTTCTATGTTCTTGCAACATTCGACCACAAGCCCTGTCAAATCATTGCGAAAATGCTTCGTCCAGAAAAGTGGCGCATTTTGAGCGCATCTCCGATCATTCCCCCTTTTCTCCGGCCTGCCGGTGCCTGAAAACACCATTTTGCATCGCCCTTTCATATTCGCTACTCTAACTTACCGGATAAACAACCGCTATCTGTTGATGGAAATTCTCATATTGGTCTTTCTTTTCCTGCTGAATGGCGTATTCGCCATGTCGGAAATGGCCATAGTCTCGTCCCGAAAAATCCGTCTGCAACAGTCCGCCCAAGAAGGCCATTTCGGCGCCAAGGCCGCTCTCCGCTTGGCGAATGAACCTTCCCATTTCCTTTCCACGATCCAGGTCGGCATCACCCTGATCGGAATTCTCATGGGCGCTTTCGGTGAGGCCGCCATCGCCGGCCGATTGGCCGCTTATCTCGAACAGTTTCCCGAAATCGCGCCTTATAGCCGCGGTCTGTCGCTCGCGGTAGTCGTCATCGGCATCACATACTTCTCCCTGATCATCGGCGAGTTGGTCCCCAAGCGGCTGGCACTGCAGAAGCCTGAGAAAATCGCCGCGATCATCGCGCGGCCGATGAACTTCATTTCTTTGGCAGCTTATCCCCTGGTCAAAGTTCTGAGCTTATCGACGGATTTCATCTTATGGCTTTTTAGAGCTCGACAACCCGAGGAACCTCTGGTCACCGAGAAGGAAATCCGGATTATGATCGAACTAGGCACCGCAGCCGGCGTATTCGATAAATCCGAACAGCAGATGGTGTCGAACGTCCTGCGTCTCGATGCTCTTCGCGTAGGGGCGATCATGACGCCCCGCATGGACATCTATTACCTGGACGTCAAGGATTCGTTCGAGGAAAACCGCCGCAAGATCATCGACAGCCCCTATTCGCGAATCCCCGTGTGCAAGGACGGGCTAGACAACGTCATAGGATTCGTCCAGGCCAAGGATCTGCTGACCAAAGCCCTTCTCGGGGAGACCATCGACCTTGGCCGATTGATCAAGACCCCGCGCTATGTCCCGAAGTCCCTTAACCCGATGCAGCTGCTGGAAGAGTTCAAACGTTCCAAAACACCTATGGCCCTGGTCGTGGACGAGTACGGTGAAGTCGCGGGACTAGTTACGCTCAAGGATGTGATGGAAGCCATCGTGGGCGACATTCCAATGGCCGAACGGGAAGAAGAACCGGAGGCGATCCAGCGCAACGACGGTTCGTGGCTATTGGACGGAATGCTCAGTACCGAGAAATTCAAACAGATCTTCGACCTAGACGAGTTGCCCGACGAGGCGTCGGGTAATTTCCATACGATAGGCGGCTTCGTCATGCTGCAACTCGGCCATGTTCCCCGCGCCGCCGACCATTTCGAGTGGAATCATCTTCGTTTCGAAGTGGTCGACATGGACAAGAATCGAGTGGACAAGCTATTGGTTTCACCGATCGACGCCGGCTGACCAAGCCTCGAGTTCGACAGCGGCTCCCGCCAGCGGGGTCAGCGCAGTTCGCTTTTGGTAGCGCCACAGCGTGCGCACCGGTAAACCGTGACCAGCTTGCCCTGTCTGACATCAAAAGGCTTTTCCCGCGCCACTGTCCATTTGTGAAAGCCGCTCCGGCACAAGGTCTTGCCGGCATGCTTCTCCGAAGCCTTCGGCCGTCGAAAATTGATGACATCCCCCATGAAGGCCGCTCCTAAATCAGAGAATAATGGTTCTGAAGGTCAGATTGATGCGCTCAGTCTTAGGCTCCCGCGTCTTCGGCACGGCGTGCCGCCAGCCGTGCTGTAGACTCCCGCCCATGAGCAGGAGGCTGCCGTGGGTCAAAACGATGTCCAGGGTTTCTCCGGTTTTATTGTGGCGTAGCTTGAACAGCCGCTCGGCACCAAAACTCAAAGACGCGATGAACGGGTTCGGTCCCAGTTCTCTTTCCTTGTCCGCGTGCCAGCCCAACGAATCCCGACCGTCTCGATAGAGATTGCCGAGCACGCTATTGAACCGGCGCCCGCAAAACCGTTCGATGCGCTCCTTGAGGATCAACAAGGTTTCGGTCCACGGCAAGGGCACATGGTCGACGCCCGAATAGCGGTACACCGCGCCCTTGTCGCCGTACCAGCACACCAGGCGGGGCACCTTGACCCGCCGGCCGAGCATTACGATTTCTTCTTCCCGCCAGGCCAAATCCCGCCGCAGAAGACCATGAAACGAATCCGCTTCCCGTCGTGGCACAAAATCCTCGACGAAATACAGTTCGCCGTCCCGAGGCGCCAGGTTGATCATGGACGTTCCATCGCTAAGCTTGACCGCCCGGCGGTTAGGTCTCGCTCTACAGACCCGCGCTATCCATGCGCTGCACCAGACGCTGCAAACCGTCGGAAATCAGAACGGCGTACGCCGAACTCTTTTCGATGAGGGTCAAGTCGTGCGGTAACCGCCCCAACTGTCCACGCAGCCGGTCCCGCATGTCGGCGAGAGTCTCCCGAGCGCCGACCCGCTTGCCTCCGGCCATCACTTGGCGAAGCAGCGGTTCGCCTTCCAGTCCGGGCTCGTCGTCTTTCGCGATCACATCGTGCAACATACGGCCTTCATCGTCGTAACGGCGGTACACCTGCTTGCGCGCCGGCCAGTTCTCCTTGCCTTTCGAGCGCTTGCGCCTGGGGCGCCCCGCATATTCCTGCAACTTGTAGGCACAGTTCAAATAAGGCATATCCTGAGATGTCGTCAGACGCGTCCCGATGCCGAATCCATCGATGGGAGCGCCCGCCGTGAGCATCCTCGAAAGTTCATGCTCGTCCAGATCGCCGCTGGCGAAAATCGTGCATTCCGTAAGTCCGCCATCGTCGAGAATCGTCCTCACGCTCTTGGCCAGTTCCGCCAGATCGCCACTGTCGAGACGCACGCCTTTGATGACGATATTTTTTGCGGCTAACCTAGGAGCCAAACCAACCACTTTTCCGGCAGCCTCCAGCGTATCGTAGGTGTCGATCAGAAGCAGGACGTTGCCCGGCAGGCTTTCCGCGAACCGCTCGAAGGCATCGGCCTCGTCGTCGTGCGCCATGATATAGGAATGGGCCATGGTGCCGTAAATCGGAATGCCAAACGATTTTCCGGCCAAAACGTTCGACGTACCGTCGAAGCCAGCCAGGTAAGCCGCGCGGGCGGCCATCAAACCGGCTTCGGCACCATGGGCGCGGCGCAATCCGAAATCCACCAAAAGCTTTCCTGGCGCCGCGAGCACCGAGCGCACCGCCTTGGAAGCGATTACGGTCTGAAGCTGAACGATATTGATCAGACGGGTCTCGATGATCTGTGCCTCGGGGAGCGGCGCCGTGACACGAACGATAGGCTCGTTCTGAAAAAAGATCGTTCCTTCCGGGATGGCATGAACATCTCCGGTGAAGCGAAGCTTGGATAAATAGTCGATGAACTCCGGCGTAAAGTAGCCCAGAGTGCCGAGCCACTCGCACTCCTCGTCGGAAAACCCAAAGCTCTCCAGGAATTCGATGAGCTGTTCCAGCCCGGCGGCGACCAGAAAATTCCGGTTCGGCGGAACCTTTCGTACGAACAGTTCGAAGGTCGCCGTGTCCGCCATGCCCTCCCGATGATAGGCCTGAAGCATGGTGAGCTGATAAAGGTCGGTAAGAAGCGCAGAGTTTTCCCCGTTCATACCATCATCCGATTCTTGGGTGTGAGACAAGCGCCCGAAACGGTGTAAAGCCGCCCGAGCCGAAGTCTGGCGCGAGCGTCCTTCGCGGCGGCCAAGTAGGCCCGATAGGCGTATTTAAGGGCCCTATCGATGATGTCGAGCGAAATTTTCTGCCGATTTAATGTCATAGAGAAACAAAGCCTATCGCTTTCGAATCATCGGGCGATTGCGCTCGTTGTCAAACCGACTCTTGTATTAAGAGCCGCCGGTGCCTATATACCGGATGTCTGGTTCGCTCCAACGGCAAGACTTATAATTCTTGAGCGCCCAGGCATGGCTTCGAGTTCAAGGCCTGCTGCAGACGCAGCATTGTCCTGTTTGAACTTGGGCGTAATCCACCGGCTTTTAGTTTATAAGATTTCGCATCGGCGAGATCGCAATCGCGGCGGGCCGCGAGTCCGTGTCGGAAATCACTGCTTTCACAGATTGGGTGTGTTCAATGGCAAAAATCGTCTTGAAGGTATCGGGCATGAAGTGCGGCGGCTGCGAAAATCAGGTCCAGGACGCCGTCAAATCCTGTGCCGGCGTTTCATCCGCCACGGCTTCCCACACGACTGGCACGGTCGAAATCGATTACGACCAAACCAAGATCGACTTGGCCTCGGTCAAGAAGGCCATCACCGAAAAAGGCTTCACCGTCGACTGAAAGTTCCCGCGCACCAACGTTGCAAGGACCGGAGCCTCATTCCCGGCTCCAACAAGATTGGATTTGCCGTCTCGTGACGGACTTCGTAGGGGGTGCCGATGGATAGAACGGAATGGCGAATCGTGCCGCTTACCTGTCTGATGTCTGAGAGGTTTTCGAGCAGTGAAATGCTCCCCGGCCTTGGCGCCGCGACTCGATACTCAAACACGAAAAGGGTATGCTCATGAAAACGCCTGCACATATCGCCGTCACCGGAGCGGCCGGACAAATCAGCTACGCATTGCTGTTTCGGCTGATTGCGGGGGACTTGCTGGGCGACGATCAACCCGTCGTCTTGCATTTACTCGAGATTCCCGAAGCCATGGCGGGACTGGACGGCGTCAGGATGGAACTCATCGATTGCGCATCGCCCCTGCTTCACGACATCGTCGTATCCGACGATCCTTATGTGGCCTTCGAAGACGTCGATCTCGCCTTTCTGATCGGCGCGAAGCCGCGCGGTCCAGGCATGGAGCGCAAGGATCTGTTGAGGGTGAACGCCGACATTTTCGCCATTCAGGGCCGGGCCCTAAACGTTGCCGCCAAGCGTAGCGTCAAGACTCTGGTGGTCGGCAATCCGGCCAATACCAATGCCTTGATTGCCCAGCATAACGCCCCCGATCTTCCGTCGGAAAACTTCTCGGCGATGACCCGTCTCGACCACAATCGGGCGGTAAGCCAATTGGCGCTGCACTGCGGCTGCTCGGTGAACGATATCAAACGAGTGGTCATCTGGGGCAATCATTCGACGACGCAGTACCCGGATTTGCACCACGCCTTGGTTCGAGGAGAACCGGCTCTCGACCGGGTCGAATGGAATTGGTACGAAAAGGAATTCATCCCCACGGTACAGAACCGCGGCGCGGTCGTGATCCAAACGCGCGGAAAATCGAGCGCCGCTTCGGCCGCCAATGCGGCCTTGGATCATATGCGGAATTGGCTTTTCGGCACGCCGGCCGGGGACTGGACCAGCATGACCATTCTCAGCGACGGCAGTTATGGCATCACGCCGGGCATCATGTTTTCTTACCCGGTCGAAGTCGAGAACGCAAAGTACCAAGTCGTACAGAATTTGGAAACCAGCGAATTTAGCCGGGAGAGACTCAAAATAACGGAAGCCGAACTGTTGGCCGAACGCGAGGAGGTCCGCCACCTTCTTCGTTGAATGCAGGCGGCGGCACTATCCCGCCGCCTATCGAATGAAAATCAGCTTTTGACCAGCAGCAATTCCAGCAAAGCCTTTTGCGAATGCAGGCGGTTCTCGGCCTCGTCCCAGACCACGCTTTGCGGGCCTTCGAGTACTTCGGCGCTGACCTCCTCGCCGCGATGAGCCGGAAGACAATGCATGAATAACGCCTCCGAAGCCGCCAGCGCCATCAAAGCCGAATCAACCTGATAGCCTTGGAAGGCGTTCCTGCGCTCTGCCTGTTCAGATTCCTGCCCCATGCTGGCCCAAACGTCGGTCACCACCAAATCCGCCCCTCGCACCGCCTCCGAGGGATCGCGCATCAATTCCACGCGACTGCCGGCCCATTCGATCAGTGCCGGTTCCGGCTCGTAGCCCGTTGGGCAAGCAATCCGGAGCTTGAAATCGAGTAGTCCTGCCGCGTGGATATAGGTCTGGCACATATTGTTGCCGTCACCGATCCAGGCCACCGTCCTGCCGGTGATATCGCCGCGGTGTTCGAAATAGGTCTGCATGTCGGCGAGCAACTGGCACGGATGGAATCGGTCCGTCAGACCGTTGATGACCGGCACTCGCGAATAGGCCGCGAAGGTTTCGACCATTTCATGCGAATGGGTGCGCAGCATGACGGCATCGACCATGCGCGATACGACGCGGGCGGAATCTTCGATGGGCTCGCCCCGTCCCAACTGGGTGTCCCGCGGCGACAGAAAAATCGCGGCGCCGCCGAATTGAACCATGCCGACTTCGAACGACAATCGCGTGCGGGTCGAGGATTTCTCGAACATCATCCCGAGCACTTTGTTTTTCAGCGGTTCGTAGATGCTCTTGAGATGCTTGAGCTCGATGGCCCGCCGGATCAGTGCGCGAAACTCATCGCCGCTCAGATCCAGCAAAGTAATCAAATGCCGTGGATTCATATCGTTTCTCCGACCCCATGGGCCGTGTAGTCGGTGACCAGAGCGGAGACTCCTTCGATCAACCGCTTTTCTTCATCGTCGTTCAACACGAACGGCGGCAACAAGCGTACCGTTCGATCCGCCGTGACATTGATCAAGAGGCCGCGGCTCAATGCTTGAGCGACCAGATCGACGCAAGGGGTGTCGAGTTCGATGCCGATCATCAGGCCTTTGCCGCGAACATCGACAACTCGGGCATTGTCCGATAGTCGCTCGCGAATTCCGCTCAAGAGGCGCTCGCCTAGCTCTTCCGCGCGCTGCACCAAGCCGTTTTCGGCGATGGTCTTTAATACGGCCAGAGCGGCATTACAGGCCAGGGGATTACCCCCGAAGGTGGACGCGTGCTTGCCGGCGGTCAACATCTCCGCGGCGATTCCTCTAGCGAGACAGGCGCCGATCGGCACGCCGTTGCCCAGGGCTTTGGCCAGGGTCATGACATCGGGCGCGATACCGTGGTGCTGGAATGCGAACCACTTGCCGGTCCGGCCGATGCCGGTCTGGACCTCGTCCAGCATCAGGAGCCAGCCGCGCTGGTCACAGATGCGGCGAAGACCGGGCAGATAATCGTCGGTCGGAACGCGCACGCCGCCCTCGCCCTGCACCGGTTCGACCAGGACGGCCACGACCTTAGGGTTGGCGACCGCCTCGACAGCCGCGAGGCTGCCGTACGGCACCCGCACGAAACCGTCGACCAGGGGTTCGAAACCGTCCTGAACCTTGGGATTACCGGTGGCGCTCAAGGTCGCGAGCGTGCGCCCGTGAAAGCTGCCCTCCGTAACGACCACGGCGGGCCGGTCTATGCCGCGATGATGTCCGTAGCGCCGAGCGATCTTGAGTGCCGCCTCGTTCGCCTCGGCGCCGGAATTACAGAAAAACGCATTATCCAATCCGCTCAGACGGCACAGTTCGCCGGCTAGCTCTTCCTGCTTCCCGATCCGGTAAATGTTTGAAGTGTGCAGCAATTTGCCCGCCTGCTCGCAGATGGCACGGGAAATAGCGGGATGGGCATGACCCAGGCTGCATACCGCGACGCCGGAAATGGCGTCCAGATAGCGCTTGCCATCCGTGTCCCAAAGCCATGCGCCCTCGCCCCGGTCGAACGTTACCGGCAATCGGGCATAAGTCGGCATTACCTGACTGGTCATCACTCGTCTTCCCCAAAACAAAAAGGCAGTCGCAAGACTGCCCCAAAAAACGAAGGGAAACATTATAGTGGAAAAAGGGCTAGGTACAAGCGCCTAAAGGGCCGGAAGCCGGATGGCGACAGCGAGTTGAGTAAACCTGCCCGGTTACCGGAAAGTATCGGCTTTTTCCGCAAAGATTCACCACATTTAGGGAAGCTCTGAACAAGCCCTCGTATGTTGTGTGCGGAGAATTCCTAAAGGTTTTGAGGACAGATCGGTCGTTGGCCCTAATCGTCGTCGAAGCCAGGGGCGGTCTTGACATGCGGGTAGTTGCGACATTACGCGCGGCAGGGTTGCCCATCGCCGTGGTCAATGCG
>DYIL01000103.1 GCA_020723665.1 Methyloversatilis universalis
CGAGCCGCAGAATTTCACGCATATCGTTCGCCCCGACCAGCCCCTTGAGGCCCGCATTGTGGCTCAAGATCCGATCCAGATCTGCCGTCTGGCAAATCTTGGAGTTTATTAAATAGAGCAGGATGCCGGGGTCGATATCACCGCAACGAGTGCCCATAATCAAGCCGGCCAAGGGCGTCATGCCCATCGATGTGTCCACGCTGCGGCCGCGCTTGATGGCTACGGCACTCGCGCCGTTACCGAGGTGTAATGCAATGAAATTGCATGACTCGATCGGCCGGCCGAGATACGCGGCGGCCCGCATCGTTACGTATGCGAAGGATGTTCCATGAAACCCATACCGGCGTACGCCATGATCGCGATAGAGGGTGTTCGGTAAGGCGTAGCGATAGGCATGAGGCGGCATGGTCTGGTGAAAAGCCGTATCGAAAACCGCAACCTGAGGCACGCCGGGCCAGAGCTCCCGGCAAACCTCGATTCCCAGCAAATTCGGCGGATTATGAAGGGGCGCGAGCGGAAAAGCGGCCCGGATAGCTTCTACAACCGCGTCGTCGACGATAACGGCGGAGCGGAAGGTCTCTCCGCCATGCACTACGCGGTGGCCGATGGCGAAAAGCTCCTTGGGGTCCGGCAATTCGCCCGACTCGCGAAGCCTACGCATCACTTCGGCAATGGCTTGCCGGTGATCAGCGAACCTTCCTTCCCCGTTGCCGTCAGGCAGACCGACCGAAGGCTCGCCGATACGCTCGATGACGCCCGACACGAGGGCGCGCTCAACGTCTAGATCGAACAACCGATACTTTACCGACGAACTGCCGGAATTGAGGACCAAGACCTTCCTGTGCATGAACGCTCGACCGTGCCCCCGCCTTGATCGGCGAAATCCCTCACGAACCGCCTTGCGTGGCCGCTCAATAAGGCCAGGTCCAATTGGCGAACTCGGGCTTGTCTACGCCGTGCTCGTAGGCGTAATTGCTGCATTCGATCTGCATATCGCGAAGCTTTTCCTTGACGTGAGCGCCCGCCACCAGCAGTCCCGGCACGCGATTGATCACGTCGATCGCTAGACTGAAGCGGTCGATTTCGTTCTCGATGGCCAACTCCAGCGGCGTATTGATGTTTCCTTTCTCTTTGTAGCCTCGCACATGCAAATTCTTATGGTTGGTTCTCCGGTAAGCGAGCCGATGGATCAGCCATGGATACCCATGAAAGTTGAAAATAATCGGCTTGTCCACGGTGAACAGGCTGTCGAAATCGCGGTCGTTCAAACCGTGGGGATGCTCGCTGACAGGTTGCAGCTTGAACAAATCGACCACGTTGATGAAACGGATCTTCAGCGTCGGGAAATACTCCCTGAGCAGCGTCACGGCGGCCAGTGCTTCGCGCGTGGGTACGTCGCCGCATCCTACCATGACCACGTCGGGCTCGGCGCCTTGATCGTTGCTCGCCCAGTCCCAAATGCCGATTCCCTTGGTGCAATGCTTTATCGCGGCATCCATATCCAAATACTGCAGATGTTTCTGCTTGTCCGAAACGATGACATTGATGTTGTAAGTACCCCTTAGGCAATGATCGGCCACGCACAGAAGCGTGTTGCTGTCCGGCGGGAGATAGATACGGGTCACTTCGGGACTTTTGTTGACGACAAGATCGAGAAATCCCGGGTCCTGATGGGTGAAGCCGTTATGATCCTGTCGCCACACGGTGGAGGTGATCAGCAGGTTGAGGGACGAGACCGGAGCGCGCCAGGGGATGTCGTTGGCGATATCCAGCCATTTAGCGAACTGGTTGAACATGGAGTCGATGACATGGACGAAGGCTTCGTAGGTCGAGAGGAATCCGTGACGCCCCGTAAGCAGATAGCCTTCCAGCCATCCCTCCAAGGTATGCTCGGACAATAGCTCCATGACACGTCCGTCCGGCGACAGCTCGCCCCCGTCGGCATCCTCCGGCAAGTAGTCGGCCATCCACATTTTTTTGCTCGCCGCGTACACGTCGTCCAGTTTGTTCGACGTCGTTTCGTCTGGGCCGAATACGCGGAAGTTATTAGGATTCAATTTCAATATGTCCCGCAAAAACCGTCCCAGCGGTCGGGTATTCTCCGACTCCACGGTAGCGGGTTTTGCCACCTCGACAGCGTAATCCCGAAAATCGGGCATTCTCAGCGCTTTCCGGAGCAAACCGCCATTGGCATGCGGATTCGCGCTCATGCGCCGATTCCCCGCGGGGGCCAGAGCTTTCAACTCGGGAATGAGGCGGCCGTTGGCGTCGAACAGTTTGTCGGGTTCATAACTTCGCAGCCAATCTTCGAGCAGCTTGAGGTGCTCAGGATTTTGCCCGACGCCGGCGAGCGGCACTTGGTGCGAACGCCAGAAACCTTCTATTTTGTGGCCGTCGACCTCCTTGGGACCGGTCCATCCCTTCGGACTGCGCAACACGATCATGGGCCACCGCGGCCGGGTCAGACTGCCGCCCTCACGGGCTTCCTTCCGAATGCGGCCGATTTCGAGCACACAGTGTTCCAAAGCCGCGGCCATCGCTTGATGCATGGTCTCGGGATCGCTGCCCTCGACAAAATAGGGCGTCCAGCCATACCCCTCGAACAGCCGCTCCAATTCCTCGTGGGAAATGCGCGCCAGAACCGTCGGATTGTTGATCTTGTATCCGTTGAGGTGGAGGATGGGCAGTACCGCACCGTCCCTAACCGGATTAAGAAATTTATTGGAATGCCAGGAGGCCGCGAGCGCGGCGGTTTCCGCCTCGCCGTCGCCGACCACGACGGCGACCAAGAGATCGGGATTGTCGAATGCCGCGCCGAAGGCATGGGACAGGCTGTAGCCCAATTCCCCGCCTTCATGAATCGATCCCGGCGTTTCCGGTGTGCAGTGGCTGCCGATGCCGCCCGGAAACGAGAATTCCCTGAAGAACAGGCGCATCCCGTCCTCGTCTTCATTCTTATTCGGATAGATTTCGGAATACGTGCCTTCGAGATAAACCGGGGCCAGCACGCCGGGTGCGCCGTGGCCCGGACCTGCGATAAAAATCGCGTTGAGGTCGTACTTGTTGATGAGGCGGTTGAGATGAACGTAGGCGAAGCTCAAGCCCGGACTGGAACCCCAATGGCCCAGCAAGCGCTTCTTGACATGATGGATCTGCAAGGGCTCCCTCAGCAGGGGATTGTCCTTCAGATAAATCATCCCGACCGCGAGGTAATTGCACGCCCGCCAATAGGCATCGAGCTTTCGTAGTTCGTCGGCCTGAAGAGGATTTTCCGCGATGAATGACGCCATGGGCTACCTCGCCTGTTTGTTAGCTGATGAACTCAAGGAAGCTCTGAACAAGTGGATTCCGTTCACGCCCTTCGACAGGCCTGTCGAAGGGCTTAATCAGAGCTTCCTTAAGAAATAAGGCCGATCGAATTCGGCCTTCGTCGTTAACTTCGTCCCGCAAGCAAACGTGACATTCTAATTTGACAAGCTCGTATGCGCATAATTTGGTTGAATTCATACGAAAAACCAATGAACCCCGAAGCGCTCGTCCTCTAATCCGGCATCCGCGCTGGGCGGCAGGCCTGACCGAAAACGGCGAACACGGAGCGAATCGCAGAAACAAGCGCGCAACGGCACGCGATTTTGGCGTCGGTCCGAACTCACCATAAAATGACGGCCTCCCAACATCGCCGGCACGTCAGCTTTTGAACCCGCTCCGCAAGCTCGCTTCGCAAACCGCCGTCTATGGCCTGAGCAGCATCATCGGCAGATTCCTCAATTATCTGCTGGTTCCGCTTTACACCTATACGTTTCCGGCACGGGAGTACGGCATCGTCTCGGAGCTTTATGCCTATGCCGGCTTCTTCGCCGTACTCCTGGTCTTCGGCCTGGAAACGGGCTATTTCCGTTTCGGCAACCGGGAGGAATTGCACTCGGACACCGTGTACTCGACGGCGCTCGCCTTTTTGATATTGGCGAACCTGGCCTTCGTATCCGGCATCGTCGTGTTTCGCGAACCGCTCGCTGCGCTGCTCCGCTATTCGGAACATCCGGAGTACCTCGTATGGTTCGGCGCGATTCTGGCTCTCGACTCCATCGCGGCATTGCCGTTCGCCAGATTACGCTCGGAAAACCGGGCTTGGCGTTTTGCCGGCATCAAGCTGCTCGAAATCGTTCTCGCCATAGGATTGAATCTATTCTTCCTGGTTTATTGCAGAAAGGCCGCGGAACTCTGGCCGAACTCACTGGGAGCGCGTCTTTACGATCCCGCCGTCGGTATCGGCTACATCTTCCTGGCCAATCTTGCTGCCAGCGCGTTCAAGCTCCTGCTGCTCCTGCCTCAGCTCAAGGGCCTTCGCGGCGGGCTGGATTCTCGGCTCTTGAAGCGTTTGCTGGCTTATTCCCTGCCCATGGTCATCATCGGCTTTGCGGGAATGGTCAACGAAATGCTCGACCGTGCCATCCTGAAATTCCTGTTGCCCTACGATACCGCGACCAATCTGCGCATGCTGGGCATCTATGGCGCGTGCTACAAGCTGTCGATCCTGATGACTCTTTTCATACAAGCCTTCCGGTACGCCGGCGAACCTTTCTTTTTCGCCTACGCCGGACGGGCCGACGCGAAACGTGCCTATGCCCTGGTCATGAACTACTTCGTGATCTTCTGCGTGTTCATCTTCCTGGTCGTGACCTTGTATATCGACGTATTCAAGTATTTCGTCGGCGCTGAATACCGGGAAGGCCTCCATGTCGTGCCCATCCTGCTCTTGGCCAATCTGTTCCTGGGCATCTACGTCAACCTGTCGATCTGGTACAAACTGACGGACCGAACCCTGATGGGCGCCTGGGTCTCCCTGATCGGCGCGGCGCTGACCACAGGACTGAATATCTGGTGGATTCCGAGGATGGGCTATGTGGGTTCGGCTTGGGCGACACTGGCGTGTTACGCGACCATGACGGTCATCTCCTACGCGCTCGGCCAATACTATTACCCCGTGCGTTATCCGATAGGAAAGATCGCGGGCTATCTCCTGCTCGGACTTTTGCTGTACGCCGGACACAAGGATCTGGTGGGGTCGTGCGGCTGGACCTCCTGGATCGCCGGCTCGGCTCTCCTCGGGCTTTATCTTCTGATCGTCGCCTGGGTCGATATGCGCCCTTTGCTCGGAAAGCGGCGGCCGGCATGAAACCGATTCCCGGCAAAGCGGCGACGACGGCCCTCAATAGCGGTCATAGGGTCCCTGTGCGTGCCTGAGGTGCTGGGCCAGATAATCCGGGCGGTGCATCGGGCCGACCAACAACACGCCCGCCAGGAAACCGCCGACATGGGCCCAAAACGCCACCCCTCCGCCGGCCTCTTGCAAGGCCGGGAGTCCGCCCGCGATTTGAATGAAGAACCAGTATCCCAGCATGGCGATGGCGGGCAAAGCCACCGTGGTCACATAGAAACCGAGGAAAATCAGCGTCACGATTCTGGCGTGGGGATAGAGCCTGGCGTATGCGCCCATGACGCCTCCGATCGCGCCGGACGCGCCGACCATGGGTATGGCCGCGGCCGGATCGGTAAAAATTTGAGCGAAGGCGGCAACCAGACCGCAGGTCAAATAAAAAACGAGAAACCGCAAAGGCCCCATGGCGTCTTCGACATTGTCGCCGAATACCCAGAGGAACCAGAGATTCCCGACGATATGAAACCAGCCACCGTGGAGAAACATATGAGTCACCAGGGTCAGAATGGATGTTTTCCCGGTCAGCTCGCAGCCCAGGTTATCGCCGAGCGGGACGACGGTTCCGATGGGCACGAGATCGAACAGTTCGCCCGGTATCAAGCCGTAGTTGCACAAGGACCACGCCA
>DYIL01000104.1 GCA_020723665.1 Methyloversatilis universalis
TTCACCTTGGCTACGGGCGATTTCGGCGATCGACCGCAGCATGAGAACGGTCGTCAGCGGCAGTTCAACCAGCAGGGCCGGCCCGCCGAAAAAACCGCCGACGGCGCCGCTGGCAACCCCCAGCAACTTATGGTACAGATCGCGCGATGCCTTTCCCGGCTCATTGTCGAGACTCGTTACCGCCACGCTCAAAGCCTTCCAGAGCGCTTTCTCCGCACAGCGATGCAGGCTTCGGCGCCACGGTCTCGGCAGAAGCTCGAGCCCCTTCTCGAAAGGCGTGCCGACCGCATCGGCAAGCCGGACGGCGAAGCCGGGATGTTCGAGATGCCGAATTGCCCGTTTGAGACTTAAATAGTCCTCGCGCGACAGAACCGTAGGTTCGAAACTCATGATCAGATCGCTTGTTCGGCCCAAACCACTCGTTGCAAGCGCGTGAATATAGTCGCGCGGGATTACAGCTTGGTGACGAGGTCATCGTCGGCGATGTGATTACCGCTCGCGTGCCGCCTCATAGAATGTCTTTATGGAGCAGCGAGAGCAAATCTCTAAAACTGTCCTCTCCCCGAGCTTTATTTCTGCCGCGCCCCGCATCCGGGCGCAAGTTTACAGGACGTGTCGTCCGCCACCAAAGGCTGGCTTTCGAGTGTAACGAGAGCTCGCTAAACTAGAGCATCGGTTTGCCTATCGGCTTCCACGGGTTTCTTCTGCGCGTCGGCTACTTCATCTGATATCGCTAGCCCAGATTTTTCATGAAGATGGCGCCACAGAACCAGAGAACTCCTAAAATGCAATGGCGGATTGTACCGGGCAAATCAAGCTGCTTACGCCAGCGGGGCGGCTTTGCCATGATCCGGCCTTGCGGGCGGGGTGCGAGCGGGAGTCATCCGGTCGGTACAGCCTGACTTGGTGCCGGTTGGAGAACCGGATGAACCGTTCGGCAGCGTGAGCGATCCATGACGCCGCGAAGCAGGCCGAGGCCATCTTGAAGTTCCTGGTGCGGCGGCTGCGGGCGGCGTTGTCCCGAGTACGCGAAGCGGCAGTTGGGCTCGCTTCGACGCCCGGACTTGACCGGTATCGAGTGGCAGGAGAAAGTGCGTCGATGAACTCGAACGTAGCGGGCTTGCACGTACTCGCCTATGCCCAGCTACCGAATTAAGGAAGCTCTGATTAAGAGCCTATCCCAATAGGCCGTTCGCCCTGAGCCCTTCGACTTGGCTCAGGACAGGCTTGTCGAAGGGTTTCTTATGCCTATTGGGATAGGCTCTAAGTCCTTCGACAGGCTCAAGACGAACGGTAACGCGTTGATTCCGTTCGTGGTGAGCTTGTCGAACGCTCTCCTGAGCCTGTCGCAAGGCGTGAATGGAATCAACTTGTGCAGAGCTTCCTTAAACGAACAAGGAAAGCGAACATGGAAAAATCCATCGAAAAGAAGAAACGCCTGCCAAAATATCGAAAACCCAATTACCGCCAAGGCGAGACGGCCGGCACTCATGTGACGGCCAGCCGTACCCCGCGCCTATTCGAACGAAACTGCGGCGGACGTTCAAGCTCGCCTGAGAGAACACCGCTTCGATCATCCGGAAACGATCTGTATCACCGATCCCGAAGACCGATTGCTCGGGTGTATCGCCCTGGCCGATCTGATAACCCTGCCCACGGAGACGCCTCTGAAAGACGCTTTCCGTACGACACCTGCGGTGCGGGTGGACGAGGATCAGGAGAAACTGGCATCACTGGCTCTCCATCATCGGATGAGCGCGGTTCCGGTCGTCGACCACGGCGGTCATTTTCTCGGCGTGGTACCTCCTTTGGCGCTGATGCACATCCTGAGACACGAGCATGTGGAAGACCTGCACCGCCTCGCCGGTATAAAACGCGAGACCTATCAGGCGCGGGAAGCGATGGAATCGGCCCCGCTGAGACGTGCGCGGGACCGACTGCCATGGCTGCTGCTCGGTTTAGCGGGCAGCGCCTTGGCGGCTCAGGTCGTCGCGCAATTCGAGGCGCAATTGCAGAACCGGATTGCCATCGCCTTTTTTATCCCGGGTTTGGTTTATATCGCCGATGCCATCGGCACTCAGACCGAGGCCATTGCCGTACGCGGCCTGTCGCTCTCTCATGCGAACCTCCGCTCCCTGCTCGGCGGGGAAATGCGAACTGGCTTGCTGATCGGGCTTACCTTGGCCCTGGTAACTCTCCCAATGGTCTGGCTAATCTTCGGCGACCTTTATCTGGCGCTGGCGGTTGCCGTAGCGCTGTTTTCGGCCGGCTGCGTGGCGACTACCATAGGCCTGCTGCTTCCGTGGCTGCTGGGGGAATTGGGGACGGACCCCGCCTACGGCAGCGGCCCTCTAGCGACCATTCTGCAGGACGTCATGAGCCTGCTCATCTACTTTGCCGCAGTCAACGTCTTCTTATTTTAAGGAAGCTCCGAATAAGTCCTCTCCCGCTGGGACAAACCTGTCCTGAGCTTGTCGAAAGGCCGTGCTTCGCACGTTAGCGTTCGCTCTCGGCGAACGGGTGCACGGGTAAGCGCCGCTTGCGGCTCCCAATAGGCCGTTTGCCCTGAGCCCTTCGACTTGGCTCAGGACAGGCTTGTCGAAGGGTTTCTTAAGCCTATTGGGATAGGCTCTCGGATCAAACCGTTGCACTGTTCGCTTTTCCCACTGGAAGCTGAATCAGAGCTTCCTTAAAGAGCTGGAAAAACCCGGAATCAGATGTCTCGGACCCGGCTCGACAGCTGGCCGCACGCGGTCTTGTTCAGGTATTCGACTTATTTCCGTGCCGATACTGTTCAATCCTTCAGGATGACGTTTTAATGACGCCCTGAGATCGAAGGCGTTCAGGATCGATCTCATCGCCAGGGATAGGGGGATTTCTTAGCAACCGATCTTTTGGTAATCCGGAGCCAACGAGTATGCACCCTCACATCGGTCTAGACCACCTCACAGGCTACCGCTTTCAAATCGTCAAGCTCTGCGGGGATACCAACACGGTCGTGATCCATTACGAGGAGACGGCCTGGCCGCAGGAATCCGAACCCACCCGCCGGATGGCGTGGACCGAATTCGTCGACCATCTCATCCAAGGCCATTTTGAAATCCTTCGGGCAATCACCCGGTCTGACGGCTAAGAAAGGCTTCGGTAAAAACGGATGGCGCGGGTAAGTCGGACCTGTTCGGTCTCCCCCGCTTCAACGAAACGCCCGAGATGGAGATATGCGGCGGTTCGTTGCGATATCCGCGCGGCTTGCACATCAGCGCTTCCTAAAGACCGTCATGTCAGGCCGACTTATCCAATTTCTCAATCAAAAGGAAAACGTTGTAGGCCGGAATAAGCCCTTCGACTTCGCTCAGGACAGGCTTGTCCCGGCCTACCATTAAAGAAATTTTCTTTTTGTTCGAAAAATGGAATTAGAGCCTATCCCAATAGGCCGGTAGCTCGCGAGGTGATGATGCCCGGTGTGTCAGGTGCGCCATCGCGCGATAGGTATCCGTCCGCTTTTCCCAGCGGATGAGAATGCGCCGAGAGCGGTCAAAGCGGCTTATTATCGCCTGTCGGGATAAGCTCTAAGCGGTAAAAACGACCGGCCAGGGTGACGAACGCAAGCAGAAGAAAACTCCGGTGCGCGAGTTGTGCATGACTCAACATGCGATGCGGCTCGAAAAACCACGAAGCTAACATCGCACTACATTCAGATCGAGAAAATCGGTTGAACAGGCGATGCACGGATCGTAATTGCGGATCACCCGCTCCCCGTGCAGCCGCAATTCCTCGTCGGATCGTTCCGTGCCGAAGGCTTGCAGCGCTCCCCAAAGGTCCTCCTCGATGCGCGCCTGATTGTGCATAGCCGGAGACACGATCCGCGCACGCATGACACGGCCGCAGGCGTCGAGTTCGTAACGGTGACGGAGAATCCCCTGCGGCGCTTCGGTACAACCGAACCCGATTCCGGCACGCGTTCCGGCCTCGACATACGAAGGCTGTGGCTCATACCCGTCGAGCAAGCGTATGGCTTCGGTCAGCGCGAAATACACCTCCGCCGCTCGCGCCACGATGCTGTGAAAAATGTTTCGGCTGGGAAACGCGATGCCGGTCTTGCGCAAGGCCTCGGCCACAGGACCCGGCAATCGATCCCGGTTCAGGTTCAGCCGCGCCAGAGGCCCGGTCAGAGATGACCTTCCCTCGATCAATGAATAATGGGTTCTGAAGTGGGGATCGTGGCGTGCATGGAAGTGCCTCTCAAAATTTTCGGCCGCGATGTCCAAGCCGGTACTGGAAACGATCGCGCCGCCAAACATCGGATAGGCATCCGGCTGGCGCAGGGCGACATCGATGAACGGCTGTTCGCCGCAAGGCAGATCGATGGCACCGGTCCACGCCACCAGGCCCTCGGCGTCCTCCAAAGCGGCGCGCAATCGCCAGACCAACTGCCGAACCTGAGCCTTGGACGGTAAATGGTGAAACCCGCCGATCCGGATTCCGGCGGAACGCGAAGACGAAGCGTGAAAAAGCCGAACCAGCTCACAACCCAGGTCGTACAGACGCAGGCCACGGCGCACTTCGTTCGGAAAGTCTCGCGACATTTCGGCGAGGCTCGGAAAACCCAGAAAGTCCGGGGCGGCCAGCAAGTGAATGTGCAGCGTATGACTCGCGATCCATTCGCCGCAGCACATGACCCTTCGCATCGCCTGAATCCAGTCCGTCGGACGGCAGCCCAACGCCGATTCGAGGCCTTGCACCGCGCTTATTTGCTGAGCCACCGGGCCGGTCCCTAAGATTCGCACGACCGTGTCGGGCACATCGAAACACGGGCGCCCTTCGAGAAGGGCCGCGAGCAGCCGGGACTGTTCGAAAATCTGAAGAGCAAGACTCTCGATTCTCGCACCGCGGATGCACAAGTCTAGGACGGCGTCCCTATCGCGGCGCGCGGGAACGGGCAACCCGGGTTCAAACGCCTGTCGCTCGCTCTTGAATTCGACTGCCATCGCCGTGCTACCTCGTAGGAAATGATCGCGATCGAATCGACAGGAGACCCGGATTTCGGCCGGATTTACCGGCCCGACTAGCGTTTTTCCGGAAACACGACACGGCGACTGCGCCTCCGAACAGGCGAACACATGCTTGCCCCCTCCCAACAGCGCCGCACGCCCGATCGGTACCCGTGGGCCAAAAAGGCTTCCCGGCCTCGAACCGCATCCGGAACCGTATCGAAGAGAAAGCGCCGCGATCGCTCAATGCCAGCCCGTCCCGACAAAATCCGGCAACGGCGAATAGTCCCGAAAAAGCCATTCTTGGCAGAATAAGCGACCGAGAAGCCATGTCACACTCCTTGTCACGCCCACGAGAACATCTCTTTCCATGTCGGCCCGGCAGCGGCAAACCGACGCACGCTCGAAAAGCTCCAGCGTAGCAAAGCTAGGTTACTACCGCCGCCCCGCCTTGCCTAGAACGAGTTTCAAAACTGTTGAGAGCAAATAAACTGTCCGGAGTTGTAGCACGTCATCTGTCCGGTTTTGCGAGATCCCGAGGAGGGAGGAATGAACCGGACGAAATGGCTACAGGAGACAGTGAGAATGAGATTTTTGGAGGCGTATGACGGTTGGCAAGCACGACGCTTGACGCAGGAGGAGGCCGCCCGGCTACTGGGAGTCTGTGAGCGGACTTTCCGGGGGGTGTCAAGTTAACTGTGTAACTGGGGTCGGTTCATAGGGTCACTCGATCACCCAAGAGGATCACGAAGTGGTTCAACGCAGGCCTAGGCCAGCGTCGCCGCCCCATAGATGGCCCTAAGGTCTTTCGCCACCGCCTTGCGC
>DYIL01000105.1 GCA_020723665.1 Methyloversatilis universalis
CCATCGTTTCCGTCCAGAACCGTTGCAACCCGTTCGAAAAGCAGGATTTTGCCAACGGCATCATCGATTATTGCAGCCTCAAGGGCATTACCTATATCCCCCACAGCCCGGCGGGTGGGCATTACGGTCATGTGCGTCTCGGTCACAGTGAGTTGATGGGACGGCTGGCCGAAAAGTATGGCTCTTCCCGTTACTGTATTGCGCTGGCCTGGCTATTGGCTAAGGGCGACCACATCATTCCCATTCCCGGAGCGAGCAAGCCGACCAGCGTCGCGGACAGCATGCGCGCCCTGAACATCCGTCTCGATCCGGAGGATATTCACGCAATCGATACTTTGCCGGAGCTTCGGTGAACCACTGGTTCTTGCCCGCGGCGGCGGCGTTTATGTGCTGGGGAGTTTGGGCTTTCCTTCCCAAACTCACCACGCGCTACATCGATCCCAAGAGCGCCATTGTTTACGAGGCGGTAGGCGGTCTCGTCGTGGCGCTGGTCATCCTCGCGCTTATCGCTTTCAAGCCGGCGGCAGAGCCACGCGGCGTCGTGTTGGCATTAATCACCGGGGTTCTCGGTGCCACGGGCGCGTTCGCTTTTCTTTATGCCGTAAGCAAAGGCCCGGTGACGCTGGTCTCCACCGGCACGGCTTTGTATCCGATCCTCGCCATCGTTTTGGCCTGTTTTTTCCTGAACGAGTCGGTTACGCTCAGGCAAGGATTCGGAATCGTGCTGGCGTTGATCGCGGTGGCATTGATCAGCGCTTGAAGGGCGGTTGGAGCATTCTGTCGGTAAGGGCCGCCGGTTCCCTGTCGCCCCTGGACGATGAAGCTTGTTAAAGAAATGAGGCTGCATGCAATTACCGGACTATGAAGGCTTCGGCATCGTAAATCTGCTGAGTTCGCTCATCACCGGACTGGGTGGCGAGCCGAACGGCTACGCGCCTTGTGACGGTCTGTCTTCGGCGGAGTTGGGCGATTACCGCAACGTGATCCTGATCGTACTCGATGGCTTGGGTTACGAATTCTTGATCCGGCAGAATTGCGGCCGGTTTTTTCGGCAGCACCTGCGCGGACGGTTAACGTCTGTATTTCCGTCGACAACAGCGACGGCGGTCACGAGCTTTCTTACGGGGCTAGCACCGCAACAGCACGGCTTGACCGGGTGGCATATGTATTTCAAGGAGCTCGGTACCGTACTCTCGGTCTTGCCGGGTGTGCCCCGTTACGGTGGCCAGCCGCTCGGGAAGTGCGGGATCGATGTCGCAAAATTTTTCGGCCATGTGCCGATCTTCGACCGCATCCCCTTGTCCAGCTACATCGTTTCCCCGCGCCGCATAGCGCATTCCGATTTCAACTTAGCGCACCAGGGCCGGGCCGAGTTGCAGGATTTCGACACACTCGAGGAGTTTTTCGGGGTGATCGCTAGAACGCTCCGGAAGCATCCCCATCGCAAATTCATCTATGGTTACTGGTCGGAGCTCGACCATATCGGTCACGAAAGCGGATCGGCGAGCGCGGAAATTGAACGGCATCTGGCTGAGCTGGATGGAGCCTTCGAGGGTTTCCTCGGGAATATTGCTGGAACCGATACCCTGCTGATTGTGGCGGCGGACCACGGTCAGATCGATAGCGACACTACGCGGATCATAGAACTGGACGACCATCCCGAGTTGAATGAATGTCTGGTGCTGCCTTTATGCGGCGAAAGACGAGCCGCGTATTGCTACGTAAAACCGGGCAAAGCCCGACGTTTCGAACGGTATGTGCAAGACAACTTGACGGCTTTTCTCGAACTGCATCGGAGCCAGGATTTGCTGGTCTCGGGCTGCTTCGGCTTGGGCGAGCCTCACCCGAGATTGGCCGAACGGATAGGCGATTACACGCTGATCATGAAGGAAAACTACGTCATCAAGGATTGGGTTCCGGGCGAACGCCAATATCGGCAGATCGGCGTCCACGGCGGCCTGAGCCCGGAGGAAATGTTCGTGCCGCTTATCGTGGCGGCGGGTTAGGCCGAAATTCGGCGTGTACGTTTGATGAGTGCGGGGAAGACCCGAAGAACGAAAAAACCGGCGCCTGACCATTCTGGCGCCGGTTTACGCTTCGCGCGGTTCGGATGCCGTTCCTACGGCTGCGGATTGTCTTGTTGTTCCTTGTATTCCGTATTCCCGTTTGTCGGGGACAAGCCTTCCAGTTCCAGATCCATTTCCTGCTCCAGCGCATCGTCCAGAGGCGGATTGCCGTCATGGATCAGGTAATTGCGCTGCTGGAAGTAGGCATTGCGAATAAACTCGTACCGATCGACCGAGGCTTCGTCGACGATTTTGGTGGCGCTCAATAGATCGGCGCGCATGTCGACCGTCTTCAGGGTACCCACACCATAAGGAACAGCGGCCGGACTGATCCAGTTGATAGGATTGGCGGCAGTGTCTCCCGCCAGGCCGAAGAGTCCTCGCGGCGTGCTCGGCCCGACGAACGGCAGTACCAGATAGGGGCCCGACGGAATGCCCCAGGCGCCCAGCGTCTGATCGGTATCTTCGTTGTGTTTCGGCAGATCGAGCTTGGACGCGACGTCTATGAATCCGCCTACGCCCAGAATCGTATTGACCAGGAAACGGCTCGTGTCCTGACCGGTCTGAAGAAGCTTGAACTGCAAGAGATCGTTGGCGATTACGCCGATGTCGTCGACATTGCTGAAGAAGTTGGTGATGCCCCGATCGACGAACGACGGCGTGATCCATTGATAACCCTGACTTATGGGCTTCATGACATAATCGTCCAGAGTGTCGTTGAACTTCTGAACGCCACGGTTCCACCCTTCCCAAGGGTCGCGGGGATCGTGCTTGGTGGCGGTCGCGCAGCCGGAAAGACTCACAATAAGCACGAGTCCGAGGACCGGCAGCGAAGGGTGTGACTGGCGAGTTGTTTTCATTTGTTTTTATTCCTTTCCCGAAGTCGATCAGGCTTTTTCTAAAATTAGCATATCCGGGGTGAAGCTCCGAGTTACCGTGAACTTAAATTCGGGCTAACGGGAAAATATAATGAGCTTACGGAGTCTAGTCGAGAAAAAAATGCAATCAGATAATGCCTGATCACGATCCCCACGCCTTGGCGCGTCGCTTTCGCGGCTATTTGCCGGTCATCGTCGACATCGAAACCTCGGGTTTGAGCCCTTCGGAACATGCCTTGCTGGAAATCGCCGTAGTCATTCCCGAGATGAACGGCGACGGCGACCTACAGATTGCCGAGACCCATTCCACCCACATCAACCCGTTCCCAGGCGCGCGCATGGATCCCGCAGCCCTGAGTTTCAACAAGATCGATCCCTACCACCCGTTCCGATTCGCAGTGGATGAAAAGGAAGCTCTGGCGAAGATTTTTCAGCCCGTTCGCGCGGCTGTCAAACGCATGGCGTGTACGCGCGCGATCCTGGTCGGACACAATCCGGCGTTCGACATCGGTTTCTTGAATGCAGCGGTGGCGCGGTGCGGGGTCAAGCGAAACCCGTTTCACCCGTTCAGCACGTTCGACACCGCTACGTTAAGTGGTCTGGTCTACGGCCAGACCGTGCTCGCAAAGGCCGTGCAGGCGGCCGGATTCGAATGGAACAACGAGGAAGCCCATTCCGCAGTTTATGACGCGGAACAGACCGCACGTCTGTTCTGCGCGATCGTAAATCGCTGGAAACATTTGGTGGCGATCGAAAAAAGCAGCGCAAACGGCCTATTCCGATGACCGCGCGGAGGCGGGAACCGCTTCGCGAAGACGCTTCTGCAACTCGCCACTTTCGAACAGTTCCAACATGATGTCGCTTCCGCCGATCAGTTCGCCGTTGATGTAAAGCTGCGGAAACGTCGGCCAATCAGAAAATACCTTCAATCCTTCACGCAGTTCCGGATCCTCGAAGACGTTGACGTAAGCGTATTCGACGCCGCAGCGCTCCAAAATTTGCACTGCCCGTCCGGAAAAGCCGCATTGAGGAAAGTCCGGAGAGCCCTTCATGTAAAGGATCACGGGGTTCTCGGCGAGTTGTTGCTTGATGCGCTCTGTTACGTCCATACCGGCTATCTCGAAAGAAGTAAATCAAATACCTTAGCAAATTTATCAGAAACTATCGGCGCTCGAAAGGCTGATGCTTGTGCTTAAACTTTGCCGTTTACTGTTGGATAATCCGCTGAAGCGACCACGTCATTACTCAAATTAACAAGGAATTCTCTGCATGCATCAGATTACCCTCATCCCCGGCGACGGTATCGGGCCGTCCATCGTCGATGCCGCGGTCAACGTGATCGAAGCGACGGGCGTAAAAATTCACTGGGATCGGCAATTAGCCGGCATGGCGGCCGTCGAGAAACATGCCGACCCGTTGCCCGATACAACCATCGAATCGATCCGCAAAAATCGAATTTGCTTCAAAGGTCCGCTCACGACACCGGTCGGCGGGGGATACCGAAGTGTCAACGTTACCCTGCGTCAAACCTTCAACTTATACGCGAATGTCCGTCCTGCCATCTCCTTCGAAGGCGTCGATACACCGTTCCGAAATGTAAACCTGGTGACGGTCCGCGAGAATACCGAAGGGCTCTACGCGGGCATCGAGCATTTCATCAAGGTAGATGCGGAAAAATTAGCGGCGGAAAGCATTGCGATCGTCACCAAGAAAGGTTCCGAACGGATTATCGAATACGCTTTCCAATACGCCCGCAAGGCACAGCGTAAGAAGATAACCCTGGTACACAAGGCCAATATCCTCAAATGCACGTCCGGCTTGTTTCTGGAAGTCGGACGGGAAATCGCCAAGGCTTATCCGGAAATCGAATTCGAAGACAAGATCGTCGACGCGTGCGCGATGCAGCTGGTGACGAAGCCTGAAGTGTTCGACGTGATCGTCACCACCAACCTGTTCGGGGACATCCTGTCGGATCTGGCGGCAGGACTCATCGGTGGGTTGGGGCTGACCGCAGGCGCGAACATCGGCACCGATGCCGCCTTGTTCGAGGCCGTGCACGGCAGCGCGCCGGACATCGCCGATAAAGGCATCGCCAATCCGACCGCCATGATTTTGGCAGGCGCCATGATGCTCGAACACATCGGAGAGTTCGATGCCGCCAGGAAGATCGAGCGGGCGGTCCGCAAGGTCATCCGCGACGGCAGGATCGTGACACCAGACCTCAGCAGCAACTCGTCCCATGGCACAAAACACATGGCCGACGCGATCATCCGCGAGATCATCGAAAGCCGCTGATCCAAGGGCGGAATTCTCACGGGAACTTTCCAACGCCAAGCGGTTACAAAGATCGTATCGCAAGGCCGGCCTCATGTCCGGCATACATGGGGCCAACATCGGCCGGGCAGAGCGACGCGAGACGAGGAAAAATTTGGTTTGATCAATCGGTCGTCTCGCGCTAATGTATTAGCTCTTTCCTCACGTCCCCATCGTCTAGCGGCCTAGGACTCCGCCCTCTCACGGCGGCAACAGGGGTTCGAACCCCCTTGGGGACGCCAATTAAATCAATAGGTTAAGAAGGAACGCTCAGGGAAAATTCGGAATTTAGGGAAAATCCGGTGGGATCAGTCTCTATGAGAGACGATTAGGCACTGACTCAACGAAAAACCCGGAACCGATCTGGTTGTCAAGTCCCGCGGGATCGCAACGGGGCCTTCGAGCCCCAGCTCGTTGCCAAGCGCCAGTGCCTGCCGGCAGGCAGGCCCTTGGCGTCGGTCTACCCGATCCGGTATTTCGACGC
>DYIL01000024.1 GCA_020723665.1 Methyloversatilis universalis
CCAACGGGGACAGTGCGGCGTGATTGGGTTGGGTGAGGGCCTTTTGGATCCAACAGTCGCTCTGTTCGCTTTTCCCACCGGAAACTCAACCAGAGCTTCCTTAACGCTTAATTCCGAACGAGATACGCTTCTTAAACGCGAGGAAAGCGCTACGACACGAGCGCCGCCAACGTAAGAACTCTATCCATAGCTTGCTCTTAAGTGGTCCCGATTCAACGCGAGCCACTGAAGGGCAATGATGGGAATAGCCGCTTGAATTCGCCCCTGCTCAAGCCACTCCATTGCCTGATCGAAGCCTACCACGCGAGCCAGTATATCTTCGTGTTCCTCGCCAAGCCCATGAACTCCACCCACCCCTCGGGAATCGACGATTCCGCAAAACAGCGTGATTTTCTCGGAACATCCGCCGGGCGTCGGAAAAAATTCGGCTATACGAAGCAAACGGCGAATTTGACAACCGGCCTCCTCGCTGGCTTCACGGTGAGCGACGTCTTCGGGGCTTTCTCCATCCTCGAAAACACCCGCCACAACCTCGATCAGCCAAGGATCCTTATTTACAAACATGGCTCCGACTCGGAATTGCTCGATGAGCACCACCTGATCGGCCACAGGATCATAGGGAATCACCGCAACGCTCTTGCCACGATGAAACAATTCTCGATCCAAAGGCTCGCTCCAACCACCACGAAACAAGGTGTGCTTGAGGCGGACGCGCGACAAACTGAAGAAACCGGAGTAGATCGGTTCATCCTCTATCAATTCGAATGCTTTCTCGATTTCCTTCATAAAAAACGCCGATTTAGTGCAGACCGGGTTCGGCCAAGACGGCACTGCGCAACATATGGCCAAAGGCCGTACCGATACGGCTCGTGAGGCGAGACCATAGGTTTTCCTCCGGCGTGTAGTTGACCATATCCTTGGCGCCTATTACTGTCTCTGCCACGGAGCGCACATCTCCAAACCCGTCCACCAATCCGAGCTCGATGCCCTCGGCCCCGGTCCAGACCAGACCCGAATACAGTTCGGAAGCATTTTCTTTTAAGCGTCCGGCCCGCCCTTGCCGAACTGCATCGATAAATTGTCTGTGAATGGCGTTGAGCACCGATTGGATATGCTCTTTCGCCACCGGGTCCACGGGCGAAAAAGGATCGAGAATTGCTTTGTGCTCACCAGCTGTCAACACTCTGCGCTCTATGCCAAGCTTGTTAATTGCTTCCACGAATCCAAAGCTATCCATGATCACACCGATCGATCCGACGATACTCGACTGGTTGACGAAGATCTTGTCGGCAGCGGATGCAATGTAATAACCACCGGAAGTACACATGTCCGCGACCACGGCATAAATCGGGAGTTCCGGCTTAAGCTTTTTTATCCGTCGAATCTCCTCATAGACATAAGCCGACTGGACCGGGCTTCCGCCTGGCGTATTCATGCGCAAAATGATTCCCTTAGCACCGGCGGCATCCGCGGCAGCCCTAAGTCCTTCTATAATCGCATCGGCGTTGGCCTTTTCCCCGGCGGCGATCATACCGGCCACGTCGACCACCGCGGTATGGTCCTTCGTCCCCCTACTCCGCTGCTCCGAGATCGGTTCCGCAACCAGCCAAAGCGCGACACCTAAGTAGGCCAGCATTAGAAGCTTGAAAAATATTCCCCAGCGTCTTGCCCGCCGCTGCTCAATGAGCGACGCCAACAGGACTTTTTCCAAGGTCTCGCGTTCCCATGCCACCCCTTTTTTCACCCCGTTCTGACTTTCGTTTACGTCGTGTTGGTCCATAGCGTCTTCTCGGTCAATATCACTCGCCTCGGTTCCAAAACCGAAATCGATTCCTCAATTCAGAAACCCTAGAAGGTCGGCGGTCCGCTCTATACATACGAGAGGACTCAACTCACTCAGCTCTATCAAATCGTTCGCGCCGCACCCCACACCTACCGCAGGCACCCCGGCGTTGCGGGCCATGCGAAGATCATGAAGTGAATCGCCCACCAGCAAAGTCCTGTCTACGCCGACCCCGAGTTCGGACATCAGTTGCAGGAGCATTTCCGGGTTGGGCTTGGATGCCGTTTCGTCCGCGCAGCGAGTTGAATGAAACAGATTTTCTGTGCCAGTTGCAGCAAGCGCACGGTCGAGTCCGGACCGTGTCTTTCCGGTAGCGACGGCCAGGCGGTAGCCGCGCTCCCTGAGTTCCGTCAACATGTCGAACACTCCGGCAAACAACCCGTCCGCACTGATCGTCTTGCGACTGTAATAAAGCCGATAGCTTTCGGCTAAGCGAAACGCCATTTCGGCAGGATACTCGGGAAATAGAGCCTCCATCGCCTCATTCAATCCCAGGCCGATGACAGACCTAGCCATCTGATCGGACGGCACCGGAAGACCACAGTCCAATGCCGCCCGTTTCAAGCACTCCACGATCCAACCCACCGAGTCGAACAGCGTGCCATCCCAATCGAAAACCAAAAGGTCGAATTGACCCTTCATCGCGGCAATCCTTTCAGGAAGTCGCAAAGGTCCCGATCGAGCGGCGCTCTCACCTTGATCGACTTTCCCGTACGTGGGTGACGGAAAACGGCCTCCAGAGCATGAAGGAAAAGACGCTTTAAACCGCGCTGACGAAAGTCCCGATTGACCTTATCGTCGCCGTACCGCTCGTCGCCGACAATCGGATGTCCCATTGAACGGGCGTGAACGCGAATTTGATGGGTTCGCCCGGTCACCGGGTAGGCCTCGACCAGCGTAGAGTCGGCGTAGCGTTCCTTTCTCCGGAACTCGGTAACCGCCGGCTTCCCATCCCGTGCTACCTTAACCAGCCGTTCGCCGCTCTGGAGAACGTTCTTTTTAAGCGGCGCATCAACCATCCATCGGGCTCTGGTCCACGCGCCGGCAAGTAGGGCGAGATAAACTTTTTTGACTTCGTCGTTGCGAAATTGCTCGTGCAGGGTTCGCAGGGCGCTAGGCTTTTTCGCGATCAGCAAACAGCCGGACGTGTCTCGATCCAACCGATGCACGAGTTCCAAAAACCGCGTCTGTGAACGGATTCCCCGCAGACTTTCGATTACACCGAAACGCAAACCGCTACCACCGTGCACCGCCATTCCTGCGGGCTTATTAAGAACCAGGAGGTCGTCGTCTTCGTATAAAATACGAGGCTCCAAGCTGGCTCGCACAAAAGCCTCAGGGACCCTCTCAGGATCGCGAATCGTCAGCCTAACCGGCGGAACACGGATCAAATCCCCGACATTGAGCCGTTCTTGCGCCTGAATGCGTCCGCCGTTGCGGCGGACTTCGCCGGTGCGCAGAATTCTATAGATATGGCCTTTCGGCACGCCTTTAAGGCGTGTGAACAGGAAGTTGTCGATCCGCTGCCCCGCGCTCTCCTCGTCGACTTCTATCCATTTGACGGCAGCGCCGTTCACTGCTTGTTTCATGACGACATGATATCAGCTTTAGCTGGCTAAATTGATGACTCTTCTTAAGATTGTTATAGTTAACTTACGGTTGCCAACAACCGAATGCCAAGTAGTTATCCAGCTTTGGTAGCCCGTGAAGCGCTGAACGGCCAGGACTCGAAGGCCCATAAGAATGCCTACAAAGCGATCTTCCTCAGGGTTACCTGGCTCCGGGACGGAAAACCAATAGGTTTCGCGGTTCGAGGGGGCGTCGGGCATGATCGGGGGAAAGCGACTTGATCTTCGAGAGAGTTGGTCGGTTTGACCGCCTACACGTCAGCTGCCTCAGTCCATCTCTGGCCTTTATCTGACCCCACTGAGAACCGTTTATTGAACGGAACTATTTATTGGCGACAGACAGAACATTGTTTAACGGGTCAAATTGACATATAGGGCAATTTGATCGGAAAAAACGACAACAGCAGGGTTTTTTTCGCTCGACCCATGACGAGCGAGCATCGCGTTACCTGAAGAAATGGAAATCCCGCCTCCGGTTGAGGCAGGGCATCTCTCTCGGCGTCGAAAGTTGGTTTTTCAGCGCATTAAGCGCATTCATGTCAATTAAGAACTCATTTTGACTGATAAGAAAAATGGCTGCTGCATGAAACCGCTTGCCCGCTTCTTCGGGGAACCGCTAAAGGACCAGCCGAATGAGAAGAATGTTAATCAACGCCACCCAACCCGAGGAACTCCGGGTTGCACTGGTGGACGGACAAAAACTTTACGACTTTGATATAGAAATCCCTTCCAAAGAACAGAAAAAGGCCAATATCTACAAAGGCGTCATCACACGAATCGAACCCAGTCTCGAGGCAGCCTTCGTCAATTACGGCGCTGAGCGTCACGGTTTTCTGCCGTTCAAGGAAATCACGCCGAATTATTTCGGCCAGCCCATGGATGAGGAGTTTTCCCGCCGCGATATCAAGGATTTGATCAAGGAAGGCCAGGAGGTCATCGTTCAGATCGAGAAGGAAGAACGCGGAAGCAAAGGTGCGGCGTTAACAACCTATGTTAGCCTGGCCGGCAGTTACTTGGTCCTGATGCCCAACAATCCTCGCGCCGGCGGCATTTCTCGGCGTATCGAAGGCGACATTCGCTCCGATATGCGCGAGGTCATGAGCCAGCTCGAAATTCCCGAAGGCATGGGCCTGATCGTGCGGACCGCCGGAGGCGGCAAATCGGCCGAAGAACTGCAATGGGATCTCAACTATCTCTTGCAACTTTGGGAGGCTATCGACCGTTCGGCAAAGGAAAAGCCCGCTCCTTTCCTGATTTTTCAGGAAAGCAACGTGATCATTCGCGCCCTGAGGGATCATCTGCGGAGCGACATCGACGAAATCCTGATTGACGATGCTGCCACTTTCAAGCTGGTGCGCAGTTTCTTGCAACAGGTCATGCCGCAGTTCATCCAAAAGGCAAAGCTGTATCAAGATACGGTTCCGCTATTCAGCCGGTATCAGATCGAAAGCCAGATCGAGACGGCCTACAGCCGCGAAGTCCCCTTGCCGTCTGGCGGAGCCATCGTCATCGATCACAGCGAAGCTCTTACCGCAATCGATATCAACTCCGCTCGTGCGACCAAAGGTGGCGATATCGAAGAAACCGCTCTGAATACGAATTTGGAAGCCGCCGACGAAATCGCGCGACAGCTCAGGCTCCGGGATTTAGGCGGTTTGTTTGTCATCGACTTCATAGATATGATGGCGGCGCGCAATCAACGCGCCGTAGAAAACCGGCTGCGCGAGGCTATTAAGGCGGATCGCGCCCGCATTCAAATCGGCCGAATTTCGCGCTTCGGCCTACTGGAAATGTCCCGCCAGCGCCTCCGCCCGTCCTTGGGCGAATCCAGCCTGCTCACCTGCCCCCGATGCAACGGACAAGGTTCCGTTAGAAGCGTACAGTCCCTAACCCTTTCGGTGCTGCGGATCATCGAAGAAGAGGCAATGAAAAAAAACACCGAGAAGGTTATCGCCCATCTGCCCATCGACTCGGCGACGTACCTGCTTAACGAGAAGCGCGCGGCCGTCGCGGACATCGAAAAGCGTCACCAAGTCAGCGTTATCGTAGTGCCCAGCAAACATCTAGAGACGCCGGCGTACGAAATCCAGCGTGTGCGAAGCACCGGCACGGAGGAGGAAAGCGAAAGAAAACCGAGTTATCAGATGCTCCGGTCGGCTGAATCCGAACTTCCACGTTTCACGCGAGAACCCGCGTCAATCAGTACGGAACCGGCCGTCAAAGAATTTTTGCCCAGTCACCCCGCTCCGATCTCTGGGGCCGGCAAACAGGCCGCAGGAGGCTTCATCAAGCGATTCTGGTCGATTCTGACCGGAACCAAGGTCGAAGAGGAAGCGGAACGAGGAAGCCAAAAGCCTAAGCCGATACTCTCGCAGGCCGCTCAGCCGCGGCCTTATCGCATCGCCGATTTCAAGCAGCGTCAAACTCCTGCTGGTGGAGAAATAGTCGAAGCCCGGGAGCCCGATGCCCGGGTGACTGTTCCCGAGAAGCAGGAATTTGGCAACGGCGACCGCCGTACCCGAGACCAGTCCAGGCGCGCAGGATCGCGTAGAAGGCGCTCTAGAAGGGGCGAGTCCGGCTTAGCGCGCGGTCAACAAAACCAGCCGAAAGACTTTGTCCAGGAGAAAACCGAGGAAATCCACCTGCCGACGGATGAGCGCCCGACAATCAGTTATGGATCGACAAACGAAGAACGTAACCAAGCCATCATGCCTCTGCCGGCACCCGACGCCGCGACTTCAGCCGTAATCGAACTGACCGGCACATCGCAGGAGCAAGAAGAAAACCTCGAAGCGCCGGTCGTCTACTTACCGCGGCCTGTGACACGGGAAGAGACTCCAGCCGAGCAGGGGGACGTGAGATCAATCAGCGTGCCCGCCATCGGGGCCTTTGAGCTCGAGTCATCTTCGGAGCATAGAGACGAAGCCGAAATGGAAGATTCGAATCTCGAAGTCAGAAAATCACCCCGCCGGTCTTTAGCCAAACGTCGGGGGCGAGGCAGAAGGGACAAGAGATTCATAGCCAAACGTATCGAATCCGGCGAAGGACAAGATGCCGCCGCCCAGGAAGATCGCCACGAAGCAAGTGAAAACGCTTCGTCGGCCAACGATACCCGTTACCCCGACGAATACCAGCCGACTGAAGCAAGCCGGACCCCCACCGCCGTCATCGCACCAGACAAGTCAAGCGTGGAAAACGGCACGGAGCAAGATTGATTCTCGAGAACTAAATAGCCTCTTGCGATAGGTCGGGCAGATCACCCCCGGCCTATCACCTGTTCAACTGGCGTGTTGCGTGACCCCAAAGCCGTTGACGTACTCGGAACGGAGTTGACAGACCGCTCTCAACCGGACTTCGGCCGCGCTCATACCTCCAACTCGCTTTGTAAATGGCTGTCCAACATCTCCTCGGCATGCGCCAAGGTTTGCGCTGTAACCCGGATTCCACCGAGCATACGCGCGATTTCCCGCTTCCTGTCTTCACGAGACAGCTTCCGGACACCCGATTGTGTAATGCCATCGGCGTTGACCTTTTCCACTAACAAATGGCAATGGCCCTGGGCAGCCACCTGGGGCAAATGAGTCACGCAAAATACCTGCCTCCCGAGCCCAAGCGCACGCAGCTTCTGACCGACAATCTCGGCTACTCGTCCGCCGATTCCCGTATCCACCTCGTCGAAGATCAGGCTTGGAATAGTCTTGGAATCGGTCGCCGCCACCTGAATCGCTAAACTGATGCGTGACAACTCGCCGCCAGAGGCGACTTTGGCTAAAGGACGCGGCGGCACCCCTGGGTTGGCGCTTACCAAGAACTCGACCTGATCCAAACCGAAGGGAGTTGGCTCTTTCCCGCTCTCGACGCTTACTTCCACCAGAAATTGACCTTGCGGCATACCCAATTCCCGGATCACCTCCGAAATGCGTGACTGCAACACGCCTGCGGCCGCTTTTCGACGTTGGGACAACGCATCGGCGACTTTCTGATAGTCTGCAAGAATCTGCCGAAGGTCCGATTGCAAGGCTTCGATTCTTTCAGATCCGTGAGCGATACCGCTCAATTCCGAGCGTAACGAATCGAGCAGTTCAGGCAATTCTTCCGGCCGCACCTGGTGCTTTCGGGCCAGACGATGGACATCGCCGAGGCGCTGCTCAAGCCACTCCAGACGACCGGGGTCCGCCTCGACCCGATCGAGCTGACGGCGAAGTTGCAGCGCCGCTTCCTTGACTTGCACCTGCGCTTCGTTTAAGAGAACCGTTGTTTCCTCCAGTTCCGGAGCCAACCGATTTAAGTCCGATAAGGCATGGATGGCTTGCGCCAATTGCGCATTGACCGAACGGCTTTCGTCTTCGTAGAGGAGTTCGAGCTGCGCCTGACCGGTGCTGAGGATTTTGCCAACGTTGGCGAGGAGGGTATGTTCTTCGATCAGCGCCGCATAGTCGAGACCGGAAATCTCATGCTGTTCCAGCTCGTCGATTTGGTAACGCAACAGATCTTCGCGAGCGGCTTGATCCCGAGCGGAACCAGCGAGTTTTTCCAGTTCCGCCCGGGTGCGCCGCCAACGCTCATAAAGATTACCCGCCCGGATCAGCAGCGCTTCGTTCCCGGCCGCCTCGTCCAATAGTCGGCGTTGTTCCGCGGCCTTCAGAAGATGTACATGGGCGTGTTGACCGTGTATCTCAACCAGACTGGAACCCAATTCCTGTAGGGCTTGCAAGGTGACCGGGCGACCATTGATGAAAGCCTTGGAGCGGCCGTCCTGACTGATCACCCGCCGTACCAGACACTCACCGTCCTCGGACAACTCATTTTCTTCGAGCCAGCGGAGCGCATCCGGCGCGTCCTCAAGGCCGAACGTAAGGCTGATTTCAGCACGGGGAGCCCCGGGGCGGATAAATCCGGAGTCGGCTCGATCCCCCAGAGCCAGCCCCAGCGCCGTCAAAAGAATCGATTTTCCGGCGCCGGTCTCGCCTGTCAGCACGGTCAAGCCCTGCTCGAATTCAACATCGAGCGATCGAACAACAGCCAAATCTCGGATGCTGAGATGGACGAGCATAATCAGCTTCTATAACCCGAACTCCAGTTGAGCTTCGCTCTAAGGATCTCGAAAAAATCGTAATCCAGCGGATGAAGTATGCGAAAAGCCTCAGGCTCCCTTCGAATCTCGATCCTGTGGTTGATTTCGACGCCGGGAATCGACACGTTGTCGCAAACGACCTGAACTTTCGACTGCTTGCTGGGCCGAAACGCAATTTCGACGACACTGTCGTCGGCCACGACGATAGGACGATTGGTCAAGGTATGCGGGTTGACCGGTGCCAATACGATGGCTTTAAGCGTAGGATGCAGAATCGGCCCTCCGGCAGAGAGCGCGTAAGCGGTCGAACCTGTGGGAGTCGATACGATCAGCCCGTCGGAGCGTTGTGAATTCAGAAAGACTCCGTTGATCGACGTCTCGATCTCAATCATGCTCGCAGCGTTCCAGCTATGGACAACCACTTCGTTGACCGCAGTCTGCTCGTGGATCACCCGACCGCCGCGAAAGATCGTCGCGCGAAGCAAGAAGCGTTCATCGGCGCTATATCGGCCGTCAAGGATTTCATCCAGTTTAGCCCCCGCATCCGACGGTGAAATGTCGACCAGAAATCCCAGTCGCCCCAGATTGATCCCGATCAGCGGGATGCCGAACTGCACCAGAACACGCGCAGCCGATAGCAGTGTGCCATCGCCCCCCACGACGATCGCGAGGTCGCAACGCTGCCCCACTTCGGCGACAGTGCACGTTTCCGGTGACAATTCCGCCACGAAATGGGCGCAGTCCCTTTCCACCCAAACGCACAGCCCTCTCCGGACAAGATACCGATAAACTCCAGAAAGGGTTTCGGCAATGCGTGGTGCATCGGGCTTCCCGATCAAGGCTACGTTCCGGAAAATAGACGACATAGGTTCTCTAAGCAGCGATTTTCCGGCGTACCTGTAAACCCGGCCAGCCCGTACCGCGACTTACATTTGAGACTGCAAGTAGTTCTGCAGACCGACTTTTTGAATCAGTTCCACTTGAGTCTCAAGCCAGTCGATATGCTCTTCCTGGTCTTCGAGTATCTCTTCCAGAAGATCGCGGGATACGTAGTCTCCGGCTTTTTCGCAGGATTCGATAGCTTCCCGCAGCAAAGACGTGCTTTGAAGTTCCAATTGAAGGTCACAACCGAGCATCTCTTCCGGGTTCTCTCCTATCTTCAAATGTCCCAAATCCTGTAAATTCGGAAGTCCCTCAAGAAACAGAATACGCTCAATCAGCTTGTCGGCACGCTTCATCTTGCCGATAGATTCATCGTACTCGCGGTGGTTGAGCTTGCTCAACCCCCAGTTCTTATACATTCTCGCGTGAAGAAAATACTGGTTGATGCCTATCAGTTCGTTGCCGAGCACGCGATTGAGATAGTCGATGGCCGTCGAATCGCCTTGCATGATTCTCTCCTTGGATACCGAAGCGTCTGCCTACCAATTTCGATTACACCTTAATTATTAGACGTCGTTTTCGGCGATATGGTATGAGCTTCTTGACACATTATCTAGGGGTTGCTAATTTTTTAGCACTCGATGGTTTCGAGTGCTAAACCCCCCACCATTCGAGGATACCGGTGCCCAAATATCCCCAATTAAGCGAACGAGCCCAGCACTTGCTTAAAGTGTTGGTGGAGCGCTATATCGGCGAAGGCCAACCGGTCGGTTCGCGAGCCTTGGCTCGCGACACGGGGCTGAATCTGAGCCCGGCGACCATCCGCAATATCATGGCGGATCTTGAAGATATCGGCTTGGTCACGTCACCGCACACATCGGCGGGACGCATGCCCACGGTAACCGGCTACCGTTTTTTCATCGACACCTTGCTGACCATTAAACCTTTACAGCAGGACATCGTCCACCAGCTTCGCCAGGAACTAAGCACCCAGGAAGACCCCGACGACTTGCTCGAGACGGCATCTCGTGCGCTCTCGGAAATTACTCATATGGCGGGTCTTGTCATGCTACCCCGCCACGAAGTCATCGCCTTCAGGCATATCGAATTTATACCGCTGTCCGATCAACGTCTCTTGGTCATATTGGTAACGAACGAGCAAAAGGTTCACAATAAGGTTATTCACACCTCCCGCCATTTTTCGTCTGCCGATTTGCAAGCGGCAGCGAATTTCCTCAATTCCACTTATGCCGGCAAGGATTTGACTACGATTCGCGAGAGTCTATTCAACGACTTGCAGGAAATGCGGAATCGTTTGAGTCAAGAAATTATAGATGCCGCTGAAGTTGCCGATTTGGCGCTCAAAGATAGAGGAAAGCGTCGGAAGCCGTTTGTTCTGACCGGCGAGATCAATTTGATGGATTTTGCCGATTTGGCCGACATGGAACGGCTTCGTTCCCTGTTTGAAGCGTTTCATCAGAAGGAAGACCTAGTCCACCTGTTAGACCGTTGCCTGGAAACCCCCGGTGTAAAGATCTTTATCGGCGAGGAATCGGGTTATCGTGCCTTGGATCAGTGCAGCCTCGTAACCGCCTCTTATACATTGAATGGCGAAGCGGTAGGTGTGCTCGGCGTAATCGGTCCCACTCGCATGGCGTACGAACGGGTCATCCCTTTAGTCGACGTCACGGCGAAATTATTGGGGGCCGCCTTGAATCAAAAATCACTGACCCCATCTTAACTTTTAATTTAGTTTGGCAGAAATCGTCGACCCGCGTGCTTAGATGCACGGGGTTCGCTGTTTTTTTCTTTAAGGAGCGTATCTATGAGCAAAGACCAGGCTTCGCCCGAATCGACGCCCAAAGTACCGGATCAAGCGACACAAGCTGCTTCTGTCGACACGCCGATCGAAACGGAAGAAGGCGTTGTCGAACCGACTCCGATTGAACAGCTTGCGGAGCAATTGACCGAAGCCACTCGGCGAGCAGACGAAAACTGGGACAAGTTCCTTCGTACTCAGGCCGAGTTGGAGAACCTTCGCCGTCGCTCCGAGAAGGATCTCCAGAACGCCAATAAGTATGCTCTGGAGAGATTTGCGAAAGAACTGCTGAGCGTGGTCGATAGCCTTGAACTCGGCTTGCAAGCCGCCGTCGGAGAGACTTCCGATGTAGCGAAATTGCGCGAAGGAATGGAACTCACGCTCAAGCAGTTGAGTTCGGTATTGGAAAAATTCGGTATCAGAGCCGTGGATCCCAAAGGCGAAAAGTTCAATCCCGACTTGCATCAGGCTATGGCGATGCAGCCGACCGCCGACATGGAGCCCAACACGGTGGTAAAGGTTTTCCAGAGAGGCTATCTCCTTCATGATCGCCTGTTGCGTCCGGCCATGGTGGTTATCGCCCAAGCCGCCGAAGAGTCTACACATATCGACGAGCAAGCTTGAAATCCGCATGGGCGCCCCCCATATTAAGGCTAGATCCACATCTTTCACGATAAGCTATTGATTATTTTGGAGAATTAAATGGCGAAGATTATTGGCATCGATTTGGGCACCACCAATTCCTGTGTGGCCATTCTCGAAGGGGGCAAACCGCGCGTGATCGAAAATGCCGAGGGCGCTCGCACTACCCCTTCGGTAGTAGCCTTCACGTCCGACAATGAGGTATTGGTGGGCCAATCCGCTAAACGGCAGGCTATCACCAACCCGAAGAATACCTTATACGCGGTAAAACGCCTAATCGGCCGCCGGTACAAGGATTCCGAGGTGCAAAAAGACATACATCTCGTCCCTTACAAGATCGTCGAAGCAGATAATGGGGACGCATGGATCGAAGTCAACGGCAAAAAGATGGCACCGCCGGAGATCTCGGCACGCGTACTGATGAAGCTGAAAAAGGATGCCGAAGCGTTTCTCGGCGAAGAAGTTAAAGAGGCGGTTATTACCGTTCCGGCGTACTTTAACGACTCCCAGCGTCAGGCAACCAAGGATGCGGGCCGGATTGCCGGACTCGACGTCAAACGCATCATCAACGAGCCTACCGCAGCAGCGATGGCCTTCGGTTTGGATAGAAAACACGGAGACATCAAAGTCGCTGTCTACGATCTCGGCGGCGGTACGTTCGATATTTCCATCATCGAGATCGCAGAAGTCGACGGCGAACATCAGTTCGAAGTGCTTTCCACCAACGGTGACACCCACCTGGGCGGCGAAGATTTCGACCTGCGCATCATCGATTACATCTGCGACGAGTTCAAGAAGGAAAACGGCATCGACCTGCACAACGACCCGTTGGCCCTGCAGCGCCTGAAAGAGGCGGCAGAAAAGGCGAAGATCGAGCTGTCGTCGAGCCAGCAGACCGATATCAACCTGCCGTACGTCACGGCTGATGCCAGCGGACCCAAGCATCTCAACATGAAGCTTACGCGGGCCAAGCTCGAGTCCTTGGTCGAAGATTTGATCCTGAAGACCAAGGTACCGTGCGAAACCGCACTCAAGGACGCCGGCCTCAAGCCCAGTGAAATCAATGAGGTGATTCTCGTCGGCGGGCAGACGCGCATGCCGAAGGTACAGGAATTCGTGAGGGAAATCTTCGGCAAAGAGCCTCGCAAGGACGTCAACCCGGACGAAGCGGTGGCGCTCGGCGCAGCGATTCAGGGCGGCGTTTTGGGCGGACAGGTCAAAGACGTACTGCTCTTGGATGTTACGCCGTTGTCGTTGGGTATCGAAACCTTGGGCGGCGTCATGACCAAGCTGATCGAGAAAAACACCACGATTCCGACCAAGACCAGTCAGGTGTTCTCGACGGCCGAAGACAACCAGACCGCAGTGACGATTCACGTCCTGCAGGGCGAGCGCGAAATGGCCAAAGACAACAAGTCTCTCGGCAAATTCGATCTGACCGATATTCCGCCGGCTCCACGCGGCATACCGCAAATCGAAGTGACCTTCGATATCGATGCCAACGGTATCCTGCACGTCTCGGCCAAAGATAAGGCAACCGGCAAACAGCAGTCGATCCGCATTACCGCCTCCAGCGGTCTGACGGAAGACGAAATCAGGCGTATGGTCAAGGATGCGGAGCTACACGCCGAAGAAGACAAGAAACTGCACGAACTGGTCACCGCGCGCAATAACGCGGATGCCATGATTCATGCGACGAACAAAACGCTGCACGAACTCGGCGATAAGGTGACGAGTGACGAACGCCGCAATATCGAAGCCGCGATCAGCGAACTGAAAACCGCCATGAACGGCGACGACAAAGCGGAAATCGAGCGAAAGACCGAACGTCTGACCGAACTTTCGGGTAAACTGGCGGAACGTCTGTACGCACAGAAAAGCGAAACGGCAGGCTCGACCGGCGCCGAAACCGAGCGCACCGCGGAAGCCAAGTCCGGCGAGGACGTTGTCGATGCCGAGTTTGAAGAGGTAAAAGAGGACCAGAAATAAAGCGATCTGTCGCTCGGTATCGTACTGAGCCTCGGGCGCAGATGAGTAAAAACAGAATATCCGGTGGCCCTCGCCTTCGACGCTGCGCTTGACGCGTCCGCGTTCGAGCGAGGGAGCGCGGATGACCAAGTTCAAAGGTGGAGTATTCGAGGCGAGGTCGACTGCGTACTGCGTATTGATCCCAACTCAGCCGCAGGCAAGGCCCTGCGGCTCTTTACGTTATGGCGAAAGAAGATTATTACCAACTTTTAGGCGTGCCGCGTAACGCGAGCGATAGCGAGATCAAAAAGAGCTTTCGCCGCTTGGCAATGAAGTATCATCCCGATCGCAACCGGGATAATCCAGGCGCGGAAGAACAGTTCAAGAAGATCAAGGAAGCCTATGATGTGCTTTCGGATCCGAAGAAACGTTCCGCTTACGATCAATTCGGCCACGCCGGCGTCGATCCATCAGTGGGCGCGGCCGGGGGATTCGGGTTCACCGGCGAAAGTTTCAGCGACATCTTCAGTGACGTTTTCGGTGACATTTTCGGTGGCGCCGGTGCGAGCCGAAGACGAGGCTCGCGCGCCCAACGCGGGGCCGATCTTCGCTATAACCTGGAAATAACTCTCGAAGAAGCGGTGGCCGGTGCCGAAGTCAAGATTCGCGTGCCGAGCTTAGTAACCTGTGCGGAGTGCAACGGCACGGGCGCCAAGAAGGGGACCAGCCCCACGACCTGTTCGACCTGCCAGGGACATGGCGCCATCCGGATGCAACAGGGCTTCTTTGCCGTGCAACAGACCTGCCCGACCTGTCACGGCACAGGTCAACAGATCAAGGACCCTTGTCGCGTCTGCCACGGTCTTGGGCGAGTCCAGGAAACCAAGACCCTATCGGTGAAGATCCCGCCCGGCGTGGACACCGGAGATCGCATACGCTTGGCCGGTGAAGGCGAAGCGGGAGAGTACGGCGGACCGCCGGGCGACCTGTACGTACAAATCTCGGTTAAGGAACACCCGATTTTCACCCGCGATGGTGCCAATCTCTATTGTGAAGTCCCGATCAGCTTTCCGACCGCTTGTTTGGGCGGCGAACTGGAAGTGCCGACACTCGATGGCAAGGTGGTACTCAAGATTCCTCCGGAAACTCAGACCGGCCGGCTGTTCCGGCTTCGGGGCAAAGGGGTAAAACCGGTTCGCGGAGGCCCCCCGGGCGACCTGTTGTGTCGCGTCCGCGTCGAGACGCCGGTGCATCTCAACAAGGAGCAGATTGAGCTCATCAAGAAACTGGACGATTCCCTGAGCGGGGGCGGCAGTCATCATAGTCCGCAAGCCCATGGATGGCTCGATGGCGTAAGACAGTTCTTCGACAAGCTCGGACTTTAACAGGGTGTTGAAAAACGCATTCTGCATACGACATGTAGGTTGACATGTAGGTTAACAGTTTCGTCGTTGCCCACTACCTATGGTAGGAGCATCGAATTTTTCAACAGCCTGTTAAAGCCGACGGCGTCGGGCCACTGTAACGGGGCCGATCACACGAAAATCCTAAGCTATATCTCAAGAATGTCATCATGATCAAAGTCGGAATCGTCGGCGCCGCCGGCCGTATGGGACAAGCCTTGATACGCGCTTGCCTCGGTACCAACGGAATGTCATTGGCCGCCGCCGTGGAACGAAAAGACAGTCCAGCGGTGGGGAAGGATGCCGGGGAGTTGGCGGGGGTGCTCAGGCTAGATCTTCCTGTAATCGACGACCTGCGTAAAACCATCGCGAAACTCGATGTGGTCATTGACTTTACCCGCCCCGAACCTACGATGGAACATCTTGCAATATGCCGTGAACACGGTAAGCGACTTGTTATCGGAACGACCGGGTTCACATCCGAGCAGAAAGCCGAAATCGAACGCGCCGCGCTTGATATTCCGATAGTCCTGGCGCCGAACATGAGCATCGGAATCAATCTCTGCTTCAAATTATTGGAAATCGCCGCGAAAGTTATCGGTGAGCAGACCGATATCGAGATTATCGAGGCGCATCATAGGCACAAAGTCGATGCACCTTCCGGAACCGCATTGCGCATGGGCGAAGTGGTGGCCGCCGCTCTTAACCGCGAGCTGAACGAATGCGCCGTTTACGGACGCGAAGGTTACACCGGCGAACGCGACCGCAAGACCATCGGTTTTTCCGTCATTAGGGCCGGCGATATTGTCGGCGAACATACCGTCATGTTTGCGGACGAAGGCGAACGCGTCGAAATCACCCACAACGCCTCCAGCCGCATGACGTTCGCCAAGGGGGCCATGCGCGCCGCCACTTGGCTTATGGGCAAGACACCGGGAATGTACGATATGCAGGACGTGCTTGGGCTCAAGACCTAGCTGTTTGCCGGCGCCCTGCGTAACCGTAGGTAATGGACCGTCGATACCGTCCGTACTCCCAGCGCCTGGACAGCTTAGTCGGTGCTTTAGGGATCCTTGTCGAGTCGTTCTCCAAGCCAAGGCTGATTCGACTCACACTCTGTATCATCTTTTTCGTGCCGGTCGCGAACGCCGCTCCGCCACAAGCCGCGATCGCCAGCGCACACCCGCTCGCCACGGAAGCCGGTTTTGAAATCCTGGAGAGAGGCGGTAACGCCTTCGATGCCGCAGTCGCCGTCAGCGCGGCACTCGCGGTCGTCGAACCGGCGGGGTCTGGACTCGGCGGCGGCGGCTTTTGGCTTCTTCATCGGGCATCCGACGACAAAACGGTGATGCTGGACGGCCGAGAGCGCGCTCCTTTAGCGGCACGGCCAGACATGTACCTCGACGAAAGACCAGAGCCGGCACGCGCCAGAGCCATCAATGGAGCCCTTTCGGCCGGCATTCCAGGTATGCCTGCTGCGCTCGTACATCTTTCCGAACATTATGGGCACCTTTCGCTCGCGACGAGCTTAGCTCCGGCTATCCGTTACGCTGAAAACGGATTTTCCATCGGTGAACGTCATCATCGATTGCTGTCGTTTCGTGCCGACATATTACGCAGATCGAAAGCAGCGGCCGATGTTTTTCTGGCCGAAGGGAAAGTGCCTGACGTCGGCGCCCCCTTGGTGCAAAAAGACCTCGCCAATACGCTCAGACAACTCGGCAAATTTGGCAAGAACGGATTTTACGGTGGCGACATCGCCAAGAAGTTGGTCGAAGGCGTGCGAAACGCCGGCGGCATATGGACTTTGCGAGATTTGTCCGAATATCGCGTCGTTGAGCGGCAACCTCTCCAAGGCTTTTACCGCGGGATCCGCATTACCGCTCCCCCGCCACCTTCTGCCGGCGGCGTCGGGCTGATCCAGATGCTGAACATATTGTCCGGCTATGACCTCGGCTCAGTCGACGGCCCCACCCGCAAGCATCTTATCGTGGAAGCCATGCGGCGCGCCTATCATGACCGCGAGCGGTTTTTGGGCGACCCCGATTTCGTCACGATGCCCTTGCAGCGGTTGATCAGCCCCAATTACGCTGCCGGCCTGAGAGCGTCGATACACCCCGATAGAGCGCTGCCCAGCGCTTATTTGAGTCACTTCAACAGCCCCGAACCGAACGGCGAAAACACGACGCATTTCTCGATTCTAGACAAGGAGGGCAACCGCGTCTCCGCCACACTGAGCATCAATTATCCTTTCGGTTCTGGATTCATGGCCCCGGGCACGGGCGTATTGTTGAATGATGAGATGGACGATTTCGCCACTCATCCGGGCTCCCCCAATATTTACGGGTTAGTCGGCGGGCAAGCGAACGCTGTCGCCCCAGGCAAACGGATGCTATCCAGCATGACGCCGATCTTTGTCGAAGATAGGCATCGAATAGGCATCATGGGAACTCCCGGCGGCAGCCGTATCGTCTCCATGGTATTGTTGGCAGTTCTGGATTTCAGCGAAGGCCGTACGCCGGAGTCCTGGGTCGCCGCCCCGCGCTTTCACCACCAATACCTGCCGGACTTTATCCAATACGAGCCGGGAAGCCTGACCGAGCAAGAACAGGCGGAACTCAAGAAGCGGGGCCACGAATTAAAACCTACAGACCGCCGATACGGAGACATGCAAGCGGTGCTATGGGATAAGAGCGCTGGCCGCGTTTACGCCGCCAGCGATCCGAGAGGCGAAGGACTGGCAAAGCTGAAATGAACGTTTCCGTTTCTTCCAGTCGAGTCCCCGCCGATCCGTCCGACGCTCGCGTCCTTCTACGGCTGGGCGGGCGTCGGCGCTCTGTTATGACAGTTTGAGGTTCGCCAAATAGTCTTTGAAACTGGCACTCAATTCGGGGTGTTTCAAACCCTGTTCAACAGTTGCAATCAAGTACCCGAGCTTGGAACCACAGTCGTAGCGCTTGCCATGGAACTCATAGGCCAGGACCGGCTCCTCATGCAGAAGCATTGCAATCGCATCGGTTAGTTGAATTTCACCGCCGGCCCCCTTCGCCACGTTGTCGAGCTTATCGAAAATGGCAGGGGTCAGAATGTACCGGCCAACCACGGCTAGATTGGACGGCGCGTTTTCAGGCTTTGGTTTCTCGACGATCTGCTCCAACTTTCCGATGTTCTGTTGGATCAAGTTGGTCTTAACGATGCCGTAACTTTGCGTCTCCGCAGGAGAAATCCGTTCAACACCAAGAACCGAACACTGCCATTCGTCGAATACGCTGACCATTTGCGATAGACAGCCGGTGTGTCCGTCATCGATCATGTCGTCGGCCAGCAACACCGCAAACGGTTCGTCTCCGATCACGGCACGGGCACAATTGACGGCGTGCCCCAACCCCAGGGCTTCCGCCTGACGAATGTAAACACAGGTGACATGGGACGGAACGATGTTTTGAACAATCCGCAGAATCTCGGATTTCCCGCGGTTGGCCAACTCTGTTTCCAATTCGTAGGCCTTATCGAAATGATCCGAGATCGCTCTCTTGGTCCGGCTCGTTATGAACACCATCACGTCGACCCCAGCTGCAACGGCCTCCTCGACCGCATACTGGATCAACGGCTTGTCCACGATTGGCAACATTTCTTTGGGGCTGGCCTTGGTCGCCGGGAGAAATCGAGTTCCCAAACCCGCAACCGGAAAAACGGCTTTTCTTACTATCTTTTTCATCATCTGCTCTTTACTGAACCAAATTAAACCTTAGATCTTGCATTTATCCTCAAGATATCGAAGTACGGTTTGTGCGCACGTTTCCAGAGAATCGACTCCTGAATGCAAGGTGATTTCAGGGTTCTCCGGGGGCTCATACGGCGAGGAGATGCCTGTAAAATCGGGAATTTCGCCTAGCCGGGCCTTCTTATACAGACCTTTTATGTCTCGATTTTCACACACATCGACGGATGCATCGCAGTAAACTTCGATGAAATCTCCTTCGCCGACCAACGATCTCACCATTTGTCGATCCCGCCGAAACGGAGATATGAAAGCCGTCAGAGCAATCACGCCCGCATCGATGAATAGCTTGCTCATCTCGCCAATGCGGCGGATGTTCTCCCGTCTGTCTTCTATACTGAATCCTAAATCACTGCAAAGTCCATGCCGAACGTTGTCCCCGTCAAATACATAAGTTCGACACCCTCGTTCGAACAGTAGGTCTTCCACCCGGTGAGCCAAGGTCGACTTCCCCGCCCCGGAAAGGCCGGTAAACCACAGAATAAAGCTTTTGTGCCCGTTAAGCCGTTCTCGTTTTTCCCGTGTTACGGATGCCTTGTGCCAAACGATATTTGAACTCATGGAAATCACTTTCACTCGTGTCGATTTTCTGAGTATTTTAGCTTCGAGTTCGATGGTACTCACCAGCAAACGGGAATCATTTTTCAAAAAAAAGGCTCCACGAAGGAGCCTCGAATCGAAAAGTCCGTCTTGATTCACTTACTCTTGGAAGGCACTGCAGGCGAGTTTGGCGTATCCATACCCACTATAATCTTGTCCCGGTTTTTCTCGATCGTGGCGCGGCCAATGCCTTTGACCCGCTCCAAATCGTCTAGCGACTTAAATTTTCCATTTTTTTCGCGATCCTGAACGATCGCTTCCGCTTTCGCCTTGCCTATGCCGATCAGGCTTTGGGCGATCTGGTCCGCCGTCGCAGAATTGATATCCACTTGTTCGGCCGACGCGCACCAGGCACAACCAATCAACAACAAAGCGGTGATGAATTTTGTAAGCTTTAACATAATCCCTCCTTGTTAATAAAACAGGCGACTCTAAAGGTAGCAGCTAAAACCTGTTACACAACCTAAGTTACTGTAAGCATTGACTGATTTTTTTGTAAGCTTTGGCTGACGCGCCAGAAGCGTTTCTAGAGCAACTCGAAAAACGTTGAGGTGCTCGGTACGGGGTAGGGGTGCCCGGTCGTTTTTAGCCACGTAAGGGTTGAAAACCTAACAGGGTGTTGAAAAACGCATTCTACATACGACATGTAGGCTAATAGTCTCCTCGTTGCCCACCATCTATGGTAGGAGCATCGAGTTTTTCAGCAGCTTGCTAAGCCAAGTCCAAACCGCGTTTGGGCTGGGCGAAGAGAAAAACCGCCGGGAAGACGGTTTTTCGAGGTCCCCTCTATTTTGTTGATCCTGGAATTGATCGCCTGAAGTGGACGGCAAGCGCAGTCACGACCGGATAGCCGCTTCATTTAAGAAAACGCTGATTAAGTCCTTCGACGGGCTCCTGCCTGCAGCAGGCAGGCAGCAGACGGGAGCTTGTCGAACCATGAACGGAATCCGCTTGCTCAGAGCTTCTTAAAGTAATGGAGAGGGATTTGAGGCGGCTAGGAGGATTGTCGCGCCGGGCGGAAGGTGTCGAAAGGCATGGCAACGAACTGTGATGCCGCAAATATCATCGGGCCCGTACCGGCGAAATGACGTCAGTACGAATGATTCAACCCCGTGATTGATTGACTCGGTCTCGCAACTCTTTTCCCGGCTTGAAATGAGGCACGAATTTGGAAGCCAATTCGACTGAATCGCCGGTTTTTGGGTTCCGCCCGATTCGTGGGGGGCGATAATGCAACGAGAAGCTGCCAAACCCTCTGATTTCGATGCGCTCGCCCGACGATAGAGCGTGAGTCATATGTTCGATCATTCCTTTTACCGCCGCCTCAACGTCCTTAAACGGAAGGTGGCCGTATTTTTCTGCCAAAAGATTGATCAATTCTGACTTTGTCACTGTCATTTCCATGAATCGCGGGGAGCCGCACATACGGCTCCCGTGTCTGACCTGACTATTTATTTTCCATCTGTTCCTTGAAGATGTCTCCCAACGTCGGCATGCCGGACGAAGGTTGCTGTGCATACCCCTTGATCGCGGCAGCCTCCTCTTCCTGATCCTTTGCCTTGATCGAGAGCGTAATGGACTTGTTTTTCTTGTCCACGCCGATGAATTTGGCTTCGATCTCATCACCCACTTTCAACTGGGTACGGGCATCTTCCACCCGATCGCGGGAAATCTCGGAGGCGCGGAGATAGCCTTCGACGCTGTCGGCCAGTGTAATGACCGCTCCCTTCGCATCGACTTCCTTGACGACCCCGCTAACGATGCTGCCCTTTTCGTGAGTCGCCAAATAATTCTGGAAGGGATCCTGCTCCAGCTGCTTGATGCCCAGCGAGATCCGCTCCCGCTCAGGATCGATAGCCAGAATGATGGTTTCCACTTCATCGCCTTTCTTGTACTGCCGGATCGCCTCTTCGCCCGGCACGGACCAGGAAATATCCGATAGGTGCACCAGACCATCGATAGCGCCTTCCAGTCCGATGAAAATACCGAAATCGGTAATGGACTTGATGCTGCCCTTGATTTTGTCGCCTTTTTTGTGGCTGGCGGCGAACTCTTCCCACGGATTGGGCTTACACTGCTTCATGCCAAGGGAAATACGGCGACGTTCCTCGTCGATGTCGAGCACCATGACCTCGACTTCTTCACCCAGCTGAATTACCTTGGCCGGATTGACGTTCTTGTTGGTCCAATCCATCTCGGATACGTGAACAAGGCCTTCGACACCCTCTTCCAACTCGACGAAGCAACCGTAATCGGTAAGATTGCTGACCTTGCCGAAAAGGCGAGTACCCGGCGGATAGCGACGCGCGATATTCAGCCACGGGTCCTCTCCCAACTGTTTCAAGCCGAGCGAGACGCGGTTCTTTTCCTGATCGAACTTCAGCACCTTGACCTGAATTTCCTGACCGATCTGAACGGCTTCGGAGGGATGCCGCACTCGCTTCCACGCCATATCGGTAATATGGAGAAGACCGTCGATACCGCCCAAGTCGATGAAAGCACCGTAGTCGGTAAGATTCTTTACCACGCCCGTAACGATGGCACCTTCCTTGAGGTTTTCGAGCAGCGCTTCCTTCTCGGCGCTGAATTCCGATTCCACTACGGCTCGACGGGAAAGTACAACGTTGTTGCGCTTTTGGTCGATCTTGATGACCTTGAATTCGAGATCGCGCCCCTCCAAATAAGACGTGTCGCGCACCGGGCGCACATCGACCAGAGAGCCCGGCAAAAAGGCGCGAAGCGCGCCGATGGCCACGGTGAAGCCGCCGCGCACCTTGCCGGTGATCCGACCGACGACCGTTTCATTCTTCTCGTACGCCTGCTCGAGCTCCTGCCATGCCTTCATCCGCTTTGCCTTGTCACGGGACAGCAGCGTGGCTCCAAGGCCGTCTTCCAGCATATCGAGCGCCACCTCGACGGTGTCGCCCACCTTTACTTCGATTTGTCCGTCGGCATTCAGGAATTGCCACTTCGGGATGACGCCTTCCGACTTTAGACCCGCGTTGACCACGACCACGTCGGGGCCGATATCGATCACGGTACCGGTAATGATGCTGCCTGGCCGCATTTCCGCCTGAGCCAGACTCTCTTCGAACAATTGTGCAAAGCTATCGCTCATAAAACGATCTTGGTTCTAACAGCCAAGTTCCCCTGGCCGTTTGGGTTAAATGGTTGAACACATTGCCGAACGAAGCCGGCAACACCTAAAAATACCGATTAAGATCTCACTTACCGCCTACAATATCGAGACAGCGGGCGATAACTTGATCAATCGTGAGATCGGACGAATCGATCAGAACAGCGCCATCCGGTACAGTCAGCGGCGCCTCGGTACGCTCCTTGTCGCGCCGGTCCCGTTCTTCAATCTCTTTCGTTAAGCGTTCAAGGTTAACATCAGCCCCCTTCTCTTTCAACTGCTTATACCGCCTTTTTGCGCGCACCTCCGCACTGGCGGTGAGAAAGATTTTGTAAGGGGCATCGGGGAAAACGACGGTACCCATGTCGCGCCCGTCCGCGACTAAGCCGGGTTCACGCCGGAAATCCCGCTGTTTCCGCAGGAGCGCCTGCCGTACCGGACCGTAGGCGGCAATCTTCGAAGCCGTGCTGCCGCACTCTTCCGATTGGATTTGATGGGTAATTTCCCGACCGTTCAGGAGTATGCGGGGCGGATCGTTCGCCTCGAATTGAAGTTTCATCGAACGGGCGACTCCGACAACAGCATCGATATCGTAGGGATCGACACCCGCCTGGGTGATCGCCAAGGCCAACGACCGGTAGATAGCCCCACTGTCCAAAAAATGCCAGCCCAGCCGTTTTGCCAGCGCGCGGCTCACCGTTCCCTTGCCGGCACCGCTCGGCCCATCGATGGTAATTACCGGTACCTTCGTCGTCATACGATCTCGCCGCAGATGGCAGTGATATTCAACCCCAAATCACGTGCCAACTCCACAAAGCTCGGGAAGGATGTATTGACGTTGGCGCAATCGTCGATTTCTATGGGGTCACCGGCACGCAGCGCGGCAATTGAAAATGCCATGGCAATCCGATGGTCGCCGTGGGAGTCGACTTTCCCGCCGGACAGTTTTCCGCCCCGGACCACCATGCCGTCAGGCGTCGGCTGAGCGTCGATGCCCAAGGCTTGTAAACCGTCAGCCATCACCTGGATACGATCGCTTTCCTTGACGCGCAACTCCTCGGCACCGGTCAACCGAGTTTCACCCTCGGCGCAAGCCGCGGCGACGAACAAAACCGGAAACTCGTCGATTGCTAAAGGCACCAGTTCTTCCGGGATGTCTATTCCGCGCAGGCGGCTCGACCGGATACGGATATCCGCGACCGGTTCCCCCCCGATCTCTCGGGCATTGAGGACCTCGACGTTCGCCCCCATCAGACGCAGAATGTCCAAAACGCCCGTACGCGTCGGATTGACACCCACATGCTTGAGCGTAACGTCGGCGCCCTCGCCTATCGCTGCGCCGACCATAAAGAATGCCGCCGATGAGATGTCGCTGGGCACATCGATGTCGCAGGCCACGAGTTTACCGCCCGACCGTATGCACACGGTGTCGCCTGTACGGTCCACCGGATAGGAAAATCCGGCGAGCATACGCTCGGTATGATCGCGCGTCGGTGCCGGCTCGCGCACGCATGTCTGACCGTCCGCATAGAGGCCAGCCAAGAGCAGGCAGGATTTGACCTGGGCGCTGGCCACCGGCATGTCGTAGCGGATTCCTCTGAGCCCTCCCGTCCCCTTGATTCGAAGCGGAGCGGTGCCCGCTTCGGTAGTTTCCACCACTGCGCCCATGGCGCGCAATGGCTCCGTGACTCGCTTCATGGGGCGTCGGGACAAAGACGCGTCACCGGTCAAGACCGTATCGAACCGCTGCCCTGCCAATAGCCCGCAGAGAAGGCGCATCGATGTACCCGAATTCCCCAGATATAAGGGTTCTTTGGGCGCTTGCAGCCCGTGCAGACCCACGCCTCGAATAGACACCTGACCGTTCTCGGGTCCGTCGATGGCGACGCCCATCGCACGAAACGCATTCATGGTGGCGAGGCAATCCTCCGCCACCAAAAAACCGGTAACGCGGGTTGTGCCTTCGGCCAGCGCGCCCAGCATGACGGATCGATGGGAGATGGATTTATCGCCGGGCACGCGGGCTTCTCCGCGAAGCGTGCCGCCGGGCCGCACCCGAAAACTGATCTTGTCGTTCTGCATGGACCTATTATTTTTCAAGTTGATCTAAGAATCGTTGCCGCGCACCACGGGCATCGGCAAATAAAGCATAAAGCTCGTCCGCGGCTCCCCTTGAGATCAGGCCGGCGACCCTACTTAGCTCCTCGCGGAACTGGTGGATCAAAGGCACGATTTCCCGCCGATTCGCGAGGCAAATGTCCAGCCACATTTTCGGGTCGCTCGATGCGATACGGGTGAAGTCTCGAAATCCGCCGGCGGCAAACTGAAAAATCTCTCGCTGTTCGTCCTTCTTCCCCAACATGTTCGTCAGAGCAAACGCCAGCACATGGGGTAAATGACTGGTCGCGGCCAAGACTTCGTCGTGATGGGCGGGCTCCATTTGGGAGACCTTGGCTCCCATCGATCGCCAAAGGCTCTCGACCCGCTTTATGGCCGACGGCGACGTGGTCTCTAGAGGCGTCAGAATGACCCGCTTGCCTTGGAACAAATCAACCGTCGAAGCCTCCACGCCGCTTCTCTCGGCTCCCGCGATCGGGTGTCCGGGTACGAAGTTGCCGGGAACTTCCCCGAAAACTCTTTCGGCGGATTCGATGACACTGCACTTCGTACTGCCCGCGTCCGTCACGACGACCCGGGTCGACCAGACCGATTTCAAAGCGCCGAAAATGGCATCAAAGCTTCCGACCGGGGTCGCTATCATCACTACGTCGGCATTTGCTGCGCCTTTTGCCACATCGGAAAATCCGGCGTCGATGACGCCCCATACCGACGCTTTTCGCAAGTTATCGGCATTGGCATCGACGCCTACGATCTCACGGCAAAGTCCTTTGGCACGGGCGGCGCGCGCCACCGATCCGCCGATCAGCCCTACGCCGATGATGCATAAACGCTCGATCATAGCGCGAGGACCCGATCCAGCGCGTCGAGGAAAATCCGGTTTTCTTCCTCGGTACCGACGGTCACGCGCAAATGATTGGGCAAACCGTAATTACCGATAGGCCGGACGATAACGCCCTGCCGCAACAGCGCGTCGTAAATCGGGGCTGCCGGTTTTGCGATGTCGATCGTAACAAAGTTGCCGACCGAGCGAATAAAGCTCAGCTTGCGCTCGGCAAGAGCGTCATAAAGCTGAAGCAAGCCGGCTCGATTCAGATTCACCGAGCGGCTGAGATGCTCGTTGTCGTCGAGTGCGGCCTTGGCGGCTTCCAAGGCCGGCGAATTGACGTTGAACGGTTGCCGTACACGATTCAGAAGGTCGGCGATCGAAGGGCTCGACACGGCATAGCCGACCCGAAGCCCCGCCAGCCCATAAGCCTTGGAGAATGTACGCGTGACGATCAGATTGGGAAAATCGGACAGCCACGCCATGCAATCGGGATAATCCGGTGCCTCGACATACTCGAAATAAGCCTCGTCCACTACCGCGACAACATCTGCCGGGAGATCGTCGAGAAAACTGCGCAACTCCGATTTCGTCAAATAGGTCCCGGTTGGGTTGTTGGGATTGGCGATGAAGACCACCCGCGTCGATTCGTCCACCCGTTGCGCCATGCCCTGCAAGTCGTGGCCATAGCGAGGCCCGCGCGAACCGTCATGGGCCGGCGCAACGGCAGCCTTCGCACCGACGGCTTGCGTCACGATCGGGTAAACCGCAAAGGCATGCTCGGAATAGATCGCTTTCGACTCAGCGGATAGAAAAACGCGGGCCACCAACTCCAGTATGTCGTTGGAACCGTTACCCAAAGTAATCTGTTCAGGTCGCACATCGAGTTTGGCCGATAATGCGGCCTTGAGCTCGAAACCGCTGCCGTCCGGATAAAGATGGATCTCGGATAACGCGCGACGCGCTGCTTCGAGCGCCTTGGGGCTCGGTCCGAGCGGGTTTTCGTTTGAGGCCAATTTGACGATGTTGCAGAGTCCCAGCTCCCGCTCCAATTCACTGATGGGTTTGCCGGGCAGGTAGGGCGTGAGCGCCCGAACTCCGGGAACGGCTAATTGTTCTGCTTTCATGGCGGCGAGTCGAATACCGGAATCCATCGTCAAGACGAGGCCCGAGGATAAGAGCCCAAGATTTTCAACATGGTGACACTTTTCTCAACATCCTTTAAGGCTTCCGCCAATCGAGGATCGTCCCGGTGCCCTTCCACGTCGACGAAGAAGACATAATCCCAGGCCCCCCGTCGAGATGGCCTGGACTCGATTTTGGTCATACTGATGCCGAATCTCGCAAAAGGCTCGAGAACCGCGTAAAGAGCACCGGGATTGTTCCGGGTCGAAAGCAGCAATGAGGTCTTGTCGTTTCCGGTGGCACCGACCGGATTTCGCCCGATGACCAGAAACCGCGTCGTATTGTCGGGCTCGTCTTCGATATTGCGCTGCAAAATATTGAGCCCATACAGTTCGGCCGCCACCTCCCCCGCTATGGCCGCGGTATTCGGCATAACCGCAGCCAATCGCGCCGCCTCGGCGTTGCTACTGACCGCTGTCCGCCGAACGTTCGGAAGATAACGATCCAGCCATTCTCGACATTGTGCCAGCGATTGCTGATGGGAGAAGACTTCCCGTATCTCCTCCGAATTGCTCAGCGTGCTCATCAGGTTGTGATGAATCCGCAACCCGACCTCGCCGGCGATGAGCAAAAAGGACCGGAGGAAACTGTCCAGGGTATGCGTGATCACGCCCTCGGTCGAATTTTCGACGGGCACCACGCCGTACTGGCAGGCGCCGCTTTCGACGGCGCGAAAAATCTCGTCGATGGCGGGGAAGGGTAGCGCCTGAATGGCATGGCCGAAATGCTTATACGCGGCCTGTTGCGTGAACGTGCCTCGGGGCCCGAGAAAAGCAACGGCCAGCGGCTTTTCCAGAGCCAGGCATTCCGACATGAGCTCGCGAAAAAAACGGGTGACTGCCTCCTGGCCCAGAGGTCCCCGATTGTTTTCGGCAATGCGGCGCAGCACTTCCGCCTCCCGCTCGGGACGGTGAAAACAATCGACCTCGCCCGCGGCGGTCTTGATTTCGGCGACTTGCTGGGCGCAGCGGGCACGCTGGTTCAACAGCTCCAAGATGCGATCGTCGATCGCGTCGATTTCCTTGCGAAGCTGGAGCAACGCAGCATCGGCAGTCGATGAATGATTCGGATTCTCCATGACGACTCGTTATATCACGCGGGCGGAGAGCACTCCCTTGATGGCACGGATCCGTTCCAGCGTTTCCGGCGGCACCTCGGCATTGAGGTCGATGAGTGTATAAGCGAATTCTCCTCTCGACTTGTTCAACAAATCGAGGATATTGAGGTTGGCATCGGCCAGCGCACCGGAAATCTGTCCCACCATCTTGGGCACGTTCTCGTTGGCTATCCCCAAACGGATACCTTCGGTACGCGGCATGACCACATCGGGAAAATTGACCGAATGCCGGACGTTGCCGTTTTCTAGGAAATCCCGCACCCGGTCCGCCACCATGACCGCACAGTTTTCTTCGGCCTCGGCCGTAGAAGCACCGAGGTGCGGAAGTACTATGGCGCGAGGGTGATCCAGCATGACGCGCGAGGGAAAATCGGTGACGTACGCGGTGAGTTGGCCCGTGTTCAGAGCATTGCAAACACTGCTGTCGTCCACGATGCCGGCACGGGAAAAATTGAGCAAAACCGCGCCTTTTTTCATGATGCCGATCCGCGCGGCATTCACGAGATGGCGCGTCTGATCGTTAAGGGGAACGTGCAGAGTGAGAAGGTCCACCTTGGCGATCAAATCGTCGATGCTAGCGGCCCGCGCAACCGACGAAGACAACTGCCAGGCGCTTTCGACCGTGAGCAGAGGATCGAAACCGACCACGTGCATACCCAAAGCCGTTGCCGCATTGGCCACTTTGACGCCGATCGCCCCCAGCCCCAAAACACCCAGGGTCTTGCCCGCCAGCTCGAAACCCGCGAATTGCTTCTTGTGTTTTTCCACCCGGTGATGAATAACCTCGTCGTCGCCGTCCAACTGGCGGGCAAAATCCCAAGCGGCGCAAATATTCCGGGCCGCCAGCAGCATACCCGCGATAACCAGCTCTTTCACGGCATTGGCATTGGCACCCGGCGCGTTGAACACCGGAATGCCGCGCTTCGAATACTCCGCGACGGGAATGTTGTTAACCCCGGCCCCGGCGCGCCCCACCGCCTTCACCGATTCGGGAATCGGCACGCCATGCAGGTTATGGGAACGCAACAGGATAGCGTCGGGATGCTGTATTTCCGAAGCCACCTCGTAGCGGTCGCGGGGCAATCGCTCCAAACCGGCTACCGAAATGTTGTCGTAAGTGAGGATCTTGAACATGAAACTATGCGTGTTCGCGTTCGAATTCGCGCATGAATTCGATCAAGGCGTCGACGCCTTCTTCGGGCATCGCGTTATAGATGCTCGCCCTGAATCCGCCCACCGACCGGTGCCCCTCGAGGTTGACCAATCCTGCCGCCCTAGCTTCGGTCAGAAAGGTTTTTTCAAGGTCCGTTTTCGCCAGCCGAAACGGGATGTTCATGCGGGAGCGATAGGCCGGGTCGACGGGGTTCGAATAGAGCCCGGATCCGTCGATGGCGGCATACAGCTTTTCCGCCTTACGGACGTTGCGCGCCTCGACCGCGGCCAATCCGCCCTGCTCTTTCAGCCATTCCAGCACCAGGCCGAGCAGATACCAGTTGTAAGTCGGCGGCGTATTGAGCATGGAGCCGCTGTCGGCCTGCTTCTTATAGTCGAAGATCGAAGGCGTATCGGTGCGCGCCTGCCCGATCAGATCTTCGCGCACGATCACCACGACGATGCCGGAAGGCCCCATGTTTTTCTGCGCCCCGGCATAAATCAGCCCGAATCGCGTGACATCCAACGGCCGCGACAGGATATTGGACGACATGTCGCAAACCAGCGGCAGACCGGCCGAGTCGGGGACGTCCCGGAATTCGACCCCGCCTATGGTTTCGTTGGCGGTGTAATGAAGGTAAGCCGCATCCGGATCGATGTGCCAGTCCGCGCGATTCGGAATCGTCGTAAATCCGCTTACTTTGGAACTCGCCGCGACAGCAACCGAGCAGTAGCGCTCGGCTTCGGCAATGGCCTTTTCCGACCAAAGCCCGGTATTGACATAGCAGGCCTTGGATTTCCCCCGCAGCAGATTCATCGGAACCGCCGCGAACTGCCCGGTCGCGCCGCCTTGCAGGAACAAGACCTTGTAGCTCGCCGGGATCGCCAGCAGTTCCCGTAGATCCGCTTCGGATTTTTCCGCGACGGCGACGAAATCCTTGCCGCGATGACTCATTTCCATGATCGACATGCCGGTGGAATGCCAATCCGGCAATTCTTCGCGCGCGCGCAGCAACACCGCCTCCGGAAGCATGGACGGTCCCGCGCTGAAATTGTAAACCTTAGCCATCGGCACCCTCCTGGTTTTCATCCGATCCCGCCGATTCGTCGTTTTCGTCCTCGAGTACCGGAATCCTATCCACTCCGACCACTTTTTCGCCCGGATTGAGGCGAATGACCATCACACCCTGGGTGTTGCGTCCGAGTTCCCGAATCTCTTCGACCCGCGTCCTTACCAGCGTGCCGGCGTCGGTAATCAGCATGATCTCATCCGAATCCCGCACCAGCACGGCGCCGACCACCGAACCGTTACGCTCGCTGGTTTGAATGGCGATCACGCCCTGACCGCCGCGGCGATGTACTGGGAAGTCGCTCAGGGCCGTGCGCTTGCCGAAGCCGTTTTCGGTGACATTCAGCACCGAACCTTCGGTGCCGATGATAAGGGCGATGATCTTTTGCCCGTCGTTGAGCGTCATGCCGCGAACGCCGGTCGCGCCGCGTCCCATCGGGCGAACGTCATCTTCCTCGAAGCACACCGCCTTGCCCGCATTACTGAACAGCATGACCCGCTGCTTGCCGTCTGTGATGGCAACGTTCACCAAATGATCGTCCTGGCGAAGATCGATGGCGATTTTCCCGGACGGGCGCGGCCGTTCGAATTCACGCAGCGCCACTTTCTTGACGATGCCGGATGCTGTCACCATGAACACGTAACGGCTTTCATCGAACTCCCGCACCGGCAGAATGGCGTTGATGCGCTCGCCCTGCTCCAGTGGCAGCAGATTGACGAAGGGCTTGCCGCGCGAAACCCGGCTGGCCGAGGGCAGCTCGTAGACCTTGAGCCAATACACCTTGCCCACGCTGGAGAAGCAAAGGATGGTGTCATGCGTATTGGCCACCATGAGTTTTTCGATGAAATCCTCTTCCTTGGTGGTCGCTGCCGCCTTGCCGCGACCGCCGCGCCGCTGAGCGCGGTAGGCACTTAGAGGCTGCGATTTCACGTAGCCTTCGTGCGAGACCGTGACCACCACATCTTCCTCGGTGATCAAATCTTCGGCGGATAAATCGAGATGATCCTCGATGATTTGGGTGCGGCGCTTGTCGCCGAACTGATCACGGATAGCTTGTAGCTCGTCGCGAATGACTTCCATCAGCCGCTTGTCGCTGGCCAGAATTTCGAGAAATTCGTCGATCTGCGCCAAGAGCTGCTTGTACTCGTCGATGATCTTGTCCTGTTCGAGACCGGTCAGGCGGTGCAGACGGAGATCCAAGATCGCCTGCGCCTGTTCCGGCGACAGCTTGTAACCGTTGTCGGTCAGACCGTAACCGGCCGCGAGGTTTTCCGGACGAGACCGTATCGCGTCCTCCGCCCTCGCCAAAAGCTCCGAAACCACGCCGGGACGCCAGGTGCGCTGCAATAGCCGCTGTTTCGCGTCCGCCGGGGTGGGCGAGGTCTTGATCAGTTCGATGACTTCGTCGATATTCGCGAGAGCGACAGCCTGCCCTTCCAGGATATGAGCCCGCTCGCGCGCCTTTCTGAGATCGTACAGCGTGCGCCGGGTGACGACTTCGCGGCGATGGTCGATGAAGGCCGCGAGCAACTCCTTGAGATTCATACAGCGCGGACGGCCGTCCAGCAAGGCCACCATGTTGATGCCGAACACGCTCTGCATAGCCGTCTGCTGATACAGATTATTCAGCACCACTTCCGGCACTTCGCCGCGCTTGAGCTCGATCACCATGCGCATACCGTCCTTGTCGGATTCGTCGCGCAGCCCGGAGATGCCCTCCAGCTTTCCTTCCTTGACCAGTTCGGCGATCTTTTCCATGAGCCGCGCCTTGTTCACCTGGTACGGCAGCTCGCTGACGACGATACTGATGCGTCCGCCGTCGTCCTCGAAATCGCAGCGGGCTCGAATATAAATGCGCCCTCGCCCGGTGAGATAAGCTTCGCGGATGCCGCTTGCCCCGTTGATGATGCCCGCCGTGGGAAAATCCGGGCCCGGAATGTGTTCCATAAGCTCGGCGATGCCGGTATCCGGATTCTCAATCAGCAGCAAGCAGGCATCGATGACTTCGGTGAGATTGTGGGGCGGGATATTGGTCGCCATGCCTACCGCAATGCCCGCCGAACCGTTGATGAGCAGGTTCGGGATGCGGGTCGGCAGTACCGAAGGCTCTTTTTCGGACTCGTCGTAGTTCGGAACGAAGTCGACCGTCTCTTTTTCGAGATCTGCGAGCAACTCGTGCGCAATGCGGGCCATGCGCACCTCGGTATAACGCATGGCCGCCGGCGGATCGCCGTCCACAGAACCGAAATTCCCCTGGCCGTCGATCAGCATGTAGCGCAGCGAGAACGGCTGGGCCATGCGCACGATGGTGTCGTATACCGCGGCGTCGCCGTGCGGATGGTATTTACCGATGACATCGCCCACCACGCGGGCGGATTTCTTGTAAGGCTTGTTCCAGTCGTTGCCCAGTTCGTGCATGGCGTAGAGCACGCGCCGATGCACCGGTTTCAGGCCGTCGCGAACATCCGGCAAGGCGCGTCCCACGATCACGCTCATGGCGTAATCGAGATAGGACTGCTTCATCTCGTCTTCGAGATTGACCGGAATGATTTCTTTGGCGAAGGAAGTCATGAGGGATTGCTGTACCGTGAAGGAGCAGCGCCGCTACGGATATGCAGCGCAAATACCGGGGGGCATTATAACCTCTGAGACGAGGCCGCTCCACTAAAGCGGAACCGCGGTTATCCACCGTTTCTGTGGGTAAAGTTGTGGAAGAGCTTTCGATAGCCGAGCTAAGGCGTTGCCGCCCCACGTTTTTCGTGGAGCGGCCAAAAATTTCGCTCAGGCCGCCGGTTTATCGTCCCTGCCGTCTCCAGCGGTCGACGATGCCTTCGATGTCCAAGTCTTCCGGACCCGACTTCCATGCCATGTAGAAATCCGCATCGTTGCTGTTGGGCGTAGGATCGGGCTTGTGAATCTGGGTCCGGGTGGGAAGCGGGATGGCCTCGCCGAGAATCATGGCTTCGCCGCGGCCGAGAGACGCGAGGATATCGACCAGATCGGATTCGCCTTCCGGCACCAGCTTGCGCACGTAGTCCTGGTCGTCGGGATTGGTTATGCGCAAACAGATGTATGTACCACATTGCGACAATACCGTCTCCGACAGCTCGTGGGGCCGCTGACTGATCACGCCCAATCCGACCCCGTACTTGCGTCCTTCCTTGGCGATTCGTTCCATGCTCTTGCGAGTGCCTTCGAACTGGGTGCTGGATTCACGGGGAATGTAGGCGTGAGCTTCCTCGCAGACCAGTAAAATGGGAAATTCGCGGTTGAACGGGTTCCAGTAATTGAATTCGAAGGCCAAACGCCCGATCTGAGCCGAAACCGTCGGACGCACATCGAACGGCACCGGGCTCAAATCGATGACCGTGATCTGGCATTTCGGATCGCCCAGACCGACGAAATCCCTCAAAAGCCCCGGCAGAGCTTCCGAGCGGTTTCGCCTCACCGGATTAAGCAGAAAATCGTAACGCACGTCATTGAGCCGACTTTGCAGTTTGACCAGAAATTCGTCGAACTGGCCGAACAACGGGCCTTTGGTCTTGCCGAAATCGGTGCGGAATTCATTGGCTTCTTTGAAGCTCTCGTAAACCTGCCGCAAGGAGAAGTAAATCGGCGAGTCCAGTGAAATCGTTTCCAAATCCAGGGACTTTGCCTCCTTTTTCTTCAACTCGAAAATCGTCTCGCGTAAAAACGCCGTCTGTATGGCGGCTCCCGGATCATTGCGGTCGACCAACAAGTCCAGCAACTCGGCGAAGGTCATGAGCCAATAAGGAATCTCCAGCGCCCGCGCGTCGAGATAACGCGTCCGTTCCGGCTTGAAGGCGGAATGCAAAGCCCTGCCTCGATCCCTCCAGCAATATTCGCCGTGCAGATCGAGCAAGATGATGTGCGCGTTCGGCATGGCATCGACCATGCGCTGAATGAGGCTCGCCACCGACCATGACTTGCCGGAGCCGGACTGCCCGAGAATCGCGAAATGGCGGCTGCACAAGGCCGACGGATCCAGGTGAACGGCCGTCGAGGGATGGCTGCGGAGGTAACCGAGTTCGAACCGGTACTGCCGGTGCTTCGCGAAAACCGAATCGATTTCTTCCTCGGCCACGATGTGAACCTCCGCGCCAGGCGTCGGAAAATGCCTCACCCCGCGATGGAATACGCCGTCCTCGGTAATCTGCCCGAGCGGCGTCAGCGCAACCAGGCAGCCGGCCGCGGAACGGCAGGTCCGCCCATCGGAACGGTCCGCCTCCACATGATTGATCAAGGCCAATGATCGAAAGCCGTGCTGGCGGACGGACACATAAGAACCCACCTGCCCGACCACCTTGACCTCGTCGCTCGCCTTCAGCGCCGGACGGAAACCGTCTTCGTCGCTGAGCAACTTCGCTACGAATCGACCGTTGCGGACCTCTAACAAGTGGCCAATCAGCGTATCGTTGTTTTCTTCGGACATCACGGACCTCTAAAAATAGGCAGCAACAAAACCGGGACCTCCGGCCGGCCAGGCCGACGACCGGAAACCGGCGTCCCTTCCGATACCGGCAATGATTTATTGGAAGCTCTGATTAAGTCGTTCGCCAAGCTCAGGACGAACCGTAACGCGTTGATGCCGTTCGTGCTGCCTGCCCGCGCGGCCTGCCTGCAGCGGGCAGGCAGCAAGCGGGAGCTTGTCGAACTCTCGTGAGCTTGTCGAAGGGCGTGAACGGAATCAACTTGTTCAGAGCTTCCTATTAACCCCGTCCATAACTATAGCCAGCGCAGGGACGCTCCGGCGCGGCGACAAGCCGTGTGAACCAAGCCCGGGCGACCGGACTTGGTGACGGCCCGAAAGACCAAGCGGGTATTTACGGACCTTATGAACGGCAACTCTAGGAGAACCAGCCAAAAAATTAGACCAGCTTGGCGAATATGCGAATTCGATGGTGTGACTCCGGTTTCCCCAAGGCATGCTTTAAGATCAATTTGCACTGCCAGCCCGGATATTTCGCAAAGATGGGGTGGCGGAAGCGGAGAACCCTTATAAAATTCAACGGTTGAGATTGGTTTTACCGCCATGGCGGATTGTACCGGGCAAATCGACCTGTTTGCCCGACTGGTTCGGCACCGAGTGGCGGTGAAATTCGGGAGAGGCAATGTGACCGGCGATGCCCGGGTATCGCTGTTGCGGCACGTGGATGTCGCCTCGGGCCGCTCGAGACCGTGGCCGGGCGCCTTTCTGATCCCCGCGACCCGAGCCGCTGCCGGCATTCGGCCCTACAGCTATCACGGCAGCGGGTGTATGGGTGGGCTCTGCCAAGGCCACCAAGACCTGAACCACCACGACACGTTTCGCCCTGAATCCGGCCTTGCAGACCGCTTGCGTGCGGGTCTCGCCCGGGGCTTCCGGCCCGACCCCGTGCCGTGGAGAACCGGATGCACCGATCGGCGGCGTAGGCGATCCATGAGGAATTCCCTGCCCAGTGCATCGGCACCTTCGAGACCCCGCCGGAAGAATTGATTCTCGACGTTGACGCCACCAATGCTCCGGTGCATGGGACTCAGGAGGGCCGGTTCTTTCATCCAAGCCGATTCGTTTTCAGACACGGCCTCGCCGCCCGATCAACGGTCAACTGATCGGTTTCGGCGAAAAATAAGAAATTTCTTACACTCCCCCACCCAATAATTACCCATGGGGACCTCGAAAACCACCTTCCCGGCGGTTTTTCTCTTGGCCAAGCCCAAGTGCGGTTTGAGCCTGGCTTGCGTTTTCAACCGCTTGCGTGGCTGAAAACGACGGGGCGTACCTGCCCCTTACAAGCACCTCGAAGTTTTTCGAGGTACTCTATAATTTTAAGCCGTCGCCCGACGCAGCCTCGACCACATCGTTGTCACGCGAGCGTAGTCGGCACTTTCCTAAAAATAAAAACAATTCCTGTTTCGGCGACGGAAATGAAAAACGGACCTTCGAGTTTCCGTCCGAGCGGAATCAACGAGGTTGTCCCATGAAAATCAATCTACCCGTCACCGATCACGAAAGAACTTATCCCGCCGACACACATATTATCTCGACCACCGACCTGAAAGGCATCATCACGTACGCAAACAAGGACTTCCAGACGGTCGCCGGCTTCACCGAAGAGGAACTGCTCCACAAGAATCACAATGTGGTCCGACACCCGGATATGCCGCCGGAAGCCTTCGCCGATCTCTGGGCTACCCTGAAAAGTCAGAAACCCTGGATGGGAATCGTAAAAAATCGCTGTAAGAACGGGGACTACTATTGGGTAGACGCTTTCGTCATGCCGATGCTCGACGGCGACCGGGTGGTCGGTTACGAATCGGTAAGAGTCAAACCGTCGAGGGAGCACGTGGCGAGGGCGGAAAATCTTTACCGATTACTGCGCAAAAAGGAATTCAAGCGGCCGTCGCTTTCCGATCTGGGCTTCGCAACGAAAACTTTCGCTGCATTCGTTATCGCCATGGCGCCTTTTCCGGTCGTCCATTTCATCCGGGACGACCTCGATCTCATGTTTATTGTCGCGGCCGCCTCGAGCTTGGTGGTTTCGGCTGTCATGGCCCGGTTTTTGGCCAGACCGCTTGTCCAAGCGGCGGACTTCTCCAAGCGGTTTATCGATAACGGTGTCGCCCGAAAAGTCTACACGGGCCGAAACGACGAAGTGGGCCAGTTGCAAACCGCCGTGATTTCCCTGCAAGCCCGGCTGCGAACCGTCGTTGTACGCTTCGAAGATGCCGCCGGCCGGCTCCACGACATAGCGACTCACGCCCGGCAGGCTGCGGCACAGACCAGCAACGACCTCGCCCATCAGCAGTCTGAGATTGCCACGGTAACGACGGCGGTCGATGAAATGACGGCGACCGTTCAGAGTATCGCCCGCAATGCCGCGGAAGCCGCTTCCGCCGCCGACCGCGCAACCCACGCAGCGAGCAAGGGCAAGCATGCGGTGGGGGAGACCGCCGTTGCGATCGACGACTTGGCCCACGAGGTCGAGAATGCCGCGCAGGCGATAGGAAAACTGGAACAAGAAAGCAGAGGCATCGATGTCGTGGTCAACGTGATCCGCGACATCGCCGACCAAACCAATCTGTTGGCATTGAACGCCGCCATCGAGGCTGCGCGCGCGGGCGAGCGGGGACGCGGTTTCGCGGTCGTTGCCGAAGAAGTACGCAAGCTGGCGTCCACCACCCAAAGTTCGACCCGGGAAATCCAGAAAATCGTCGAGCGGCTGCAGAAAGAAGCCCAGGAAGCCACCGCCGTTATGGAGAAAGGCCGCCGGCAAGCTCAAGTGAGCGTGCAACAGGCGGAGATCTGCAATGAAACGCTTTCCGAGATCACGCGAGCGATTGAAGAAATCAAGGATATGAATGTGCAAGTCGCAAGCGCCGTGGAGGAGCAATCCTACGTCACTCAAGAAATCATGCGCAACGTTGAAAACATCAACCAAAAAACCAAGAACATCGCGACAGAGGCTGAACGGACCGCCAACACCAGTGAACAAGCGTTACAGTTGGCTACGGATCTTGAAAACCTCATGAAGCGTTTCGCCCAGGCCAACGAATGAGCGATTCGACTAAGCATCCAATCGGACGCTCGAGACTTTGCGCACGGGAAGCATTAAGCACTCATCTGGTAAGAGCAAAAGCCGACGACCGGCCCTCGTTAGAGAAACTCGAGCCGGGCTGTATCTACAGCGTTTTCGATGTCGTCCCCGCGGGGATGAGTCTCTTTCTGGGACTCGTATCGAGCGAACAAATCGCCCGGAATCCGGGCCGGACACTCGCTGACTTGGTGGCTGACCCGATTCCGGCCCCTGTCCACGAAAACACGCCGCTCGAAATCGTGAAAAACCGACTGGAAAAAGAGCACCTGCCGGCTCTGGCGGTTTTAAACGATAGCGGCGATTTCGTCGGAGCCGTAACCCAAACCAGCCTAATCGATGCGCTCCTGAAGCGCGAAAACGAGCTCTTGTTGGATGCATCGCAACGCCATGCCGAATGGTCGACGGATCGCAATCCTTCGCTTTCCTGGTCGGAGCAGCTGAGATCGCTTAGTCTAGCGACCCGTTCCTTGCTGCGGATCATGAATACGATAAAGCTGGAACGGCATCTGTTGGAAAATTCTCTCGAATATCTGACCCACTTGCTGTCGGCGCGCTACGGGGCTATCGGGATTTTCGACGAGCAAGGCCAACTCGCCGAATTCATCTACACTGGTTTGAGCGAAGAACAGGCGCAGCGGATCGAACACTGGCCGGAGGGAAAAGGTCTCCTGGGAAGGGCACTAGTCCGAAACCAGATTCTGCGGCTGCAGAATCTGCACGAGCACCCGCATGCCGCGGGATTTCCCCCGGGCCACCCGCCTATGCGGAACCTCCTCGCAGTGTCGATCTCCCACGAGGGACAAACCTACGGACGCATCTATCTCTGCGACAAAACGAACGGCGCGCCCTTCAGCGGGGAAGACGAACTTCTCGTCGCCACCTTCGCCGACACTTTGGCTCTGGCTATCCGGAATATCTGGAATCAGGAAGGACGCCGGCGCGCCGAGGAGCAGCTCCGAATCGCCGCCAGCGTGTTCGAGAACAGCTCCGAAGGCATCCTCATCGCGGACGCCGATACCAATATCGTGATGGTGAATCGCGCCCTGACCACTATCACCGGCTACTCGGAGGACGAAGTGATAGGGCAGAGACCCTCGATGTTCAGTTCCGGGCGGCATGATCGAAAGTTCTACCGCGAAATGTGGCGCAACCTGAATGAAACCGGGCAATGGTAGGGCGAAATCTGGAACAAGCGGAAAAACGGCGAAATCTATCCGGAATGGTTAAGCATCACCGCGTTGAAGGACGAAAACCATCGAGTCGTCCGCTACATCGCCGTATTCACTGATTTGAGCTCCCGTAAATTTACCGATTCCCTCGTCGATCGGTTGGTCAATTACGACCCGCTGACCGAACTTCCTAACCGTCTGATGTTCCGCAATCAGCTGAAGAAGGCCATCCTCAGGGCACATAGCGAACGGAAGCAGACGGCGTTGCTGTACCTCGATATCGACCGTTTCAAGACCATAAACGATACTTTCGGCCACCAGATCGGCGACCGCCTGCTGCAACAGGTTGCCGAGCGGCTGACGAAATGCTTGCGCGAAAGTGGCCGCACCCGCCGGGGCGACATCGTTGCCCGCCTGGGCGGCGATGAATTTGCGCTTGTTGTCAACGACTTGGGCGGCCCGGACGATGCGAATAAAATCGCCCGGCGGGTGTGGGAGGCATTTACGGAACCTTTTCTGTTCGGCGATCGTACACGCCGCGTCACCGTGACCATCGGCATCGCTTTGAGCCCCCGCGATGCCGAAAACGTCGACGACCTGATCCGCCACGCCGATTTGGCGATGTACGATGCCAAGCATCAGGGCCGGAACACCTATCAGTTCTATTCCGGCAGAATCCAGGAAAAAAACAGCACGCGGCTGGATTTGGAAAACGACTTATACAATGCCCTGGAGCGAAGAGAATTTTCGCTTCATTATCAGCCCCAGGTTGACCTACGCGACGGCCGCATCGTCAGCATGGAGGCGCTCATCCGTTGGAACCACCCGGACCGCGGTATGATTCCTCCAGACCAGTTCGTGCCGCTTTTAGAAGACACCGGCCTGATTAATCCCGTTGGAGAGTGGGTACTCGAGCAGGCCTGCCGGGATTGTCTTCAGTTCGGGAAAATCCTAGGAACCGGTCTCAGCGTCTCGGTGAACCTGTCCGGCCACCAACTCCGGAATGACCTCACGAAGATCATCGGGCGCATTCTGTCACGCGTCGGTCTTTCACCGTCGCTACTCAAACTGGAGTTGACCGAAAGTCTCGCGATGCAGCAGGTGCAAGAGACCATCGCCCTATTGGATCAGCTGGCCGACATGGGGATCGACGTGCTGATCGACGACTTCGGCACCGGTCATTCCTCGCTAAGCTATCTGAGGCAATTCAAAATCTCGACCCTCAAGATCGACAAATCCTTCATTGCCGGCGCGTGCTTGCAGAACGATAACGGAATAATCATCCGAGCGATCATCGGCTTGGCCCACAACCTCAACCTGCAGGTCATTGCCGAAGGCGTGGAATCGCCCGAACAACTCGAATTTCTCCGCAGCCACCATTGCCATTTTGGCCAGGGCTATTTGTTCAGTCGGCCGTTGCCGCTTTCCGAGATCGCCCAATTGGCCGGGCGTCGCATAGATCGCAACGGCCGGTTGAACTGACAAGAATCTTGCGAAGAATCGGGTAGGAGGCGACGTCACCCCGCCCTCCTCTCCCACACCGCCGGACGTTAGGATCACTGCGGCGGTTTCCGCCTTCCCGTGTCCGGCTTGAGCTTACGTCCAGAGGACTGTTCGCCATTGGCCTATAGACGCCGCGACCGCCCGCGCGACTTCCGGCCCCTGCTGCTTTGTCGCCGGCTCCCTTGCGGGATAACTGTCCAGACCGGACGGAGAGATAGCCCCCTTTCGGCTATCGGCAGATTCGGCCCTTCGTAGCTTGGTCAGTGCCGTAATTCCATTTCTCAATCAAAAGGAAAATGTTGTAGGCCGGAATAAGCCCTTCGACTTCGCTCAGGACAGGCTTATCCCGGCCTACCATTAAAGAAATTTCTTTTTGTTCGAAAATTCAATAAACGGAATTACGTGGCCGGAAACGACGGGGCATCCCTGCCCCTTACGAGCACCTCGAAGTTTTTCGAGATGCTCGTAAATTTTCTTTTACAGCGTTTCCGATATAGCCGGTCCATCCTCGCTAAACAACGGCAAGAACTCCGCCGCCGCAAGCCCCGGATCCGGTTCCCCGAACACGGCTTCGATCACGGCCAAGAGATCCGCACCGGCTTTCAGAAGTAGTCCGCCGTTCTCCGGCGTGACACCGCCGATCGCGACGATGGGAACACTAAGGCGGCATTTGGCCTCCGCAAGCGTTTCCAATCGAGCGCAAGGCGCGTTGGGCTTGGTCTTGGAAGAGAAAAACCGGCCAAAAGCGACGTAGCTTGCACCGCCGGCTTCGGCCCGAACGGCGAGATCGACCGAATCGTAGCAGGATACGCCGATAATGGCGTTCGGCCCCAAAGCGTCCCGCGCTTCCTTAAGCGACACATCATCCTTGCCCACGTGCACACCGTCGGCACCGATTCGGCGTGCAAGCTCAACATCATCGTTGATGATCAACGGCACGCCGCCGTCGCGACAGGCGGCCAAGACACTAGCCGCCTCGCGCAGCGGATCAAGGGAGGCCTTGGCGCGGTACTGAATTACCCCAGCCCCGCCCCGAATGGCTGCCGCCACGGCCTCGGCCAAGGCTCGTTCATTCCGGTCAGCTTCTCGAGTGATGGCATAAAGCCCGGAGCGGGGGAACGGTAAGCGGATGTGATGCATGTCCCGGTTGATCAGCCTCAATGGGTCATCTGATGGATAGCGTTTGAGCGCCAAATTTGGCGCTCTCGGAATCACCGAACAAGTCGGTGCCGAATCTCAATATTACCGAAATTGCATGCCGATCATCCTTAGGGCGCTCGGCGATTTACCGGGATTCAGCGTAGTCGCTGCTTTTTTTTTGATGCAGGCCTTGAGCATGAATCCATCGCCAGAGCCGTACAATCGCAACGATCCCCAGCATGGTGGCCATACCTAAAAAGAAATCGGGACGACTCAGAAGCGCTTCCCGAGTCTCTGCGATCAATTGCAGCGTAAGTTCTTTGTACAGGAGGTAACAGGCGATAGCGATGACGAATACTGCAAAGATCCGCCGCAACGATTGTCCGCTGACGTGGCGGGAGAGCAGCCCGCCTAACACGCTGCCAACGATCGCGGCGCCGGTGACGATGGATACCAATTCGAGATCGATACTGACATGAGAAATATATCCGGCGAGGCCCGCGAACGATTTCATGGCGATAACCAGCAATGACGTGCCGATTGCCGCGTGCATGGGCAATCCACCGAGCAAATTCAGGGCAGGCACGACCAGGAAGCCGCCGCCGGCCCCCACCAATCCGGTGAGGAGGCCGACCATGAGACCATCGAACGTAATCGCCAACAAAGGGAGATCGGCCGGACAAATCGGCTTAACCGCACCCGCTTCCGCAGCGTTTTGCCGCCGCCCGTGCAACATCGCCAAAGCCGTGCCGAACATGATGGCCGCGAACAGCAACAACAGTACGCCGCCCGGAATATAGGCCGCCAGGCGCCCGCCGCCGTAAGCGCCCGCCATGCCCGCAACACTGAAGATGAGTCCCGTTCGCCAACAGACTCGCCCGTGTCGGGCATGATTGACGACGGCAACAAAGCTGGTGACTCCCACGACCACCAGCGATGTGGCAATCGCTGTTTTCGGCTCGATATCGAGCAGATAAACCAGCACCGGAACCGTGAGAATCGATCCTCCACCGCCGAGCAGCCCCAGCAGCAAGCCGATCAAAAGCGATAGCAGAATGACGACGGTCATGAGCCTAGCTCCCTCAGATACCGCTCAACCCGGCCGCTGACCGACGCTAAGAGGCCGGGTTGCGGCAATGTTCCTCGGGCGATGCGACCCTCAGCCGTGGCGTACGGCGGGCTCCCGGCCACAGGCCTGGTTGGCCGGCAATGCCTGATTGATGTACTTAGGATATGGCAGATCCAGTTTATTCATGATATCGATGAACTCCTCGCGGGTCTTTCCGCCGCCGAGCCGCGGATTCTTAGCCATCTCCTGCTTGATGGTGGAAACCGTGTTGCCGTTGTAATCGTGACCAGGGTAGACTAGCGTATCCGGCGGCAAGGTGAACAGCTTGTTGGTAATGCTGTCGTACAGCCGCCCGGCATCGCCCTGCTGAAAGTCGGTACGTCCGCACCCGCCGATGAACAAGGCATCGCCGGTAAACACCCGGTCGCCAACGACATAACTCACACAGCCGTTGGTATGGCCCGGTGTATGGCGTACTTCGATTTCGATGTCCCCTACTTGAAGCAGCACGCCGTCGGTAACCAGAAGGTCGGCACACATGGCGCCCGCGTCGCGGTGTACGACGCTTTTGCTGCCCAGGTGTTCCCGCAGAAACCCCGAACCGGTGATGTGGTCGGCATGGACATGGGTCTCCATCGTATAAAGAAGCTTGAGGTCGAGCTTCTTCAAAAGACCCATATAGCTCTCGACTTCGGTCGCCACCGGATCGATCAGCGCCGCGCGACGGGTACGCTCGCAGCCGAGCAGATAGGTATAGGTGAAGGTGTCGGGTTCGAAAAGTTGCTTAAAGATCATCATGTCGCCCCTTTAGGATCAGGAATCCATCAAATCTGTCTGATTGACGCCTTACAAGGACCGTGCCTACACCCCGAAATGCCGTCTCGCATCCCCGACGCGCCCGGATTTTACTGGAGTTTACGGTTCCCGACGAAGCCTCCGCATGCCCGAGCGCTTCATTCGGCGTTTCATGTGATACATTACCTGCAACGACGCACGCCGTTTTGAAACACTCCAAAAGGTTTTTGATTATCCGGCCGTGACTCAGTTCTCACCCTTTCTGAATCGCTGGCTGAGCGCCGTCGGACCCGACAGAGCGCTGTCGACTTTGGCCGAACTGCTGGGCGGCGCCGTGTTCGCGGTTAACGCCCAAGGTGAAATTCTTTTGTGGAGCCGCGGAGCCGAACGCCTGCTCGGCTTCTCCGGCGAGCAAGTGCTGGGAAAGCCTTGCGGTTCCGTCATCCGCTGTCGCGATCACGATGTTCGGGGCAGCGTTACCCACGAAGGGAGAATTTACGGCATACCGATCGAAGTCGAGCATGCCAAAGGCGGAACCCTCCGCGTCAAACGTTCGGCACAGGCTTTTTTCGACGCTCAAGGGCGTTTTGCCGGAGCCATCGAAACGCTTTGGCCCGAAACGGAACCCGGCCGCAAGGACGTCGGAGCGCCGCCGGCCAACGAAGCAGAAGTCTTTCACGGCCTCATTACCCGAGACCCCGCGCTCAAGCAGGCTTTCCAAGTCATCCGCAATGTGGCCGAGACCGACGCAACGGTTTTGATCCGGGGCGAATCGGGAACCGGCAAGGAATTGGTCGCTCAGGCCCTCCACGAGGAAAGTCACCGCCGCAACCGTCCGTTCCTGGCCATCAACTGCGCCACCCTCAGCGCCAGTCTACTGGAAAGCGAATTGTTCGGACACGTGCGTGGCGCGTTCACCGGCGCGGTCAAAGATCACCAGGGGCTGTTCAAACGCGCCGACGGCGGCACTCTTTTTCTGGATGAAGTCGCGGAACTCCCTCTGGAACTGCAAGCCAAGCTGCTGCGCGTACTGCAAGAAAAAACCTTCATCCCGGTCGGCGGCGATCACCCGATCACCGTGGACGTGCGCATCGTCGCGGCCACTCACCGGTCTTTGCGCGAGGAAGTCAAGGCTGGACGTTTCCGCGAGGATCTGATGTACCGTTTGCGAGTCGTACCCATCTTCCTGCCGCCGCTACGGGCGCGGCGGCAGGACATCGGTCTTCTGTTGCAGCACTTCATCGACCGGCACAATGTTCAAGGGCCGCGCCGCATCCAGAATATAGAACCCGAGGCCATGCGAGTGCTGCTGGATTATCACTGGCCGGGCAACGTGCGCGAACTGCAAAATGTCGTGGAATATGCCTTCGCCGTGGGACGGGGGGACGTACTGCAGCTGGACGATTTGCCGCCCGAATTTCGAGAAGAGCCCTTGTCGCCGCCTGTCGCCGACTTGCCGACGACAGAAAACGAAGCGGATCGCATTCGCCGAGCGCTGGCATCCGCCCACGGCCATATCGACCGTGCCGCACGGATGCTCGGCATGAGCCGGGCGACCTTTTGGCGAAAGCGGAAGAAGTACGGACTATGAACGAGAGCCGCTCGGGTATTTTCAATACGGACGTGGGCGGCGACTTAAGGAAACTCTGAACAAGTTGATTCCGTTCACGCCCTTCGACAGGCTCAAGAGAGCGTTCGACAAGCTCACCGCGAACGGAATCGATAGGTTACCGTTTGTCCTGAGCCTGCCGAAAGGCCGTGCTTCGCACGTTAGCGTTCGCTCCCGGCGAACGGGTGCACGGGTAAGCGCCGCTTGCGGCTCCCAACGGGGAAAGTGCGGACTGATTGGCTTGGGTGAGGGCCTTTTGGATCCAACAGTCGCACCGTTCGCTTTTCCCACTGGAAACTTAATCAGAGCTTCCATAAATCGCCACGACCGCATACGACACGCGCATTCCGCGCGGAATGCCGTCAACCCCGGGCTGGAAAAGCTCTGGCACAGCCTCGATACGGCCGGAGCCAATATCGGCCCGCCCCGAGATTCCCGCCAGGTTGGGCTGCGCAGGCCCGGTCGGCTCGTTATAATTTAGCGTTTTTCCGCTATCCAATAGGAACGCCATGCCCAACCAGACTGTAAAAAAGGTCGCCCTTGCCTATTCCGGCGGGCTCGACACCTCCGTCATCCTCAAATGGCTCAAGGAGACCTACGGCTGCGAAGTCGTCACCTTTACCGCAGACATCGGCCAGGGCGAGGAGTTGGAGCCGGCGCGCGCCAAAGCCCAGGCTCTCGGCATCAAGGAAATCTATATCGACGACCTCAAGGAGGAGTTCGCCCGGGATTTCGTATTTCCCATGTTCCGCGCCAATGCGATCTACGAGGGCGAGTATCTCCTCGGAACGTCCATCGCCCGTCCTTTGATCGCCAAACGTCTTATCGAAATCACCCGCGAGACCGGGGCCGACGCCATCGCCCACGGCGCTACCGGCAAGGGCAACGACCAGGTCCGATTCGAATTGGGCGCCTATGCCCTGCGCCCCGACATCAAGATCATCGCGCCTTGGCGGGAATGGGACCTGAACTCGCGCGAAAAGCTTCTCGCCTATGCCGAACGGCACGGCATTCCGATCGAAATGAAACGCGGCAAGGCGTCGCCCTATTCCATGGATGCCAACCTGCTGCACATCTCCTACGAAGGCGGCATTCTCGAGGATCCGTGGGCGGAACCCGAGGAAGACATGTGGCGCTGGACCGTTTCCCCCGAAAAAGCGCCCGACAAACCGACTTACGTCGAACTGACTTACGGGCGCGGCGACATCGTGGCCGTCGACGGCGAACGCCTCACGCCCGCTCAAGTATTGGCGAAGCTCAATCGGCTGGGCGGCGAAAACGGCGTCGGACGCCTCGACATCGTCGAGAACCGCTATGTCGGCATGAAATCCCGCGGTTGCTACGAGACACCGGGCGGTACCATCATGCTGAGAGCCCACCGCGCCATCGAATCCCTCACACTGGATCGCGAAGTGGCGCATCTGAAAGACGAGCTGATGCCGCGCTATGCCAGCCTGATCTACAACGGCTATTGGTGGAGCCCGGAACGTCTGATGCTACAGGAGTTGATCGACGCGTCGCAGGCCACGGTAAACGGCGAAGTCAGGGTAAAGCTCTACAAAGGCAATGTGACGATCGTCGGTCGCAAGTCCGACAGCAATAGCCTGTTCGACATGAGCATCGCCACTTTCGAGGACGACCGCGGCGCTTACAATCAAAAAGACGCGGAAGGGTTCATCAAGCTCAACGCCTTGCGCATGCGGATCGCCGCCAAGAAGGGATTGAAGTTCGTCTGACAAAAAAGCCCGCAGTCCTTGCCCGCGGGCTTATGAATTTCGCCGGGCGGGAGGGTGAGACCGCCCGCGAAAGGATCTCTCAACTGATCCCGTATTTCTGCATGCGATAGAGCAGCGTGTCGCGGGAGATACCCAGAAGCCGGGCCGAACGACTGCGGTTGCCGTTGGTCCGAGACAAAGCCTGACGAATCAGATCCATTTCGACCTTTTCCAGCTCGATGCCGAACTCCGGCAGATCGAATACCGGCTTCTGCGAGGGCGCCCGGTTGACGATCTCCACGGGCAGATTGCACTCGTCGATGGTTCGACCGGCCAGCAGGATGGCGAGTCGTTCGCACACATTGCGAAGCTCTCTGACGTTACCGGGCCACGAATAAGCCGTGAGCCGATTGATGGCCGCCTTCGTGAACGAAGCCTCCGGGAGCTTGTGCTCGTCGGCAAACTGCCTCATGAAATGCTGCAACAAGAGTTGGATATCGCCCATGCGCTCGCGCAACGGCGGGATTTCGATCGGCACGACGTTGAGACGGTAATAGAGATCCTTGCGGAACTCGCCGCGGGAAATCTTTTCCTGAAGGTTGGCATTGGTCGCGGCGATGACACGCACATCGACATTGAGCGTATGGGTCTCGCCGACCGGCTGAATCTCGCCGGTTTCGAGGAAACGCAGGAACTTCGCCTGCAGCGCCACGGGCAGCGAATCGACTTCGTCCAGGAATACGGTGCCGCCGTCAGCGGCTTGGAGACGGCCGATCTGGCTGGTGACAGCCCCGGTGAACGCGCCTTTACGATGACCGAACAATTCCGATTCGGCCAGCGCCTCGGGAAGCGCGGCGCAATTCAGCGTGATAAACGGTTTATTGGCACGGGGACTATGCTCTTTCAAAGCGTGCGCCAACACCTCTTTGCCGGTACCGGTTTCCCCGGCAATCAACACGGTCACGTCGGTCGCGGCAATCATCCTGGCGCTGCGCAATAACGCCTCGAAATTCGGTGATTGGCCGATCAGCCCCTCAAACATAATCTCGCCCTCCTCCTTTTTATTAAGAACTTATTGTATGGCGAACCATGGGGTTGAGCCAAGGGAATGCCGCCAGCAAGGCCAGCGCGATCAGAGTAATCCCCGCTGCCTGACGGAATTTCTTCATACTGGACAAACGCACCATCAACGAAGTCATAATGCCGACGCCCATGACAGCCGGCAAAGTTCCCACGCCGAACGCCAACATGGTGAACGTGCTGCGCACCACGTCACCGGTCGTCGCGGCAAGCGCCAGAGCGGTATAGACCAGACCACATGGAAGCCAACCCCAAATCATGCCGAAAACGAAAGCTTTCGGCAAGGTCTCGACCGGAATCAGCCGACGGCCGTAAGGCTCGATTCTTTTCCATATGACCCCGCCGGCCTTTTCGATATAAGCGAATCGCGGAAACCAGCCGGCGATGTGCAGCCCCGCTCCAGCCATGATCAACGCCGACACGATCTGCAAGATGCGGTGTCCGTGCCCTTCCCCCAGAGGCATGCTGAGAACATGCTGAGCCAAACCTGCCAACAGTCCGCCCAGCGAATAACTGGTGACGCGTCCCACGTTGTAGCTGAACACGAAGGGCATGAGCAGCGATTTCTGCTCGCGAATTTCGCGTCTCAAGCTCAAGGTTAGCGAACCGATGATGGAACCGCACATACCTAAGCAATGCAGGGAACTGAAGAGCCCCATCAGCAAGGCTACGAGATAGGAGGTGCTGAACGCGGTTTCTAGGTGGTGCATAAGGGGGCGAACGATAGCATAAAAACTCGCAAATTTAACAGATCGGGTTGAAACGACGAGCCGCCGGTTCGACATATCTCGGACCGCGTTTCCGCGGGAAACGCTCAAGGGGTTGGGGGACGAATCGAAACCTCGCAAACTGACCGAGAACCTTTCTCAGCAGACGGTTCGCCCTGCCCAAGTCATGAGATTCTATGGTTCATGTCAAGCTGCCGATTGCGAGCCGTGAAGGATCGAAGC
>DYIL01000106.1 GCA_020723665.1 Methyloversatilis universalis
TCGTGGTGCCTGCCCGCGCGGCCTGCCTGCTACAGGCAGGCCGCCGGCGGGAGCTTGTCGAACACTCTTCTGAGCCTGTCGAAGGGCCGTGCTTCGCACGTTCCCGTTCGCTCCGAATGGGTCGCGAAACGGACGATCTTGGTGCGGACTGGGTCTATTGCGATGAGCTTGGCGCCGTTCCTGACCGTCGGATTGGAGCCGATAACGATGATGCCCTGGAATCGGATAGGAGGCGGGGTCACCCCCGTGCGGGGAGGTCTCGGCATCGGCTTCGCATCTATTCAGGCCATGCGCCACGAGAATGACAGCCCGGTATCGCGGCGCGGATCAATCCGCCCGACGGCCTCCACTGGCAGTTGAACATCATTGCGCGCGAGGCGAAAATGCGGTCCCGAACCGCCGGGCACTGCTCGATCGGCTGATCGCCAACGAACAAGATACAGCACCATAATGAAAGTTCCTGCTATCGCGCTCCTCCTACCGTTCATCGCGTTAAACGTCCCTGCCCGGGACGATACCTCAAAAATCTCGCTGCAGCAGGTCGCGCCGGGTATTTATGTTCACCAGGGCATCCACGAACTGCCGGATCGCCACAACCGCGGCGAAATCGCCAATATCGGCTTCATCGTCGGCCAGCGCTGCGTGGCGGTGATCGACACGGGCGGCAGTCCGGATCAAGGCCGTGCGCTCAAAAAAGCCGTAGAGTCCATCACCACGACCCCTATCTGCTACGTCATCAACACCCATGTCCATCCGGACCACATCTACGGCAACATCGCCTTCAAACAGCCTGGCGTCAGCTTCATCGGCCATCACAAACTTGCCGAAGCCATGGCCATGCGCGCGCCCTTCTACCGGGAAAAGGCCGAGCGGGACCTCGGGTTCGGCTTGGAGACCGAGAATTTCGTGCCGCCCGACCACCCGGTTCGGGATACGCTCGTGCTCGAGCTCGGCGCGAGAGCGCTGGTCTTGAAAGCTCACAGAACCGCCCACACCGACAGCGATCTCAGCATTTACGACGCCAGGACCAAGACGCTTTGGCTCGCCGATCTCCTGTTCATGGGGCATTTGCCCGTGATCGACGGAAGCCTCAACGGTTGGCTCGCGACCATCGAGGAACTCAGAAAGATCGATGCCGAGCTCGCGATACCGGGACACGGCCCCGTTTCGGCCGACTGGCCCGAAGCGCTGGAGCCCGAGGAGCGCTATCTCAAGACCTTGCAGTCCGAGATCAGAGCGTTCATCAAAGATGGCAGGACCATGGAGGACGCCATGGCGAATGTCGGACTGTCCGCCCGCGGCGACTGGCAACTGTTCGACGAATTCCACAAGAGGAATATTTCCACCGCGTTCGCCGAACTGGAATGGGAAGACGAATGAACCCCCGAACAATAAGCGGAGAGTAATTAAATGAAACGATCGAAAACGTTCAGCAATGGTCTGTGGATAGCCTTGGCCTATTTATTGGCATTGACCGGCTTTGCGTTCGCCGCGGGCGAAGAAGAAGCGGCCTGGAACGGCGGACTCAGACAAAAATTTTTCGGCGATCGCCCTATCGAAGAAGGCAATCAAATCGTCGAACTGACCGCGCCCTACCGCGCAGAAGATCCGGCCTTGGTGCCGATCCAAATCAGCAGCAAGATTCCCCAGACCAAGGATCGGTTCATCAAAACCGTGACCCTGATCATCGACAACAACCCGGTTCCGTTCTCGGGCATTTTCCATTTCACGCCGGAAAGCGGAAAAGCCGACCTGGCCATGCGGGTACGCGTCAATGCCTACACCCATATTCGCGCCATAGCCGAGACCAATGACGGCAAGCTCTACATGAACAAAGCCTTCGTCAAGGCAAGCGGCGGCTGCTCTGCGCCCATCGGCACGGATCTCGAAGCGGCCATGGCGCGCATGGGCAAGATGAAATTCAAGCTGGACAATGAGAAAGCAGTCCTGCGACAGCCTAATTTGGCTCAGCTACTCATCAGCCATCCGAACATCACCGGCTTACAGATGGATCAACTGACCCGGATGATCAAGCCGGCTCACTTCGTCGAAGAAGTAAAAGTCAGCTTCAACGACAAACCGGTCCTGACGGCGCAGACCGACATCGCCATCAGCGCCGACCCGAATTTCCGTTTCTATTTCGTGCCGGAAACGGCGGGGGAATTGAAGGCCGAAATTCGAGACAATAAAGGTAATCGGTTCTCGGCTAGTCAGACGGTAACGCCTTGACTGTTCGGTACATGAAAACGCAAAACGGCCGGTCTTGCCGGCCGTTTTCATTTTCAGACTAGCGATGACGTTCCGCGAGCAACACGATCATACTGCGCTCCTCGAGCCGAATGGACGCGTTCCCTCCGAACGGAATGCCTTCGCCCGGCCGACAAACATCGAAAGGCGGCGCAGCGCTGGTGTCGATCGCCTTCAGCCAGACCGAGTCGTGCGGCAGATCGGGCAGCACGAAATTCGTCGCATAGGTCAGCGGGTTGAAGAGCAGACAAAGATCCTGGTCCCCTTCATTCTCCGCATAAATCCGGCACCCCACCGCGCTCTCGGCGTGCCAATCCGGTGTCTGTCCGGATGGATTGAACCAGCTCACGTCCTCGGGCCTGTAGAACCTTTCCGACGATAGAGCCGGATGGCGGGACCGGAAGGCGATCATGTTCCGCACGAACTCGAAGAATTCCCGGTTTTGCTCCAACAAGGCCCAGTTGTACCAGGAAATCTCGTTATCCTGGCAATAGGCATTGTTATTGCCCATCTGGGTGCGGCAGAATTCGTCGCCCCCCAAGATCATGGGCACCCCTCGGGAAATCAGCAGCGTAGCGATGAAGTTTTTCATCTGTCTGAGGCGGATTCGCCGAATGGCCGGGTCGTCTGTGGGGCCTTCGACCCCGTAATTGGCGCTGTAATTATCGTTCGAACCGTCCCGATTTTCTTCGCCGTTGGCGAGATTATGCTTGTATTTGTAGCTGACCAGGTCGTTCAGCGTAAACCCGTCGTGACAGGTCACGAAGTTGATGCTGTTGACCGTCGCCTTCCCGCTGTGCTCGTATAGATCGGCACTGCCGCAAATCCGGCTGGCGAAAGCCCCGGCCATACCGTGGTCGCCGCGCCAGTAACGCCGCACGTCGTCACGATAAAGACCGTTCCACTCCGACCAGCGCTCTCCGGGAAAACGTCCGACCAAATAGGCTCCGCCCGCGTCCCAAGCCTCCGCAATCAGTTTTACGTCGCGCAAGATCGGGTCTTCGGCGATCTGCTCCAGGAGCGGCGCGTTGGCCACCAAATGGCCGTTGCGGTCGCGCCCCAAAATGGAAGCGAGATCGAAGCGAAAACCGTCCACGTGCATCTCGACCACCCAATACCTGAGGCAATCGAGAATGTAATTGCGAACCACCGGATGATTGCAGTTCATCGTATTGCCGCAGCCGGAAAAGTTTTTGTAACGGCTTTTGTCGTCTTCCAGCAGGTAATAGATGCTATTGTCCAAACCGCGAAAGTTGAGTGTCGGCCCGGTCTCGTCGCCTTCCGCCGTATGGTTGAACACGACGTCGAGCAACACCTCGATCCCCGCTTTGTGCAAAGCTTTGACCATGGTCTTGAACTCGTCGACCTGACAGCCGGGATAAAGACGGCTGCTATAGCCCTGAAAAGGGGCAAAAAAGGCGATGGTGTTATACCCCCAGTAATTGCGGAGCCTCTCTCCGGTGAAGGGATTGACTGCGGTAACCTCGTTAGGATTGAACTCCTGCAAGGGCATCAACTCAATGGCCGTGATCCCTAGCCGTTTGAAGTACGGGATTTTTTCGACGACGCCGAGATAGCCGCCGGGCGAGCGGACACCGGACGACGGATGCACGGTCAGACCGCGTACGTGCGTTTCGTAAATCACCAGGCTGGACCATGGATGATGAAGCGGTCTATCGTCCTCCCAGTCAAAACCGTTGCCGGTCACAAGACTCTTGGCGACCACGGTATCTTCGCGCCCCGTATCCGCCAAAGCCGACGCTCCGCCGTGGGACGAAAAACCGGCGAAACTCCACTGAAGCGGCGTCGCGATCGCCGTCGCGTAAGGATCCAACAGTATTTTTGTCGGATCGAAGCGATGCCCTTGCTCCGGCGCATAAGGGCCATCGACGCGAAAAGCGTAGACCAGATTCCTTCCCGCTCCCAGCACGCAAATGTGCCACATATCGCCGGTTTTATGATGCTGCGGGTCGAGTTCGATGACCTGAAACGGCTTGCTAGCGTGAACATCGTCGAACAAAAGCAACCATACTCGAGTAGCGTGCCGGCTAAAGAGAGAGAAATTTACCCCGCCCTTGTGCAAATGGACTCCGTGCGGGATTGGAGATCCAGCCGAATAGGAGTAGCGGGGCTTCATAGAGGAACCAATTGGGGGGACATGATTGACGTTCATAACACACGAATCGGCATCGGAGCGGTGCACACGCAGGACCACCCGCGCCTGCGTCAATGCAGCCGTCTTGCCGATCAGTGAGCCTCCCTGCTCATAGCTGGCGTATAATTCAGCCGCAAACAATCCGCTTTACGTTAAACCGATCTTACCACTCCGTTCAAGGAACGAAAAACCCACCACCTTCCGCACAACGGACAAACTGAAGCCGCCGCTTCGAATCTTCTTCGTGATCCGCTGCGATGGTGTCACGGATATCGAGCTGATTGCCGCCGGTGATAAAGCCGAGCGCCCCGGTCAATCCCGCAATACTTTCTCCTAACCGTCGACGAACCGAGTTTTTCAGCCCAAGGAAGCTCTGAATAAGCTCTCCCCCTGGGACAAACCTGTCCTGAGCCTGTCGAAGGGCCGTGCTTCGCATGTTCCCGTTCGCTCCCGGCGAACGGGTGCACGGGTAAGCGCCGCTTGGGCTCCCAACAGGGAAAGTGCGGCGTGGGTGGGGTGGGTGAGGGCCTTTTGGATTAAACAGTCGCACTGTTCGCCTCTCCCCCCTCGGGAAACTTAATCAGAGCTTCCTTCAATCCGATCGGCACCGAATCGCGTCATCGGCTTCCTCGAAGAAGTCATCGACACGTTCTAGTTGACATCACTTATAAGCCAGGCCTACAGTATTGACCCGATACGATAGGCCGTGACAGGGCGTTCCGACGCTCCCGCACGGTGAAACGTATCGGTGCCCGGGATCTAGGGTTTCGCAGGGCTTTTCCATCGTTTCGATGCAGAAGCCGCACAATCAAAATTTTTTCGAAAGGCGGAATTTTTTTGTGCAGCTTAACTCTAAACCGGGGTCAGAGACGTCAACTACGTACTCTGATATTTAGCTGTAATTAACAACAAGCATTGGAGGTAAAACTATGGCTGCTACAACAGCTGGTGGTATTGAAGCAAGAGAGCAACCTTTACTTAATGTTAAGTGGTTGTCTTTCGCGTTCGTGCTGTATCTGGTCTTTTATCTGTGGGTACGGTGGTATGAAGGGGTCTACGGCTGGTCTGCCGGTCTGGACTCGTTCGCACCGGAATTCGAGACGTACTGGATGAACTTCCTGTACA
>DYIL01000025.1 GCA_020723665.1 Methyloversatilis universalis
GGATCCAACAGTTGCACTGTTCGCCTTTCCCACTGGAAACTTAATCAGAGCTTCCTTAAGGTCCGCCCGAATGCAAGGCCGTGTCCGTGTTGGGATTTCCCTTTGATGATCACGGAATACCGCCGCAAGCACACGACTTTCCCTCTCTCGACGGCAAACACGACCCTGGCAGATTTTCCCACGGATGCCTCAGCACGTACGGGCGTCCGCAGAAAAACGCCGGAGCGGCTCAGATTTTTCGTAATCCCGCGTAACGGGCTGCCGGCCGCAGGAACAGATAAGCGCGGACCGACCACATCGATCGCGGTGCGATCCGTCGGTCGCGGGGGGGGGGGGGCGATCTTGGTTTTCATCGTGTCCAGCCTTCTTTTTCGAACAACTCCAATGACGAAATTTCATCACATTTACGAAATGTTGACGAGAAAGGTTCGTGAATCCGATATTCGATCGATGTGCCGCCGGATTGAAGGCGAGCCCGTCCGAACGGTCTAAAGGATAGAATGCAGCCGAGTCGCGAGTTGATTTAGACTCGAAAGCGGACATCAGGCAATCGTGACGCTGTCAACAAGGGGTCGGATCATGGCCGAAAAACTTTTGCGCGATATCAAACCGGTTTCGCCGGAGAATCTGGACGATTTGATGCTGATCATGGCCAAGAATATCGAGGAGTCTCTGTTCAAGAGTGGGGCGCGCCCGGGACTCGATTATTCCATCCTGGATCTTTACAAATTAGCGCAGCCCTTCGCCCTAGAGGTGTTCAAAAAGAACATCAACACCATGTCCTTTAAAATTCAGTGGTAGCGGGTTCGGCCAGAGAGGCGAGGGAGCAGAGGGCTTGCAAAATCTTAGTCTACATATTGTGTACGTAATGATTTCGTGCACAATATGTAGCGACTTTAGTTTGACGACTGCTCGACGGTCGAGCGCCGTATAGCCATTTCTCCTAAGTACCCACGGGCCGAAAAGAGGAAAGAAGCATGTTGAATTGGGAAGATCCCCTTGCCGGGGTTACCGGCAAATCCGTCGAAGCTGAACTGAATCCGAATGCGCGCCGACTGGCCGAGTTAAGGGGAGGGCAGGCAGCGGTGCGGGATATTCGCAAAATCGCTACCGAATTTCAGAATGATGTTGCTGAGCCGCAATACGAGGCGGGTCAAGGGATCATGGCATCCGGTGATGCGCGCAGTGGCGCCACCGGCCTCGAGAGCATCGAGATGGGAGCCCGGCGCATTCAAGTCGATGACAAACAGATTATCAATTGCCGCGCCGATCTGAACCAGCTTGTGCCTTTCAAGTACCGGTGGGCCTGGCAGAAATATCTGGATGCCTGCGCCAATCACTGGATGCCGCAGGAAATCAACATGAACGCGGATATCGCGCTCTGGAAGAGCCTCGACGGACTGACCGAAGACGAGCGCACCATCGTCAAGCGGAACCTCGGATTTTTTTCCACCGCCGATTCCCTGGTGGCCAACAACCTGGTACTGGCAGTGTATCGGCACATCACCAATCCGGAGTGCCGCCAGTATCTCCTGCGGCAAGCGTTCGAAGAAGCGCTGCACACGCATGCCTATCAATATGTGGTCGAGTCGCTCGGCATGGACGAGGGCGAAGTGTTCAACATGTACCGCGAATTGCCGGCCGTGGCGCGCAAGGCGGAGTGGGCCTTGCCGTTCACCCAGTCGCTGGGGGACCCCACGTTCCGGACCGGCACGCCCGAGGGCGATCAGCGCCTGCTTCGCGATCTCATCGCGTTCTACGTGATCTTCGAGGGTATTTTCTTCTATGTCGGTTTTACCCAAATCCTGTCCATGGGACGGCGCAACAAAATGACGGGTACCGCCGAACAGTTTCAATACATCTTGCGCGACGAATCGATGCACATGAACTTCGGCATCGACGTCATCAACCAGATCAAGATCGAAAATCCTCACCTCTGGCGCAAAGACTTCCAGGACGAAATCATCTGTATGATTCGCGAGGCGGTGGACATAGAAACGCAGTACGCCTACGACACGATGCCACGCGGCGTGCTGGGATTGAACGCCGGCATGTTCAAGGATTACCTGGAATTCATCGCCAACCGGCGCTGCGCCCAGATCGGCTTGCCGGAACAATATCCCGGCGCCAGTAACCCGTTCCCGTGGATGAGCGAAATCCTGGATCTCAAGAAGGAAAAGAATTTCTTCGAAACCCGCGTAACAGAATATCAGACCGGTGGCGTCCTGATCTGGGATTGATCACGACCGGGAGGCCGCACGTTTCAGCCGGTCTAACGGGATTGGGCGACGCGTTGCCGCAAGACTCGCGGTACGCTGCGTATGGTCGAGCTGAGGCGTCAGCGCCGGGTATACCGGTGCTTGACGCCCGCCGGGAAGTATTCCGGATCCTCGAACGGCCGCAGCATCACTTTGGGGAGTTGTTTTTCCGGCGGCGTGTAATTGGCGAATTCGCTGTTCAGGCGCAACAACTGCGCTTTGACCGATTCCGCGATGACCCGGCATTTTTCATCGTCAGCCGTGGCGCCGGGCAGAAGCTCGGCGGTCACGCTCAAATATCTGTCCCCGTCCACGGATTCCTTCGTTTCCAGCACGAACTTGCCGGTGGCCCAAGCCATGATGTCCGGCTGCTCCAAGCCGACGGCCACATTCTCCGGATAGATGTTGGCCCCATAAAAAGACACGGTGAAGTCGGCGCGCCCGAATACGTAAACGAAGGGCAGGGGCCTATAGGGCCGGTTTTCGTCCAAGCCGTAATTGGCCAGCGTGTTCGCTCCCCAATCGCGCAGGAAGTCGCGCATCTCGCGATAGGCGACGACTCCGCCTTTATCGGCGATGTGGTAGCGGACCAGCGGTACTCCGTTGTCGCCCGAAACCACCAGCGTTTCCTCATGGACCTCGAAAAACCGGCTGATCGGGTCGTACTGGACCAAAGTCGGCAGGCGCGATTCGCCAAAGAGTTCCCTAGCCGCTTTGGGGTGGTTCGCCAGAAAGCGGCGGATGGCGATGCTCAGGGGCGTTTCGTTGCCCAATACCCCGGCGTCCGCCGTGCCGTAGAGCGAGGCCGAATCGTAGCAGGGCGCTTTCGAGCCGACTCGCTCCCCGAGCAGGCTTCGCCATTCCTCGCTGAACACTTCGCCGGCGAAGACCATTTTCACCCGGTAGCGCGGCCACTCAATGCCGGCGGCAAGACCTGCATCGACGACATCCTTGACGAACGGCGGATAGCCAAGGAGCACGGTTTGCTCGAAACTCGGCGAAAGTTCCTGGATGACCCGAAAGATTTCTTCCTTCTTGTTGCCGGGCGTCGCCACCATGAGGGGATAGCCTTTGGCCGCGAGATGCCAGGCGCAGGACGTGGTGTATAGTCCGCCCACCCAGTTGCCGAGGGCGAAGCAAATCACGGCCAGGGTGCTGCGTTCGTGCGCCCTGAAACTGTCGCGAAAGATCTGCTCGAAGCGAAGCGCGATATCCAGTTCGTCGACCGCCGACCGTGGCCAAAACGTGGGCTTCCCGGTCGAGCCCGAGGACACCGCTACCCGGTCGCATTCCGTCAGGCGGCCGTTGCGGCAGCGCTCCGCCAGCGGGTAGACGTGCATGTAATTCCGTTTGTCGATCAGGGGAAGCTGCCGAAAAGCGGCGAAAGATACTACGGTCTCCGCTGCTATGCCATGGGCGTCGAGAAACGCGCGGTAAGCCGGAACGTGGCTCGCCGTTCGACGGAAAAGGTTCAGCACGGCCGCTTCGGCATCCATGGCGAGCCGCTCGGCCAGGATCTCGTCGAGCGATCTGAACAGGAATCCACGGAGCCGGTCCTGGATTTCAGAGGGACGATGGGTCAACACAGGCTGTCGCGAGGATTAAAATAGGTGAATTTGAATTATGATCTCATTCCATTTCTCAATCAAAAGGAAAACGTTGTAGGCTGGAATAAGCCTTTCGACTTCGCTCAGGACTGGCTTATCCTGGCCTACCATTAAAGAAATTTTCCTTTTGTTCGAAAAATAGAATCAGGTCGTCTTCGGCGCCACACCCGCAAGACTTCGTTGCCGCGCCTGAGGATGTGAGTCGATGAGCAAGGTTTGGGTATTTCAGCAATCTACGTTGGACATTGCGTTGGACGAGTGGATGCAGGAGCAGATCGATCACTTTCCGCACAAGGAGGAGTTGATCCGCACCGTGGCGCTGGCCATGCGCGACTTCCTTCATTCGCGGCAGGTGGCCGAGCATAAGATGGTGATGGATCTATCGGACAAGCCCCCGGCCTGAGCGCGTAGGCCGCACGCGAGCGTCGCGGTGTCGGAGCGGCGAGGGCATGAGGGAAACGGGGCGATGGCGGAGACTTGACGTCCATTCGCCGATCTGTTTCAGTCGACCGGACAGTCATTTCGGTTTCGGCTTGCCCGAAGGAGGCGATATGCACGGTTTGGTCAAATCTGCGGTTCTATTGGTCGCAATTGCGAGCGGAAGCGTCTGGGCCTACGGCGGCGGGGGCGGCGGAAGCAGCGGCTGCGCCGAGCCGAAGTTCTTCGAGCCCAATCCGAGCGGTACCGTTCCCGTGCTGACCGAGTTTGCGTTCATCGCATCGGAGGATACCGAAAGCGATACCCTCACGGTCGAAATCAACGGCCGGCCCGTTCAGCCGGTAATCGACCGGCGAAGGAATGGGGACTGGCAAGTCAAGGCTGTCCTGCCCCAGCCGCTGACCGGGCCGGGCCGAATTCGCATTGCCGTCAAAGCGAAGAGCCGAGATGGGTGCTGGGGATTTCAGCCGTACCACGTCGAGGTCAAGCCGTGAGTTTCCGCCGGATGCGCTAACCCGAGCGCTTTCGACGGTCTCATCCCCACTTTTCCAGCACTACGACCTTCCATGAACGATTCTTGGCGGGCCGTGCCGTTTGCCAGGCGGCGATGCGGTTGGACTCGCGGCCGTTTTCGCGGGCCGCGCCGTGGTAATAGCCGATCCCAGCCTCCTGCTCGGCGATTTGTCTAGCGAGTTGGCGCAGTTCCGGAATTTTGTCGAACCGTTCTTGGCGGAATAGGTTTTCCCCGATTTCGGCCGTATCGGTATCGTAAAGGATGAAACCGTCGTCCTGGATGATCCAAACCGCTCTCTCCCGCGTCTGGAGGCCCGCTGGCAGCAGTTTTCCCAGGAACTCGGCGGCCTTGAAACGGGCGCACAGGAAACCCGGTATGGTCTTGCCGCGTTTTATGGGTACGGCCAAGGTTACGGCGTCGAAGCCTTCGGACGCTTCATACACGCGGCTCAGTACGGGGGTGCCTAATTCGATCGTCAGGCGATTGTGCTCATACGGGGAGGTGTCCGCGCCGACCGCCTGAGCATATTTCTCCGGCGCCACCGCGGTGATTTTGCCGGATGCGAGCGTGGCGGCGAATAGCTCGGCATCGGGATGCCGGGTTAGCAGTGATGTCAGAATCGGAGTCATGGCCTTGCGATTGCCGACATCCCTCACCGACTCTGCGATCTGTTCCATGCTGTTTTGTATCGAGCCTATGGCGTTCGCGATATCCTCGGCGATCTGATCGGCGGCGGTCAGGTTCTGGTTGGATATGCGGGTGACATCCGCCAGCGCCGTCTCGGCGCGTTCGCGGGCTTGGACTGCCATCTGGCGCTCGGTGACGGCCACTTCCCGCTCTTTCCGGGCATCCATGGCGAAATGGACCGCCAGCACCGCACCGATCGCGACGGCCATGACGACCGCAAGTCCCCAAGAAAGCGCCGCCTTGTTGCGGGCGATGAAGCGGTGCAGCAATTCGCGGCGCGAATAGGCGTAAGCGCTGACCAGTCGCCCGTCGCGGAAGGCGCGCAACTCCTCGGTCAATTCGGCGGCATCCCGGAATCGGCGAAGCTTGTCTTTCGCCAAGGCCTTGTCGCAAATGGCGATGAGCTCGGGCGGTGCGGAAGCCGGGCCTTGACGTGGCGAAGGCAGAGGTGTTTTGGATTTAAGTTGTTCGACTATGGATGACAGGCTGCCTCTCAGCGGCGGCCTTCCGATCAAAATGTGGTAAAGAATGCAGCCGAGCGCGAAGACGTCGGTCCGCGCATCCACTTCGCCAAAACGGCTATCCACTTGCTCGGGCGCCATGTAAGCGGGTGTCCCGAGAATTTGCCCCACTTGAGTGAGCTCGTCCGCACCGCCGTCTTCCGTAGCCGCCGGCACGGCTCGGCGGACGACGTCGGCTTCGATGCCGATCTTGGCGAGGCCCCAGTCCAGAATGATGGTCTCTCCGAATTGCCCCAGTACGATGTTGCCGGGTTTGAGGTCCCGGTGCACTACGCCCTTGGAATGCGCATAGGCCATGGCCTCGCAGACGTCGATGAGACGGTCAAGCAATTGCAGGCGTTTGGCGAGCGCCTGCTCGGGCTGTTCCGAATGACACGCGACAAGCGCTTCGGCCAAGGTTTGTCCGCGCACCAGACGCATGACGTAATACGGCGCGCCCTGTGAAGTGGTCCCCATTTCGTAGACCGGGACGATGCCGGGGTGCTCCAATCGTCCCGTGATTTGGGCTTCGCGAAGAAACCGGCGTCGGACGCTGGGGTCGGCGGCTTCGTTCGATGTGAGCATTTCCTTGATGGCCACCTGGCGTCCGATGCGCTCGTCGAACCCGAGCAAAACCCGGCCGACTCCTCCCTGGCCCACGGTGCCGCACAGGGAGTAATAATCGGTGAATCTGTATTCGGCTTCGGATCGCTGCGCACTTTTTCCGGCGTCGAACCGAGGGGGTAGCACCGTGCAGTCGTCGAGGTCGGTGTTATCGATCGCGCTCATTTTCCGGTCATATTGAGGGCTGGAGTCCTAAATGTAGTCGTTCATCGGCCGCGGAACAAACGGGCCGCGAGAGGATGTCGGCCGGCGGAACGGTCGTGCCGAATCGTAACGGGAGGGAGTGGACGGAAAGAACGGAACGGCGGCGACTCGGGTCCAAAGTCGGGAACTGCCCCAAATCGTATGGAAGTAGCGATCATGTTTACCAGGCGTGTTCTCGGCGGCTCAATGGAAAGGCCGAAGAAAAAAGAGATGAGGAAGGAATTCGCCGTCGGCTCGGCGAAATTGTCGAACCTGATCGGCTGCTCGTTGTCCTGCCTTCTCGCTGGCGTTACCGTGTGGTGGGGTGAGTCGGCACCAGCGGCGGAGGTTTACAAGTGCCGAACCGACACCGGGCTGATCTATACCGATGAGCCGGTTCCGGACAGTTGCCGCCGGCTTCGGATCGAGGCCAGCAAACCGGACCCCGATGCCATCGCGCGATTGGAGAAATGGAAAGAGCAGCGGCTTGCCGAAGAGGCCCGGAAAGCCGCGGAAATGCGTGAAGAACGCTTGGTGCGTGTCCGCGAGTTGGAGGCCTTGGCGGCATGGCAGTCGGCGCGGGCTTCCGTGATGGAGGCTGAAGCCGCTCAATACTGCCAGTATCCTCAGCCGGTTTATTTTCCGTTGTGGACTTTCCCGGTCGCAGGTCCCTACTTCCGTGATTATTCGAGTTTCAACGCGTATCCGTTCTGGTATGGGCGCGACGTAAGCCGTCACATGCGATACGGTATGCCGCCCGTTCGACTGCGTTTCTTCCGAAAGTGGCGATGAAGGGGGCTTCGAGGACCTTCCGAATCCGGCGGCGTGTATCGGAATTCAAGCAAGCTCTGAACAAGTGGGTTCCGTTCAGGCCTTTCCATAGGCCTACCCTGAGCTAAGTCGAAGGGCTCAGGACAGGCCTGTCGAAGGACCTAATCAGAGCTTCCTTAAGGAAAGCTTTCCCTAAAACCACGACTCTTCGGGTTTTTCCCTTCCCGTACGTGAATGTTGTTTTCGACCGATTCGACCCCCTGCACGCTGCGAGCGATTGCCTCTAAGTGTCGGCGCTGATCCTTATCGGGAACGAAACCGCCGAGCCGTACGTGCCCTCCATGGCTTTGCACGTCGATGCCGAAGCCGCCGACGTAGATGTCCTGTAAGAGCGCCGCTTTAACCCGGCTTGCGATGGTGACGTCGTCGGCGTCAGCGCCGAACTCCGCCCTTTTGTTCGCAGAATCGGCGCAGCCGGTCAGGAAAAGCGACGTAAGAGGAAGCAAAAAATATCTCCGCTTCATTTTTTGTTCTTGGTTCCGACGGGAAGCCGCCACCAAGTCCAAATGCTCGTCCAACCGGCAGGCGGGCGGATCGGACGCTCTTGCCCGGCCGTGCTTCGAACGGCTCGCGCCGGGTTATTCGAATGCTCGATTCGCAGACCTGGCCCGTTGCTTTGCAAGATTAAGGAATCTGCGTCGGACCAAGGTCGCAAACTCGATGTGGAAATCTACGGGTTTGCGTCGCCTTCCATGCCGGAATTCCCTCCCGTCCCTTGTTCGCCCTCGGGTTGTTGCGGCTGCTCCGCCTTCGGCGGCTCGGGCTGGCGTTCGCCTTCGGGCGGCTGGCCCATGTCCGGCCCGGCTTTACCTTCCTTGGGCTTTTCCTGGAACGGTTGAAAACCTTCCCAGCCGGGGTAGGACTTATCGCGTTCCGCGCCCGCGACGATAGTCTGCTCGGTTACAAAACTCCGAGCCGCCCAGGCTGGACAGCAAACTAATGACATGCCGGACACCGCTGTCCACAGCGCGATCGAGAATGTGCTGCGCATTGCTTCCCTCCGATTTTTCGAGCATTTCAGTTCGCATTTACGGCACGGAGGCGGACTCGTTCGCCTCCGTGCTCACGAGGAACGAACAAACTCGCTCCTGCGCGCGACATGAAAGGTCCCGGTCGTGAAAATGTCCGAAGACGCCGAATAGACCTTAATTGATAACACAGACGTCGGTCTCGGTCTCTATGGAATATTACGTGGGGAAACGCCAGACCGCGAGACAGAAGCCATTTCGAAGCGTATCGCCGCACGCCGGGAAAATTCGCTGCGTTCTGCCGGGCATATGCCGTCAAGATCCGGAAGCTTCGGCATTGTGGCCGCTCCTGGGTTCGGTTGGAGCACAACCGGTCGGAGCCTTCTCGAAAAGACGTTATACTCGAACGTCAATTCCATGGCTTCTGCCCCGTGATTTCGAAGGTGCTTTCTGCGGCGTGAGCGTTGGGCGCTCGGAAGTGGCGGGCGCGGGAACTCTCACGAAACGTCAAACGATAGCTCATGATTTTCAATGTTTGGACGGAATTTGCCGTCAGCTTTCTCTTGATCGCCTACGCCGGAACCAAGCTTTCGCTATATGGCGATGTCATCGCGGACAAGACCGGACTTTCGGGGAACTGGATTGGATTGATCATGCTCGCCACGGCGACGTCATTGCCCGAGTTGATCACCGGGGTAAGCTCGGTCACTCTCGCGGCGGCCCCGAACGTCGCCGTGGGCAACGTGCTCGGCGCTTGCGTTTTCAACCTGATGTTTCTGGTCGTCGTCGATTTTCTCCACCGCAAGGAATCGATTTATCGCCGCGCCAGCCAGGGTCATATTCTCTCCGCCGGCTTCGGCGTGATCATGATCGGCCTGGTCGGTTTCAACGTTCTACTGGGCCAACGAAACGGCTGGGCGATCGGGAATGTCGGGATCTATGCGCCGGTTATCGTCCTGATGTATCTGGTCGCTATCCGTTCCATTTTTCTTTACGAGAAACAGCAGTTGGTCGAATACGCTGAAGACGTGACCGACCGCTATGCCGGCCTATCGCTGCGCCACGCAGTCGTGGGTTATGGATTGGCGCTGGTGGTTGTCGTCATCGCCGGCGTTTGGATGCCGTTCATAGCAACCGAACTGGCGTCGACCATGGGATGGCACACATCGTTTGTCGGCACGCTGCTGGTTCCCGTCGTGACTTCGATGCCCGAATTTTCGGTCACTTTGGGAGCTTTGTGGATCGGAGCGCTCGATATGGCGATCGCCAACCTTTTGGGCAGCAATCTTTTCAACATCGTGATCGTCGCGATAGACGATTTGCTTTACCAACCGGGGCCTTTGTTATCCCATGTCTCTGTCATCCATGGCGCATCAGCCATGTCGGCCATGATCATGACCGGTCTCACCATCGTCGGCATACTGTACCGGTCGGAGACGCGGGTCCTCAGAACCGTCGGATGGATCAGCCTGGGATTGTTCACGATCTATCTGCTCAATTCGATGGTGCTCTTTCTGTATGAGGAGTGACTGGTCGGCGGCAGACTTCGGCATTCGAGAGGCTTCAAAAAAGAATTTCGATCCGTGCTCCACCCAGCGCGGAACGCGACAACCCGACACGCGCGTCGTGCTGTTCGGCGATTTCTTTGACGATCGCGAGTCCTAGCCCGCAGCCGTCGCCGGGGCTGCCAGGGGGACGGTAGAACCTTTCGAAAATCCGGTCTGCCTCGGACTCCGGAATGCCCGGTCCGTCGTCCTCCACGACCAGAGTCGGCTGGGGACGGGCAGCGAGTCGTACCATGATTTGCCCGTTATCGCGTCCGTAGCGGATGGCGTTGTCGAGAAGATTGTTGAGCGCCTCTCGAAGCAAAGTCTCTTCGCCCTGGACCAGCACCGGACCCGGCGGTCCCTCGAAACTCAGATCCATATCGCGTTGCAGCGCTTTCGGCGCCCAATCCATGCACGTTTCTCTCGCGACGGCGCGGAGATCCACCGGCGAAGCGGGACGCGAGCCGCCCAAGGCGGTCTCCGAGCGCGCCAGCACCAAGAGCTGAGTGCTCAATCGCGACGCCCGGTCGGCGCAGTTCCGGATCTGGGCGAGGGCAGGTCGCATGCTCGCGAGGTCGGCTTCCCGCAGTGCGCGCTCCGCCTGCACTTTCAGTCCGGCCAGAGGAGTTCGGAGTTGATGCGCGGCGTTGGCGATGAAGCGTTGCTGGGCGGCGATGGCCGTGGACAGTCTCGCGAGCAGATCGTTGATGGTATGGGTCAGTGTGAGCACTTCCTGGGGCACACGCGTATCCGGGATGGGCGTGAGATCGCGCGGCGAACGTTGGGCGATTTCGCGAGCCAGGGTGTTCAGAGGGCGCAGCCCCCGGTTGATGCCCAGCCAGATGTACGATCCCGCCATACAGACGAGCAGAAATTGCGGCACCAGTTCGGCCAGGAGAATGTCGGTCATCATGCTTCGCCTTTTCCTAACGGTCTCGGCCACCTGAACCAAAACCTCCTCGGAACTGTCCTTGGGCGCGGCGAGCATGGAAACCACCCGGACCCTGTTTCCCCGGATCGCGCTGTCGAAATACACGGGCTGTTTTCGAACGGAGGCAAGGTCCGGCGGTGGCGGGATTCGCCCGTCCCCGGCCATGAATCCACGGTCGGGCGATTCGATTTTGAAAAAGGTTTGGTCCACCTCGTCCCATTGGAAAATTTCCAATGCGGAGGGGGGCAGCTCGAAGGTCAGCTTGCCGCGCTGGGCCTTGACTTCCTGCGCCAGGGAGCGCGCCGAGTCGAGCAGCCAGCGATCGTAAGCGGCATTGGCATAGTGCAGCGCGATGTAGTAGGAGGCCATGGCATCGAGTACCACGAACAGCGCGAGAGGCACCGCCAAGCGCAGCAGAAACTGGGTCCGGAGGCTCTGGGCTCTAGCCATCGGCATCTTTTTCCAGCAAATAGCCGAGGCCGCGAACGGTTCGGATTCTCACGCCGAATGTTTCCATTCGTTTGCGCAGCCTGTGGATGTAGACTTCGATCGCATTGTCTCCCAGTTCTTCGTTTCCCGCCGACAGGCGCTGGGCGATACGGTCCTTGCTGACCACCCGTCCGGCCTGAATCAATAGCGCTTCGAGCACGCCGTATTCCCGCGCGGACAGAATGATCGGCTCGCCATCCACCAGCAATTGGCGATTCAAGGTGTCGAGCACCAATCGCCCGACCGTGAGTTCGCCGAATCCTCCGTAGCGGCGTCGGAGCAGCGCATGGATTCGTGCCTCCAACTCGCGGAGATCGAACGGTTTGACCATGTAATCGTCCGCGCCCCATTCGAGACCTTTGATGCGGTCGTTGAGCGCATCGCGCGCGGTCAGGACCAGCACGGGCACGGAATTTTTCCGCGCCCGCAATCTTCGCAGTAGTTCGCAACCCTCCATGTCCGGCAGGCCGAGGTCGAGAATGACCAAATCGAAACTCTGGGTGAGCAGTGCGGATTCGGCATAGGCGCCCGACGCCGCGGCAGTAACCGCGTAACCGGATTGGCCGAGCACGTGGGTCAGGCCGTCGGCCAGAACCGTGTCGTCCTCTACGAGCAGGATTCTCATGAATCAAACTGACGTGAAAGGTTTGTGAAAGCTTCGGACTGTACCATGATCTGTTACGGCGCCCGCGCCGATGAGCGCTAAAGGTTGAGTGTCGAGGTCAGCGTGGAGCCTGCGCATATTTTTGTCCACAGATGAGCACTTCGAAAAACTTCGAGGTGCTCGTATGGGGCAGGGATGCCCCGTCGTTTTCAGCCGCTAAGTGGTTGAAAACGTGAGCCAACCCCAAACCGCGTTTGGGCTTGGCGGAGAGAAAAACCGCCGGGAAGACGGTTTTTCGAGGTCCCCAAATGAGGTTCTGATGACCGAACAAAACCAACAAAAACAGCGAAACCTGACGCTCGATTTTTTTCGCGGTCTCGCCCTGCTGATCATTTTTATCAATCACATACCCGGCAACGAATTTCTTTTCTTCACCCCATCCCGTTACGGCTTGAGCGACGCCGCCGAAATCTTCGTGTTTCTCTCGGGTTATGCCGCGGCCATCGCCTACGGGCGCAGCTTCCGTACCTCCGGCTTGTGGCTCGGCAGCGTTCGCGTGTTTCACCGCTGCGCCCAAATCTACGGCGCCCATCTCGCCCTGTTCATGCTTCTCGCGGCCATTTGCGTGCTGGGCAATGCCGTATTCGGAGGGCCGGATTATATCCGCCGCCTCAATATCCGTTACTTTTTCGATGATACCCAGGAAGCCCTCCTCGGACTCATTTCCTTGCGTTATGTTCCGAATTATTTCGATATTCTGCCGATGTACCTGGTGGTCATGTTGTGGATACCGGTGGTGTGGACCTTGTCGCGCATCCATATCGCGCTCGCCTTGGCCTTCCCGGTCGGCGTTTACACCGCGATGTGGCAGTACGGGCTGGAACTCTCGGCGGAGTTGCACGGCGATCGGACCTGGTTTTTCAATCCCTTCGGATGGCAGCTGATGTTTTTCACTGGGTTCGCGTTCGGCGCCGGCTGGATCAAACCGCCCCGGCACGGACCATGGTTGGCGGCGCTATGTGTTTCCTTCGTGATTCTGGTTTTGCCGCTAGGTCCGGAGCCAGCGCTGCGGCCCACCGAATTTTTGATTCAGCTTCATGCGACTTTGCAGCCGTGGCTGGACAAGACTCATTTCGGACCATTGCGCTTGGCCCATTTCCTAGCCTTGGCCTATCTGGTCACGATGCTTCTCCGAAATCGGGAGCATTGGCTGCAGTCCAGAACCGCGAAGGCGATTATCGCAATGGGGCAGCAGTCACTGCCGATATTCATCGTGACCATGGCGCTTTCTTATGTCGGCGGCATGATGCTGGATCAATTCGGTCACGCGGCCGCAGTGCTCGCGGCCGTGAATCTGGGCGGCTGCACCTTTCTCTTGCTGACCGCCCGCGGAATGGCGTGGTTGAAGTCCGGTCCATGGAAGCGGCACGGCGCTCACGACGCTTTATCGGCTGCTTCGTCCGATCGCGAGATCGACTCATTTTCTTCGGCTTTTGCCGCATGGCCCAGACGCTTGAAGCACGCTCCCGCGATGGTTCTCGCGGGCCTCGTCGCCGCCGTGCCTTTGTTGCTGTCTCAAAAGACCGCGAGCGCCCATTATTCCATGGTGGCTATGCGCGGGACGGGCGGGATATCGGCGCAAGATCGGGTAACCGACTCGGAGAATGAGCAACCGAACAGCAAATGATGGTCTCGGGCGGTGAAGGCGCGACCTCTCGGCCGCGAACGCAATCGAAAACGCAGCATCGGCATCCCGTCTCGGGGCGATTGCCCCGAAACGGGGAACAACGACCGTTTGAGGAGGAAACTATGAGACCTTTCGAGAAATTGTTGCTGGAAAACAAAGCCTGGGCCGAAGAGCAGAGGATCCGGGACCCCGGATACTTTTCGCGTCTCGCTAACGCCCAGACACCGGATGTTCTCTGGATCGGCTGTTCCGACAGCCGGGTTCCGGCGGAGATCATCGTCAATGCTCAGCCCGGCGAGATTTTCGTACACCGAAACATCGCCAATCAGATCATCACCACCGATTTCAACAGCCTGAGCGTGATTCAATACGCCGTCGACGTGCTCAAGGTCAGTCACGTGATCGTGTGCGGACATTACAACTGCGGCGGCATCCGCGCGGCCCTGAGCCCGCAACGCTCGGAACTCCTGATCGTCAACAAATGGTTGATGCACATCAAGGACGTCTATCGTCTGCACCAAGCCGAAATCAATGCGCTCGAGAGCGATCAGGAGCGGGCGGATCGGCTGGTTGAGCTCAATGTCATAGAACAGATTCAGAATCTCGCCCACACCTCGGTGATCCAGCACTCCTGGAAGCGCCACCTACGCCCGGTCCTACACGGATGCGTTTACGGCCTTACCGATGGCATCATCAAGGAACTTATTAGGCTTCCGCCCGAAACGCTGATTCATCCGATTTATCAGTATACCGATCTGCCCGAAACTTGATTCTCGGGTAGGCCGTTTATTCGGAGAAATCCGCAGTTCGACGACTTGCAGGTTGTTGACGCGTACGCCGTTTCGGATACGGCGCATTTGCGGCGCGAGAACCGTTAGCGGTATAAGGGAGTCAGAGGAAGGGAAGAATCGGTCTCGGAGCCGATCTCGGTAGGCCGTTCGCCGTGGGCCCTTCGGCTCGGTCCAGGACGCGTCCGTCGATGGGCTTTGTCTTGGGCTCAGTCGGAAGGACTGTCCCGAGCCCCGCCGAAGGGGCGCGCTGCCGCGGGTGGTCTCCCGCAAGAAGGCGCAACGCCGCCAGGTGGCTCGCCCGCCGTTAAATCGGGTAGGTCGCGTCTTCACCCGAAAGGTGAGATCGCTGCAAGTCATTTCGTAGGGCGCGGTCAGGAACGAACCGCACCCCTTGTGCTTTCGAATGATGCATATCCTGAGCCCGGTCGAAGGGCCTGTCCTGAGCCTGGTCGAAGGGCGGTTCGCTTCGCTCACCGCATCCTATTTTTCCGGTGCATCGAAGCGGTCAACCGCCGTTTCAAGGTTTAAAGCTCGCGTTCGAAACCGGATGCTTGCTCACGACCTCCGCCTCGGAAGGTTTCAACACATTTACCGGGAGCCGTGGAGAAAGAATGCTGCGAACTATCATCGTCGTCTTTATTGGCTTATCGCTCCTAGCGGGGAGCGCCGCCGGAGAGAAGCGGTCGCCCGAGCCTCCGGCGTCTCTGCCGAAGGTAGTAGCGCAGTTGACGATAGGCGGCCCTATCGGCCCTGCGACCAGCGATTACGTCGATCGCGCGCTGAGAGACGCCGAGGCCCGCAACGCGGTTCTGGCGATTATCCGGATGGATACACCGGGCGGTCTCGACACGGCGATGCGCGACATCATCCGGATGATCCTCGCTTCCCGCATACCGATCGCGACCTATGTCGCGCCGAGTGGAGCCCGGGCGGCCAGTGCCGGGACTTATATCCTGTATGCCAGCCACATCGCCGCTATGGCGCCCGCCACCAATCTCGGCGCGGCCACTCCGGTCGCCATCGGCATTCCGGGAAAAAACGACGGCAGGCCGGAACCCGGGAAGAAGGACGACCAGGAAGCGCCGCGCGACTCCGGCGACGCCATGGCCAAGAAGATGGTCAATGATGCGGTGGCCTACCTGCGCGGTCTCGCTCAGCTCCGGGGCCGAAACGCCGAATGGGCCGAGAAATCGGTGCGCGAAGGGGCCAGTCTTACCGCCGAGGAGGCGCTGAAGGCGCACGTCATCGATATCGTGGCGCCCGATGTTCCCGCTTTGCTGGCCGAATTGCAGGGGCGGCGGGTGGACGTGCTCGGCCGGGCCGTGACGCTCGATTTGACCGGGACGACCGTGGAAACGATCGATCCCGATTGGCGCAACCGCCTTCTCGCCGTCATCACCAATCCCAATGTCGCCTATATTCTGATGATGATCGGGGTGTACGGGCTCATTCTGGAGTTTTACAACCCGGGTTCGATCGTGCCGGGCACGGTGGGTGTCATCTCTCTCCTGCTCGCGATGTATGCCTTTCAGGTTCTGCCCGTGAATTATGCCGGTCTCGCTTTGATCATCGTCGGGATCGGTCTGATGATCGCCGAGGCATTCGCGCCGAGCTTCGGGGCGCTCGGATTGGGAGGCATCGCGGCCTTTATCGCCGGCAGTGTGATCTTAATCGACACCGAACGGATGCCCGGCGTAGGCCTCAGTTGGGCCGTGATCGCGGCATTCGCCCTGGCCAGCCTGATGTTCTTCGGCGTCGCGATCGGCCTGATCTTGCGGTCGCGGCACAAGGCCGTCGTCACCGGGCGCGAAGAAATGATCGGTGCCGTCGGAGTGGCTCTCGAAGACTTCCATGATCTAGGCAGAATCCATGTCCGAAGCGAAATCTGGACGGCGAGGACCGCGACACCGGTGCGCAAGGGCCAACGCGTCCGGGTACAAGGGCTGGATGGGCTGATCCTCAGCGTCGCGCCGTTGGAAGAACGAAAGGAGCTATACTCATGATCACCACCTATTTCCTCGTTTTTCTCGCCGTCATCGTGTTGATGTTCCTGCTTGCGGCGATCAAAGTGCTGCGCGAATACGAGCGGGGCGTCATCTTTCTGTTGGGCCGGTTCTACAAGGTCAAAGGTCCGGGTCTTTTCATCGTCATTCCGATCATTCAGCAGATGGTCAAAGTGGACCTTAGGACCATCGTGATGGATGTCCCGACCCAGGACGTGATTTCGCGTGACAACGTGTCGGTCAGGGTGAACGCGATCGTCTTTTTTCGCGTGATCGATCCGGCAAAGGCGATCATCCAGGTGGAGAACTATTACGAGGCGACCAGCCAGCTCGCGCAGACGACCTTGCGGTCGGTGCTGGGCCAGCACGAGCTGGACGAGATGCTGGCGGAGCGCGAGAAGCTGAACATCGACATCCAGGGTGTGCTCGATCAGCAGACCGATGCCTGGGGCATCAAAGTGTCCAACGTCGAGATCAAGCACGTCGACCTGGACGAAAGCATGGTGAGGGCCATCGCGCGGCAGGCGGAGGCCGAGCGGGAGCGCCGTGCCAAAGTGATACACGCCGAGGGTGAGTTTCAGGCCGCGCAGCGTTTGGTCGAAGCGGCTCGAACACTGGCGCAGGCCCCGCGAGCCATCGAACTTCGCTACCTTCAGACCCTGACCGAGGTTGCGGGCGACAGATCCTCGACCATCATATTTCCGCTGCCGATGGAAGTCGTCAGTGCCTTCAAGAACGGGCAAACGACGACTTCCTGATCGGTGGCGTTCGCCGGAACTCAAGGCAAGCGGCACGGGAAAAGAACCAGATCGCCACTCTTTTCGCTTGTACCCCTCGGTAGGATAATCGCGTTTCGCGCAAGCGAAGCTTGTCCGGGCCGCGGCTCCGTCGCGAACCTTTCCGACCATTCCAGCGAGGTGTTACTGATATGCCATTATTGATTTCGATCTTGCTTACCCTCGGCATCGTCTATTGGTATTACCGAACCGCAGAGCGGATGGGACTCAAGTCTCTGCACTGGGGTATCGCGGGAGCCATCGCCTACCAGGTGCCGGCCTGGGCGTGGATGCTCTTGGTTTCCAAGCCGTATCTTTCTTCGCTCAGAGGAGCGGCGAAAACCGGGATGTCGGCATTCCTGATCGGTCACTCCTGGATTCTCGTGGGCGCCCTTTGCGCCCTTGCGGTTTACCAATTTTTTCTGCTGAAGGCCGACGTTCGGGGATCGTCGGGCGAGCAATTTTAGGCCGAGACCGAACAGGCGGCACCGGGCTCGACAGCCGGGAAGAGGGATTCCGAGCGTTTGGCCGGAATCCCTATTTCGTTTGATGCGCCTTTACGCCAGATTTTGCGCGGCGACCATGAAGTAGAGCATGGGGATCGAGAACATGGTGTTGAAACGGCTGGTCAGCATCGCCGTTCGCGCCGCCGCCTTCTTTTCGTCATCCGTGGCTTCCACCAGACCCAAGGCCTTTTTCTGATTCGGCCAGATGATGTTCCACACGTTATAAGCCATGATCAGGCCAAGCCACATTCCGATACCGATGTAGGTCTCCGGCCCACCTTTGAAATAGCCGAGGAGCAGGGCTTTGACGACATAGCCGTTCAGGGTCGCCAGGATGAGTCCGGTTACCACCGTGGATAGGGCGGCCCAGCGGAACCAGAACAAGGCTGCCGGTGCAATGACTTTGCCGATCGCTGGCTTTTGTTCGTCGGGAATCTTCGGCATCGACGGAATCTGGACGAAATTGAAATACCAGAGCAGCCCGATCCACATGACTCCGGAAATAACGTGCAGCCAGCGAAACAAAAACGCAAACCAGGCTTGCGACAGCTGGACCGTGCCGGTGACGAGCGCCAGCGCCGCAACCAGCACGAGCCCGAAGATCAACGCCCGTTCCAGTTTGTCCAAGCCGAATTTCGCGAGCGCATCGATCGCTTTAAGCATGACATTCTGCATCGTGGTTCTCCCCTATTGTTGTTTTGACTTCACCGCGCAAAGTATGCACGGGGTGAAAAGAGTATTCCTCTCCGGGACGGTGATCAAATGAAATTCGGGATTACCGCCGAAGTGGTTTTCCTGGCGACGAGAACGGGCCCGTCCACGGCGCGCACGTTCGGTTGGCGGGAGGAGATGCCTTTAGGAAACTCTGAACAAGTTGATTCCGTTCACGCCCTTCGACAGGCCTGTCGAAGGACTTAATCAGAGCTTCCTTTATTTCATAGCGCGGACGAGTCAGAATCGGTCCGGACTGCGAAAGAAAGACGGCTCTCGGGTAGAACCCGGATCGAAATGAAGGCTGCCGTTGTCGACGGTACGGAATTCTGGATTGAAAGCATGCCGTCAGTGAATGATGGTCACCCATTGGGTGTAGCGATGCCCTTCGATGGGCATGGTTTTCGCCAGGGTATCGAGAATGCGGTCCGGATCGAACCAGTTCGAAGCGTCCGCTGATTCGATAATCGCTGAGCCTCGTATTTTGCAACAGCATGATGTTCCGGCGATTAACGGCTATCCCAATAGGCTTAAGAAACCCTTCGACGGGCTCAGGACGAACGGCCTATTGGGATAGGCTCTAAGAGAGGAATTCTTTCACAGTCTCAACGCGTCATCCGGGCGATGCTGGTTCAGTGACTTCTGGCCGGCGTGCAGGACGCGCGCTCCGCGGATTTAGATGCGTAGGGGTGGGATCGGACAAACCCGCCGCCGTCCTCTAGGCTTAGCCGCTTCGACGGTTTTGGGCCGGTTCGTGCCGACTTGAGACGGCGACCGGCATGCAGACAGTGGATCCTGTAAAACGACTGGCTTTGACAGTCGGCTTGGGTATGATCCTAGAAACGGCAGTTGGACGCGCTCGAGTGTGCGGCGGGCTGGACGGCTGGCAAGCCTGTCCTGAGCGGAGTCGAAGGGCCTGTCCTGAGCCTGGTCGACGGGCGGTTCGCTTCGCTCACCGCATTCTACTTTTCCGGCGCATCGAAGCGGTCAACCGCCGTTTCTAGGATTATCAGTGGCGGGATTAGCGCTATGTGCCCTCCTGGGGCGGAAGTGTGTTTGAGGCGCTGATGCCCGTCCTGATGTCGAACGAAGCTCAGTATGCGCCGGACAGCCTCGGCTATGACGGCAACGTCCATACCGACATACACCGGATGTACGCCGTGGAGTCGCTCGGTTGTCCGGTGTGGGGCATGTCGCCGAGTTCGACGCCGGGTGCGGACCGCTATTCGGAATACGGCGTGAAGGTTCTGGGGGCGGCGGGTTACCCCGAAGGTGTGGTGACACTTCACGCGGCGGCCCTGGCCTTGCTTACGGAATCTTCCGAAGCAGCGGCCAATTTGCGGAAATTGGTGGAACTTTATCCCATTTACGGCGATTTCGGGTTTTACGACGCCGTGAATCCCATGACGGGTGAAGTGGCGTATGATTATTTATTATGCCTGAACCAGGCGATGATTCTCGTGGCGCTGGCGAACCATCTCGCCAATCATACGGCGCAGAAACGTTTCGCGGCCGATCCGGTCGTATAGCGGGCCTTGCCCCTGATCGGTTTCGAAAAGTTCGTCGATCGGGAGCCGTGAAGCCGGCCGATAGGCCTATCTGCCCTTTCGACGGCAAGACCGGGAACATCGCGCGTGGGTCTTCCCGCCCACGTTAAGCGGATGCGGATCGAGGATGGCCAGCGTCGAATTTGAGCGCGTCTATAAAATCTATCCCAACGGCCATCGGGCCATCTCCGACCTGAGTCTTCGCATCGAAGACGGCGAGTTGATGGTTTTCGTCGGCCCCTCGGGCTGCGGCAAGTCCACTTTGCTGAGACTCCTTGCGGGACTGGAGGAGATCACGGGAGGGATCATCCGGATCGGGGACCGCGTGGCGAACGAGCTGAGTCCTCAACAGCGGAATATCGCCATGGTGTTCCAGGACTATGCTCTGTATCCGAACATGACGGTACGAGGCAATCTCGAATTTCCCCTGAGGATGCGGAAACTCTCGAAAGATGAAATCAGACGCCGGGTGGGTTGGGCCGCGGACATGCTCGGGTTGGGAGACGTCATGGATCGCTTGCCAAAGCAGCTTTCTGGCGGGCAGCGTCAGCGCGTCGCCATGGGCCGGGCGCTGGTACGGGAGCCGACGGTGTTTCTGCTCGACGAGCCGCTGTCCAACTTGGATGCGAAGCTGCGCACGCAGGTACGGGCGGAGATCGGCGATCTGCAGCGGCGTACGGGTGCGACTATGATCTACGTCACTCATGATCAGGTAGAAGCCATGACACTGGGGCAGCGTGTCGCCGTGCTGGACCAAGGTCGCATTCAGCAGGTGGCCGATCCCAAGGCGCTTTACGAACACCCGGCGAATGCTTTCGTCGCGGGATTCATCGGCAGTCCGCCGATGAATTTGTTTACCGCGGAGTTGCAGAAAGGCCTCGACGGGCGCTTGCAACTCATCGTCAACGGACAAGCTCTTCTGGTATTGCCCGACAAATGCGCGGCAAGCCTTCGCGAAGGCGGCCTGGCGGTTACCGCGGGTTTTCGTCCGGAAGCCGTGCGCCTGTCGGAGGAGGGGGAGGCCGGTTTTCCGGCCGTGGTCGTCGGCGCGGAATACCTGGGGCACGAGACTCTGCTTCACTTCCGGCCTGGACGCGCCGGCGACCGTTTACCGCAAGCGCCGGTTTGGACGGCGAGACTGCCCGGATTGCATCTTTTCGCCAAAGACCAGGCCGTTCGCCTGACGGTAGCTCCGGATCGCATTTACCTTTTCGATTAGCTGAACGAAGCGCGGCGCCGCCTGTCGGAGTGTTATCCACCGCCGGCCTTATTCATAAAGTTATCAAGTCTTAGCCGGGGGAGTCATGATCGACTGGAAGCAACCGGCATTTTTCCTTGAATTGCTGGTCATTCTGACCAGTTCACTGGTTAGCGTCGTCGTTTTTCGCCGTTTCCGCATTCCGGATATTTTGGCTTATCTCTTCGCCGGCGCGCTGATAGGGCCTTACGCGCTGGGTCTGGTTAAAGACGATGCGAATATCCGCCTCTTCTCCGATCTGGGTGTCACCTTCTTGCTATTCGACCTGGGGCTTGAGTTTTCCCTGCCGAGGCTGCTCGCCTTGCGCCGCTCGGTACTCGGCCTGGGGGTATTGCAGCTGAGCCTTACGATCGCCGTGATGTCCGGTGTCCTGATTGGGTTGGGGGGCTATTCGTCCGTCGCGTCTCTGGTGATCGCCGGCGCTCTGACGGTGTCTTCGACCGTGATCATCGTGCGGGAGTTGCATGAACTGAAGCTTGTCAATCGGCACCATGCCCAGTTGTCGATAGGCGTCTTGGTTTTTCAGGATCTCGCCGCCGTCGTGCTGTTGATCCTGATACCGGCGCTCGTCGTTACCCCGGATCAACCCGTTTTCAAACAAATCGCATGGACTCTCGGTTCGAGTCTAATCATCGGAGGCTTTCTACTCAGCGTGGCGCGATGGGTGTTGCCGCATGTTTTCTACGAGATCACCAAGTTTCAATCCGAAGAAATTTTCGTATTGACGACCTTGGTGATCGTATTGCTCTCGGGGTGGCTGATGAGTGCTTTTGGCGTATCCATGGCGCTCGGTGCCTTCATCATCGGGGTCATGCTGGGTGAGAGCGAGTTCCGCCATCAGGTCGAGATGAGCATCCGGCCGTTCCGCGACATCTTGATGGGGCTATTTTTCGCGAGTCTCGGCATGAGGCTCGATATTGGGCTGCTGAGCGGGGAGTGGTCCATGCTCCTGATCGGTACCGTGCTGGTAGTGCTGGGCAAATGGCTCATCACGGTCATATCGGGCCTGATCGCCGGCGAATCCTTCAGGACCTCCTGCAAGGTTGGCCTGCTATTGGCGCAGGTGAGTGAGTTCGGTTTCGCGCTGATCGCCTTGGCCACCCAAGTGGGCATACTCGAAGCCGACACCAGTTCTCGGGTTCTATTGATCGCCTGGGCCACCATGGCCGTGAGTCCCCTGCTGATTCGCCATAACTTCGAAATCAGTGAGGCTCTGGCCGGGATGGCGGGGCTGAGGCTCTCGGCGCGGGACAGAGAACGCGAGCATATCCCGCCGGATTTGAGCGATCACGTGATTCTTGCCGGTTACGGTCGGGTCGGGCAAATGATCGGGAAATTCCTGCGGACCAACGATATCCCATTCATCGCGATGGATATCGACAGCGAAAAGGTCAAGAAAGGGCGCAAGGATGGTGAGATGGTGATTTACGGGAGTTGCGACCGGATCGAGTTGCTCGAGCGCTGCCATATCGCCCACGCGCGTTTGGCGATTCTAACTTTCAAATCGCTTAAAGAGGCCCAGCGGGTCGTCTCGAAGATACGCTCGTCGGGCTATGTGCTGCCGATTATCGTCAGGACCCAACACCACAACGACTATACCGGGTTGATCATGGCCGGCGCCAATCACGTGGTACCCGAGATGTTCGAAGCCAGCCTGCTGATGGCGGCGGAAGTTCTGACCATGCTTGGTTTTTCCAAAAGCGAGGTCGAGGAGCAAATCGACGCCGAGCGGCGGCGCCACAGGCATCTGAGGTGGACCAGCGCGAGGAATCGCGAGAAGGTATGAAAAAATTAAGATGACGCGGCCCGAGGACTAGTAGGCTGGGATGACGAAGGAATCCCAGTAACTCCGCGAAAATGCTGGATTTCGTTCCCTCAACCCGGCCTCATGTCGGGCTTACGACACGCTCCAGAGGGAGGGGAGGCGCGACCATTTGTATGACGCGGTCCGGAAGTCCGCTCGCCCCGGATTTAAAAAACGGTAAGGGTTAACGATTGGCGATGCCGTGCGGTACGTGGCCCGTGGCGACGTGGAGAGAGGCGGATTCGCAATGGCCTTTTTGGTCGTCGAAAAAAATGTCCGCGCCGAACGCCCGCAGAAAGGGGCCTTTATCCATGCCGCCCAGAAACAGCGCTTCGTCGATGCGGATGTTCCAGGCGCGCAAGGTACGCACCACCCGTTCGTGGGCGGGAGCCGCGCGGGCCGTTACGAGAGCGGTCCGGATCGGCGACTGGTCCGGGCCGAACAGGGTTTGAATTTGATGGAGCGCGGCCAGAAAGGCTTTGAACGGGCCGCCGGAAAGTGGCGTGCGCGCCGCGGTGATTTCGTTTTCGGTGAACGCTTGCAGACCGTCGGAGCGATAGATGCGTTCCGACTCGTCGGAAAACAGCACGGCGTCGCCGTCGAAGGCGATCCTCAGTTGCTCGGACTCGTTCTGGGACTTGCTGGCCGACATGATGGTCGCTGCGGCGTAGCCGGCGTCCAAGGCCTTAGCGACGTCCTCCGCGTTCGCGGAGAGAAACAGATGTGCGCCGAAAGCCGCGATGTAATTGAAAGGCGATTGGCCGCTGGTGAATGCCGCACGGCAGATGTCGAGTTCATGATGCCGGATCGAGTTGAAGACCCTAAGCCCCGTATCCGCGCTGTTGCGCGACAACAGGATGACCTCCACCATCGGGGTGGGCAACACCCGGTTCAGGGCGAGCAGCTTTTTGACCAGTGAAAAAGCGACGCCCGGCGCCAAAATGCTGTCTTCATGCTCTACCTGATAGCGGCAGAAGGCTTCTTTGCCTTCCTGCTCGAAAATGGCGTGTGATTCGTCGAGGTCGAATAGTGCTCTGGACGAGATCGCTACGACCAGTTTCTTTTCCTGCTTGGTGAGCTTCGCCGTCAAATCCGGAAGGTTGGTCACGCTGTCAAAAATCCTTCAAGAAACAATTCCTAATCGTCTTGGGCACTAATGCCCAACTGACGGGTCTTAGCTGCAGTTTTGCGGTCGATTGTTTCGCCGGGCCAACGGAATTCCAAGAAACCGTTCGATTCGGCGACCAATATATACATTTTTTTTCCGCTGCCGCAAAATCTGTCCTCCTTTGAAACGTGCCAAGATGGTTTTTAATCGCCAACTCATCTCAGACTATAACTCAAAGCATCAGCCATGAAAGACTTATTACTGCGCAGCAAGTATTCAATCCTTTTTCTGATTCTCTTCATCATCCTGCTGTACGTCATTCTGGACAAAGCCATCCTCCCCTTTGTGATGAACATGGTCGAATCGGACGCGTTCTTTGAAAAAGAAACGGAAGAAGAGCAGTTGGGAAATATCAGGAACGAACGCACCGATTTCGCGCTGATGCACTGCAAGAACTCGATGAAAGAAGAAGGCATGCTGCCCGAGAATGCGGATTTCCTTGACAGTAAATACGATGCCTGGGCCTTGGGTAATCGAACCTATATCGTTCGTTCGGGCATCAGAGTAATGGACCCCGAGAAAGGGCAAGTAGAGAGGAAGTTCGCCTGCAAAATCCGTTTGGTCGAGAATGACCCGACCGATTTCAAGAACTGGTCGATTCTCGGCATCGAGTTCCACCCGGAAGGCGAGGACGAATAAGTATCCGCCGGTGTTGCCGGTAAAACCGTCGCAGCGGATTATCCTAGAAACGGCAGTTGGACGTGCTCGAGTGTGCGGCGGGCGGGGCAGCTGGCAAGCCCGCCCTGAGCCTGGTCGAAGGGCGGTTCGCTTCGCTCACCGCATCCTACCTTTCTGGTGCATCGAAGTGGTCAACTGCCGTTTCTAGTATCAACCCGGCGTATCTATATTAGGCCGGGTTAATCCGGTGCGGCGGTATGCTATGTAAGCCAGGGCTTAAGCATGTACCGGCCTCGGCGCAGGCGGCCGGAAAAGCAAGGCGGGTATTTCGCCCTGATCGATAAAGAACCCGCGGACGAATGCCTGGTCTTCGATCTCGATTTGGGCAGTCTGCCGGCGAGGCCATCAGCCCGGCGGCCAACTCATCGGCCGTCCGCCGAGGACATGGAGATGGAGGTGATAAACCTCTTGGCCGGAATCGCCCCGGCAATTGATCACCGTACGATAGCCCGTTTCCGCGATACCTTCGGACCGGGCGATTTTTCTGACCGCTTGCAACAGCTCGGAGGCCAACGCCGCTTCTTCCTCGGGCAGATCGTCGAGGGTCGGGATATGCCGCTTCGGTATGACCAGCACGTGAACCGGCGCCCGCGGCCGAATATCCCGGAACGCGAGTACGTGATCGTTTTCGTACACCACTGTAGGCTTGATTTCGCCGGCGACCATCTTGCAAAAGAGGCAATCCGTCATCGTTTTCCTCCGTTGGGTTTAACCTGAACACGCCAATACTAAGGCCGCACGGTCCGAATCCATAGGATTTTTGCGCGCTACACTCGCGCTGTCGACCGCCGTTGCCCGATTCAAAACTCTTTGCGGCCGTTAAACGCGTGTGCCAGAGTGGCGCCGTCGATGTATTCCAGTTCGCCGCCGAAAGGAACGCCGTAGGCTATGCGGGTCGTGCGAACCCCATTTTGCCTCGCCATCTCACTGATGTAATGGGCCGTGGCTTCTCCTTCCACCGTGGTATTGGTGGCCAGGATGATCTCCGTGATTTCGCCCGATTCCAGCCGCTGCTCCAAGAGATCGAGGCGCAATTCGTTGGGGCCGATGCCGTCGAGCGGAGAAAGCCGCCCGTTGAGCACGAAGAAGAGGCCTTTGAAGCCGGTAGCCTGACTGATCGCATAAACTTCGGCGGGCGTTTCCACGATGCACAACTGCGTTCTGTCGCGATTGGGACTCGCACAGATATTACAGAGTTCGCCTTCGGTCAAGGTACGGCACAGTGTGCAATGCCCGATTTTTTCAAGCGCGGCGAGCAAGGATTCGGCAAGATTCCGCGCGCCTTGCCGGTCGCGCTGAAGCAGATGGAAGGTCATCCGCTGGGCCGATTTGGGACCCACGCCCGGCAGGCAGCGCAAGGCTTGCATCAATTGGGACAACGCCCCGTTCTTAGGCATTGGCTACGGAGAGGTTCGGTATTGCAGCGAGAGTGCGTCAAAACGGCAATTTGAATCCGGCGGGCAACTCGATACCACCGGTCAAGGCCGCCATTTTTTCCTGCTTTAGGCGATTGACCCGGTTTACGGCGTCATTCACGGCGGCGGCGACCAGGTCCTCCAGCATGTCGCGATCTTCTTTCACCAGGCTTTCGTCAATGCTGACCTTTTTCACTTCCTTTTTGCCGTTCATGACGATCCGAACCAGTCCGCCGCCCGATTCGCCCTGAACTTCCAAAGCGGCTAATTCCTCCTGGGCCTTCTGCAGATTTTCCTGCATCTTCTGCGCCTGCTGCATGAGATTGGCGAGCGGGTTTTTCATGGGATTCTCCGTCAGTCTAGGGGTTTGGTGGAACCAGGGACGATACGGGCGTCGAAACGCTCTTTCAGTGCCCGGACGTTCTCGTCTTGCTCTATTTCGATTTCCGCGTTCCGTTGGCGTTCCTCTTTTTCACGCTGAATGAGCGTAGCGGGTGTTTCCCGTCCGGGCGCCTCGATTTTGATCGTCAATTTCAGAGGGCTTCGGAAATAATCTCTCAGTGCCTTTTCCAAGTTGGCCTCCACCCGGCTGACGCGGAGGTGAGCATGTTGAGGGTCGAGCGCGAGAATGCAGCTTTTTTCGTCCAGGTCCTGCAATACGCAGTTGTTCGCCAGTTCGCGAGTCAAGCCGGAGATGCCCATTGCTCGGATCAGTTCGTGCCAGTCATGGGGCGATCCGGTTTGAGGTGCCCGCTCGGCGTCGATCTCGTTCTTGACCGGCACAGGGGTGGTCCTCGGGTCGGCCTGAACCGGCGCAGGTGCGGGGCGAGTATCGACCGGTCGGGTTGCTTTCGGCAGTTCGCTTTTCCTGGGGGGTGCCGTATCGACGCCGCTCCGCGCGTCCGCCGATGTCGTCGCCGGACGAAAGGCCAGCATGCGCAGCATTACCATTTCAAAGCCCGAGCGCGGGTCAGGGGCGAGCGGCAAATCCCGCTGACCGATCAAGCCGATCTGATAAAAAAGCTGTAAATCCTCTGCGCCGATCCGGCTGGCCAGATCGATAATCCGATCGGCGTCATCCTCGCGCCTGATCGCCTCGGGTACCCACTGGGCCAGCGACGCGTGATGTAGGACGATCAAGATTTGTTGCAACACGTCGGCGAAATTCGGCGTGTGTTCCGCCATCTGCTCGATGTGCCGAAGCAGCGCCGCCGCGTCTCCCTCGGAGAGCGCCGACAGCAGCTCGAAGACCGGTTGTCGCGCGACGGTACCCAGCATGAGGCTGATGTCGGCCTCCCGAAGACGTCCGCCGCCGTGGACGATTGCCTGATCGAGAAGGCTCAGCCCGTCTCGCATGGAGCCTTCCGCGGCACGAGCCAGCAGCCTCACGGCATTGGCCTCGTATTCGATGTTCTCGCGCCTCAGGATCTCTTCCATCTGGCTTCGAATCTGGTCCGGCGTCAGCCGCTTCAAACTGAATTGAAGGCATCTGGACAGCACGGTTACCGGAATTTTTTGCGGATCGGTCGTGGCCAGCAGGAATTTGATATGAGGCGGCGGCTCTTCCAGAGTTTTGAGCAGGGCATTGAAGCTGTGCCCCGACAGCATGTGCACCTCGTCGATCAGGTAAACCTTGTATCGTCCCCGGCTCGGCGCGTACTGAACGTTTTCGAGCAGATCGCGGGTATCCTCGACCTTGGTACGCGAGGCGGCATCCACTTCGATCAAATCGACAAAGCGGCCTTCGTCCACTTCCCGGCAGATCACGCATTCGCCGCACGGGTCGTACGTCTTTCGGCCTTCGCAATTGAGCGCCTTGGCCAGAATTCGAGCGATGGTGGTCTTGCCGACGCCGCGGGTGCCGGTGAAGAGATAGGCGTGATGCATGCGGTCGAACTCGATCGCATGGGTCAACGCTCGGACCACATGCTCCTGGCCGACGATTTCGCTAAAAGTGCGAGGGCGCCACTTCCGGGCTAGGGCCTGATACGGCATTCTCGGTTTGTGCACGCGATCGACCGGATGAATGAATTAGGGCGGCAAGCCACGCCAGCCGCACCTCGGCACACGAATCCGCTGCTACCGCTGCTCCCTTCCGGGCCTGACGGGGTTTACAGCGTATCGTTGCGAGAGGACCGACGCGACTCGCCATTGAACTCGGAGATCCAGCCAGTCTCGTGGTTGGGCTAAAGAGAACGTATTATCGTTGATTGGCGACTTGTCTTCAAGGCTATACGACCTTCGTCGTCACGCCGCCTTCCGGCTCAGAAGCTTTCGCTTATGACGAATGGACGACAACAGCGACAGCAGAATGAACCCGATGCCGGTCAAGCCGGTCAGCAATTCGGATACTTCGACCACCATGCTGGCCAGCATCAACAAGGCCAAGGCGCCGATGGCGTAATGAGCGCCATGTTCGAGGAACAGATATTGGTCCAGGGTGCGCTTGTGCACTAGGAAAATCGTCAGACTGCGCACGAACATCGCGCCTATGGTTAGGCCCAACATGATGATCACGACGTCTTTCGACAAGGCGAAAGCGCCGATGACGCCGTCGAACGAAAATGACAGGTCGAGTATTTCCAAATAAAGGAAGGAGATGAATCCGCCCTTGTTAATGTTGTTTTGAGCCGCTTTCGGATTTTCGAAGAGCGCGGACAGGCTTTTGACCAGCACGAACAGAATGACCCCGGCCAATCCGGCCGTCAACGCAGACAGACGCTCTTCGTGTGGAAGATAGGATTGGGCGGTCAAGAGCACCGTGAGCGCGGTGACGACCTCGATGGATTCCAGTTTGCCAAGGCGCGCCAGCCGGCGTTCGACCCAGCCCAGCCAGTGCAGCGTTCTTTCCGACTCGAACAGAAAACTGAAGAACACCAGCAGCAGATACATGCCGCCGAAAGCGGAAATCTGTATATGTGCGGACGTGATATGACGCGCGTACTCGTCGCTTTCCCGGAAAGCCATGATGACCACATCCTGCAAGCTGTGCCCGGTGATGACGGCGACGATCAGAATGGGCAGCAGAAAACGGGCGCCGAATACGGCGATGACCATGCCCCAGGTGAGAAAACGCCTCTGCCAGCGCGGGCTCATGTTTTTTAGCACCGAGGCGTTGACCACGGCATTGTCGAACGAAAGGCTGACTTCCATGACGCTCAAGATGGCGGCCAGGAAAAGACCGGCCGGTCCGGCCCAGTAGTAGGCGGTCGATAAGCCGCTCAGCAAAATCAAGAAAGAAAACAAGAAATACCGCAAAGAAAACTCCACTGAATGTTTAGATAGAAGATCGCCACGGGTCTTCGACTAAGAACCTATCCCAATAGGCTCAAGAAACCCTTCGACAAGCCTGTCCTGAGCGAGGTCGAAGGGCTCAGGGCGAACGGCCTATTGAGACACGCTCTAAGCCGCCAATTGCTCGAGCAATTGGCCGACGAAAACGACCTTGCTCTCGGGCGTATCGAAACGGGCAACAAATTTCAGTTTATCCGGGCCGTCTAGTTTGTACGTCTGCGGTTGGCCTTGGATCAAACGGATGACTTGGGCCGGATCGATGGCCGGGTTAGGGTTGAATATCAGACGGCCGCCTCCTGAGCCCGCCTCGATCTTGTTGACGCCTAAGGCCTCGGCTCGCAGTTTGAGTTCGGTGATCGCAAACAAGTTCTTGGTCGGCGGCGGCAGCAGTCCGAACCGGTCGATCATTTCCACCTGCAGCTTACGCAAATCCTCTTCGTCCTTGGCATTGGCGATGCGCTTATAAAGCACCAGACGGGTGTGGACGTCCGGCAGATAAGTGTCGGGAATGAGGGCAGGGCACTGGAGGTCGATTTCGGGACCGGCTTCGTGGGGAAGCATGTCGAGATCCAGCGATTTGCCCGACTTGAGCGCCGCCACCGCCCGTTCCAACAATTCGGTATATAGGCTGAGACCGATTTCCTGGATCTGGCCGCTCTGCTCGTCCCCCAGCAACTCGCCGGCGCCCCGGATTTCGAGGTCATGGGAAGACAGCATGAACCCCGCTCCGAGTTCGCCCGTGGCCTCGATAGCCTCGAGCCGCTTGACGGCGTCGGCAGTCATCAACGATTTCGGCGGCACCAGCAGATAAGCGTAAGCACGGTGATGCGAGCGGCCGACCCGCCCTCGAATCTGGTGCAACTGGGCGAGTCCCAGTAAATCGGCGCGGTGGATGATTATGGTGTTCGCGGTCGGAACGTCGATACCGCTTTCGATGATGGTGGTGCAAACCAGCACGTTGAAACGCTGATGGTAGAAATCTAGCATGATGCGCTCCAACTCCCGCTCCGCCATCTGTCCGTGGGCGATACGGATGCGTGCGACAGGTACGAGCTTTTCCAGGTTCCGCGCCGTTTTCTCCATGGTTTCGATCTTGTTGTGCAGGAAATAAACCTGCCCGCCGCGCTTGATTTCGCGGAGCATCGCTTCTTGAATCAAGGCGTCGTCCCATTCGCTGACGAAGGTCTTGATGGCGTGGCGGTTGGGCGGCGGGGTGGCGATGATGGAGATGTCCCGTAGCCCGGACATGGCCATGTTGAGCGTGCGCGGAATCGGTGTTGCTGTCAGGGTGAGAAAGTCCAGTTCGCTGCGCAGTTTCTTGAAATGCTCTTTCTGAGCGACGCCGAACCGGTGCTCCTCGTCGACGATCACGAGTCCCAGATTCTTGAAGCGAACGTCCTTTTGCAAAATCTTATGGGTGCCGATGAGGATATCTATCGTGCCCTTCTCCAAGTCTTCGAGGAGTTGCTCATGCTGCTTCTTGCCGACGAAGCGCGAAACCACTTCGACCCGGATCGGCCAATCGGCGAATCGATCCCGGAAGTTCTGATAGTGCTGCTGAGCCAACAGTGTCGTGGGCACCAGGACCGCGACCTGTTTGTCGTTCTGCGCCGCGATGAAAGCAGCCCGCATGGCGACTTCGGTCTTGCCGAAGCCGACGTCGCCGCAGATGACTCTGTCCATGGGGCGAGATGAGGCCATGTCCTTGATGACGTCGATGATGGCGGCCTCCTGATCGGGCGTTTCTTCGAAGGGAAAGCCGGCGGCGAAGGCGGCGTATTCCTCGGTGACGGTTTTGTAGGCGTATCCTTCCTTGGCTGCTCGCTTGGCGTAAATGTTCAGCAGCTCGGCGGCAATGTCCCGTACCCGCTCCAGCGCTTTGCGCCTGGCCTTTTGCCACTGTTCCCCGCCTAACTTGTGGAGAGGGGCGGATTCTGGGCTGGCACCGCTATACCGGCTGATCAGGTGCAGCGAGGAAACCGGGACATAGAGCTTATCGTTGTTGGCGTATTCGAGCGCGAGGAACTCGGTCTCGATACCCCCCACCGTCAGCTTGGTCAGGCCAAGATAACGGCCGACGCCGTGGTCCTGGTGCACGACTGGCGAGCCGATATCGAGTTCTTCGAGGTTGCGGAAGATCTGTTCGAGATTGCGCTCGGCGGCCGACCTGCGCCGTCTGCGCTGTTGGACCTTTTCTCCGGAAAGCTGGGTTTCGGTAACGATGGCCAACGAGGAATCGGCAAGCCATAAGCCGTGATCCATGGGGGCAACGACCAAGCAAGGGCTTTTCCCGGCGGCGAGGAAAGCTGCCCAGTTGTCGACGACCTGCGGCTTTATGGCGTATTTGGCCAGGCTATCGAGCAGCGCCTCCCGATGTCCCGCGGTTTCCGCAACGAACAGAATTCGGCCCGCCGCTTCACCTATAAAAGACGAAAGCGCCGCGGCTGGCTCCTTTAGCTTCGGATCGATCGCGAGAGGCGGAAGCGGGCGGCAATTGTACGCCACCGACTCGAAACTTTCGGAGGACTGCTCGGGGGACGGTGCAATTCGGATTCTGGGATGGAGGGCGAACTTTTCTGCCAGCGCGGCGGGTGTCAGATACAGCAATTCCGGCGGAAGCGGCGGCCGGTCGACATACCCCGAGCGCTGGTCGTGCCGTTTTTCGGCCTCCCAAAAAAATGCCTCGGCGGCGGTGTCTACAGCGTGGTGGAGAACGACTGTCGCTGCTCCCGGCAGATAATCGAACAGGGTTTCGGTTTCGTCGACGAACAGCGGCAAGTAATATTCGACGCCGCCCGGCGCGATGCCTTTGCTGACCTCCTGGTACAAAGGATTGTTGATGGATGCTTCGGAGAAATGCGTTCTAAAACCCCGCCGGAACCGTTTGATCGCTTCCTCGTCGAACGGAAACTCGCGCGCCGGGAATAAGCTGATTTCCCTGACCTTATCGACCGACCGTTGAGTTTCGGGGTCGAAGGTTCGGATCGATTCCACTTCGTCGTCGAAAAGCTCGATGCGATAGGGCACGGCGCTCCCCATGGGGAAAAGATCGACGATCGATCCTCGTACCGCAAATTCGCCGTGCTGTAGAACTTGCGACACGCATTCATATCCGACGCTTTCCAATCGTTGCCGGGTTTCTTCCAGATTAAGCCGGCCGCCCACCTTTAATATAAAGGTCTTGGCCAATATGTGGGAACGCGGCGCCAACCGCTGCATCAGGGTGGCGACCGGGGTGATCAAAATGCCGTGCTCGATGTGCGAGAGTTGAGCGAGCGTCTTCAATCGCTCCGAGACGATTTCGGGAAGAGGCGAGAAAACGTCGTAAGGCAAGGTTTCCCAGTCGGGAAAGTGGAGCACCGGTGCGTTTCCGCCAAGGAAAAACTCGATTTCATGTTCGAGTCTGAGGGCGGTTTGCGTATCTTCGGTCACGATCAGATACAGCCGCTTATCCTGTTTTGCCGCTTCAGCCAAGGCCAGGGAATCGCCGCAACCGTTCAAGTTTTGCCAGACCAGGGTCGAGGCATTATGAACCGGTACAGCCGGCGTGAATGGCGACAGGGCTCCCAAATGTTTTGCAGCTTGATTCATGGCCGTGAGGTGAAGAATGTCGAGTGATTAACTGGCGGGTGGTGTCTCGGAAAACTGTTCCCGGCTCCGCTACGGTGAAACTGGCGGTATTCGAATGTTTACCTATATACGATTTATTTTTTATATTTTTTTAATATACTAATTACGACATCACAAGGTTAATCTAATCTTGTTTCGCGACTTTATAATCGAGGTAATCTATGAAGACCGATTTAACGGAACTTTCCGAAGCCGAACTGACGAGCATGATCGAAAATGCTCAGAAAGCACTCAAAGAAAAGAAGGAAACCAAACGCAAGGAAGTCTTGAGCAAGATAAAAGAATTGGCGGCCTCGATCGGTGTTAATGTGGAAATCACTGAAGGCACGAAAGTCTCCGGAAGAAAGGGCAGTAAAGTCCCGATTAAGTATCAAAACCCGAATAATCTGTCTCAAAAGTGGACCGGGCGCGGTATGAAACCGAAATGGCTGCAGACGCTGATCGAGCAAGGCCATCGATTGGAGGAATTTGAAGTAAAGTCCTGAACGAAAGTTGATAAGGTACCCGGCAGGATCGCCGGGTTCCGTTGAAACCCCGCTGTCGGACGGAAAGGATCGAAGGGATTTCGGTTACCGCCGAGTTCTTGCGCCGATCTTCGTATCGCTGTCCGCTAATCCAAATAACGTTTGATCAAATCTGTATACGCGTCGACCCGACGGTCGCGCAGGTACGGCCAGATTCGACGGACGTCCTCCGATCGGCGGCGGTTTATTTCAACCACGATAACCCGTTTTTCTTTCTCGTTGGCCCGACAAAGAATCTCCCCTTGGGGACCGGCGACAAAACTGTTTCCCCAAAACAAGATGCCCTTACTTTGGCCACTGGGATCGGGCTCGTGTCCGATGCGATTGCACGAGATAACCGGTAGGCCGTTGGCAACGGCGTGTGATCGTTGAATGGTTACCCACGCGTCCAATTGTCTCTGCTGTTCCTCGGCATCATCGTCCGGATTCCAGCCGATGGCCGTGGGATACAGCAACAGATCGGCGCCCGCCAGGGCCATTAACCGGGCGGCTTCCGGATACCACTGATCCCAGCATACCAGGACCCCTAGCTTTCCCAGAGATGTCGTTACGGGTTTGAACCCTAAATCCCCGGGCGTGAAATAAAACTTTTCGTAATACCCCGGATCATCGGGTATGTGCATTTTCCGGTACTTGCCGGCCAAGCTGCCGTCTTTCTCCAGTACGACGGCCGTATTGTGATAGAGTCCCGGGGCGCGTCGCTCGAACAGCGACCCTACAATAACTACGCCAAGCTCCTTGGCGAGCGCGGCCAGAGTTTCGGTGGTGGGTCCCGGTATCGGTTCGGCGAGATCGAAGCGGCTGCAATCTTCGGTCTGGCAGAAATAAGGGCCGAGATGGAGTTCGGGCAGCAATACCAGATTCGCGCCTTGGGCCACGGCTTCTTTCGCACCTTCGATCGATACCCGCAAATTGACGTTTTTGTCCTCGGACCCGCAGGGCTGTTGCACCAAACCGATCTTGAATGTCTGCGTCATATCAGCTTACTCGAACTGTTTTCGGAAACTGCATGGTCATGCAGTGCAGGCTACCGTATTGTCGGATGAGCGATGTGCAGGGTATCCCTACGATTTCGCGGTCCGGAAAAGCGTCACTCAAACGCGCGATGGCTTCGGAGTCGGCCGGATCGTCATATACCGGAACCAGAACGGCTCCGTTGATGATCAGAAAGTTCGCGTAAGTCGCCGGCAATCGATCGCCTTCTTCGCTGAAAATCGGTTTTGGGATATTTAAAGGTATCAAGCGATAAGGTTGACTCGAAAACGTGACAAAGGTTCGCAGTTGATCTTCCATCGCTTTGAATTCGTCATACAGCGGATCGTCGGGTTGGTTGCAGGCGGTGTAAGCGATCGTGTCGGGCGAACAGAAGCGGGCGAGCGTGTCGATATGGGCGTCCGTATCGTCGCCCTCGGCATGGCCGTGATCGAGCCAAAGGATACGCCTGGCGCCGAGCACGGTTTTCAGCCGATTCTCGATCTGTTCGCGTGTGAGTTCCGGGTTGCGGTTGGGATTGAGCAGACAGCGGCTGGTCGTCAGGATCGTGCCTTCACCGTCCGATTCCACACTTCCGCCTTCCAGCGTGAACTCGATCCTATCCATTGGAGTATCGCCCAGCAATCCGGTCGCATGCAGGCGTTGCGCCAACTCGGCGTCGGCCTCGTGCGGATACTTTCCGCCCCATCCGTTGAAGCGAAAATCAACGAGCTTCGCGCCCTGTCGGGTTGCCAGCGTAAGCGGGGCGGTGTCTCTGACCCACACGTCATCGTAAGGCATTTGGACGAACCGCACCCGGTCGAGATCGGTACCGCGAGCTTCCAGTCGTTGAGACACGTGCATTCGACGGGAATCATCCTGGCACAGAATAATCACGGTTTCGCGTCTAGCGATCTCGAGTGCGATCAGGTCGTAGGTTTTTTCGACCTCGCTTAACCAGCGCTTGAAATCGCCTTGAGAATAAGGCCAAGCGATCAAAACCGCCGATTGCTCCGCCCATTCGGGCGCCAAAACGGATAAAAGCGATGATGTCACGGTCAGAATAACGGCTCCGGAAAAACCGGTTATTGTACCGTAAAACATCCGCAGTAGCGGAGGTGTTTGGTTTGGTATACGTTAGCGGAATGGGAGGCACGCCCATATACATATTCTTCGAGCTTATCCCGGCAGTTCTTCCAACATTCTTCGACGAGTGCGGGGAATAGGCTCTCCGTACTATGCGGGTGGCCGTTCCGCTTGGCAGCCGATAATCATAATAATGTAGGCGAAAGGCCATTGGATTCCTCACAAGAGCACCTCGAAAAGCTGCGAGGTGCTCGTACGGGACAGGGATGCCCCGTCATTTTCAACCACGTAAGGGTTGAAAACGTAAGCCAAGCCCAAACCGCGTTTGCGCTTGGCGAAGAGAAAAACCGCCGGGAAGGCGGTTTTTCGGGGTCCCCATAAAAACTTCTTCACGTCGAGATCGTTATGACATCGATTCTGGATCACGAACCGAAAACCATCCGACTTTCCGTTTCCGGCATGCGTTGCGCCGGATGCGTCGAGGCCGTCGAAACAGCGCTGCGCAGGGTGCCGAATGTGTTTTCGGCCGATGTCAATTTCGCCGATCATTCCGCTCTGGTGCGCGGGGACGTGGAACCGGAGGTCCTGCGCAAGGCTGTGCAGGACGCGGGGTACGATGCGGCGGTGATGGAGGGATTGGAAGATCCGGCTGAGCAAGAGTCCTTAGAAGCCGCCCGTTACCACGCGCTGCTCAACAAGGCCGCGGTCGCCGGCGCGATCGGTACGTCCTTGATGCTGGTGGAGCACTTCGGATGGTTTCCCATGCTCGGAGAGCCGACCGCCCGCGGCGTGTGGCTGATCGTTTCCATGGTCACGTTGTGGGTTCTTTATTTTTCGGGCGGGCATTTTTTCAGAGGAGCGATAAAGAGCCTTAAGCATCGCCAGGCCAATATGGATACCCTGATCGCGCTCGGCACCGGTGCCGCCTGGTTCTACTCCACCATGGCCATCTTTTTTTCCGACAGCCTGCCGATGCTGGCGCGGCATGCGTATTTCGAAGCGGCAGCCATTATTCTCGCGTTCATCAACTTTGGGAGCGCCCTGGAGATGCGCGCCCGCGGCAAGACGTCATCCGCAATCCGACAGTTGATCGGTCTTCAGCCGCGAACGGCGCGCGTGTTGAGGGATGGTCAGGAGATCGATATTCCCATCGCGGAGGTTGGTCTGGACGAAACCTTGCGGGTGAGGCCTGGCGAAAAAATCCCGGTGGACGGCGTGGTCATCGACGGTCATTCCAGCGTGGACGAATCCATGCTCACCGGCGAGCCCATGCCGGTCGAAAAAGCCGCGGGAGACGAAGTCGTCGCCGGCACGCTCAACCAGTCGGGAACGCTGCTGTTCAAGGCAACCCGGATCGGCCGCGACACGGTGTTGGCGCAAATCATCGCCAGCGTTCGAAAGGCGCAGGCGAGCAAGCCGGAAATCGCCCGCCTCGTGGACCGCGTCGCGTCGGTGTTCGTGCCGGCGGTCGTGGCGGTTTCGCTGCTGACCTTCCTGGTCTGGTGGGTGGCCGGGCCGGCGCCGGCCCTAGGTTATGCCTTCGTCACGGCGATGACGGTGCTGGTCATCGCTTGTCCTTGTGCCTTGGGGCTGGCCACGCCGATGTCCATCATGGTCGCGGTCGGCAAGGCAGCGCAGAAGGGCATACTCATCCGTAACGGCGACGCGCTTCAAACGGCTGGGAAGCTGACTTGCATCGTGCTCGACAAAACCGGAACGGTAACGGAAGGCAAGCCGCGGCTGGTCAAAATCGAAAGCGGTTCGGACTGGACCGAGGACCGGGTATTGCAATGGGCGGCCAGCCTCGAAACCGGATCCGAGCATCCTCTGGCCGCGGCGATCCTGGCGGCGGCCGCCGAACAAAACAGCGCGCTTTTGCCGGTGACGGGATTCGCGGCGATCGCGGGTCATGGCGTTTCGGGGCTCATCGAAAACCGTGCCGTACTGCTGGGTAATTTGACTTTGATGGCCGAACAGGGCATCGATTGCGGACGCTTCGCCGAGCGCTTGACCGAGTTGGCGGGCGAGGGACAGACCCCGGTCCTATTGGCGGTCGACAGGTCCGTGGTCGGACTGCTTTCGGTGGCCGACCCGATCAAGGCGGATTCCAGACAGGCCGTAGCGAGATTGAAGTCCCTGGGCGTACGGGTGCTCATGTTGACCGGCGACAACGAGGTCACGGCGAAAGCCATCGCCGCGGAGGCTGGCATCGAAGAGGTACGCGCGCAGGTCCTTCCCCAGGATAAGGCTGCCGTCGTGAAAGCCTTGCAGGATGCCGGAGAAATCGTCGGCATGGTGGGCGACGGCGTCAACGATGCGCCGGCCTTGGCCCAATCCAATGTAGGGCTGGCGATCGGCACCGGCACCGACATCGCCATAGAAAGCGGCGATGTGGTGATCATGGGCGGCTCGCTCATGAAAGTGGCGGAAACCATGGAACTGTCGCGGGCCACGGTGCGTAACATCAAGCAGAATCTGTTCGGTGCCTTTATCTACAATGTCCTGGCGATTCCGATTGCCGCCGGTTTTCTATATCCCGTCTTCGGAATTCTGCTCAATCCCATGATTGCTGGCGCGGCCATGGCGATGTCCTCGGTGACGGTGGTGAGCAATGCCAACCGCTTGCGATATTTTTGAGATATCGACCGGTGATTACAGACCGAAAGGGTTGAACAGCAGTTCCTGCGACGGTGGTCGATGCGGCGGACCATCGCTACCGACTACCCACCTTTCGGGGCTCGTCGAACAAGCCGGTTTGTTCTATGTTGTGTGCTTGCCACTGATAGCGGCGCGGTTTGGAAAAGCTTCGTAATTTTTGTTCGGATATGGCGCGTTTCAGCCAAGCATTGAGCTGAGTTTTGTTGATATCGAGTTCTCTTGCCAGTTCGTCCGCCGTTTTTGGTTCTTGCTGAGCGATGTTTTTCAGCTTAATCAAGAAAAACTGATAAAAATTCGGTTTCAGCGGAGATTTCCTCGAGAGCGGATGTGGCGGTACGGTTCTCAGCGGGACTAGATCCTTCGTTGGTTTGCCCCATCGTTTGACCGGTCCCAGGCGGTTTGTTATGAGCGATTTTTTTGTCGGTGGGCTCTTTCGCAAACTTGTCGGGCGAATCGTCATAAAGCGACGTATCAAGGGGTTTTCGGGGCCGTCAAACCATTCACTCAGGCTCAGTTTATCGAGCGCGGTCTTTATCCAACGTCCCCCTTCTCGCACAATTTGTGCGTTGCCGGCATCCGGATTGTCAGTTTCCTTCACCCAAAGTGGGACCCAAGCTTTCTTCAGGTTTTCATGAGCCCCGCTCCACGTGCCGCCCTTGTTGCCGGAATGTACCACCGCTGCTGCATCGGCAAGGCAATAAATATACTTGTTTCTCGCCATGGCGTTGCCTGCGCTGAATCCTGCTTCTGGGTCTGTCCGTTGTACCACTAAGAGTTTCTTGCGGTAATTGACCAAAGCGTCGATCGCTTCCCATTGGCCGGCGCGGAATTTTGCATCGGGTATGTTGAGAGCGAGTCTTAGTAGGGATTCGGCTTGGTTTTTGTTCATTTTTCGTCCTTCTGAAATGATAAGATTTGCAGTTTCCCAAGAAATTATTAACCCATGAAGGGAGGTTGTTCGAAAACATGGCAGGTCATAGCAAGTGGGCCAACATCCAACATCGCAAGGGCGCTCAAGACGCCAAGCGGGGCAAGCTGTTCACCAAGCTGATTCGGGAGATCACCGTGTCGGCCCGGAACGGAGGCGGCGATCCCGCGAATAACCCGCGCCTCAGGGCGGCGATGGACAAGGCCCTCTCCGCTAACATGTCCAAGGACACGATCGAACGGGCCATCAAGAAAGGTGGCGGTACCGCCGAAGGCGACAATTACGAAGAAGTGCGCTACGAGGGCTACGGCCCCGGCGGCATTGCGGTAATGGTGGATTGTCTGACGGACAACCGCAATCGCACGGTTTCGGAAGTGCGCCATGCCTTCGCCAAGGCGGGCGGCAACTTGGGCACCGACGGTTCCGTGGCCTATTTGTTCTCGAAGACCGGCATCATCAGCTATCCGGCGGGCGTCGACGAGGACCGGGTGATGGAGGCCGCACTCGAAGCCGGAGCGGACGATATCGTCAGCAACGAAGACGGTTCGATCGATGTGCTGGTTGCTCCGGAAAAGTTCGAAGCCGTGCGCGACGCTCTGGTGAACGCCGGGCTCCTGCCCGAGAGTGCCGAGGTGACCATGCGCGCCAGCACGAGCGTGGCCTTGGACAAGGACGACGCGGAGAAGATGATCCGCCTTCTGGAGCGGCTGGAAGATTTGGACGACGTGCAAAATGTTTATTCCAATGCCGATATCAGCGAGGAGATCCTCGCCCAGATCGGCTAAAGAGGCGATGTGACGGTCGTTTTGGGATTGGATCCGGGGTCGCGCCGTACCGGCTACGGCGTCGTTCGCGATAGCGACAAAGGACCCGTCTTGATTGCCTGTGGGTGTATTCGCACGGAAACGGATCATTTTCCCGAACGCCTCAAGCAAATCTATGACGGTGTCTATAAAATCGCGCTCGAATTCCGGCCCGACGAGCTGGCCATCGAGCAGGTGTTCATGCACAAGAATGCCGATTCCGCTCTGAAGCTGGGGCAGGCCAGGGGCGCCGCCATCTGCGGCGGTCTGGCCGCGGGTTTGCCGGTTCACGAGTATGCCGCGCGGCAGGTGAAGCAGGCCCTGGTCGGAAAAGGCAGTGCGGACAAGCTGCAAGTTCAGCATATGGTGCGTTTCCTGCTCAAATTTTCTTCGCCGCTGCAATTGGACGCCAGCGATGCTTTGGGCGTGGCCTTGTGCCACATCCACCACCGGCAGACCTTGCGGCGTCTGCAACTGGCCGGAGTGATCGGGCGATGATCGGGTTTCTGCGCGGTGTGGTGGTCGCCAAAAAGCCGCCTTCTCTTTTGTTGGACGTGCGCGGCGTCGGGTACGAGATCGATGCGCCGATGTCGACCTTCTATAAGCTGCCGGAGATCGGCGAAGAGGTGACGCTGTACACCCATCTGGCGATCCGCGAGGACGCCCACAACCTGTTCGGTTTCATGTCCGAAGCGGAGCGCGCCCTGTTCCGCAGCCTGATCCGGGTCAGCGGCGTCGGGGCGAAACTGGCTCTCGCGATTCTGTCGGGCTTGAGCGCCGAAGAGTTCCACCGTTGCGTGGAAGCTCAGGACGCCGCCCGGCTGGTGCGCCTGCCCGGGGTTGGCAAGAAAACCGCGGAACGCTTGATCATCGAAATGCGGGACCGCTTGCCCGAGCTGCCCACGGTTCGTCTGCCCGGCGCGGGAACTCTGCCGGCACCGGAGGCGAGTCCGGTGGACGACGCGGTCAGTGCGTTGATCGCCCTTGGGTTCAAGCCGCAGGATGCCCACAGTCTGGTGCGCAAGGTTCAGGTCGACGGCAAGAGCAGCGAGGAGATCATTCGGTCGGCCTTGCAGTCTGCGGCGAAGTAAAAACCGGCTGAACTTTGATACGATAGAATCCGAGCACCCATGGCGAATCCAGCGATTAGACCCGCGACCTACGAAGACATTCTCGCCCTTCCGCCCAATCTGGTGGGGGAAATCGTTGACGGGCGCCTGATCACCCATCCCCGTCCGGCGCCTCGCCATGCGCGGGCGTCGTCGAATCTCGGGATACGGATCGGCGGTCCTTTCGATCTGGGTGATGGCGGCCCTGGCGGTTGGTGGATCCTGGACGAGCCGGAACTCCATCTCGATGGTCACGTCCTGGTGCCGGATCTGGCTGGATGGCGGCGGGAGCGGATGCCTCGCCTGCCGGATACCGCCTGGTTCGAATGCGTACCGGATTGGATTTGCGAAGTGCTCTCGTCGTCTACCGCCCGCGATGACCGCGCCGAAAAGCTGCCGCTCTACGGTTCCTTGGGTGTCGCCTATGCCTGGTTGATCGACCCCGACACGCGGGTTCTCGAGGCGTACGAAAATCAGCAGGGGCGCTGGTTGCTAGCGCAGACCCATGCCGGCGACAGCAGGGTTTCCGTCCCGCCTTTCGAAGCCGTCGAATGGGCGTTGGGGGAACTGTGGGCGGAGTGATCGCCGCTCAAAATAGACCTTATTTATAACTATGCCTACCCACCGTCTCATCAATCCAGCCGGCTCTCCCGACGAAGACGCGCTCGACCGCGCCATCCGTCCGCGCCGTCTGGATGACTACATCGGCCAGGCGGCCATGCGCGAGCAGATGGCGATCTTCATTCAAGCGGCCCTGGCGCGGCGCGAGGCTTTGGATCACGTTCTGATTTTCGGTCCGCCGGGACTCGGCAAAACCACCCTCGCCAACATCATCGCCAACGAGATGGGCGTCAGCCTGCGCCAGACTTCCGGCCCGGTTCTGGAAAAGGCGGGGGATTTGGCGGCATTGCTGACCAATCTGGAGCCGCGCGACGTTCTTTTCATCGACGAAATCCATCGCTTGAGCCCGATGGTGGAGGAAGTTCTCTACCCGGCGATGGAGGATTACCAGATCGACATCATGATCGGCGAAGGTCCGGCGGCGCGTTCGATCAAGCTGGATATCCCGCCGTTCACCCTGGTGGGCGCGACCACGCGGGCCGGACTTTTGACGTCACCCTTGCGCGACCGATTCGGCATCGTCCATCGCCTGGAGTTCTATACGCCCGAGGAATTGACCCGGATCGTCACCCGTTCGGCCAAGATTCTCGGGGTCGACATGAGCCCCGAAGGCGCTCGCGAAATCGCGCGCCGCTCGCGCGGAACGCCGCGTATCGCCAACCGGCTGTTGCGGCGGGTCAGGGATTTCGCCGAGGTCATGGCGGACGGGCGAGTGACCGCCGAGGTGGCCGGCCAGGCGCTGGAAATGCTGAACGTCGACCAAAACGGCTTCGATCAGCTCGACCGCAAGCTGCTCCGCACCATGATCGAGAAGTTCGAAGGCGGTCCGGTAGGGCTGGACAACATAGCCGCCGCGATCAGCGAAGAGCGCGGCACCATAGAGGACGTTCTGGAGCCTTACCTGATCCAGCAAGGCTTCATCATGCGCACACCGAGGGGGAGAGTTGCGACGCGCACGGCTTATCTTCATTTCGGCTTGGAACCGCCGAAGGCGATGCAGGTGAACGAAGAGCTGTTTTGACCGTGTATCGGTTTACCGATTATTTCGAGCATAAGGTCTTGATAAAACGACCTTACCTCAAAAAGAGTGGTGTATTAGAGTGCTGGAAAATCCATTGAGAAACGAATTGCAAGAGCAGAACCGCTATCGATTCTGGGGGGTAATCGACGAACTCGATGGAAGAATTCTTCGAGTAGTGACTTTAGATGACAAGCAAACGATACATAATGCTTTTCCAGACCGAGGATTCAAACCATGAAGCTGAGTTACTTCCCGGATACGGATTCTTTGTACATTGATCTCTCCGAGAAGCCCAGTGCCGAAAGCAAGGAAATTTCGGAAGGGGTTGTGCTTGATTATGACGCTGAAGGTAATTTGGTGGGTATCGACATCGATAACGCCAGTCGTAAAGTCCAGATGAAGGAATTAATTCTGAATCGCATGCCCGGAGAACTGCATACATTCGCAGCATGAGCCAGTTTTATCGAGATCAACTCGCTGCAAGTTCGCATCCTTTTTCGAATCGATTCGCATGAGTTTTCGCTGGCCCGTCCGCGTGTATTACGAAGACACCGATGCCGGCGGCGTGGTTTATCACGCCGGCTATCTCAGATTTTTCGAGCGCGCGAGGACCGAGTTTCTGCGGTCAATAGGGTTCGAGCAGGATGATTTGCGGAGTCGATACGGCATCCTGTTCGCCGTTCGCTCGATGCAGATCGACTACGTGAAAGCGGCGCGGTTCAACGAGATGCTTTGGGTGTCCGCCGAAGTGGAACAGTTGAAGTCGGCGAGCTTGACGTTCAAACAACAGGCGGTGCGGCAGCCTGACGAACTCGTGTGCGAGGCGCGGACGCGCGTCGTCTGTCTCGTCGCCGAAACCTTTCGGCCCACGGCCATTCCTGATTTTTTATTGCAACGGTTAAAAAATGACCTCTGAACTCTCCATATTCAAGTTAATCACCGAAGCGAGCCCGGTGGTCCAGATCGTAATGCTCATTCTGGTTTTGGCATCGGTCATTTCATGGACCTTCATTTTCTCGAAATACAAGGAGATCAGGCGCGCCGAGGAGACTTCGGAGGAGTTCGAAGAACGCTTCTGGTCGGGGATAGATCTGGCCGATCTTTACCGGCAACTGTCGCGTGAGGACCACGGAACCGAAGGGCTCGAAAACATCTTCATGGCCGGATTCAAGGAATTCGCGCGGCTCCGGCAGCAGCCGAACATCGGCCCCGACGCGGTCATGGAGGGAACGCAGCGGGTGATGCGCGTGGCTTTGAACCGCGAACTGGAAAGCCTGGACGAGCGCTTGCCGTTTCTCGCCACGGTAGGTTCCACGAGTCCGTATGTCGGACTGTTCGGCACCGTGTGGGGCATCATGAACTCGTTCCGATCGCTCGGCAACGTCAAACAGGCGACCTTGGCCATGGTAGCGCCCGGAATTTCCGAAGCGCTGGTGGCGACTGCCATGGGTTTGTTCGCCGCGATTCCGGCGGTCATGGCCTATAACCGCTATTCGACCGACATCGGGCGGCTGGCCAATCGGTACGAAGCGTTCACCGAAGAATTTTTGAGCTTATTGCATCGTCAGGCGCACGCAAAATGAACGTATCAACCGGGGGAGGCGGACGCGGCCGTCGCCGCAGGCCCATGGCCGAAATCAACGTCGTGCCTTATATCGACGTTTCCTTGGTGCTTTTGATCATCTTCATGGTGACGGCGCCGCTGCTTCAAACCGGGGTGGACGTTGACCTTCCGCAAGCCGAGGCCAGAACCGTCGATCCGCAGCAGGATCTGCCCATCATCGTGTCGATCAATGCCGAGGGCCGGCTGTTCGTGGACGCCGGCAATGAGGAAGACGTCGAAGTCGATTCCGAAGAACTGACCGTGAGAGTTACGGATGCGCTCCAGAAAAAGCCGGGGCTGCCGGTCTTGATCCGGGGCGACAAGGCCGTGGATTATGGGAAAGTCGTCACCGTCATGGCCTCGCTCAAGAACGCGGGCGTACCGAGCGTCGGATTGATGACGAGCCCGGCCGAGGACGAATGAGTCATCCCGATTGCAAACGCTATCGCGGCCCGTTCGGGCTGTCCCTCGCGCTACATGCCGTTCTGATCCTTCTTTTCGCGGTTCAGTTCGATTCGGTCACACCGGTCGAGCAGCCGTCACAGCCGGAAATCATTCAAGCGATCGCGGTCGACGAGTTTCATATCGAGCGTGGTCGGCAGACCAAGAGGCGCGAGGAGCAGGCCCGCCGGGAAAAGCTGGAAGAGCAACGGCGCGCCCAAGAAGAGGCCGAACGCCGAAAGCAGGCCGAAGCGGAGGAACTGAAGCGCAAACAGGACGAAGAGGCCAAGCGACGAGCCGAACTGGAGGCTCAGCGCAAAGCCGAGGCAGAAGAAAGAAAACGTCTGGAGGAGGCCAAGCGCCTCGCCGACCAAAAGCGCAAAGCCGAGGAATCCAGGCAGGCTGAGCTGGAAGCCAAGCGCAGGGCGGAAGAACAGGCTTTGCGCAAAGCCGAGGCCGACGCAAAGAAGCGCCAAGAGGAAGATCGTCGGCAGGCGGAGCTCGAAACCCAGCGGAAAGCCGAGGCCGAAGCGAAACGGAAAGCGGAGCTGGAGGCCAAGCAGAAGGCGGAAGCCGAAGCGAAACGAAAGGCGGAGTTGGAAGCCAAACAGAAGGCTGAGGCTGAAGCCGAAGCGAGGCGGAAAGCCGAGCTGGAGGCCAAGCAGAAGGCGGAAGCCGAAGCGAAACGAAAGGCGGAGTTGGAAGCCAAACAGAAGGCTGAGGCTGAAGCCGAAGCGAGGCGGAAAGCCGAGCTGGAGGCCAAGCAGAAGGCGGAAGCCGAAGCGAAACGAAAGGCGGAGTTGG
>DYIL01000107.1 GCA_020723665.1 Methyloversatilis universalis
GCCCTTCGACAGGCTCAGGACAGGTTTGTCCCAGCGGGAGAGGGCTTATTCAGAGCTTCCTTAAGGTTGTTGCTGCACGCTTTAGCTGCGCATGTCAGAGCCCATCCCTAGGTTCAAAAACCCTTCGGCTTAGCTCATGATAGGTTCTTCGACCGGCTCAGTGCGAACGGCCTATCGGCATAGGCTTTTAGTCAATTGACTTGTAATAATCAGCAACTTAGACTGAGTCCTTAACAGCTTCTAACGAAGCCGTTGGGCGTAATCGATGCGATTCAAGCGGATGGACTAGGAACGGATTTCAAGCTTTTCTGGCAATGGCACGTGGCTGACGACGTAACGGTACTTCCCTGAAGCCTCCGGCGGTATTTTGTCCACCACTGCAATCTCGATATCCACATCTTGTCCCATCCGGCTCTGCATCTGCGTCCTTATTGCATCCTTTGCATTTTCTTGCCACTCGGAATTCGGTACAACCATAACCTCTATACGGTTCGTCGACGGTTGAACAATCTTGAATTCGTGAACCCCTTCGATTGCGCGCAGCACGTAGATGACAGCCAGCGCGTGCATGATCGTTCCATCGGGACGAACGACGAAATCGGTGGATCTACCCATGATTTCCGTAATCACGTGTAAGCCGCGTCCGGATCGGCACGAATCATCGGTTTGTCGCGCTATGTCGCCGGTGCGGTAACGAATAAACGGCTGAGCATCCGAGTACAGGTTTGTGATAACGACTTCCCCGATTTTGCCCGGCGCTACGGGGGTTCCGTCGTCGTCCAAAATCTCGACGATCAAATTTTCACTGTTCACCAGCATTTGGTTTTGCGGCGACTCGAGGGCGACCAACCCGCCGTCTCGGCATCCGTATTCGTTCGATACGGGCTTATCGAAGACTTCCTCGATGATTGCCCGCTGTTGGGGAAATAAAGGTTCACCCGTGGTACAAACCACTCTCAGGCGCGGCAGCCTGGGGATCCGATTCCGGCGCTTGGCGTAAGATGCCAAAAGGCTCAGGCTGCTTGCGTAGCCATAGATACATGCAGGATTAAAAGATTGAATGACTTTAAGATAATCATTCATTCTGGCTTCCGACATCTCAAAGGCATTCAAAAGTAATTGATTGAACAGTCGGTCCCGTATTTTTTTAACGAGATCGGTTTTGTTGAGTTCAACTGGTGCACCCCACAAAAATATCTCGGGTTCGCCGACCTCAACTTTCCACCACCGGCGTGCGCGCATGCGAGAAGCAGCGTCGGCGGCCTGCCGCTTTTTGCCGAAGTAAAAAATCAGCGGTTGGCCACTGGAGCCGCCAGTGTTGTAACGAAACGCGCCTCCCGGGACGTTTCTCCATACGATGCGTTCTCTGTTGGCGGACGCGTCCGCTTTATTCATCGTCGGCAAACGGCGAAGGTCATCGAATGCTAGCTGGCGGTTCGCTTCCAAGTTGATGCCTGCGGCACGGATCCGTTCGGCATGCCATGGGCTGTGATCATTGGCAATCTGTAACAACATCCGCAATTTTTCCATTTGCATCCGTTCGATGGCTTCGCGCGGAAGCCACTGTGTTTTTTCCAGTTCGGCCAAGTAGGAGAACGTAGGGCGGTTTACCAGCTTTTCATGCGCGGGGTAGAGAATCCGTTTAACCAGGTTCGGATACATAGTTGAGAAGCGTTGCTTGGAAAATGTGATTAGATGGATGGATTTAGGAGAGTTTGCAGCTGCAGTGCGATCATAATAGAAAATTCACCGGACCAACCGGCTTATCGCATAATGGATGGCATGTACCAATCTATTTGATGGTTTTGAATGCGACTCCAAAATCTCTTAGTAATCGGAATCGGGGTGTTGAGTTCGGGTTTGGGGTTTACTCCTCGACTCTCAGCGGATGAACTCCCGGACATAATAAAGAAAATCAAACCAGCTATCGTCGGTATTGGGACTTATCAAAAAACACGAACGCCGGCTGCGGTGTTCCGGGGAACCGGTTTCAGTGTCGGTGACGGCTTGCACGTTTTGACGAACGCGCACGTTCTTCCGGAGGCGGTTGACAAATCAAAATTCGAGACGTTAGCCGTGTTCACCCGCGACGGAGAAAAGCAAAGCGTGAGACGGGCCGCTGAAATTGCAATTGATGAGTCACATGATATCGCTTTGCTAAGAATCGGAGGATCGCCTTTGCCGTCCGTGCGATTAGGAGATTCGAGCAAGGTTCGGGAGGGCGAGCCGTATGCCTTTACCGGATACCCAATCGGCATGGTTTTGGGGCTCAATCCGGTTACGCATCGTGGAATTGTTTCCGCCATTAGCCCTATCGCAATTCCGGCGCATACTTCGCAGCGGTTGAACGCCAAGATGATTCGGCGACTAACCGATCCCTACGAAGTTTTCCAGCTTGATGCAACCGCTTACCCAGGAAACAGCGGAAGTCCGTTATACGATCCCAAGAGCGGAGAGGTCGTCGGGATAATCAACAAGGTCTTTGTCCAAGAAACGAAGGAGAATCTTCTCGAGCGCCCGAGCGGGATCAGCTATGCGATCCCGATCAAGTATGCCCTGACCTTACTGAACGCGAACGGGATAAAACAGTGAGCTGCGAAGACTCTTCGGCGGATTCGATGGACGATTTGAAGCATTGCGGCTTGGATACGGTCTAACATCGGTCGCCGCTGATTGAGAGTTTTGCGGCATTCCCGAGTCCTTGAAAATGACAGCGATTTACTTAGGAGAACATCCTTTTGCATAGACACATGACTACAGATCAACTGCTGCAAATTGTTTTGCTCGCTTTGGACGATGGTAAGGGTAAGGATATCAAGGTAATAGACGTTAGGAAGAAAACCGGCATCGCGGACTTTATGGTGATTGTCAGCGGCACTTCGGAGCGGCACGTGAAATCGCTGGCCGATCATGTGATTGAAGAAGCAAAAAAGAACGAGGTCCAGCTGCTAGGCGTCGAAGGGCAAGGAGGCGGAGAATGGGTCTTGGTCGATTTAGGGGACGTGATTGTCCATGTGATGAAGCCGCAAACACGAGAGTTTTATCAACTCGAAAAGTTTTGGCAGGCCGATCATGCGCCGCTCTATGCGGTAGCCGGCGCGGCTCACTGACAGGGGTTTGCGCGGTCGTTTTGTCGTCTGGACGTGGTTCTAACACCAACACTCCAACGAAAATGGGCCGGATGGCTCGTTTAGACTTGGGGTAAAGTGCCGGCGGTCGATTGCGATCGCCGGACTTCGTTGCAATATGCTTGCTTCCGGCTTCGGGCTCTCCTTCACTCGTCTTTCCGAGGATGCAGTCTTAAATTTCCAAGCTGTTAAGAAAGCTCTGAATAAGCCCTCTCTCCCGCCGGGACAAACCTGTCCTGAGCCTGCCGAAAAGCCGTGCTTTGCACGTTAGCGTTCGCTCCCGGCGAACGGGTGCACGGGTAAGCGCCGCTTGCGGCTCCCAACGGGGACAGTGCGGCGTGATGGGGTTGGGTGAGGGCCTTTTGGATCCAACAGTTGCACTGTTCGCCTTTCCCACTGGAAACTTAATCAGAGCTTCCCTAAGGATATGGTCTGATCAAGCGCTATCGCTTCGACTTTAGCTGTGTCTCCTATGCCGAGTGCTTCGCCAGCACCATGGAACAAATCGATTAGCCTAAACGAAGTTATTCTTCAGTTTGATGCATCACAAAGGCATACTCGGTCACCGGCTTCCCGCGGACGAGATGTTCTTGGATGATTCGCTCGAGAACTTCCGGCGTACAAGAATGGTACCAAACTCCCTCCGGATAAACGACCGCAATCGGCCCATGACGGCATACCCGCAGACAATTAGCCTTGGTTCGCTGGATCCCGATGGAACCGGTCGGTTTCAACCCGTCCAGCCGACGCTTTAGATATTCCCAGGACTCAAGTCCCGCGGCTTTAGTACAGCACTTTGGCTTGGTTTGATCGCAGCAGAGAAAGAGATGTCTTTTTGTTGCCGAGATCGCGAGACTTTGGGTGATAGCGCGCAAATCTTTGTCGATGTCGCTTTCGTTCATCCGTCTTCGAGCTTAGAGAGAGATAGAAAAAAACAGCCGTCGCCATTTCCGACCTCACGTCACCGCCATAGCGTAGCCGCTAGTTTGCCTGCATCCGGACTTTCTGACTGTCGGCGTCAGGAAATTTTACAGCCTTATGCGTCTGATTCCATTTGCAATTTTCTGATAAACCACCAATTCCCTCGATGTACCCGCTTCGTAGACCGCGAAATTGGAGCCGTCAGCGTCAAGGATTTTTACATACTGAAGACCAGGCATAACACGAAAGGCGTGAGCTATGGGGTCAGGCTTTGGTAATTGTGTTAATGGCCAGAAGATTCATCAATCGCTGAGCCTCCGCTGCCAATTCGGATTCTTGCTTCATACGCTTCCGCAAGCGACTCACCGCCGTGCTCAAGGTCGATATATCGCGATTGAAGAAGTTGCCGACTTCGGTCAAGGTGGCGGCGCCGAGTTCCACTGCTAGGAACGCGATTAGCGCACGAGCCGCGGCTCCCGCTCGGCCACGGTCGGGGCTGCATACTTGATGCGAATCCATCTTACGGGCCGCGCAGACGAGGCTAATGATCGACTCAAATTGGATGTGAGGTCTTGATGTCTGATCTGCCTGTCTGAGCGCATTTTCGACAAAATGATCGTTCCCGAGTATGCGCCTCTCGGCCGCACCCTGATGGAAATCCTCACGGTGACCCTCATTCAACCCTTCAGCGATGAATCGTGCGTAACGTTCCTGCGCTGTCGCTACGTCTTGGGCCAGTTGAGAATAAGTCCACTCGGTCGTAAGCCAGCTAACGCGATCTAGGCCAAGATAAGTCCGGTGCCCACTCCAGCGATATTCCACGGGATCACGGATCAAATGCGCTCGAACAGGGTTGAGATGGATATAGCGAACGAGCTGGAGCAGATAAGCATCGGCATCGATCAGGATCGCCTTGAATCGGCCCTGGAACAGTGTCACGTCCCGTATGATTATTTACCGAGAAGGAGTTATGCTCTGTTCGAAGCCC
>DYIL01000026.1 GCA_020723665.1 Methyloversatilis universalis
TCCAACAGTTGCACTGTTCGCTTTTCCCACTGGAAACTTAATCAGAGCTTCCTTACGTTTACGTCAGGTACTCGCATCGAGTTCTGGCGTTAAGACACGAAAAGCAACGAACAAGAACGTTTGACCCCGGCGTGAAAGCCCGGTTGGTCGAGACGATTTGGATAACGCTTGCAACGACTGGGGGATTATGGGCGAGCTAAACATAGAAGCTTTTCTGACGGACGTGTCGGCGGATGCGCCTTGCGGGGAAGATCTTCAATACGACAACGCGTTCATCGCGTTGGAGCAAAAGGCCAAAGGCACGCCGGAACAGCAGATCGGGGATAGAATCGAACCTGCACAGCCGCCGAACTGGAAGGAAGTCCGGCAGGATGCGATCAAGCTGCTGGAGCGTACTCGCGACCTTCGGGTGATCCTTTATCTCACCCAGGCTCTGATCCATACCGATGGACCGACGGGACTGCGCGACGGTCTGGCGCTTCTGGAAGGCGTGGTCAGCAAATTCTGGCCGCACCTTTATCCCTTGCTCGATCCCGACGACGACAACGATCCCACCCAGCGCGTCAACATCCTCATGGGCTTATGCGATTTCGAGACGGTTATGCGGCCGGTCGCCCTGACGCCCTTGGTCGAGTCGCGCGCGCTCGGACGCTTCAGTCTTCGCGATGTGCAAATCGCGACCGGAAAGTTGCCTCCGCCCGGCGACGGGAGCGCCGTGCCCGACCCGGCCGCGATCAAGGCGGCGTTCATGGACGCCGAACCCGACGCCCTGGAGTCCACCCGTCAAGCGGTCGCTTCGAGCCTGGACAGTCTCAGGGCGATCGAGACTTTCGTGACGGATCAGGTCGGCGTAGGAGCCGCGCCGAACTTCGCCCCGTTGCGGGATTTGCTCAAGGAAGTACAACACGTGTTTGGGGAATATGCGGAAGCAATCGGGAACGGTGTCGCGCAGCCGGTCGCCGAAGGCGAATCGGAATCCGCAAGTGTCGCGGTCGCCAAGCCCGGTGCGGGCCGACCGGGCGAAATCGCCAGTCGTCAGGACGTGATCAAGACGCTGGACCTGATTTGCGATTATTACGCTCGATGCGAGCCTTCCAGCCCGGTTCCTTTGCTGCTGAAGCGCGCGAAGCGTCTGGTATTTATGGATTTCATCGAGATCATCAAGGATCTGGCTCCGGACGGCCTTTCCCAGGTGGAGTTCATCAGAGGACAGGAGTCTTCGTCCGAAGACAGCTCGTATTAGTTCTATAGCCCAAGAGGAGATGTGTCGTGGCAGAAAGTAGCCAGAAATTTATAGCTCGAAACCGCGCGCCGCGCGTCCAGATCGAGTATGACGTGGAAGTTTACGGTGCGGAGAAAAAGGTTCAGCTCCCGTTCGTCATGGCCGTGATGTCGGATCTCTCGGGGAAGCCCACGGACCCGCTGCCGCCGGTGGCAGATCGGAAACTGCTGGAAATCGACGTCGACAACTTCAACGAGCGGCTCAAGGCCATGAAGCCCCGGGTAGCGTTTCAAGTACCCAATACCTTGACCGGTGAAGGCAACCTCAGTGTCGACATCACGTTCGAGAGCATGGACGATTTCTCGCCGGCTGCGGTTGCGAGGAAGGTGGAAGGCCTGAACAAACTGCTCGAAGCACGCAACCAATTGGCCAATCTGATCACCTACATGGATGGAAAAACCGGCGCCGAAGAGTTGATCGCCAAGATCATCAACGATCCCGCATTATTGCAGGCACTGGCCTCGGCTCCGAAGCCGACGGACGAAACCGGTGCAGATGCATCGAGCAGCGAGGAGTAAGCCATGGCCGAATTAGAGACCCAAACCTCGACGCAGGGTGCCGAGCAACTCGGCGAATTTGGCGACTTCAGAAGCCTCCTCAACAAAGAGTTCAAGCCGAAATCCGACCGCGCCAGAGAGGCGGTCGAGTCGGCCGTGACCACTTTGGCGGAGTTCGTGCTCAAGGATGTTTCCAAGGTTTCCGACGATGCGATCAAAACGATCCAGTCCATCATCGCCGAAATAGACCGCAAGCTCACCGAGCAGGTGAATGCCATCATGCATCACGAGGATTTCCAGCAGTTGGAAAGTGCGTGGCGCGGATTGTATTACCTGGTCAGCAATACCGAGACCGACGAGATGCTCAAGATCCGTGTCTTGAATATCTCGAAAAAAGATCTCGGGAAGACCCTGAAGAAATTCAAAGGCACATCCTGGGATCAAAGCCCGGTTTTCAAGAAGTTCTACGAGGAAGAATACGGGCAATTCGGCGGCGAGCCGATCGGCTGCATCGTGGGCGACTATTATTTCGACCATTCTCCGCCGGACGTCGAACTCCTCGGCGAGATGGCGAAGATCTGCGCTGCGGCGCACGCTCCATTCATCGCGGCGGTGGCACCGACCGTGATGCAGATGGATTCGTGGGCCGAGTTGGCCAACCCCCGAGACCTCACGAAGATTTTCCAAACGCCCGAATATGCGGCATGGCGTTCGCTGCGGGAATCGGACGATTCCCGTTACATCGGGCTCACCATGCCGAGATTCCTGGCTCGCTTGCCCTACGGCGCAAAAACCAGTCCGGTCGAAGAGTTCGACTTCGAGGAAGAGACCGAAGCGGCGGACAGTCGGAAATATGTTTGGGCCAACTCGGCCTATGCTATGGCCGTCAACATCAACCGGTCCTTCAAGCTCTACGGTTGGTGTTCCCGAATTCGCGGCGTGGAATCGGGCGGAGCCGTGGAGGGCCTGCCGGTGCATACCTTCCCGACCGACGACGGCGGCGTGGACATGAAATGCCCCACCGAGATCGCGATCAGCGACCGACGTGAAGCGGAGCTGGCCAAGAACGGCTTCATGCCGCTGATTCATAAGAAGAACTCCGATTTCGCGGCATTCATCGGGGCACAATCTCTGCAGAAACCGGCCGAATACGACGATCCCGACGCGACGGCCAACGCCAATCTGGCGGCGCGGCTGCCTTACCTGTTCGCCACCTGCCGGTTTGCCCATTACCTGAAGTGCATCGTGAGGGACAAGATCGGTTCGTTCAAGGAAAGGGAGGACATGCAGAAATGGCTGCAAAGCTGGATTTACAACTATGTCGATCCGAATCCGGCGATGTCCGACGACATCGACAAGGCTCGCAAGCCGCTCGCGGCGGCCGAGGTCATCGTGGAGGAGGTCGAGGGCAATCCAGGCTATTACACCTCGAAGTTCTTCCTTAGGCCTCATTACCAGCTCGAAGGGCTCACGGTATCGTTGCGGCTGGTATCCAAACTGCCTTCCGTCAAGGGCGGTTAGGGTTTGGAAGCATTATCGAAGGGGGTGGAGGTTAAAACCTATGAAGTGACGCTACATCGCAGCGCTTGATTAAGGCGCCCGCGTCGATCGAATTTTCCAAGATCATTCACACAACCACTCAAAAAGGAGAGCATCATGGCTGTCGACATGTTCATCAAAATCGGTGCGATCAAAGGCGAATCGCGAGACGACAAGCATAAGGAAGAAATCGACGTCCTGGCTTGGAGCTGGGGGATGTCCAACAGCGGCACCACCCACATGGGGAGCGGAGGAGGCTCGGGTAAGGTCAATGTGCAGGATTTAAGCTTTACCAAGTATATCGATAAGGCGAGCCCGGATTTGATGCTGAGCTGCTGCAACGGCAAGCATTTCGACAAAGCCGTGCTGGTGTGTCGTAAAGCCGGTGAAAAGCCGCTGGAATACCTGACCATCACCATGGAGGAAGTCCTGATCAGCTCGGTTTCCACCGGCGGTTCCGGCGGCGAGGACCGCCTGACCGAGAACGTCACGCTCAATTTCGCCAAGGTCAAGGTGAAATACGTGGAACAAACCGAAAAAGGCGCGGAAGGCGCGAAACCGGAGATGGGCTGGGATATCGCGGCGAACGTAAAATTTTAAGTTCGCCCGGTGTTTTTCGGCGGTGCCCGCTCTCGAGCGGGCACTATCCATTCTCCCTATTTTCCCCTTCCGCCCATGTCAATCATCGCTGCTGAAGAAAGTCTTAAAGAAGGACGCTTGGAAGATGCGCTGGTTCAGCTTCAAGAACAGGTGCGTCGCAGTCCTGCCGAGGCCAAATACCGCCTATTTCTCTTTCAGTTGTTGGCGCTCATGGGGCGCTGGGAACGCGCTCTCACCCAGCTGAACGTGTGCGGCGACTTGGATGCGGCCAATCTTGCGATGGTGCAGACCTATCGAGAGGCCATTCGATGCGAACTGCTCCGGGAAAAAGTGTTCCACGGCGACGTCTCGCCTCTGGTTTTCGGCAAGCCCGAGCGGTGGATCGCCTTTCTGATAGAAGCATCCAAACTTTCGGCACAAAAAGATTACTCGAATGCGATCCGGTTCCGGGATCAGGCTTTCGAGGCCGCTCCGGCGACTGCCGGTACGATCGACGGCAAGGCGTTTGACTGGGTCGCCGACAGCGACAGCCGTCTGGGACCGGTGTTCGAAGCCATCGTGAACGGGCGTTATTACTGGATACCGTTTTGCCGTATCGCCCGGATCGAGTTGGAACCGCCCAGCGATCTTCGCGATTTGATTTGGCTTCCCGCTCATTTCACGTGGGTCAACGGGGGCTCCGCCGTGGGTCTGGTTCCCTCGCGCTATCCCGGATCGGACAAGGCAGCCGTGGCGGCCATCTGCATGGCCCGGAGGACCGAATGGGAGGAGCCGGTGGAGGGCTATGTCTTGGGCTCGGGACAGCGGGTGCTGGTTACCAACGAGGGCGATTTTTCACTCTTCGACATTCGAGAAATCGCCTTGAACGCCGACGCAACCGAACGCGATGGCTGATCTTACGCCTAAAGAGCGCCTTCAGCCTTCCCTGCTGGATCGTCTTACCGACGACGAGCCGGAAAAACAAAACGAGTCCCGTGAGCAACGGGTGATGAATATCAGGAATTTACGGCAGAGCGTATTGCGCGACTTGGCGTGGTTGCTGAACACCACAGCCATGGCTTCGCTGGTGGAGTTGGACAAGTATCCCTTCGTCGAGCGCTCGGTATTGAATTTCGGCATTCCCGCCCTGGCCGGAACGCCGCTCTCGGGCGCCGATCTGCCGGCGATCGAGCGGAAGGTCAAGCAGGCCATTCTCGACTTCGAACCCCGTATCCTGGCGGATTCGGTGAAGGTCCGAGTCGCCGCGTCGGACAACATGAGTCTCAAAGCGATGACCTTCACGATCGAAGGGGATTTGTGGGCGCAGCCGTTGCCCTTGCATCTTTACATCCGCACCGAAATCGACCTCGATACCGGCTATGCGCGCGTTTCCGATTTGAACGGGTAGTGCATGGATCCTCGCTTGCTTCAGTATTACAACCGCGAACTACAGCACATCCGGGAAACGGGTGCCGAGTTCGCCAAAGAGTTTCCAAAGATTGCGGGACGTCTCGGCCTGGACGAATTCGAGTGTTCCGATCCTTACGTGGAACGCCTGCTCGAAGGTTTCGCATTTCTCGCAGCTCGAGTGCAGCTCAAGATCGACGCCGAGTTTCCCCGCTTTACCGAACATCTGCTCGAGGTCGTTTATCCCCATTATCTTTCGCCGCTGCCGTCCATGGCCGTGGTACATCTGCAGCCGGATCTGTCCGAGGGCGCGCTGGCCGAAGGATTTGTGGTGCCCCGCGCCACCGCGCTGAGAAGTCAGATCGCCAAAGGCGAGCAAACCGCTTGCGAATACCGGACCGCGCACGACGTTACGCTGTGGCCTCTGCAACTCGCGGAAGCTCAATACCTCGCGACCCCGAGCGCGGTCGCCAATCTGGGCGTGCCGAGCAGAACGGGCATGAGGGCCGGCCTGCGTCTCGTTTTCCGAACCACGGCGGGGCTGCGCTTCGATCAGACCAAACTTGCCGAACTCCCGCTCTTTCTGCGCGGCACCGGTGAACTCCCGTATCGTCTGTACGAGCAATTGCTGGCCGACACGCTGGCATTAGCGATAAAGCCGGCATCGCGTCCGTCGGAATGGATCGAGATCGTCGACGACACACCGCTATCCCGGCTAGGGTTCCGCGACGACGAGGCTTTAGTGCCGTTCGGCCCGCGTTCGTTTCAAGGCTATCGGCTGCTGCAAGAATATTTCGCGTTTCCCGAACGATTTCTGTTCGTCGAACTGAACGGCCTGCAAAAGGCGGTGAGCCGTTGCGACGGAACCGAACTCGAAGTGATCGTCCTGCTCAGACGCAGCGAGCCTCATCTCGTCAACGCCGTCGACGCCAGTAATTTTTCGCTGTTCTGCACGCCGGCGGTCAATTTGTTTCCGAAGCGCGCCGACCGTATCCATCTAAGCCATTTCGTACCGCATTATCACGTCGTGCCGGATAGAACGCGACCGATGGACTACGAAGTCTTTGGTATTAGTGAAGTGATCGGCTATGGCGCGAAACCGTCCGACGAACGCGAATTCTTGCCGTTCTACGGGTCGAGGAGCGGATACCGGCGCCGTGACGAGAACGCCTATTACACGCTGCACCGCGAAAAGCGCGTGTTGTCGCCCAAGCAGCGTAGGCTGGGGATGCGCTCGAGTTATGTCGGCAGCGAAGTTTTCATCTCGCTGGTCGATGCGTCCGAGGCGCCTTATCGGAGCGATCTCAAGCAATTGGGGCTGGAAACGCTATGCACCAATCGAGATCTTCCCCTGCTCATGCCAGTCGGCGTAGGTGCCACCGACTTTACCCTGCAGACCGGAGCTCCGGTTCAGGCGATTCGGTGCCTCGCGGGTCCGACCAAGCCGAGGCCTTCGTCCGCCGACGGTGAAATGGCCTGGCGTCTGATCAATCATCTATCCCTCAACTATCTGACGCTGATGGACAGCAACAAAACCGAGGGCGCCGCGGCGTTGCGCGAATTGCTCACCCTTTATGCCGATCCCAACGACGCCACGGTGCGCAAACAGATCGAGGGCGTCCTGTCGGTCGCGTCCAAGAACGTGGTCCGGCGGGTCGACGCAGCCGGCCCGATCGTGTTCGGCCGCGGCCTGGAGATCACGGTCGAGTTGGACGAATCCGCCTTCGAGGGCTCCGGCTGCTTTCTGTTGGGAGCCGTTCTCGAACAGTTCTTTACCCGCTACGTATCTCTGAATTCGTTCACCGAAACGTCCATCAGAACCGTGAACCGAGGGGAGATCATGCGATGGCCGATACGCATCGGACAGCGACACACGATCTGATCGAACGCCTCGCGCGGGAGCCCTATCGTTTCGATTTTTTCGAAGCGCTCCGGCTGATAGAGTGCCGTCACGCCGAGAAGCCGAGGCTGGGGAAATCGGTCAAAGCCTCGGATGATCCCATCCGCTTGGCTCAGCAGCCGGAATTGGACTTCGCCCCGTCCACGCTGGCCGCATTCGAACCGGGTGCGGACGGCACGCCGCCGCGTTTGTCGGTCCGTTTTTTCGGGCTGTTCGGACCCAATGGACCTTTGCCCTTGCATTTGACGGAGTATGCGCGCGAGCGCGTTCGGCACCATGGCGATCGCACGTTTTCGCGTTTTGCCGATATCTTTCATCATCGGATGCTGTGCCTGTTCTACCGGGCTTGGGCCAACGCTCAGCCCACGGTTTGCCACGACCGGCCGGACTCGGATCGCTTCGCCGCATATTTAGGCTCCTTGTGCGGCATCGGCGTACCGTCGGTTCGAAATCGAGATGCCATGCCGGATCCGGCCAAGCTCTACTTTACAGGGCACTTGTCCGTACAGACCAAGCATCCCGAAGGACTTAGGGCGCTCATCGGGGATTTTTTCGGCATCCCCGTAACGGTACGAGAGTTCGTCGGCGAATGGATGGAGATCGCTCCGCACGAACAGTCCCGGCTGGGTATTTCGCCGCATAGCGCGTCCTTGGGAATGTCCGTGGTCGTCGGCGCGCGCGTGTGGGGTTGCCAGCACAAGTTCCGCATCGTCCTCGGGCCCATGGGACTCGACCGATATCGGGCGATGCTGCCGGGCGGCAAGAGTCTGGTCGAGCTGATCGCCATCGTGCGCAATTATGTCGGCGACGATCTGGTTTGGGATTTGAATCTGGTTCTTCGACATCAGGAGGTTCCGTCTCTTCAACTGGACGGCAGCGCGCAACTCGGTTGGACTAGTTGGCTGGGAACGAGGCAGGGCGAAAAGGACGCGGACGATTTGCGGCTGAACCCGTATTTCCAGCGCGCACGGCTCTGATTCGCCGGCCGGAACGTTATCGAGTTTTCTGAAAGACCAAAAACACTGAATCGAGGGGAATCGCTCATGGGAGAAATCAGCCGGGTCAAGCTTTTCGGCAAGCTCAACCGAATTTGCTACAAGGCCATCGAAAGCGCGACGGTATTTTGTAAATTGCGGGGCAATCCTTACGTCGAATTGGTGCACTGGCTGCATCAGCTGCTTCAGTTACAGGACTCGGATCTTCACCATCTCATCAAGCAGTTCGGCATCGACCCAGCTCGGCTTGCGAAGGACTTCACCGAAGCGCTCGACCGCTTGCCGAGAGGAGCTACCTCCATATCGGACTTGTCTTCCCATGTCGAGGAAGCGGTCGAGCGCGGATGGGTCTACGGAACCCTGATGTTCGGCGAAAATCAGGTCCGCTCGGGCCACCTGATCGTTGGCATTTTGAAGACTCGGGGATTGCGCGGTGAACTGGTCGGCATTTCCAAGGAATTCGAAAAAATCGGTCTCGAAACATTGACCGACCGCTTGGCCGAGTTCGTTGCCGGATCTCCCGAGGACGGACTGACCGCGACGGACGGATTCAATGCGGGCGGCGCGGCTCCGGGCGAAGCGAGCGGCGCTTTGGCACCCGCTGCCATGGGCAAACAGGAGGCGCTCAAGCAATTCACCGTCGACCTGACGGAACAGGCGAGGCAAGGAAAAATGGACCCCATCGTCGGACGCGACGAGGAGATCCGCCAGGTCATCGACATCCTGATGCGCCGGCGCCAGAACAATCCGATCCTGACCGGCGAGGCCGGCGTCGGCAAGACCGCCGTCGTCGAGGGGTTCGCACAAAAGATCGTCGCGGGGGACGTGCCGCCGCCTTTGCGGGACGTGAGCCTGCGCACCCTGGACGTCGGACTCCTACAAGCCGGCGCGAGCATGAAGGGGGAATTCGAGAACCGGTTGCGGCAAGTCATCGAGGAAGTCCAAGCTTCGCCCAAGCCGATCATCCTGTTCATCGACGAGGCTCACACCCTGGTCGGAGCGGGCGGCGCCGCCGGCACCGGCGATGCCGCCAATCTCTTGAAGCCCGCCTTGGCGCGCGGCACCCTGCGCACGGTGGCAGCGACGACCTGGGCGGAATACAAGAAATACATCGAGAAGGACCCGGCGCTGACGCGCCGTTTCCAGGTCGTCCAGGTCCACGAACCGAGCGAAGAGAAAGCCATTCGCATGATGCGCGGCGTGGTTTCCGTGATGGAAAAACATCATCGGGTACAGGTTCTGGACGAGGCTCTGGAGTCTGCCGTCAAGCTCTCGCACCGCTATATTCCCGCGCGCCAGCTCCCGGACAAAGCCGTGAGTCTTCTCGATACCGCCTGTGCCCGCGTCGCGATCAGCCAGCATGCCGTGCCGCCGGAGGTGGATGATTGCCGAAAGCGCATACAAGCGATCGAGACCGAACTCGATATCATCGGCCGGGAACGTTCGGTCGGGATCGACACGGCGGCCCGCGAAGACCGTGCGAAGGCGGAATTGGAAGCCGAGCGGGAGCGTCTGGCGGCTTTGGAAAGCCGCTGGAGTTCGGAAAGGGAAGTTGTGGAAAAAATTCTCGCCCTGCGCCGACAACTTAGGGAACAGACCGGAAAAGTCGAGGGCACCGGCAGCGAGCTGGAGCAGGCGGCGGAACAGGCGGAGCCGGCGCAGGGCCAAACCGTTGATCGGGATGCCCTGCTGTCCGAACTGAGAAACCTACAAGATCGGCTGCACGAGTTGCAAGGCGAGCATCCGTTGATCCTGCCCACCGTGGATGGACAGGCCGTGGCTTCCGTGGTGCAGGACTGGACCGGTATTCCCGTCGGGCGTATGGTCAAGAACGAGATCGAGACCATACTCAAGCTGGCGGATACCCTGGAACAGCGCATCATCGGCCAGCGCCACGCGTTGGAAATGATCGCCAAGCGAATTCAGACCTCCCGCGCGGGTCTCGACAATCCCAACAAGCCGATTGGGGTTTTCATGCTGGCCGGCAGTTCGGGCATCGGCAAGACGGAAACCGCCCTGGCTTTGGCGGAGGCGCTCTACGGCGGCGAACAGAACGTCATCACCATCAACATGAGCGAATATCAAGAGGCGCATACCGTGTCGACGCTGAAGGGGGCGCCGCCGGGTTACGTCGGCTACGGCGAGGGTGGCGTGCTGACCGAAGCGGTACGGCGTCGCCCCTACAGCGTGGTGTTGCTGGATGAAGTGGAGAAAGCCCACCCGGACGTGCACGAGATTTTCTTCCAAGTTTTCGACAAAGGCTGGATGGAGGACGGCGAGGGCAGGGTGATCGACTTCAAGAACACCCTCATCTTGCTGACCACCAATGTGGGGACGGATTTGATCATGACCATGTGCAAAGATCCGGAACTGATGCCCGAACCCGAAGCCATAGCCAAGGCGCTGCGAGAGCCTTTGCTCAAGGTTTTCCCGCCCGCCTTGTTGGGTCGCCTGGTCGTCATTCCCTACTACCCGTTGAGCGACGAAATGATCGGCGCCATTGCGCACTTGCAGCTCGGCCGCATCGAAAAACGCATTCGGGAAACCCACAAAGTACCGTTCAGCTACGACGACGAGGTGATCAAACTCATCACCAGTCGCTGCACCGAGTTGGAAAGCGGTGGCCGCATGATCGACGCGATTCTGACAAACACGGTCCTGCCGAGGATCAGCCAAGAATTTTTGATCCGGATGATGGAAGGCAAGTCCATCGAAAGAGTGCATATATCGGTGCAGGAAGGCGAATTTCGGTATCAATTTGAATGAGGCTCAAGAAGCGGATGACTCGCTGGCCGTCGGGGCGTCGCCAAATGAGACAATCAACTAAGTTAAAGGGGAGGTTCGGATGGACGTGTTCACCGAAGTCTATGAAAAAAGTATCGAATTGATTAAAGCGTCGTCCTTGCAAAAGGACTGGAAGGATGTCGAGTCCGGGTTGAAAAAGTTGTTACAGGCCGACGGTCCTTCGGTTGATGCCGCGCCAGTGCTCGATAAGTTGCGCAAGCAGTTGGACGAAGCCGCGAACGGGAAAGCCTCGCGCGGGCGTGCTCAGTCCCAGGCAATCCTAAGCGCCAGCCAGACCGGGAGTGCCGGCTACCAGGAGCGTGCGGCATTAATCAAGCAGTTCCGGCATTTCTACCTGGTGGCGAAGAAGGGCAACCAGAGCATCTGGGTCGTCGACTGTCCCAAACACTATGACAAGTGGACTTACGATCTTTTCTCCGGCAAAAGCGAAGCCCAACTCAAGTCGGACCTCAACCATTGGCGCGAGGTGTTCGGCGACGGCAACCGGAAGATGATGTCGGACGCGCTACAGCTCGCCCGCAAGTGGAGCTCCGACGTGGAGGCCAAGCTCAGCGACAAGTCCGACGCCACGACCGCTACCATCCGCCGATGGTTCCATACCGACGGCGCCAAGGCCGGGGACATCGAAACCAGCCGGGCGAAGCTGCTGGATGGATTCAAGAAGATCACGGCCACCTGCAATTCCGGCAAGGTAATATTTTCCGACCGTCCCCACAAACGCGCGAACGGGTCGATGAAAAACACGTTCGCCTCGGTCAATAGTTTGGACGTCATGCCGGTGATCTACATTTACGAACTCTTTCTGCGCACCGGCAAGCGCACGCGTCTCGGAAATATTCCGAAGCTGTGGCTATGCGCTCTGACAGTGGTTCACGAGTTGTCCCACAAGCTGGTCAAGACCGAAGACATCCGTTACGACTACGACGGGCTCAAGCCGGGCGGCGGATTCAAGACGGAGGACGCTTTGAACAACGCCGACAGTTGGGCCTACTTCGCCGGCGATCTTGTCGGCGCAATCCCCAACAGCGCGATCAAAGAAGCCTTGGGCTGATCCGGACGACAGGCCGATGCGTTTGCAAAAACTTCGTAATCTAATCATCGTGGCCATGGCGGTGTCTCCTATATTTGCATGGTGCGATGCAGGCAGACCGTCCCAAGTTAAGGAGTCAGGTATGGAATCGTCCAAAAGGCGTGCTCCGGCGGCGAAGCCGGTCACTCATAAAGGCATACGTTACGAGCAACTGCGTGGCGCACGATCGCGCGGGTTCGGACAGAGCGGCGGCATTATCGCGGCGATCGATGTCGCTAGCGGGCAGGAGCTCTGGACCTTGCAGCTGTATACGACCCAGTACGACCCTCATGAGGAGACGGACGTACAAGAGGTCTACATCGAAGAAATGCGCATCGACGCGAAGTCCGACACCTTGATCGCGCGTGACGAGCGAGGACGTACCTTCGTCGTCGATCTCAAGGATCGCACGGTCACCGAAAGGCGCTGACCGGGGGCGGAACGCCCCAGGTAGCCGGAACGGTGCGGTACTTGCGGGTGCGGTGCCGTCCGGCGGAAGGTTTCAGTTAATCATTCCAACGGGTTCGCCAGGAGTCGGTGCGTTTCGGTGCGGACCTTGATTTTTATAGCCCAGTGGGGGAGATCGGCCGATGGCCTGGTATGACCATAAATTTTCGAACCAATACGAAGAAGCCAAAAAAGTTCTAAAGAACGAGACATTCGGCGAGGGCTGGAAAAAACTGGTCCAGTCTTTGACCAAGCTCATGGGGGATACCGGTTTCAATGCCGGTGACGCAGGGAGTCTCGACGAGTTACGCAAAAAGGCCTCGCAAGGAGCGTATAAAGGCTGGTTCAGAGGGCATGAAAAGATCGGGGAGGACGAAGGACTGTTGGCGGCGACCGGCGATTCGACCACGACGGCGATCAACGGCAAGACGCGCAAAAAAGCGGCCGCGCTGAAGTTTCTTCGGCATGTTTACTTACTGAAAAAGTGGGGCAGCCATAAGGTGTGGATTCATTCCTTGCCGACGGATTTTTTCGATTGGCCGCACTGGGCGTTCGACAGCGGAACCGATGTCAGCGTCAAGACACTGCTGCGTTCCAATTCGGAAAAATTTTCCGAAGAGCAGAAGAAAAACCTTTCCCATTGCACGCAAGAGGCCATCAAATGGTCCCAGAAGGCCTTGATCGTCATCGCCAACGCCGCCGCCAAGTCGGACGGAAGAACCAAGACCAAGGCCGTCGAATTCGTGAAGCGGTGGTTTGCGGATGAAAATACGACCGATACCGAGTTAAGCAATTACGTTTCCGAACTTTCCAAGGGATTCAAGTCCATTCTCGCCACCCTCAACCGCGGCCAGATTGTTCTGACCGACTTTCCCACGCTTCGTAACGCATCGACTCCGTCCGAAGCCGGGCTGAAGATGTCGGAGGCATTCGTCTGGGCGCTCGCCAACCGCGAATCCCTCGATGTCGTTTATATCGAAGAAGAATTCTTCGGTTCCAAAAACGTGCTGTCCGGTTTGACGAACTGGACACGTATTCTGATCCACGAATTGTCACATCTCGTTTGCGGCACCACCGACGTAAAGCCGGGGCCGCGCTATGCCTGGTACGGGATCGCGCCCAATGCCGCCAATTTCCCGGGTGCCAAAGCCATCACGAATGCGGAGAATTGGGCCTTTTTCGCTGCGGACTGCGCCGGCGCGCTGTCCGATAGCGAACGCAACAAAGCCTTGACAGTTAAATGAACAAGCGCTGTTTTTTCATCATTGGCTTAATTCTTCTGGCCGCGGACGGGCCGAAGGCGGATGTGTCTCCGCGTATAGACTCGCCGGATACGGAACATTCTGCTTCGCAACTCTTTGCAAAACCGCTTTCCCAATCTTTTTCGACGGAGGAATCACACATGAACGGACTGCCGGACGCCAGCCGCGTACCCCCGCCGGACGTACCCCCGGTGGAGCACAAAGGCATTCGATATGCCCAGGAAATGCAAGGGCTCGACCGCGGGTTCGACCAGGCCACGGGCTACTTGGTGGCCTATGACGCAACGACGAACGAGCAACTCTGGGCCGTCAAGGTTTACGAGGTCGAGACCGTGCCGGGTTTGGAGCCTGATGTGCAATGGATTTACTTCAAGAGCATGACTCTGATTCCGGATCGGGACGAACTGCTGATCGAAAACGAGGTAGGGGGACGCTATCTCGTCGATCTCCAGAAGCGTACCTCGACGCCGGCACCCTGATTGTAGTAGACGGTAGTAGACGGCTTGAGATGACCGGAGCGAACCGAAAGCCGAGCTCGCGGACCTAAATCTTATGAGCAGACGATCATGTCGAACGACGAACAAACGGATTTCCGCATCGAGGACGTGAATCCCGAATTGGCTCTGAGCGGGGCGATTCGGCTGCTCCAGACGAATCGCCTGGACGATGCCGAGCGGATTTTCTGTGTCTTGCTGGACAATCATCCCGAAGTGCCGGAAATCCTCCATTTCTACGGCATCCTAGCGCATCGGAGAGGCAAAGACGATGTGGCCGTCGAATCGATCGAAAAGGCGATCGCGATCGCGCCGAACTATGCCGATGCGTACAACAACCTCGGCAACATCCATAACAAAGCGGGTAATCCCGAAAAGGCGGCGGACGCCTACCGCCGCGCAATCGCGCTGAATCCCGACAATGTCGCGGCGTACAACAATCTCGGCACCGTGCTCAAGGATCTGGAACGTTTCGAGGAAGCGGCGGAGGCATTCGCCAAGGCAATCGAACTGATGCCGGACAATGCCGAGCTCTATCACAATTTCGGAAACGTATTCCGAAAGCAGGGCAAGTTCGCGGAAGCCGCTCAGGCCTACCGCAGGGCGATCAGTCTCAGGCCGTACCGCTCGGACGACTACGAAAACCTCTGCCACGTACTCTACTTGCAAGGCCTGGTCGAGGAAGCATTGCCGACGATCCGCCAATGGCTGGAACACGATCCGACCAACCCTCTGGCGCTGCACCGGCTGCATTCCTATGCCGGAACCGACGTCCCCGCGCGCGCTTCGGACGACTATGTACGCATGACCTTCGACGGCTTCGCCGACAGTTTCGATTACGTCTTGAAGGGCTTGGAGTATCGGGCGCCCAGCCTGGTTAAGGAATCCGTGGCAGCCTTGTACGATCCCGCTCGAGCCAGCCTCGAAGTGCTCGACGCCGGCTGCGGAACCGGACTTTGCGGAGAGTTCTTGCGCCCCTACGCGCAGCGTCTGAGCGGCGTGGACCTGTCCGTCAAGATGCTGGAGAAGGCCAAAGCCAAGGGGCAATACGATGAACTGTTCGAGGCCGAATTGACGGACTTTATCGGTCGCCATGCGGACCTTTTCGACCTGATCATTTCCGCCGATACCCTGGTTTATTTCGGCGAGTTGAGCGAGGTCTTCGATCGGGTAGGGCGGGCGCTGCGCCGTGGCGGACATTTCATTTTCACCGTGGAGCGTACCGAGGAACTGCCGGCCGCGGGCTACAAGATCAATTATCACGGACGTTACAGCCATACGGAAGATTATTTGAGGCGTGGACTGGAAGCAGCCGGGCTCGTTCCCAGCCGGATCGAGCGGCAAATGTTGCGCTATGAGGCCGGTGTGCCGGTCGATGGATTTCTAGTTGTCGCCGATCGCCCGTGAAGTCGGAGGTCGCTCATCGCATCGCCGGAGTTGCCGGTTTCGGGCGGGACCGCTCTAATGGTCGATCGCTGTCGGTTTTTGCCGTTCCACAATCTGTCTTCCCATAAATCGTACGGGTAACTTCTATGTCCTTCACCCAGGATTTCCGCTCAGCATCGGTCACGAGCCCTCTGGGCAAAGACGTCTTGTTGTTCTTTCGAATGCAGGGCCGAGAAGAATTCAGCCGCTCGTTCGAGCTAGAAGTCGACTTAATCAGCAATAATCGAAATATCGCCGCTAAGGACGTGCTGGGAAAGAAACTAACTGTCGCTTTCGAACTTTCCGGAGGGGGTACGCGTTATTTCAACGGGTATGCCGTTCAATTCAGCCAGGAACCCGATCTCGGCGAGTTCGCGCATTACAGGGCGGTTTTGCGACCTTGGCTGTGGTTTCTGACGCGCAAGACGAACTGCCGCATCTTTCAGGACAAGACCGTGCCCGACATCGTCAAAACCATCTTCGAGGAGCACGGCTTCAGCGGCGACGTTCAGGAATCGCTCAGCGAAACCTATCGTCGGCGGGAATATTGCGTGCAGTATCGGGAAAGCGACTTCGATTTCGTCAATCGACTCCTGGAAGAGGAGGGCATCTACTATTTTTTCAAGCACGAGAACGACAAGCACACGCTCCATCTCGTCGATTCCGCGAATGCCCACTCGACCGTGTCCAATTATGCCGAAGTGCCGTTCTTTCCGCCGGAGAATCAGGAACGGCGCAACCGGGATCATATTTTTGCCTGGTCCTTCAAACGGGTGATTCAGCCGGGAACGTACACGGTCAACGATTTCGACTTCGAAAAACCGAAAGCCTCCTTGATCGAAAAGACCAGCCGGCCGACGGGAGACGATTACGGCACGTACGAACAATACGACTATCCAGGCGGATATGTCGAAAATGCGGACGGCTCGCATTACTCGAAAGTGCGTTTGGAGGCCCTGCAGTCGGATTACGAGCGGTTTAGCGGCGAAGGCAACGTCGCGGGGTTGGAGGTCGGCGCCCTGTTCAAGCTGGTCGATCATCCGCGGCAGGATCAAAACAAGGAATACGTAGTGACCGCAATGGAATACCGGCTGCAATCCAACCGTTATAAGTCGGTGAGCGACTCCGCCGGGGATTTCGACGAGAAGGTCGGCATTTCCGCCATTGCCAAGACACAGCAGTTCCGCGCCGTCCATCGCACGCCCAGGCCCGTCGTTCGAGGTCCGCAGACCGCCATCGTCGTCGGCAAGGCGGGCGAGGAAATTTGGACCGACCAATACGGGCGAGTGAAGGTCAAGTTTCACTGGGACCGCGCCGAGAACCGCGATGAGACCAGTTCGTGCTGGGTACGGGTGTCCCAGCCCTGGGCCGGCAAGGGATGGGGAGCGATCGCGATACCCCGTATCGGCCAGGAAGTGATCGTGGATTTTCTCGAAGGCAACCCGGACCAGCCCATCATCACCGGCCGGGTTTACAACGCGGAACAGACCGTGCCGTATGCTTTGCCCGGCAAAGCCACGCAAACCGGCATCAAATCGCGCAGTACGAAGGACGGGGGCCAGGACAACTTCAACGAAATCCGCATGGAGGACGAGAAAGGGAACGAGGAAATCTATATCCATGCCGAGAAGGATATGAACGTAGTCGTCGAGAACAACGCCATGCTCAAGGTCGGGTTCGACAAGAAGGATAAGGGAAATCAGACGATAGATATCTACAATGATCGGACGACGACGCTGGAGCAGGGCAACGACAAGCTGCAGCTCAAGCAGGGCAATCGGCAAGTGGTGCTGGACATGGGCAATCACACCCTGTCCATCAAACAGGGGAATCAGGAAACCAAGGTCGATCTGGGCAAGAGTACGCTAGAGGCCATGCAGTCGATCGAACTCAAGGTCGGCCAGAACAGCATCAAGATCGACCAAAGCGGGATCACGATCAAAGGCATGATGATCAATATCGAGGGAACGACCATGGCGGAAGTCAAATCGCCCATGACCACCGTCAAGGGTGACGGAATGCTGACCGCCAAGGGTGGTATCGTCATGATCAATTAACCGTTTCCGTTCAAGACCTAAAAGTTACAATGACTCAACCCGTCTTCACCAAGATCGTCGCCGCCCAGGCGGCATCCGTGTGCAGAGACATCGACCTGGACGAGGCGGCACGCCGGCTGCTCGGCCCTGAAACGAGTCCGGCGGATTTTCTGCGCCTCCTGATGGAAAACGCGTTGTATCCCGATGCCGTCAAGTTTCTGGCGCGGGCGCTCCCCAAGCGCGAATCGACCTGGTGGGCCTGTCTGTGCGCGCGCAGTGCTTTGTCGGACGATATCGGACCGGAAGCGCTCGAGGCGCTCGAACTGGCCGAGCGCTGGGTCTACAAACCCACCGAGGAAAACCGGCGGGCGGCTTTTGCCGCCGCAGAAGCGCATCGGTTCCAGGGACCTTGGAGTTGGGCCGCGATGGCGGCTTTTTGGAGCGGGGGCAGCATGGCTCCGCCGGACGCACCGGCAATTCCTCCGGCCGACAATCTTACCGGGAAAGCCGTTGCCGGGGCGGTTATGCTGGCGGCGGTACATCGCGAGCCGGAGAAGGCACCGGAAAAGTACCGGCAGTTCTTGGCTCAGGGCATCGACATCGCCCGCGGCGGCAACGGTCGCCCGGCATCCAAGCCGGCTGCAGCGAATCGGGCGTAGGACGACGGAACGATTGGTACAATGGGCCGATATGAGCAAACCCGCAGCCCGCCTCACCGATATGCACACCTGTCCCATGTTCGACGGTCCGAAGCCCCATGTGGGTGGACCCATCACGGCCCCCGGCGCGCCGACGGTCCTGATAGGTTCCTTGCCCGCTGCCAGGGTCGGCGATGTGGTAACCTGTGTAGGGCCACCCGATAGCGTCGCTCAAGGTTCGGCCACGGTGCTGATCGGCGGTCAACCGGCGGCGCGGATGGGCGATATGACGGCCCACGGCGGTGTCATCGTCGTCGGCCAGCCCACCGTTCTCATCGGCGGCTGACCGGATCGCCCACCGCAGTCGAGAAGTCGCGGCTCAAACGCTAAATTTGTCCGGTCCGGGGGACATCCGACCATTGCGATATTCTTCCGAGCGTGACAAAGTCTCTAGGAGCTGAATGCGTTATTCCTGATTTTGAACAAGCCACTCATTCCGCAACTGTCCTCCTGTGTGTTCGTCTTCCAGTCCCGCGGTGCGGGCTATGCCTGCTTCAGACGGTTTAGAAAACCTCTGCGCTTGTCCCGAGTGTGATCTTCTGCAACGCAAAGTCGCGCTTGCACCGGGGCAGGTCGCCCGCTGCCGACGCTGCGGCGCGCAACTCTACCATGCGTCGCGGGATAGCCTGGATCGGACCTTGGCTTTTGCACTCGCGGCATTCATTCTGTTTGCGGTTGCCAATCTGTTTCCCGTTCTGGCACTGAGCCTCCAGGGCAAGCACACGGAGGCGACGCTTTTCGGTGCCGTACTCGAACTGCAAAAGCAGGGCATGGGTATGCTGGCCGGCCTGGTTCTGTTCACCGCCATCGTAGTGCCGGCGATGGAGCTCTCGGGATTGCTATACGTGCTGCTGCCGCTGAAGCTGGACAAACAACTGCCGGGACAGGCCGCGGTTTTCAGATTGATTCACGTGCTGCGGCCGTGGGGTATGATCGAAGTCCTGATGCTGGGCATCCTGGTTTCCCTGGTCAAGCTCTGGCATATGGCCAATGTTCAGCCGGGTTGGTCGCTCTGGCTTTTCGGCGCTTTTATTTTCGTCATGGCGGCGACCGTGGCTTCACTGGATAGCGAAGACATTTGGACGAGGCTGGGCAGAAGCCATCCGCCCGCTTTGCGGCCGAACTCGCCGGCCCGCTATTTGACTTGCCATGGGTGCGGACTGCTGACCTATGCCTCGGCCGACAAGCCCCCGCAGCACTGTCCCCGGTGCGGCTGCCTGTTGCACGTCCGCAAACCGAACAGCATCGGGCGCTGTTGGTCCCTCCTGACCGCCGCCCTCATCCTGTACATCCCGGCCAATGTGCTGCCCGTCATGTCCACTTCGTCGATCATCGGGGCTCAAGTCGACACCATCATGAGCGGAGTGGTTTATCTGTGGGTGTCCGGATCGTGGCCTCTGGCGCTTCTGGTGTTTTTCGCCAGCGTCATGGTGCCGCTGCTGAAGCTGATGGCGCTCACGTTGCTCCTGGTGACGGTGCAGACGCGATCGCGCTGGCGTCCGTTGGATCGCACCCGGTTGTATCGCCTGACCGAGAAGGTGGGGCGCTGGTCGATGGTGGATATCTTCGTCGTCACCATGTTGGTGGCTCTGGTGGATGTACGCCCGCTCGCGGCGGTGCAAGCCGGACCGGGCGCCATCGCCTTCGGCGCCGTGGTGGTGCTCACCATGATCGCCGCCATGAGCTTCGACCCGCGACTGATATGGGATTCCCTGCAAGACAATGTACATACGAGATAACGGTTCAAAATGCGCCTCCGACACTGAAAGTCGCGATTCATTGCCGACGGCGGACGTGACGCCGCCGAGCCGTTTTGCCTTTTCCATCGTTTGGGTCATACCTTTGGTCGCGGCGCTGATCGGCATCTGGCTGGCATGGAAAGCGATATCCGAACGAGGCCCAGTGGTCACTTTGGTCTTTAAGAGCGCCGAAGGTTTGGAGCCCGGCAAAACGCCTATCAAATACCGAGACGTAGAAGTTGGCACGGTGGCGGACGTCGCCCTTAGCGAGGACCGGACCAGTGTCGTCGTCACCGCGCAAATGCGCAACGGGACCGAGGATTGGCTGGTGAAAGACACCCGTTTCTGGATCGTGCGTCCGCGGGTGGTCGCCGGCAATATCTCGGGTTTGAGCACCTTGCTGTCCGGCTCTTACATCGGCATGGACGTAGGCAGCTCCACCGAACGCAAATACAAGTTTCAGGGCTTGGACGTGCCGCCCATCCTGACGTCCGATCTGCAAGGCCGGCAGTTCGCCCTCAAAGGCGAAGATTTGGGTTCTTTGGATGTGGGTTCCCCGATTTATTTCCGACATATCGCGGTGGGCAAGGTGTTGGGATTCGAAATGGACCCGGCGGGAACCGGAGTAACCATCCAGATTTTCGTGGAAGCGCCTTATGATCGCTTCGTCACCAAAGACACCCGATTTTGGCACGCCAGCGGTCTCGACCTGACGCTGGATGCCAGTGGCATCAAACTCGACACGGAATCGCTGATGAGCATTATGCTCGGCGGAATCGCGTTTTCCGTGCCGCCCGGCAAGGGAAATACAGAACCGGCAATGGAGAATGCGACGTTTACCCTTTACGCTAACCGGTCAGCCGCTTTTGCGCCGCCCAAGACCGAACAGCGGGCCATGGTTCTCTATTTCGACGAAACGATAAGAGGACTTGCGGTCGGTGCTCCGCTCGACTTCAGGGGGCTGCCGGCCGGGGAAGTGACGGGAATCCGGGGCGAATGGGATACGCGGAACCGCCGTTTCCGCATCGCCGTCGATGTGGGTGTCCGTTGGGGTGGGATGATACGAAATCAGAAAGGCGAACTCATCGCTACGACACCAGAAGCAGTGCAAAAGCAGTTGAGCCGTATGGTGGAGAACGGGCTTAGGGCGCAATTACGAACCGGTAATCTCCTCGCCGGGCAACTCTACGTCGCGCTCGATTTCTTCCCGAAGGCACCGCCGGCACATTTGGATTGGACTCAAGACCCACCCGAATTTCCGACCATGCCGGGCACTTTACAGTCGCTTTCGGACAGGGCCGAAAACATCGTGAAAAAACTGGACAGCGTGCCGCTCGATCAGATCGCCGCGGATCTGAAGCAGGCCTTGGGCTCATTGAACCAGGCGCTGAAAAGCGTAGAACGCCTGGCGTCCAACCTGGACCGTGAGCTGATACCGGAGATGAAGACTACGATCGTGGACGCAAGACGCACCCTGAGCGAAGCCCAGAAGACGCTCGCGACAGACGGACCGCTGCAGCACGATGCGCGTGACGCGCTGAACGAGGTTTCCCGTGCAGCCCAATCGTTGCGCGTGATGTTGGATTATTTGGAGCGCCACCCGGAATCGCTTCTTATGGGCAAAGAGAGACAGCCATGACCCGCTTTCTGTGGATGACGGTATCGATCGCTTTTCTAGCCGGGTGCGTAGCCTCGGCGCCGGCACGTTTTTACACCCTGATGCCGACGAACGAGCCGGTTGCGGCGGAGGGTGCTTTGAGCGACGGCGCTAGGGTTATCGTAGTGGGGCCGGTGACGATTCCGGCCGCCTTGGACCAGCCTCAGCTGGTCGTCACCACTGGAGATCACGAAGTCGAGGTCTTGGAGCAACATCGCTGGGCGGCGCCTTTGAAGGACGAAGTCACGAGCGCGCTGGCCGCTCGCCTTTCCCGTTTGGCCGGCGATGCGACGGTGGCTGCATACGGTCAGTCGGCGGCTCTCGAGCCGAACGTGCGGATTCTCGTGGACGTCTCGCGATTCGAACTGCGTCCGCAAGAAAGGGTCGTGCTCGAAGCGCTGTGGACGATCCAAACGAACGACGGGGCAACGGAGAGCCGCCGCGGGCGTACCAACCTGGCGGTTCCCGTACCGAATGACGATTACGCCGGTTTGGCGACTGCCCAAGGGCGCGCGCTGGATGCCTTGGCCCGGGAGATCGCCGCAGCCTTGCGGGAGCGGTGAGGCGAGACTGATATGGCTGGTCTAGGAAATGATCGGAAGGAAGGAACGGGCAGGTTGACGAAAACTGCCGACCGGTCACGGCGAACCGGCCGGCGCTCGAAGTCGATTGTGTCGAATGAGCTTTTCAATTGCGTCGGTCGCTGTAGCCTCCATTACGCCTTGCTGCCGTCACGAAAGGATTGGCGTTGCCGCTGCGCTCGCCTCTGTCTTGCGGGGGCCGAGCTTCATTTACCGTCAGACTACGGCCGCTGACCTCCTTGCCGTTCAAGGCCGCAATTGCGGCTTGGGCTTCCTGAGCGCTGCCCATCTCCACGAATCCGAAACCTTTGGAGCGCCCTGTTTCCCGATCCAGAATCACATGGGCCGAATATACCGTACCGTGTGCCGCGAAAAGCTGGTGCAGGTCTTCATTCCCAAGGCCGTAATTCAAATTTCCGACATATAATTTCCTGTTCACTAGATAACTCCTCAATACCCACTCAAATGACATGTGTGCCAAAGACTAAACAGAAATCCCTCCATAAGGGCTTAACTCCGCTCCATGGAGAAGCTAATAAACTATTTTTGCGCCTTTATTTCCATAAGTAATCGCGCGTAGCGAACTATATTCCGGTGTGGGATAGTGAGAACCGCGCCTCAAGAGGTATATCATCTTTGCGCCATACGCGGCGATTCTGTAAATAAAATGAAATAAATTCAGGGCATATACGGAGAAATGTCGCGGTACTCGTACACTGGCAGGGATGCCCAGTTGTTTTCAGCCGTGTAATTGACGAAGAGAAAAACCGCCGGGAAGGAGGTTTTTCGGGGTCCCCCTTCGGGATAATCCGTTCTTCCGACATCGCATCGGCCTTCAGCTGATATCGAGCCGAGTTTCCTGTTCCAGGTGAGCGCCTTGGACCAACTGTCCGGATAGCAGCGCCTGCTTGATTCCATTCTTGTCGACATGCACGACGGTTTCCTCACGTTTAAAGTTCTTAGGGATGGCCGATTCGTCATCGAGAATCACTTTCGGAGGATTCTGCTTAACCTTGATGACGAATTGAGGACTTCTGATTTCACGTATATTGATGCGTTCCATTTGAATCTTGAGATATTCCCTCAATCCCGCCGCGCGGTTCTCCAAGGCCCTTCGCCGGCGGCTCATCCGCTCTTCGGCCTGACGTATCAATTCCGCCTCGCCTTCCATGTGGAGGAGGGCGGCGGCGACGTTCCAGGCTTTCAGGGATATCTCGCCCGTCAGGGCCTCCAATGTGTCGTTGACCACGTCCGGCGGCAAATCCAGATTCGTGAGGTCATTCAAGGCTTCCTGGTATTGCTCGGCAATCTCATAAAGCTTTGTTTCCACGCGGCTTACCTCCTTTCACTCGCGGTCGGCTTAGCCCACTCTTCCAATTTCTTCACGAGCCTGTCATAGATCTCCGGCGTCAACTCATCGAAAGCATTCAGCTTGTTCTTGCTCGCGGCTTTGATCCAACGCAGCACGCGCTCGCGATCCAGACCAAGTTCCTCGATTCGCGCTTCCAATTGCTCGATTCTTGCGAGCGATAGACTGCTGAACCTGTAGCCCCGGCCGGAAATTTCCGGAGACGATGCCGGTTCCGGCCCGATCTCCTCACTTTCGTTCGCGGTGGACTTGGCCGATGGGGCAGGGGATTGCGGTTTAGAGCTTGGGCCCAGCTGCATGTCCTCCAAATCCTGCGTGAACACTTCGCTTAAGCCCGCCATGCGCAGCGTCGCATCGATGTGTGCAGACTTTCCAGCCATCTTGAGGGCCTTGTTCAAGTCCCCATTGTCCTGCTGCACACTACGCGCACCTATGCCTTCCGCGACCGTCCGTTCGTGACTGTCGCGCAGTTCACAACGCAGGATGATCGTGCCGAGACGCTGTCCGGACAGGGCTGCTTGCTCATAGGCGGTGAGATTCGGATAGTGCACCGTCACCCCCAGCATGCCGCAAATTTTCTCGGCGCCCGGCTTGAATAGGCTGGGCTTGCTCCAGTGACTGCTGATCGGACACTGTTCCGCTTCGCCGCGTTTCGCAAACGCGCATCTTTCCCGGTTGAAAACGTGAATCCGTCCGTAATCCGTGCCTTCCACCAAAGCTTCCCGTATCCAATTGAGGATTGCTGCACGATTATGCTTGCGCCGCTCCAATCCGGCTTCGAAAACATCGTTCGGCAGATCCAGAGGAGAAACGCTCGGTACTTCGGCCTTTGCGGTTTTTCGCGCGGCTTTTCGCGCCGGTTCGACTTTGGCCGGTGCGGGTTTATCGTCGCCCGTGAGGGCCTTCGCATCGTGTTCGAGATAGGCCGTTGGCGGTACGGTAGCCGCTGTGCCCTCGACGGTGTTTTCGTGTTCTTTCGTGTGATTCATACCTTGGGTGCTCCTGCCGTACAAATTACCTTAGACGTCGCGTTATCGGCAGGCGTTTGCTTGCCGCCGCTGCAAAGGTCTTGTACAGCTCGTCTGGGAATTACAAAACAAAAGAAACCGGAATGTCCGGAGCGGAAGGGAGGTAAATTATGCTGTCTGAGATAGTTGCCGACTGATCACAGTGTTGCTTTGTAACATTGGACGATCGGCTCGCAGGAATTCTCCCCAGAGCTTTCGATCAAGTTACAGGCGAATCAGCTTCAATGAGAACGACTTGTTCGCGCTTGCCGACATGACCATGTGTCGGAGTAAAAATATGTAGACTATTAAACAAAATTTGGCCGCGAAAGTTCCCCGGTTATCAAATAAAAATTCCTATAATACAAAGAGTTGCCTTGATCCGCGCAGGGCGGCTAAGAGCGTTTCCGCGCTTGGACCTGGTGCCGTTCTCATTGACCATCGAAGGCATTTTTACTCCGCTCATCGGTCTATAGGTCATCGTCCGAACGCCTCTTATTAATCAGGTCCGTAACTCCCCTCCTGGTATTTACGGGTTGCCGCCCAGGCCGGTACACGCTTAGAGCTTATCCCAATAGGCTTAAGAAACCCTTCGACAAGCTCTGGGCGAACGGTCTATTGGGATAGGCTCTTAGTCCTCGGCCCACGCGGCCTGTTGCCGTGCCGGGGGGATGGCGGGAGTGGTTTCGCTCTTGGCGTGGTGTTTTGCTGTCTTTATGGAGTGGAAGGGGAATGACGGGAGCACTTGAAGACCACGTAAATGCGCCGGATGCTGCCTACCATTGGCGGTACGAGTCGCAAGCCCGGCAATCGTGGGGAACGCCGATCCGCGTGGAACTCGTATCTCAAAAGTGGCGGGGTCAAACATCGGACCATGGTCTTGATTCCTTTTGATCGCCCATGATGGTGCGGCCAGCATCGAACTCTCGAAAACGGTGGATGAACGTGCCGGCGCAGCAGCGGTCGCGATCACCAGCGTTCCCAACCAGCGGCTATCTGATAGGAGCGAGGACGCGCTCGTCGCTTATTACGTTCGAAAGGTATGCAGCGACAAACGATAAAACCTAGCCACTACTGTTCCCCATGGTGAAAAGCGCGATGCGCAACATGGATGCGGTTCAAGAGTTCATATGCCGTGCGATGGATATCCGCGTCGAAAAGCTGTTGGTCCCCGGTGCATCCAAACGGGGCTGGACGGCGTAGCTGACGACAGACGTCGACGGTCGAGTCAAAGGTATGGTCCCCATGGTTTTCGACATATGGAGTGAGGTAGAAAGGAAGGATAGATCGGGATGATTTTTTAACATAATATACATTATGCGCTATTTTGCATCAGACGGCGGCTGCGCCGACTACGCTTAACCGTCCTCGAATCCATCACAGGAGGACGTCATGAGCGAATTTTACTGTCTACGTGCTAAGGCCGGTTTCCAATGCGCCAAAAAAACGGCCGCGTTTCTGGGGGTCTCAGTTCGATCCGTGAAGAATTGGGAAAGATCCGGTGCACCCGTCGCGGTCATCAAACTGTTTCAGCTGATGACTCAAAATCTCGGCTAGATCGGTAAGGATTAGGAAGGCTTCCACATCATTGAGGATCGTATCATCGGCCCAGGACGGACCTTTATTACGCCCGGCAATCCGGGCGTATCCATACCTAGAATCCCAGTTGGACCGCTACCGAGCCGTAGAACTTGAACGATGGACCCGGCGTCAGCGCTGGAAGCTCTGGCTGAACGACACATAACCGCCTGATCCTGGACAGCGTAAAACCCAAACCGCAATGGTCATTTCCTGCGTTTTTTCGTTACGCTGCGCTCCACTCCAAATCGCCAGCTGGCCAGGGCTGAACGCGCTGGGGCCGCTGGGCCCAAGCGACACCCGTTTTCGTCGCATTCGCCTACGAAAAACGTACCTGGCTAGGGAAGATTCACCCTAAATCCGGCAGCTGGATACACCCAGCAACACGCTAGGCCGTCGAAATCCTGTACAAACCGTGCATGGTTTACAAATTGGACCGGGCGGATGGTTTATACCTGTTCTCCCTTTCCATGCCATTGGCTGGGAGGGTTTATTTTCAGCGTTCGCTCATCGAGAACCCGAGAAGATGAGAGCTATAGCGCACTTCACACAGGCACTCGTCGATCCGACTCAAGCCCAACGGTTCCTTGGGCTACAGGTCGAAGACGTAAAGCAGATGCCCTTTCCACTTGATTTCATCGTTCTGCCGCACGCGGCGGACCGTGACGCCCGCACCATACTCCAGCGGCGGCAGCTTCAAGGGAGAAGGATGTTAGCGAGGCGGTGCAGCTCGCTACGCGTGCGCCGCGCCTGCGCCTCGTGGCTGCGGTCGTCGTCATATTCCGCGACAAACCGATTGAAGCGTTGATGCTGCGCTTCCAGGATCGCCTCCGGGGGACCGCCACCTACTCTTTCAACGTCCGATGCATCCGTCATGCCGGCCACTCTGATCCGGACGGCCGGGTTCAGTCCGCGAAGGGTGGATTTCCAACCGAATCCACCGGGCCGACAGCCGACTCAAGCCGCCCGCCGCTTCAGCCAAATAAGGGGTTGAAAACGTGAGTCAAACCTAAACCGCGCTTGGGCTTGGCGAAAATACCCCCTGGTATTTTTGGCCGCCGCCCAGGCCGGTACACGCTTAGGCTTCAGCTCACGCGGCTTGTTGCCGCGCCGGGGCATCCATGCCCCGGATTAACCCAATCTAAAATATAGGCTGGGTTAATAACAGGGTGTTGAAAAACTCGATGCTCCTACCATAAGTAGTGGGCAACGACAGAACTGCTAACCTATATGTCGTATGCAGAATGCGTTTCCAACACCCTGTCAAGAGCCGTGGCCATAGGACGACGGTTTAGACGTACCGATTACCGGCTGTAGCCCAAGGATTCGATATCCGCCAGGCGGCCATTTTCGAATCGAAATAGTTGCACGAACCGATTCGGACCGAAGTCGTAGACCCATTCGTCGATCATAATCGGCACGTATTGCCCGAATTCCAAACCCGTACCGAACAGTTTCGTATATCTGAGCTCGATGCGGGAGTCTGCGAATACGGGATTGCCGCACTTGTTAAGTACTTCTAGCTTGTGATCGCCAGCGTTTACCAGTGAGGAACCGCAGCGGAACGCCCACGCAGACGGCGTGGACAGGCAGAAGCACAGAGCGAGGAAAGAAATCCTTTTTTTCATGAATGACCATCAGGTTGTGAATATCGGTTATTCTGTGACTGGTTTGTAAAATCTGCCAGAAAAAGAGACCCAAACATGACTGGAGACACAGTCAAACAAGGATAGTGCAACGTCTTTTCTGTAAATTTGGCTAGCCCAAGGCATGACGGATGACTTACAGATTGAGGTTGGGATAAACCTTGCCGGTCATTCATTCGCCGTCGAGTTCGGCAAGCAAGGCGAAGATCAGGCGTAGGCAGAAATCGGGGTTGGGGAAGTGGTCTGCACGGGTTCGTCGGCACAGGCGGCCACGCGGTCTTTTTGGCTTCTTGCCGGGTGACGAACTGTCCGGCGTTTTGTTGCAGATGGAACGGGCAGCGTTGCCTGGGCACCGCCGGCAACACGGCCCGACGAGTCGCTTCGAGGCCGTCATGGTCGTCGGCGACGATCAGCTTGACACCCTTGAGGCCACGGGCAAGCAGGTTCTCCAGGAAGCGCCGCCAGTTGGTCTCGGCTTCCGAGGTCGCGATATCGCAGCCCAGTCCCCGGTCTCAACGCCAACGGCGATCAACACGGCGCAATCGAGGCGCTGGTCCGAAACGACATTCGGACGCAAGACGAGCGTGAAAAGTAGAGCAAATGAATTTGGAAGTCTAGCCTGAAAATGGGTGGGCCTCTTATAGGGGGCTTCCTCAAACTACCCGTTCTGCGGGTAGTACGTGATTTTGCCCCCTTCAAGGGTAACTTTGTGCTGGGCAATGGGCGGCGGTGTTATCCCCGGACGATCATCGAACCTTCAGGGGACCTCGAAAAACCGCCTTCCCGGCAGTTTTTCTCTTCGCCAAGCCCAAACACGGAATCCGCTTGTTCAGACCTTCCTTAAGGAAGCTCTGATTAAGTCCTTCGACAGGCCTGTCCTGAGCTTGTCGAAGGGCGTGAACCGAATCGACTTGTTCAGAGTTTCCTTAATGGATCAGGGACGGATCAACCATCTCCAGGCTGGATTACCTCGAGCTTCACCTGGGCGAGTCCCTGCCTTATGAATCCGAGTTTTTTAGCCGCATGCCGCGAGAGGTCGAGCAGACGTTTGTTCGTCAGGGCGCTGCGGTCGTTCACTCGAACTTCTACGCTGCGGTTATTGCTAAGATTGGTGACGCGAATCCGTGTCCCGAATGGCAGGGACCGATGCATCGCGGTGAAGCCGTTCCGGTCGTAACGCTCTCCGCTGGCCGTTCGCCGGCCATGAAAGCGATCGCTGTAGTAGGAAGCAATGCCTTTTTGAGCGCTTGACGGATTCTTTGGACTTGCCGTTCTGGCATGACCAACGGTACAGGAAGACGCCAGATAGATCGACAGAAGGGAGTTGGCAATCAGTCGAAACCTCCGCATCTTTTACCTCCTTATTGGTTGCTTGGGAACGATGCCGTTTGATAATAAACGAAGCTTCTAGAAAGACCAAATTCCTATCAAATTGGTTATATGTGGATCCCGCGACACGGCTCAACCTTGGAACCGACCGTGCCCCGGCATACGGCCCGAAGGCGAACAAAGCCGCGTTCCCGTTCTCGGAGCAATTGTTTCAATGGATACGAAAGACGATGGAACGCATAGTGCACGGCAAAGCCCGAAGTACTCCACGTGCAATCGAGCCGAGAACTCGACTGTGATCAGAGGGTTGTTACGGGGACGCCAGCCCTGCATTCAGGGCCGGTCGTCCGACTGGTTTCGCCCGCCAACTGCGCCGCGGCTGCGGGACGGTTTCGCGTTCCGATCAGCCTATGATCTCGATCCCTCCCATATACGGGAGCAAAACATCGGGCACTCTAATCCGCCCTTTCCCATCCTGATAGTTCTCCATTACGGCGATGAGCGTACGGCCGACGGCAAGCCCGGAACCATTGAGCGTGTGGACCAGTTCCGGCTTGCCCGTTGCCGCATTTCTCCAGCGCGCTTTCATGCGGCGAGCCTGAAAGTCCCGGAAGTTGCTGCACGACGAGATTTCGCGATAGGCGTTTTGACCCGGCAGCCAGACCTCGAGGTCGTAGGTCTTGGCCGACGCGAAACCGGTATCGCCGGTACACAAAACCACTCTCCGAAACGGCAGTTTCAAGCGCTTGAGGACCTCTTCCGCATGGCTCGTCAGTTCTTCATGGGCATGCGCCGAATCGTCGGGCTTTACGATCTGCACCAATTCGACTTTTTCAAACTGATGCTGGCGTATCATGCCGCGCACATCCTTGCCGTAGGAGCCGGCTTCACTGCGAAAACACGGTGTATGAGCAACGAATTTCAGAGGAAGCGCTTCCGCGGCGAGGATCTCATCCCGGACCAGATTGGTAACCGGCACCTCGGCCGTCGGAATCAGATAGTACGGCGGTTCACGGTCAAGCTTGAACAAGTCCTCCTCGAACTTCGGAAGCTGCCCCGTACCGCGCAGGCTTTCCGCATTGACCATGAACGGCACATAGGTCTCGGTGTAACCGTGCTCCTGGGTATGAAGATCGAGCATGAACTGGATCAGGGCCCGTTGTAAACGGGCCAGCGGACCTTTCAGGGTAACGAAACGCGCCCCGGCCACTTTGGCGGCCCCCTCGAAATCAAGGCCACCCAACCGCATTCCCAGATCGACGTGGTCGCCCGGTTCGAACCCGAATTGTGGCGGCTCGCCCCAGCGATGGATCTCCACGTTGTCGGCATCGCTCCGGCCGTCCGGAACGTCCGCATCCAAAATATTCGGTATGCCGAGCAGCAATTCCTCCAGTTTCGCTTGGACCTCAACCAACTCCCCTTCCATCCGCTTAAGGTCCTCTCCCAAATGCTGCATTTCCGCCAACAGAGGCTGGATATCCTCGCCTCTTGCCTTGGCTTGGCCGACCAGCTTGGAGCGTGTGTTCCGTTCATTCTGCAGTTCCTGCGTACGGCTCTGTATCTCCTTGCGTTTGTTTTCCAATTGGCGAAAGACCTCGGTGTCGAGCTTGAAGGAACGCCGCGCCAACTGCGCTTCGACCTCATCCAGTTGAGTGCGGAAAAGACGTGGATCTAACATCGGTTATCCTTCGTGAGACTTGGGTAAATCGGGATTAAGAATATTTGCGGCGTACGGCCGACGCTCAGGCGATAACAACGGCTCCGCCGACACCCCGATTGCCCGACGAGGACGGGATCGAACCGGCGGAACGGAGGCAAGAGCGGTGTCAACAGAAAAAACGGACAGCCTGTCGCCATCTTCACCTTCGATTGACGCACGGGCTGGGGTAACGCGGGTTCAGCCCGCATCCGCCAGCACCATCATGGCCTGCCGATCGGGATTTCGAACGACGCCCCGCTCGGTCACGATGCAATCGATCAATTCGGCCGGAGTCACGTCAAACACAGGATTCCAGGCCGTAATGACGCTGCCCGGCCTTGCGAAACAGTCGTTCAGCAATTCGTTCTGACCCCGCTCCTCGATCTTGATACTTGCCCCCGTTTCTGTCCGCCAATCGATCGTCGACGTCGGCGCGACCACCATGAATTTCACGCCGTGGTGGCGGGCAGCGACGGCCAAGGCATAAGTGCCGATCTTGTTGGCGGTGTCGCCGTTCGCCGCGATGCGGTCGGCTCCGACGGCGATCCATTGGATCGCACCCGTTTTCATCAAATAGGCTGCCGCGGAGTCGGCGATCAACGTCGCGGGTATACCGTCCTGCTCCAGTTCCCAAACGGTCAGTCGAGCCCCCTGTAACCAGGGACGGGTTTCGGTCGCGAAAATCCTCGTAACGCCCTGCCGGTAGGCACTCCGAACCACGCCGAGCGCGGTGCCGTAGCCGCCGGTCGCAAGAGAACCCGTGTTGCAGTGGGTCAACACGCCGCCGGCCCCGACGAGCAAAGAAGCGCCCAACTGACCCATTTTTCGATTAGCCGCGATGTCCTCTTCATGGATAAAACGAGCGGCCTGCAACAGAGTGGGCTCGGGATCGCCTTCTATAGCCCCGATTTCCGACCGCATCCGATCGAGCGCCCAGAAAAGGTTCACGGCGGTGGGACGCGAGCCGGCCAGTACGGCCAGGTCTGCTTCGATCGCGTCTTTCCAAGTATCCGGAGTTTCGCGATATCTTTGACGCGCGGCCAAAACTACGCCGTAAGCGGCGGCAATGCCGATCGCAGGGGCTCCGCGCACGCGCATCGAGGCAATCGCCTCGGCCACGCCCGGGGCGCTGTTGAATGTCTCATATTCAACGACATTCGGAAGCCGGCGCTGATCGAGCACGCGGAGTCCTTGCTCGCACCACTGTAGTGCGCGTACGGTATCGTGAAATGGCTTGGGCGAAGACGATGAGGGCATCTAGATAACCAACCACGGGAGATTGTCAAAAAAACACCCGTCTAGCGGGTGTTGTCGGACCGGCCGGATGCAGCAACCGATCTTGGCATTTTAAAATGGTCCTACAGCTAAACAAAGAACTCGCGCCTACTTACAGAGACTGGGCGATGAAAACCTTGAAAAGGCATACCCTTTGCAAAACGTCTAGAGTTGAAGCAGGTGCGCGTTTTTGTCGCATGATCGAACGGCTATTCTCAGTTATAGGATGGTCTTATTCACAATAGTCTGAACTTGTACGCTCTACCACCCCATAAAGGCCGACCATGGTACTCGAAATCTACCTCTGGTGTTGGATGCATCTGGAACCCCGTTATGCAGCAAAGAGAGGGGCAAAACTTCTGGGCTTGGCGACCCTGGTGTTGGCTCCGCTGATCTATGTCAATATCGACATCCACAGACAAGGTTTCAACATCTCGGCCCCCAGCTTGATGATCCAGGTAGGCGAGCACGACTCGGGGCATTAAGTCCGGCTCGACTGTGTACGCTGACGTACAGCCTCGAAAAGCAATACGCCTGTCGCGACTGACAAGTTGAGGCTTTCAACATGGCCGAACATAGGAATTTTGACTAAAAAGTCGCAGGACTCGCGCGTCAGGCGGCGCAAGCCTTTTTCTTCCGCCCCGACTACCAGCGCTAACGGAACGGCAAAGTCGGCTTGGTACAGCGTTCGCTCGGCCTCGCCCGCAGCCCCCACGATCCACAAACCGGCCTCCTTCAGCCAGCCAAGGACTCGATTCAAATTGGTCACACGGTAGAGAGGCACGGCTTCAGCCGCGCCGGAGGCGACTTTGGCCACGGTCGGCGTCAGTCCCACCGACTGATCCTTCGTGATGATGACGCCCTGTACGCCCGCGGCATCGGCGCTGCGCAGACAAGCTCCGAGATTATGCGGATCTTGTACGTGATCTAGGACCAGAAAAAACGGCTGCTCAGAAACGTTCGCCAATGCATCTCGAAGCTCCGACTCCCCGAGTTCGGCGGCGAGTTTCAACTCGAGAACGATGCCCTGGTGCTTTTGGCTTCCAGCCAGGGAATCGAGTCGCGTTCGTGCGGCCGGCTGAACCGGAATGCCAAGGGATGCCAATTTCCGCTCAATGACCGCAATACGACCATCTTCCCGTCGCGGGTCGACCCAAGCACTGATGATTCGGTCCGGGACATTTTCGAGCGCGGCTTCCGCCGCATGTAGACCTGCCACGCGACGCCGGTTCTTCATGAACGGCGTCTTTTCTTACGGGTCCGACGCGCCGGAGACTCGGCGCGCTTTACCAGTTCGAGGTCGATTTTCCGTTCATCCAGATCCACACGAGCCACGACCACTCGAACGCTGTCGCCCAGCCTGTAAGTCACGCCGCTCCGCTGCCCCTCCAAACGATAACCGATCGGATCGTAATGAAAGAAATCCTTATCCAAAGTCGAAACGTGAACCAGACCTTCGACGAAAATGTCTTTCAGTTCCACAAAAAAACCGAACGGCGTCACGGCCGAAATCACCCCGTCGAACTCCTCTCCCAACTTGTCCAGCATGTACTCGCACTTGAGCCAGGCAATGACGTCACGGGTGGCCTCGTCGGCGCGCCGCTCAGTGTACGAGCAATGCTCGCCGATCAACACCATATCGTTGTGGGAATAGTAGAATTCTTCCCTCTTCTTGTTTTCGAGCGCGTGACGAATCGCCCGATGCACCAGCAAATCCGGGTAGCGCCTGATGGGCGAGGTGAAATGAGTGTAGGCATCCAGTGCCAGCCCGAAATGGCCTTTTTTCTCTGGGCTATAAATAGCCTGAGGCAGCGAACGTAGCAGTACGGTCTGAATCAGGTGTTCGTCGGGTCGGCCGGTGATCTCGTCCAGAATCTCGAAATAGTCTTTCGGTCCAGGATTATCGCCGCCTCCGAGACGCAAGCCGACCTTTCCGAGAAAAGCCCGCAGGTCAGCCAGTCGCTCGGCGGTAGGCCCTTCGTGAATCCGGAGCACATGAGGAAGTTTTTGACGGGCCAAGTAGCGCGCCGCCGCGATATTGGCGGTGATCATGCACTCCTCGATGAGACGATGGGCATCGTTACGCTCGCGCGGCACGATCTGCGAGATTTTCTTGCCTTCTCCGAAGACGATGTAGGATTCCTGGGTATCGAAATCCATCGCCCCCCGCGCCTCTCTCGCTCGCCGCAGTACTTTGTAGAGCGCATGCAGTTCCTCCAGGTGAGGCACCAGGGCACGATATTTTTTTCTCAGCAACTTGTCGCCATCGACGATCATACGGGCGACTTCGGTGTAAGTAAGCCGCGCATGGGAAAACATCAGCCCCGAGTAGAAACGCGAGCGGACGATGGTACCCTCGGTGTTGATATAAATTTCGCAAACCATGCATAGACGGTCCTGCTCGGGGTTGAGCGAGCACAAACCGTTTGAGAGTACCTCCGGCAGCATAGGAATAACCCGATCGGGAAAATACACCGAATTGCCGCGGTTTCTCGCTTCATCGTCCAGCGCGGTTCCGGGCCGAACGTAATGGGAAACATCGGCGATGGCGACGTACAGCTTCCACCCTTTCGGGGTACGCTCGCAGTACACGGCATCATCGAAATCGCGGGCATCTTCCCCGTCGATCGTCACCAGCGGCAGGTGGCGCAAATCGACACGGCCGGCCTTATCCTCCTCCGCGACCTCCGTGCTCAAACCCGCAACCGCTTTCAACACGGCCTCCGACCACTCGGACGGCAGATCGAAACTGCGAATCGCCACTTCGATCTCCATCCCAGGCGCCATGTGATCCCCCAGGACCTCTTTGATGCGACCGATGGGATCACGCTGCCGGGTTGGCTGCTCGATGATCTCGGCAACCACGATCTGTCCGGGACGCGCGCCGTTTCTATGCTCGTCGGGAATCAGAACGTCGTGAGCGATATGCTTGTTATCCGGGACGACGAAGGAGATGCCCTGTTCGAGATACAGTCGGCCCACGATGTGATGCGTGTTCCGCTCCAGTACCTCGACAACGCCCGCCTCCCGCCGCCCGCGGCGGTCGACGCCGCGAACGCACACCACAGCCCGGTCATCGTGCATGAGCGCGCGCATTTCCTTGGGTGAGAGAAACAAATCATCGCCGCCTTCGTCTGGCCGAAGAAAGCCGAAGCCATCGGGATGGCCGATGACGCGCCCTACGATGAGGTCTTTGTGATTTACAATGCAGTAATAATTGCGGCGGTTCCTCAGTATCTGCCCATCCCGCTCCATGGCGTTGAGACGACGACGCAGCGATTCAACGTCTTCGTCCTCTTGTACGCCCAATACACTGGCAAGGTCTTCGACCCTTAAAGGAACGCCCTGCGCTTTCATCACCTCGAGAATCAATTCCCGACTGGGAATGGGACGCTCGTATTTTCCCGCCTCCCTTTCGGCGAAGGGATCCTCGAACCTAAACCCTCTAACTGTCGTAGGGGCGGATTTGATCATCGATACTTTTCCTGTTTCTGTGTTTGGTTCTTCGCCTTCGGACAGCCTTGGGTCCGATAAGCTCTCGCGAGGCGAACGATTCGGTTCAAAACTTTTGATATTGACAACTCAATCTATAAATAGCAAAATTCACGACTCCAATTGAGTCGCTCGACTCACCTCTGCCGAGGTGGTGAAATTGGTAGACACGCATGATTCAGGTTCATGTGGGGAGACCCGTGGAGGTTCAAGTCCTCTCCTCGGCACCATCCTTATCCCTTAATCGAAGGGATTCTTCAGAAGGATCGTCTCGCTGCGATCAGGGCCCGTCGAGAGAATATCGACCGGCACACCGACCAGTTCTTCGATCCGTTCGATATAAACCCTGGCGTTTGCGGGAAGATCTTCGCGCGAAGTGATGCCAGCCGTTGATTCCCGCCATCCTGAAAGCTCCTCGATAACCGGCTCGCACTGAGCGTAACTGTCGGCACCGATCGGTACGGTGCGAATTTCCTCGCCTTTGTATCGATAAGCCGTACAAATCCCGATTTTTTCCAGCCCATCCAAAACGTCCAATTTCGTGAGGCACAACCCGCTCAGGCTGTTGAGTTTCGCCGAGCGCTTCATCAGTACGGCATCGAACCAGCCGCACCGGCGCGCTCGCCCGGTAGTCGCGCCGAATTCCACACCTTTCGCTGATAAATGCCTGCCGATCTCATTCGAAAGCTCCGTCGGAAAGGGTCCGTTTCCGACCCGCGTCGAATAGGCTTTCGTAATGCCCAGTACGTAGTCGAAATCCAGCAAGCCCATTCCGCTGCCGGACGCCGCACCGCCCGCCGTAGTATTAGACGAGGTCACGTAGGGATAAGTGCCGTGATCGATATCCAGCATCGCCCCTTGGGCACCCTCGAAAAGAACATTCCGGCCCTCTTCGCGGTAAGCGTGCAGCGTACCCGCGACGTCACCCAGCATAGGCTTAATCTGCTCGCCCAATGCCATCGTCTCGTCCAGCACCTGCTGATAATCGAGCTGGGGCTGCCCGTAAAACCCACCCAGCACGAAATTGTGGTAATCCATGAGTTCCCGCAATCTTTCGGCAAATGCCTCCGGATAGAGCAGATCGCCCGCTCGCAGCCCTCGCCGCGAGACCTTGTCTTCATAAGCGGGACCGATACCCCTTCCGGTCGTGCCTATCGCCTTGTCGCCGCGAAATTTTTCGCGCGCCACGTCCAATGCCACGTGAATGGGCAGTATCAGGGCACAGGCTTCGCTGATCGTTAGCCGGTCGCGCACCGGAATACCGGCCTTTTCGAGCAGCGAGAGTTCTTCCAATAAAGCCTTGGGGGATAACACCACGCCGTTGCCGATCAAACATCTCACCGATTCCCGCAATACGCCGGAAGGTATTAAATGCAATACCGTCTTTTGGCCGTCGATGACCAAGGTGTGTCCGGCATTGTGGCCGCCCTGGAAACGGACGACCGCATCCGCACGCTCGGTCAGCAAGTCGACCAGCTTACCTTTACCTTCATCGCCCCACTGGGTGCCGATGACTATGACGTTTTTACCCATTCTTGATTCCGTTTGACGTTTTATATTGCGGTAATTGTTGGCTCAATCGCCAACGGGAAAGATTTCCCAGTTCTGCCCATGCTTTCGAAGGTAGTGCGAACAGGCCATCTCGCGAGCCCCGCCGGTTTGACCTGACAACGCCTGAATCACCGTTTGCCCCGCACCGCGCAAATGGCGTACCTTTTCGTGCAAATCGGGATCGTCTACGGCGGGCGAGAAAATACGCATACCGACCAGACCGTCGCCTGCCCCGTTGCCCAAGCGTGCCAGAACCTTCAAATCGGCACTGAACCCCGTCGCAGGGCGTGCACGCCCGAAAATTTTTCCTATCTCATCGTAACGGCCGCCACGCGCGATTTCCCTACCGTAACCCGGTACAAAGGCGGCGAATACGACACCCGTTTTGTAGTGATAACCCCGCAATTCCGCAAGATCAAAATTGATCCGCAACGCGGGAAACAAACGTGACAGGCCGTTCGAAACGGACTCCAAATCGGCCAAAGCCCGATGCACCGGCTCGTTCGCGGATGCCAATCGCTTCCTGGCTTCCTCTATGACACCCTCATGCCCATTTAGATCGATTAGCGCCTTTAACATCTCGGCGGCGGAATCGCTGACCGTCAGTGCGCGTAACAGAGTCACTAGTTCCGGATAATCTTTCCGCTGAAGAATTTCGAATAACTCCGCCTCCTGCGTTGCATCCAAGCCCGCTTGACGCGCCAACTCGCGATATATGCCGACGTGCCCCAGATCGAGGTGGACGCTTTCGATACCCGCAACGGCAAGCATCTCCAACATCAGGCGGATGACTTCCAAGTCGCTGGCATTGCCTGCGTGCCCATACAATTCGGCCCCGACCTGTAGCGGACTGCGGGATTTTTCGAGATGATCCGACTGCGTGCGGAGCACCGTCCCCATGTAACACAGCCGCGTCGGTACCTCGCTGCCGAGATTGCGCGCATCGATGCGCGCAACCTGAGGCGTCATATCGGCTCGTATTCCCATTAACCGACCGCTGATCTGATCGATGATCTTGAATGTCTGCAAATCGAGATCGTTGCCGGAACCAGTCAAGAGCGATTCAATGAATTCGATCAGCGGCGGCATGACCAAGCGGTATCCCCAACTGGCGAACAAATCGATGATCTTCCGACGCAGCCGCTCCAAGCGCTCGGCCTCTTCCGGAAAAACTTCGTCAATGCCTTCGGGCAACAGCCAGTTATCTTCGGTTCGCATCGAATTCGGTAAGCTCAGCAAACGGAAACGGATATGAGTGGACAAGGTTTTTTGCAACGGACGTGTTGCCGTGAAACTCATTCTGGCACTTTGTGCCGTAGTGAAATTCAGCTGCCAACGGCGACACCGCCAGACCCTTGGTCGCGCCAACCGGACCAAGGGGTGACAGAAAACACGCGGGAGTGATGGTCCCGTTATTTTGGCTTCTTGAAATATTGGAAGAATTTCGAATCAGGCTCCAACACGATCATATCGTTCTCATCCTTGAACACTTGCCTGTAAGCCCCCAAGCTCCGATAAAACTCGAAAAACTCCGGGTTTTTACCATAGGCCTGAGCATAAATCTCCGATGCGGTGGCATCGCCCTCACCACGCTTGATCTCGGAATCCCGATAGGCGTCGGCTAGTATTACTTCTCGCTGACGATCGGCTTCTGCGCGGATACGCTCGGCGGCCTCCGCACCACGGGAGCGAAAATCTCTCGCAACGCGCGCCCGCTCGGCTTCCATACGCCGATATACCGACGAACTGACCTCCTCCGGCAAATCGATTCCTTTCACGCGAATATCGATGACCTCAACGCCCAAGTCATCCACCACCGGATTGACCGTCTTGATCAAAAGATCGCGGATTTGACTCCGCTCCAAGGAAACCACTTCGCGGATAGTTCGCTTGCTGAACTCGTTTCGCAATGCGTCTTTCGTTATTTGGTCGAGACGAATGTTCGCCGCCGCTTTATCGCCGCCAACCGCCTTATAAAACTTCGTGGAATCTTCGATTCGCCATTTTACAAACCAAGTAACGATAACATTTTTCTTTTCAGAGGTAAGAAACCGTTCCGGCTTGGACTCCAAGGTCAAAATTCGGTCGTCGTATTTCTTCACTTCCTGATAGGGAAGCTTGAAATGCAACCCCGGTTCGAAATCGGTTCGAACGATTTTCTTAAATTCCAACAATAAAGCTCTTTCCGTTTCCGATACTGTGAATATAGAGGTAGCACTCAATACCAGCAGAACGAAAACAAGGGCAAGAATCAGGGTATTTTTATTAATCATTATTGTCCCCTTCCTTCACGACCTCGGGTCGTCGAGCGGATACTCCTAGGAGTCCCGCTGTCCGATATTTCCGGAGCGGTAATGGTGGTGTTTTCAGTATCTCTAGATGGCATCAACGGTGACGCAGTCTTTTGAAGTTTGTCTATGGGCAAATACAGCAGATTATTGCCGTTTTTAACATCGATCAACAATGTTCCGGTGCGAGCAAGAACTTCTTCCATCGTATCGAGGTACAGGCGCTCACGAGTGACTTCCGGGGCCTTGTCGTACTCCGCCAGCAACTGCTTGAATCGGCTCGCGTCACCTTCCGCGCGCGCAATGACGCGCTGCTTATAGGCTTCCGACTCCTCCAGAAGACGAGCCGCGGCGCCACGCGCTTTCGGCACGACTTCGTTGGCGTAAGCTTCCGCCTCGTTTTTCAGCCGCTGCTCATCTTCTCGCGCCTTGATCGCATCCATAAACGCCGCCTGAACCTCTTCCGGCGCCTGGGCATCCACTAAGCTTACATTACTTACCCGGATTCCTGTTCGGTATTGGTCTAAGGTTTGCTGAATCTCGCTCTTGATCTCGTCCGCAACCTTACCCCGCCCCTCGGTCAAAACGAAATCCATCGTGCTTTTCCCGATTACGGCGCGTTCCGCACTTTCGATAACCTGTTTCAGCGTCTCATCCGGGTCGGCAACGTTGAAGAGATAATCCTTTGCATCCTTGATCTGATACTGCACAGCCAATCGAATATCGATAATATTCTCGTCCTGCGTGAGCATAAGGGCTTCTTTAGGTACGGAACCCAGAGATTGTTGACGCCCCCCGGAACGATAGCCCACTTCCAGAAAGCGCTGCTGCTCCATATTGACGACTTGAACATGCTCTATCGGCGCGGGGATGTGCCAATGCAATCCAGGCATAGTGGTGTCGGCGTAACGGCCGAAACGTGTCACGACACCTCGACTTCCTTCATCAACGAGATAAATACCGGTCAACCCCCAGACAGCCACAGCAATCAGGAGAAATAAACCGATCGTCCTAAAAGGCGCATTTTCACCGCCACCGAAAAACCTGCCGATCTTTTCATGTAATCCGCGCATGACCTCTTCCAAGTCCGGAGGTGTCTCTTGCTGATCACGCCCGCTCCACGGATCTTTTTTGCCGCCCGGTTCGTTCCAGGACATTGGATAACTCCTATAGTGCAGATCTTGATGCTCTCGTTAAGAGCAATAACAAAGCCGTTACTACGGCGTGAATTTTAGAATTATCTAGGAAAACGGTTGGATATACAAAAACGAGCATCCAAAAGGTACCCGCCGAACGCTTGCCGTAGCCCCATCGCAGCGGCCGGAACGTCCGGTTACTTGCTGATCCGAGCGCGCTCTACATGCCCCGCCACCTTGCAACGAATCGTACACCGCTTCGCACCAGAAGCGCGCTTGGGCATTGACATCATTATGAAATTGATTCCTGTTCAGGTATTGGAGCCTTGAGTTTGTCGACTTCATGCAATAACTTCACGTCTCTCGCGAGAAGCTCCACGTCTAAATTCCATCCTCCAGTGCCGTCCGACTCTTCCCTCAAAATCCTGGCCGCACCATACAGTCTTGCTCTCAACCCTGCATTTGCCGGCCCCAAATGAACTCTGCGGTGAATCACTTCACCGCGGAAGAATGACTCTAAAGCCTGCTGAAGCAACGGCAACCCTGAACCGGTCTTGGCGGACAACCAGACCTTCCGAACCTCGCCGATCTCATTCTTCTCGGTGTGCGGCGACATGTCGCCGACTTGATCGATCTTATTGAAAACCTGAATTTGCCTGACGTGATCCGCTCCGATTTCGCACAGCACACGATTGACTTCGAATACCGTTTCATCTGCCCGTTCGTCACTGGCATCGACGACGTGAAGCAACAAATGCGCATCGGCGGCTTCCTTTAGCGTGGAACGAAATGCAGCGATCAGCTCGTGCGGCAAATGGCGGATAAACCCGACCGTGTCGGCGAGAATAACCGTCAAATTCGGTGTCAACTGCAAGCGCCGAAGTGTGGGATCGAGCGTAGCGAACAACTGGTTCGCCGCATAAACGCCAGCCCCGGTCAAGGCATTGAACAGAGTCGACTTGCCGGCGTTTGTATATCCGACCAGACTGACAACCGGCAGCTCGGCCCGCCGTCTCGCGGAGCGCCCCTGTTCGCGCTGCCGCTCGACCTTCTCCAAACGTTTTTGAATCTGCCGTATTCGATCGGCGATTAGACGCTTATCTGTCTCAAGCTGCGTCTCTCCAGGACCGCGCAGGCCTATGCCGCCTTTTTGACGTTCCAAATGAGTCCAACCGCGTACCAAGCGGGTGGACAGATGCCGCAATTGAGCCAATTCGACCTGCAGTTTGCCTTCGAAGGATTGTGCCCGTTGGGCGAAGATATCGAGAATCAACCCGGTGCGGTCGATTACCCTGACCGAGAGTTCTTTCTCTAAATTGCGCTCTTGGCTCGGCGTTAAAGGATGATTGAAAAGAACTAGTTCTGCTTGATTTTCCCGAACGATCCGAGCCAATTCGTCAAGCTTCCCTTTTCCAATGTAATAACGTGGATCCGGAGCATGTCTCTTGCCTGTCACGATCGCTACAGGCTCCGCGCCTGCGGATACGGCAAGTTCCTGAAGTTCCACAAGAGCTTCGGTCTCATCCTGAGCCGCCATGTGAACGAGCACGGCACGCTCACCGGACTTCGGCCTTTCAAACAACTAAACTCTTCTCCTCGGCTTGCTGCGATACAACCATCCAACCGCTCACATGGAGTTGTCGATCAACCCTCGTCTTCCGATCCTTCCGCCGCATGCGGCAGGCGGACTTGACGCGCCGGGACGATCGTAGAAATGGCATGTTTGTAAACCATTTGGCTTACAGTGTTCTTGAGTATGATGACGTATTGATCGAAAGAATCCACTTTACCTTGTAATTTAATCCCGTTTACGAGATAGATCGAAACGGGAACATGTTCTTTTCTTAACGCATTCAGGAACGGATCTTGTAAGTTTTGCCCTTTTGACATCCTCATTCTCCTTATTGTTATAAGACCGACGCTCAGCCAGTATTAAAACAAATCTCTGGTTTTTTCGCCAGGCACGGCGTCCTGACAGTTCTCGCCGTTAACGTATAAAAACAACGTACAAAAAAGATACAAAAACGATTCATTTCTTTCCGATTAACTCGATTTTGTAGCCGTCCGGATCGGCTATAAAAGCAATTACCGTCGTCCCATGTTTCATAGGACCGGCTTCGCGCAAAATTTCGCCGCCTGCCTGCCTTATACGTTCTACAGCGTCATACACATCGTCGACTTCGACCGCAATGTGGCCAAAGGCATTGCCGTGATCATAGCTCTCGGTGCCCCAGTTGTAGGTCAACTCGATGACCGAATTGTGACGTTCGTCACCGTAGCCGACGAAAGCCAGGGTAAATTTTCCATCGGGAAAATCTTCTTTTCTTAAAAGTTTCATCCCCAGAATTTCGGTGTAAAAGCGAATCGATCGATCCAGGTCTCCAACCCGGATCATCGTGTGCAAGATACGCATCGACGTATAACCTCGATTTATGCTTGTACAAATCAGACCATCGGAACTCTAACGGTTCGTCTCGAAAGCATCTCTAACTCAGGGCCGAAGAGACGGCGTTAGCCAGGCGATCGGCGGTTGCGCGAACGATGTTCGCGTCCTGCCCCTCCACCATAACCCTTACCAAGGGCTCTGTTCCGGAAGATCTGAGGAGAATGCGACCGGTGTTGCCGAGTTCGCGCTGAATTTCGTTTTTCAGTGCCTGAACCGGTTCAAGCTCGTCCAAATTAACTTTCTCCCGAACCTTGACGTTCACTAAACACTGCGGGTATTTCGTCATACCGCTCTTCAACTCGTTTAGCGATCTTCCCGTCTCGTGCATGGCCGCCATGACCTGCAGAGCGGAAACGATGCCGTCGCCGGTCGTGATCCGGTCACGGCATATGATATGCCCTGAGCTTTCACCGCCAAGCACGCTGTCGTGCTGAAGCATCATTTCCATCACGTAACGATCGCCAACGGCGGCACGCTTGAACTCCACACCCAACGCCTGCAAGGCGTGTTCCAGCCCCAAGTTGCTCATCAGGGTGCCCACCACGGGGCCTCGCAACCCGCTGCTTTCCAGGCGTGACTTGGCGATGATGTAAATGAGTTCATCGCCATCGACGATTTCGCCTTTATGATCGACCATAATCAAGCGATCGCCATCGCCGTCCAGGGCAATTCCAAAATCTGCCCGTTCTTCCAATACCACCTGACTGAGCCGCTCGGGTTTAGTCGCGCCGACACCTTCGTTAATGTTCAGTCCATTGGGCTGAACGCCTATAGCCACAACACTCGCGCCGACTTCCTCGAATACATGGGGCGCAATATGATAGGTCGAGCCGTGAGCACAATCGACAACAATTTTGAATCCGTTGAATTCGATACGGGAAGGAATGGTACTCTTGCAAAACTCGATATAACGCCCCACCGCATCGCCGATGCGGGATGCCTTGCCGATCCGTGAAGACTCCACGGTCGTCATCGGCTTGTCCATATACTCTTCGATCTGGAGCTCCACTTCGTCCGGGAGCTTCATCCCGTCCGGCCCGAAAAACTTAATTCCGTTATCGTAATGCGGATTGTGCGACGCGCTGATCACTATTCCTGCCTGCGCGCGAAAGGTTCGCGTCAGATAGGCGATTGCGGGTGTCGGCATAGGCCCGAGCAACTGCGTGTTGATCCCCGCCGCCGCCAGGCCGGCCTCCAGCGCAGATTCGAACATGTACCCCGAAATCCTGGTGTCCTTTCCGATCAGAACATTGGAAGGGTAGCGATCCAACGAAAATACGCGCCCAGCAGCCCAACCCAACTTCAGCACAAAGTCCGGCGTAATTGGATACTCCCCTACCTTGCCGCGAATTCCGTCTGTACCAAAGTATGATTTTTTCATTCTGTGTCCTTTAATTAATTCAATTATTCGGTTTCGACGCTGCAAGCGCTAGTCCATCCGCCGAGTCGGCTCGAACAAGAACACGTTAATACAATACCTTATCCTTGCAAGAAGCATGGAGATTACGCAATCCCCGTGGCCATCCCTATTTCCACCCCTTGCCGCACCCGTGGTCTCTGGCGCACCGGAACACGCGAACTCAGCCAGTAGTGTAGGCGATCCCTCAAAAAGCAAAACCCCCGCATCCAAGACGATGCCGGGGGTTTCGTTTAGACGAAAAAGAGAATCAGTGCTGTTCCGCCGCCTTGCCGATTCCGCCAGCTCCCTTTGCTTTAGAAGCGTCCTTAGCCCCCACACCCGCAGCGGCGCCACCACTCGGAGGCGCTTCGCCCCAGCTCTGCGGCGGCCGCGGAACCTTCCCTTCCATGATGTCGTCGATTTGGAAGCGGTCTATCGTCTCGTATTTGATCAAGGCTTCCGCCATCAGATGTAATTTGTCCATGTTCTCGCGCAGCAGGCGTTCCGAACGCTCGTAGTTACGATCGATCACAGAGCGAATTTCTTCATCGATCAAGTGTGCAGTTT
>DYIL01000027.1 GCA_020723665.1 Methyloversatilis universalis
GGAAAGCGGAGCTGGAGGCCAAGCAGAAGGCGGAAGCCGAAGCGAAACGAAAGGCCGAGCTGGAAGCTAAGCAAAAAGCCGAGGCTGAAGCGAAGCGAAAGGCGGAGTTGGAGGCTAAGCAGAAAGCGGAAGCCGAGGCCAAACGAAAAGCCGAAGAAGAAGCGCGCCGCAAGGCCGACCTGGAAGCCAAGCTCAAGGCCGAAGAGGATGCCCGCCGTAAAGCCGAGGCCGAGGCAAAACGGAAGGCTGAGGAAGAGGCGCGCAGGCTACAGGCTGAGCGCGAGCTAGCATTGCGCGAGCAGCTCGAAGAAGAACATCGAGCCGCGATGGAACAGCAGGCCAAGCAAGCGGCGAGCGACTGGGCAAACACCTATATCAAGCCGAAAGTTACGCGCTCGTGGCTTCGTCCGCCGTCCGCCAAGAGCGGGCTGTCCTGTATAATTCGAGTGCGCACGCTTCCTGGCGGCGAAGTAACGGATGCACAAGTCATTAAAAGCAGCGGCGATTCGGTATTCGACCGATCCGCCGAGGCTGCCGTGCGAAAGGCTTCGCCCTTGCCTTGGCCCAGTGACCCTAAAGTGGCGGAGCAACTCCGTTCATTTACATTCACATTCAAGCCCGAATAATTCTTGTCCAGGTGTTTGATGAACAGACGATTTCGCAGCGTTTTCCTTTTGAGCGTGTTACTCATGCTCTTCAGCGGTTGGGCGCGATCCGAGCTGAACGTGGAAATTACCCGGGGGGTCGAAGGCGCCATGCCGATCGCCGTGGTGCCGTTCGGTCAGACGATTTTGCCGGGCGACAACATCGGCAGCATCGTCGCCGCCGATTTGGCGCGCAGCGGACGCTTCAAACCTTTGCCGGAAAGCGAAATGCTGGAAACGCCGACGGCGCCTGAACAAGTCCGATTCCGGACCTGGCAGCTGTTGAAGCAGGATCATCTGGTCATAGGGCGGGTTCAGCCCGGCGCCGGAAGCCAGTACGAGGCCGAATTCTTCCTGTACGATGCGATAAACGGAACGCTGCTGACCAGCGCCAGAATGCCGTTCAATGCGCCGGAGACGCGCCGCACAGCCCACCGCATCGCCGACATGATTTATCAGCAGCTGACCGGCGAGCCCGGCGCTTTCGCTACTCGTGTGGCGTACGTGACCGTGACCGGCAGCGGTCCGCGCGATCGCCAGTATCGCCTCCAGATCGCCGATACCGACGGATATAACCCGCAAACCATCATCAGCTCGGTCGAGCCGATCATGTCCCCGGCCTGGGCGCCGGACGGCAAGCGCATCGCCTACGTGTCGTTCGAAAACAGGACCTCGGCCATCTTCATCCAGACCCTCGCGACCGGCGAACGTCAGAAAGTGTCCGATGCGCCCGGCATCAACGGCGCGCCGGCCTGGTCTCCGGACGGCTCTCAATTGGCCATGACTCTGTCCAAAGACGGCAATCCGGATGTTTATGTGATGAACTTGGCGTCCCGTTCGTTGCGTCGGATCACGGATCATATCGGCATCGATACCGAGCCGAATTGGTCACCGGACGGCAGTAGTATCGTGTTCACCTCGGACCGCGGCGGAAAACCGCAGCTTTATATCGTCTCCTCCTCCGGCGGATCGGCGCAGCGCTTGACCTACGAGGGAGAATACAACGCACGCGGCGTGTTCTCGCCCGACGGGCGCAGCATCGCGATGGTTCACGGCAATGGCGGCGACTACCGGATTGCCGTCATGGATTTGCAGACGAGAGCCTTGCGCGTGTTGACCAATGGACGTCTGGATGAATCGCCGGGTTTTGCGCCTAACGGGAGCATGATTCTTTACGCTTCGAAGAGCGGGGGAGTGGGACAGTTGGCGGCCGTTTCCATAGACGGCAGGGTTCAGCAAAGCCTTCGTATCGACGCCGGACATGTGCGCGAACCGGCCTGGTCCCCGTAACGCGGCGTCAAAGGAATTCGCGCACAGGGCAGAAGCTTTAAGAACAGTAAGTCATTTCTATTTTGCCAATGGGGAAAACACATGAAACTCGTCAAGACCGCATTGATCGTCTCAATCATGTCTCTTATTTTGAGCGGCTGTAGTTCGAAGGGGGGCGTGCGCGAAGAGTCCGGCGCCGAAGCCGGCGTGAATGGTGGTCCGGGCGGCCCGGAGATCAGCAAATACGGCGACGGCACAGATAGAGGCGTGTACGGCGGTCCGGGCGGGACCGGTTACGGTCCGGGTGCAGGAGGTACCGGCGATCCGATGCTGGATGATCCGACCAGCCCTTTGTCCAAGCGCGTCATTTATTTCATGTACGACAGCTACGAAGTCCTGCCGGAATACCGGGAGATCGTCAGCGCCCACGCGCGTTATCTGGCTTCCCATCCGGAACGTAATGTCATTTTGGAAGGACATGCCGACGAGCGGGGCTCCCCCGAGTACAACATCGCGTTGGGCGAGCAGAGAGCGAAGGCCGTTGCCAGGATGATGCAATTCCAGGGCATAAACGACGGCCAGGTGCAAATCGTCAGCTTCGGCGAGGAAAAGCCGGCCGTGTCGGGCCACGATGAATCGGCTTGGCAGCAGAATCGTAGAGTTGAAATTTCCTATTCGGGGCGCTGACGGATATGCATCTTAGAACGCCGGTTCTCACGTTTCTGTTCTTGGGATCGCTACACGGGACGGTTGTCTGTGCCCAGCAATACGGCCAGATGTACGACCGTGGAAACGATCAGAATCAAACCGGCTACGGGGTGCCTACCCTCGAGGAGCGCGTCTCCCAGTTGGAGAAGCGTTTCTCGGGAAACACCCTGATGGAGATGTACAACCGAATGGAGCAGTTGCAGGCTGAAGTGCTCAAGCTCCGCGGCGAAAACGAGGAACTTGCCCATCAGCTCGAAGAGCTGAAAAAGCAGCAACAGACGATGTACATGGATCTGGATCAGCGTATGCAGCAGCTGTCGGCGGGCGGTTCCGGAGCGCCGCAGGCGCCCTTTGATCAGTCCGCGTCGCCCGATGGCACGGTTCCGGCGGAAGCGACCGCGTCTCAGGCCCCGACGCAACCCGCTCCCGCCCCGGGGGGCGATCCGGGAAATCGCCAGGCGGCCTATCAAAAGGCTTTCAACACCTTGAAAGAAGGCAAGTATCCGGAAGCGATCAAGGAATTCAAAAATTTCATCGCAGCCTATCCGACCGGAGACTACGCCGACAATGCGCACTATTGGCTTGCGGAGGCCTATTACGTCAGTCGCGAGTTCAATACCTCGCGCGACATTTTCCGGAAACTGATCAAGGATTTTCCGCAGAGCGCCAAAGTGCCGGACGCCTTGCTGAAAATCGGTCTCATCGAGTATGAAACCGGGCAGAAAGCGAATGCGAAGGAGCTGCTGACCGAGGTCGTCAAGCGTTATCCCGACTCCAGTGCGGCCAAGTTGGCGGAGAAACGGCTGGACAAGTTACGGCAAGACGCAAAGCGCTGATTTTTGGCAGCGCCTGATCAGTGAACCAACTTCGAGTAACCGAAATTTTCTATTCCCTGCAAGGTGAGTCCCGCACCGTCGGCTTGCCTACGGTCTTTGTCCGTTTGACGGGGTGTCCGCTGCGTTGTGTATACTGCGACACGAATTACGCCTTCACCGGCGGCCGCAAGATGTCTATCGCTGAAATTCTGGACGACGTCGGCTCGTACCGTCCTCGCTATGTGACCGTCACCGGCGGCGAGCCCTTGGTCCAGCGGGGGTGTTTGTGCTTGCTGGACGCTTTGATCGAAAAAGGCTACGAGGTCTCGCTGGAAACCAGCGGCGCTTTGGATGTGTCGGAAGTTAATCCGAGCGTCGTGAAGGTTCTGGACCTCAAGACGCCCTCGTCCGGCGAAGCGTCGAAGAATCTCTATCGAAACCTGGACTTTCTCGACCGGAAGGATCAGCTCAAGTTCGTTATCATGAACGAACAGGATTACGAGTGGGCCAAGGCTATCATGGAGGAATACCGTCTGTCCGATCGCTGTGAAGTGCTTTTCTCGCCGGCCATGGGCGCGCAAAACCCGACGGAACTCGCCGAGAAAATTTTGCGCGATCGTTTGCAGGTTCGCTTCCAAATACAGCTACATAAGATCCTCTGGGGCGACACCCCCGGACGGTGACGACGATGAAAAAAGCGGTTGTTTTGCTCTCCGGCGGCCTTGATTCGGCGACCACCCTGGCCATCGCGAAGTCGCAGGGGTATACGTGCTACGCCCTCAGTTTCGATTACGGACAGCGCCATAGTGCAGAGCTCGACGCCGCCCGCCGCGTCGCGCAGAGCGGCGGTGCGGTCGAACACAAGATCGTCCGGATAGGCCTTGGCGAATTCGGCGGTTCGGCGCTCACCGATACCCGCATCGCGGTGCCAGAGACACCGCAAGAGGGCATTCCCGTCACCTACGTGCCGGCGCGGAACACGGTGTTCCTGGCGTTCTCCCTCGGCTGGGCAGAAGCGCTGGGCGGCACGGACATTTTCATCGGCGTGAACGCCGTCGATTATTCCGGCTACCCTGATTGCCGTCCCGAGTACATCGAGGCGTTCGAGCATTTGGCGAATTTGGCTACCAAGGCCGGCGTCGAGGGGAGCCGGTTCAAAGTGCATGCACCGCTGATCGCGCTGAAAAAAGCCGAAATCATCCGCATCGGAACGGGTTTGGGCGTTGATTATGGTCTGACCGTGTCCTGTTATTCGGCTGACGAGGAAGGGCGGGCCTGCGGTACGTGCGACTCTTGCCGATTTCGGAAAGCCGGCTTCCTGGAAGCCGGCGTTGCCGATCCCACGCGCTACAGGGTATAGAACCTATCTCACTAGACCGTTTGCCCCGAGCCGGTCGAAAGGCCTGTCCTGAGGGGAGTCGAAGGGTTTTGGGAACCTACCGAGATAAGCGCTTGATACACGTGTATTTCGCCTGCTTCTTCGAGTCAAGCGTCTTCAAACCAGCGCGCAGCCCAAGCGCGGCGCTGCGGTATGCGAACGCTGCCGAACTATTTCCCGGGTACTTTGCCGCTGAGCGAATACGCGAAAGCGATTACTTCGGCCACGGCGAGATAGAGTTCGCGCGGAATTTCATTGCCCAGCGGAATCTTCGCGAGTACGGTCGCCAAACCTTCGTCGGTATGCAGCGGAATATCGTGTTGCCGTGCCCGCTCGATGATCTGCTCCGCGACCGCGCCTTTGCCTTTTGCGGTTACCCGAGGCGCGCTCTCTCCGTCGTAATGCAGGGCCACGGCGATATCGGGCGGATTGACGAGCCGTTTCATGCGCGGAGGTCCAGGAGGGGAGGGGAGGGATTTTCGGAACGCTGCGAATCCGGCGGTCGATCCAGGGGCGTGAGTTGGCCTACGACAAGCCCCACGCCGTGCAGCCTTGCTCTTAGGCGTTCGCACTGCTCGCGGATCAGGTTGGACGTCGTTGCCGTGTCGCTCCATAAATAGGTATCGATACGCTCGCCCTTCAAGACGATGCGCGCATAGAACGTTCCGAGTTCCGGTGGATGCAGTTCCAGCGTGAGCGACCAGCAATCGGTGCCGTCTGCGCCGGCGAGCTTCGCATCCTTGGCGATGAGCAATCTCGCCGTATCTTGATGCGATCCGTCGGTAAAGGGAATCGCCAATTGCCAAACGGATTGTGTGGCATCGTTTCCGGGCAGGGACGCGAGTTGATCCATCACCACTCTGGCGAGCGCGGCTTCCACTTTTTGCACGATACGTTCGACTTGGAATTCGTTTCCCGGCGCAGCGGCTTTTTGATCGTCCGACGCGGGCGAAGCGGCACGGCGTGCAGCGGATGGTTCGTGCTGCGGGTCGCGTGACGCGGCGGGCGGGGAGTCCCCCCGCGGCTTCGGGGAATCCTTGTCTCCGCGCTCCAAGGGCTGCGCGTTTCGCTCATCGGCGAGCGCAGTCTCTTCGGCTGCGGTGGCGTCTCGCACGTGCAAAATCGGTGGTTCCGTTTGCTCTCCGGCCTCGGCCATGGCAGGTTGGGTATGTGGCCGTGCGCCGGGCGGCTCGCCGTTCGTCGAAGCGTGGGCCGCATCGGACGCGGCCTCCGGATTCGCTCGAAGCGTCTTGAGACTATCGAGAACGCGCAGCAGCCGCGCTTTGAAATCCGAGTCGACGAAGTCCGCCGGGGAATCGACGGCGGCGGCGAGCTTCGCCTCGAGAAACACGCCTGAATTCGATAAACCTTTTTCCATGCCCTCGGGTGACATCAATTCCGATTTTTTCGGAATCGAGGCCAAGAGATTTTCCAATGCCTCCGTGACCGGGGCGGGCAGTGCCGACGTTTGCCGGGCCTGGGCGATCAGCCGGTGGAGTTCCGGGATGACATCGGCGAGCGGCTCCTGTTTTGGCAAAAATAGACGTAAAGCCTGCTGCACGGTCGATTCGGACGTCGCGGAGTCGGCACCGTGCGGCAGAATGCGCAGCTCGGGCGTGGTTCCCAGCTTGACCACTTCGAGTTCGAGGACTTGTCCCGGCTTCAGGTTCGCGCTGCTGTATGCGACCAGGGCGCGCCCGCCGGAATCGAGCCGGAGCAGAAAGGCGTTGTCCTTAAGTTCGGTCTCGACGATGGCACGAAGAATATCCCCGAGCTTGAACGACTGTGCCCCGGCTTGAAGCGGGGACGTCGCCGAAACGCGGACGGGCAGCCGGATTTCCATCGCTGTCAGCGTGTGAGCATCTGCTGAATCTGCAAAATTTCTTCCTTGGCGAGACCGAGCACGTCTTTACTCAGGTCCGTCGCCGCTTGCCCCGCCATGATCTTGCGGTAAGCCGGAATTTCGTTCATGCGGGGATACTTATGGATCTGCAGCGTGCCGACGAAGCTGTGCAACTGAGCCAGGATTACAAGGTCGGTGTAGTCCGGAGCACCGGGGTGATCGCGAAACCAGTTCTCAGCATGAACGGCCACATCTTCAAAATCGTCTGGAAAATTCCACTTCCTCAAGATCATCGCGCCGATGGGTGCGCGTAAGGTTTGTATCGCCTGGTCGAGATGACGGAGATCGGCGATCAATTCCGGGTGCCGATCCGCGAACGTGAGCACGGGGACGGTGCCGATATCGTGAACCAGTGCGGCCAACATGGCACGATCGGGATCGAACCCCCCCGTCTTGTGGGCGAGCACTGCGCAGATGGCGGCGACGTAGCTGCTGTGCACCCAAAGTTCCTGCATTCGTTTACGGATTTGGGGCGTTTTGCCATTGAACACCGCCTTCAAGGAAAACGTGGTGATCAAATGCTGCGCCGCTTTAAGCCCGAGCCGGGTCAAAGCTTCAGGACAACTCTCTATCTTCTTGCGGCCATGATAAATCGGGCTGTTGGCGATATGAATCAGCCGTGCGGTGATGGCGGGATCGACTTGAACGACCCGTGCGATCTTGGAATTGTTCGCGCGGTCGTCGTTGATCGCCTTGCGAATCTTCAGCGAAATGTCGGGAAGTGTGGGCAACACGAGCGTTTTCTTCCGCATTTCCTGGTAGCAGAGCTGCAAAAAGGGATTTTGAAGAGTATCCGCCGTATCGAGGGGCATTACGAAGGGATTGTTTTTATTGGGTCGTTGATGACACTGAATTCGAGAAAAACCAAAACGATGTTAAAGATAGTTCCGATTCCATCCGGGGCGGCTGCGGTTTGGCTTTCGCACTGAAGGAAGGTACCGGAATTTGATATTATTATTCGTTCCCTATCCTCTAGTCACCAAGCGTCGACGGCAAAAGTCGGCAGCTTTAAGCCTTCTTTCAGGATTATTCGAATGACCATACGCACCCGATTTGCTCCCAGTCCTACGGGTTACCTGCATGTTGGCGGCGCGCGAACGGCGCTTTTTTCCTGGCTTTACGCGCGAAAGCACGGCGGAACCTTCATCTTGCGCATCGAAGATACGGACTTGGAGCGTTCCACCGTCGACGCAGTCAACGCGATTCTGGAAGGTATGACTTGGCTTGGCCTGGAATACGACGAAGGACCGTTTTATCAAACCCATCGGTTCGAGCGTTATAGAGCCATTGCCCAGCAATTGCTGAACGAGGGCAAAGCCTATCATTGCTATTGCACTAGGGAGGAGCTGGATAGTCTCCGTACCGAACAACTGGCGCGCAAGGAAAAGCCGCGCTACGACGGCCGGTGCCGTCACCGTACCGGACCCCGCGAAGGCGTTCAGCCGGTGATTCGATTCCGCAATCCCGATGACGGCGAAGTCGTCATCGAAGATCTCGTGCGCGGTCGGGTCGTCGTGAAAAACAGCGAACTGGACGACCTTGTCATTCTCCGCTCGGACGGTACGCCGACCTACAATTTCACCGTCGTGGTCGACGATCTCGATATGAAGATCACCCATGTCATCCGCGGCGACGACCATCTCAACAACACGCCGCGCCAGATCAACATTCTGAAGGCTCTGGACGCGCCGCTGCCGAAATATGCGCACGTGCCGATGATTCTCGGGCCAGACGGGGCCAAGTTGTCGAAACGTCACGGAGCGGTCAGCGTGATGCAATACCGCGATGATGGCTATCTGCCGGAGGCGCTTATCAATTATCTGGCGCGCCTGGGCTGGTCTCACGGCGATCAGGAGATCTTCTCCGTGGACGAACTGATCGAGCTGTTCGATATTGCGGACATCAATCATTCGGCCTCGGCGTTCAATCCCGAAAAGCTGTTGTGGCTGAATCATCACTACATCATGCACAGCGATCCCCTGTACGTCGCGCATCACTTACGCTGGCATCTGGGGCAGCTTGACATCGATCCCGCGCAGGGACCCGATCCCGTCAAGGTGGTCGAAGCGCAGCGCGAACGCTGCAAGACCCTGGTCGATATGGCGAAGGCAAGCGTCTTCTTTTATAAGGAGTTCGAAACGTACGACGAAAACGCTGCCGCCAAGCATCTGACCGGCGATACCTTAGGGGCGCTGCAAGCGGTGGAAACACAACTATGGGCGCTAGACGACTGGAGCCGCGAAGCGATTCATCAGGTCATCGTAAAAACGGCGGAAACGCTAGGCGTGAAAATGGGAGGCGTTGCTCAGCCGCTTCGGGTTGCCGTGTCCGGAACGACGGTATCGCCTCCCATCGACGTCACTCTGGAGTTGTTGGGAAAAGACACGACGCTTTCCAGAGTCGGGCGAGCCATTGTCTATATCAACAAAAAAGCCTAGACAAACGCGAAGTCTTTCTTTAATATTCGCGTTCTCGATCGCGTGGGGCCATAGCTCAGCTGGGAGAGCGCAACAATGGCATTGTTGAGGTCGCGAGTTCGATCCTCGCTGGCTCCACCACTGACCGACCGATCAATCAAGTTCCTTGTCCCCATCGTCTAGAGGCCTAGGACACCGCCCTTTCACGGCGGTAACAGGGGTTCGAATCCCCTTGGGGACGCCACGTTTATATAACCTTGGGACAGCAAGGCCCTGCCGGTGGTTTGTCCTTCCGCCCACAACACTTACTTGCCGTTTGGTTTCACCGGGATACGTCGAATTGGTTCCTTGAGCAGCTTCCGGAGTACCTTGCGTGCCGCGGCCACATCGCCCCTGCATCAGGTCCTTGAAGCGCCCGATGCCGTCATGAAGCTGCTGTCGAATCCGGCGCGGAGCTCAATCGTCGGATGTTACGCTTAATCCTAAATCCGGCCGTTGGCTCCGATTTGCGGGTGCACGAGCCGGCCGTGGCGGCGGCGATGTCCGAGAGCAGCAAAGAGCGGCATGCGATGGCTTCCGGTCGGGCTTTCGGGTGCGCCAGTCGCACAAACAAACTCCGGCAGTTGTAGGCGATCGCGACGGCCGGCGCGGTGAGTTGGCAACGGCGCAGATCGTTCGTCGTGAAACCGTCCCAGGCCCATTGGTTCTTGAGTTCGTCAAAGCTATTTTCAGCGTCGGCGAGATCCCGGGTACGGTTGGGCAATCGTCCAGACTTCTTGGGGCAAGAACGTCGCCAATAACGCATACTCGTAACGTTGACCGGCACGTCTTCTTCGATGAAGGCCGGTATCTGCTGACCGTTACTGACTGGCCAAAAGCGCCCCACCTTGTAACGGACGACGCAGCAGAACAACCCGCCGCTGGCGATCCCACCCCGAGAGTTGCAGTTCGCCTTCCAATCCGTGCCAGTCGGCGCCCGTATCGGCCCAGGACCCGCCAAAGAAACGCCGCTCGATGTGCGGTTTGACCCGTTTCGTGAGACGCAACTCGAACCACTAATCGTTAGAGCACCTCGAAAAACTTCGAGGTGCTCGTAAGGGGCAGGGTTGCGCCGTCGTTTTCGGCCACGTACTTCCATTTCTTAAATCAATAGCGCACACGTAGGCCGGAATAAGCCTGTCTTGAGCGACGTCGAAAAGTCTGTCCTGAGCCCGGCCGAAGGGCGTTGGCGAGTCATACGGTACGTCCGTGTGCCCTTTTGATTGAGAAATGGAATGACTCCGCGTCTCGCCGATACCAGCCATAAAAGGCTCGACGCTCCACCCCTCGTGACCTCATTCACCGGTGCCCGCCGGTGCGAAACTAGGCTCAGGCGCTCATCGATCAGACCTTTCAGACCCGCTTCGTCGTACCGATCGACAGACCGCCGAAACGTCCGTTCACGGACGCCCAACAACCGCGCCGCCTCTTCCTGGGGCAAACGTCGGGCTTGTCAACCGTCAGACGCTTCCAAAAATCTCATTCTCACGGTCTCCTGCAACCATTCCGTCCGGTTTACCCCTCCCTCCTCGGGTTCTCGTGAAACCGGACAGATTACGTGCCAAAACTCCGGCCAGTTTATTTGCTCTCAACAATGACACTCGTTTGTGATTGACGCTTGCCTCCCCATCGATTAAGCTGCGCGCCGCTTCAGGTGTCCCGGTGAGCCATGCTGCCGGGATTAAACGGGAAGCCGGTGCGTTCCCCTCGCTCCGCCCGCTTGCGGGGGAGGGTGGAGGGAACAATGCCGGCGCTGCCCCCGCAACGGTAAGCGAGTCAAGGAACAGCACGATGCCACTGCGTTTCGTAACGCGGGAAGGCGCTCTTCCGGGGTCAACCCCGCTCGCGAGCCCGGAGACCGGCCTGAAGCCAGGTCGGCATCGCGGAGGGCGACGTCCGGACAGACGCCAGGCATCGAACTATTCTCACTTCACCCTGCAGCTTCTGCCGGCCGTTGGAACGGCGCCCGGACCGTAGGTTCCCGGTTTTCCTCCGTGTGCTTTGCGTAACCCTATCCCGCGCGGGTGTGCACGGGGGAGTCATGAACATGAGAACCGAAACACGCTGCCTTCATGTGGCCTTACTGTCTCTTTATCTGCCGTTGGCTCATGGGGATGAAGCCATGGTATCCCGACTCGATACCGTTACCGTCACCGCTACTCGAACCGAGCGCAGCGCCGAGGAGTCCCTGGCCTCGGTCACCGTCATCGACCGCGATGAGATCGAACGTCGGCAGGCGCAGTCCGTGCAGGATGTCTTGCGCGGCGTGCCGGGGCTGTCCATCGCCAACAACGGCGGTCTGGGAAAGGCCACTTCGGTATTCCTGCGCGGAACCGAATCCGATCATGTACTAGTGTTGATCGACGGTGTTCGCGCCGGTTCGGCCACGACGGGCACGACGGCCTTTCAAGACATCCCTATCGACCAGATCGAACGCATCGAGATCGTCCGGGGTCCGCGCTCCAGCCTATACGGTTCGGAAGCGATCGGCGGCGTGATCCAGATCTTCACCCGCAAGGGCGGCGAGGGTCTAAAACCTTACTTGAGCTTCGGCGCCGGTAGCCATGCGATGTACAAGGCCACCGGCGGCGTGTCCGGCGGTGACGACCGGGCCTGGTACAGCCTGAACGGTTCGCGTTTGGAAACGCGCGGCTTCAACGCCTGCGCCGGTCGGCCTTTCCGCCTGGGCGGCGGGGGCTGTTTCACGAAAGAGCCCGATGACGACGGCTATCGCAACACCTCCGGCAGCGCCCGCGCCGGCTACCGCTTTGATAACGGTCTCGAAATCGAAGGCAATCTGTTGCACGCGGAAGGGGACAACGAGTTCGACGGCAACTTCCAGAACCGCTCGACGTTCGTGCAGCAAATGGTGGGCGGCCGTCTGAAATATTCGCCGCTCGAATTCTGGACCACGAGCCTGCGCGCCGGCCGCACCCTGGACGAGTCGGACAATTTCAAGGACCGCCGTTTCAGCAGCAGCTTCGATACCCAGCGGGTCAACGTCACCTGGCAAAACGATTTCGCGCTGGCCAAGGGGCATCTTTTTACACTGGGACTGGACTACTACAACGATCAGGTCGACAGCACGACCGACTATGCCGTGGACTCGCGTGACAACAAGGCCGGTTTTGCCCAGTACCAATTGGATTGGGACGGCTTCGACGCGGTATTGGGCGCGCGCGTCGACGATAACGAGCAGTTCGGCGTCTATCCTACGGGCAATGTGGCCCTGGGCTATGGCTTTGCCAACGGCATTCGCCTGAGCGCTTCCTGGGGCAACGCCTTCAAGGCGCCCACCTTCAACGAACTGTTTTTCCCCGGCTTCGGCAATCCGATGCTAACACCGGAAACCTCGGAAAGTTGGGAAGTCGGGGTGAGCGGCCAACAACTGGGCGTGGCCTGGGCGCTCAACGGCTATCACACGGAGATCGACGACCTGATCGCCACAGTATGCGGTCCGGTAAGCTGCTTTGCCGAAAACGTGGCCCGGGCGCGCATCCTCGGTCTCGAGGCCCAGGCCTCGACCCGGCTTTGGGGTTTCGACATCGCCGCCAACCTGAGCCTGATCGATCCGGAAAATCTGGCCGCAGGAGCCAATCACGGCAATGTATTGCCGCGTCGGGCGCAGACCATGTTCCGGTTCGACCTGGACCGCGCGGTCGGTCCGGTCCGGGTCGGAACGACCGTTTACGGCGAGGGCCGGCGTTTCGACGACGTAGCCAACACTCAGCGGCTGGCCGGTTACGTGACGGTCGATCTCCGCGCCAGCGTCGATCTGTATCGGGGCTTGTCTCTGGAGGGGCGGGTGGCTAATCTGTTGAACAAGCAGTATCAGACCGCCCGTTTTTTCAATCAGGATGACTTGAATTTCTTCCTGGCCTTGCGCTACGCACCGGACGCCCTGTGATTCCAGCTTGGTAGGGCGGATTAGGTGGCACCCCGCCCTAATCCGCCATTTTCCGGGATCGGCGGGTTACGCGAGGGAGCTCGTCCTGAGCTAAGAGCCTATCCCAATAGGCCGTTCGCCCTGAGCCCTTCGACCTCGCTCAGGACAGGCTTGTCGAAGGGCTGACCCGCCCTATATTCCGGGGGCGACTTTTACGATGTCTTCATCGGGGATGAGCGCCCGGCACAATTAACCACAACCATGGAGATCCGACATGAATGACACGACATCGAAGAACTTTTGGCCTATCGCCCTGAGTCTAGCCGTGCTCATGGCCGCCACCCGCAGCCACCATTTCGCGAGCATCACCCATTTGCCCGACGCTTCCTGGGCGGTCTTCTTCCTGGCCGGTTTCTATCTGCGGCCGGTCTGGATGTTCCCGGCATTGCTCGCCTTGGCGGCGGCTAGCGATTACGTGGCCATCGCCTGGCTCGGCGTCAGCGATTTCTGCGTCAGCCCGGCCTATGTCTTTCTCCTGCCGGCCTATGGCGCCATGTGGCTGGCGGGGCGCTGGTACCTGCGGCATTATCGGTTCCGCGTGTCCACCCTGCCGCTACTCGCGCTGGCTCTTCTTACCGGCGCCGCGGTGTGCGAACTCCTGTCGAGCGGCGGTTTTTATTTCTTTTCGGGACGTTTCGAAGAAACCGACTTCTCCGGGTTCGGCGCGCGGCTCGTGAAATATTTCCCGCATGCGCTCGAAGGGATTGCGTTGTACGTCACGGCCGCGATTCTGGTTCATGTGGCCTTTGGTATGGCGAAATCCACGCGGTCGATGGAAGATCACGGACGTCGGGCGCACTGACGCAGGTTTCCCGTGTCGAATTTGTCGCGATCAGAACGCCACCGTCGGCGCATGGCGCGCAAGAAGGCGGTGGTCGACGGTGCTATGGCTCGAGCCACGCTGGACAAGGGCCTGCTGGTGGTCCTCACCGGCAACGGCAAGGGCAAGTCATCCTCCGCCTTCGGCATGGTCTCGCGCGCTCTGGGTCACGGCATGAAGGTGGGCGTGTGCCAATTCATCAAGGGCCGTTCGGATACCGGGGAAGAGGCTTTTTTCCGCCGATATTCGGACGTGGACTGGCGGGTACTGGGCGAGGGTTTCACCTGGGAAACGCAGGACCTCGAACGGGACACCGCCGTGGCCCGCAACGCCTGGGAAACGGCACGCGCCATGCTGACCGATCCGGCTTATGGACTCGTGGTTCTGGACGAACTCACCTATCCCCTGAAATACGGTTATCTCGACGCCGGAACGGTGCTCGCCGACATTGCCGCGCGCCCGTCCGCGCAGCACGTGGTGGTCACTGGGCGCGGCGCGCCGCGAGGCTTGATCGACGCGGCCGACACCGTGACCGAGATGCGTGACGTAAAGCATGCTTACGCGGCCGGCGTGCGGGCGCAGCCCGGCATCGATCTCTAATGACGCAACACCGCTATCCTGACGACGACCGTGCCGCGGTTTACCGGGTGATCCGGGAACGCCGCGACATGCGCCATTTTCGGCGCGGAGCGATCGACCCCATGGTCTTGCGGCGCTTGCTCGACGCTGCGCATCGGGGTCCCTCCGTGGGCTATATGCAGCCCTGGCGTTTCATACGCATCACCGACCCGGCGCTTCGCGGCGCCATTCATGAGCTGGTCAGGGCGGAATGCGAAGCGACCGCGGAGGCCTGCGGCTCGCGGGCGGACGAAGTCCGGCGCCTGAAACTCGAGGGCATTCTCGAGTGCGGCGAACTGCTGGTCGCGGCGTTGGCCGACGGCCGCGAAAACTATGTTCTGGGCCGGCGCACACTGCCGGAGATGGACTTATGTTCGGTTGCGTGCGCTATCCAGAACCTGTGGCTCGCGGCCCGAGCCGAAGGACTGGGCATGGGCTGGGTATCGCTGTTCGAGCCCGACGAGCTGTCTCGGTTGCTGAATCTGCCGGAAGGCGCCCGCCCGGTCGCGGTGCTCTGTCTGGGGCATGTCGAGTCGTTCTATCCAGAACCTTTGCTTGAAACCGTCGGCTGGGACACGCGCCGCGCGATGGATGAGACTGTGTTCGAGAACGGCTGGGGCCAGCCGCTCAAGCTGTCGACACCATGAATCGCTGTCCGGCTCTGCTGATCGCCGCGCCTGCCTCGGGCCAGGGCAAGACCACCGTCACCGCCGGCCTTGCCCGTCTGCACGCCCGTCAGGGACGAAAAGTGCGGGTATTCAAGACCGGACCCGATTTCCTCGACCCCATGGTGCTGGAAAAGGCGAGCGGCGCGCCGGTTTACAACCTGGATCTCTGGATGGGCGGCGAATCGCACTGCCGCCGCTTGCTGCACGATGCCGCCGGCGCGGCCGATCTGATCCTGGTCGAAGGCGTGATGGGGCTCTACGACGGCGATCCGTCCAGCGCCGATCTCGCGGTTTTGTTCGGCATTCCGGTCCTGGCGGTAATCGATGCTTCCGCCATGGCCCAGACTTTCGCCGCCGTCACCCACGGTCTTGCCACGTTTCGCGGCGGGCTGCGGTTCTCGGGGGTGCTGGCCAATCGGGTCGGCGGTGCGGGACATGTCGAACTGCTTCGCACCGCCTTGCCGAATCGCGGCATCTGGCGCGGGGCCCTGCCGCGCGAGACGGATTTCGTGCTCCCGGAACGCCATCTGGGCCTCCACCCCGCAGAAGAGATCGCCGACCTCGACGCGCGGATCGAAGCCGTGGCGGACGCCTTGGAACTAACGCCCCTGGCCCAATTGCCGCCGCCGGTAGATTTTCCGTCGATCGAACCGGGAAAAACGGGGGCTTGTCCGCTGGCGGGCGTGACCATTGCCGTGGCGCGCGATCCGGCCTTCTGCTTTATCTATCGTGCCAACCTCGATACTCTGCGTGCCTTGGGTGCGGAGCTGGCGTTCTTTTCTCCGCTGGTGGATGCGGGGTTGCCCGAGGCCGACGCCGTGTGGCTGCCGGGCGGTTATCCGGAACTGCATCTCGACCGGCTAGCTGCCAATCGCGCCTTGAAAGACGCGCTGCACCGCCATCAGGCCGAAGGCAAGCCCATCCTCGCCGAATGCGGAGGGTTCCTATATCTCCTGGAAACGCTCGTCGATACCCAAGGCCACCGGGCTGAGATGGTCGGTTTGCTACCTGGCCGTGCCATCGTGCAGGCGCGGCTCGCTAATTTGGGTCTTAAGAGCGTGGAACTCTCCGAAGGCACATTGCGAGGACATACCTTCCACCATGCCCGGGCCGAGACGCACCTCGCACCGGTTGCCTATACCCGCGCGGCGAAAGGCTACGGCCAGCGGGAGGCGATTTATCGCGACAAGCGTTTGCTGGCTTCGTTCTTGCATTTTTATTTTCCGTCGAACCCCGCCGCCACGGCGGCTCTCTTTGCTCCATGAACCTAAAACTCTTGCCGGAACGCATCGTCTGTCTCACCGAAGAGACCACGGAGACGCTCTATTTACTGGGCGAGGAAGAGCGCATCGTCGGCATTTCCGGGTTTACCGTGCGGCCGCCGCGGGCACGCAAGGAAAAACCCAAGGTCTCCGCGTTCACCAGTGCCAAAATCGACAAAATCCTGGATTTACGGCCCGATTTGGTGCTGGGGTTTTCCAATCTCCAGGCGGACATCGCGCGCGACCTCATCAAGGCAGGCGTAGCGGTGTATGTGTTCAACCAACGTTCGGTGGCCGGCATTCTCGCCATGATCCGAACCCTGGGCGCTCTCGTCGGAGCCGAGGACAGAGCCAGGGTCTTGATCGACCGTATCGGTGAGCACATGGAAACGGTGCGCCGTAGCGGCGAGTCGCTGTCCCGCCGCCCTCGGGTGTATTTCGAGGAGTGGGACCGGCCCATGATTTCTGGGATTCTTTGGGTGTCCGAACTCATCGAGCTGGCCGGCGGAGAAAATGTGTTCGCCGACGTTGCCGGTGAGCCGCTCGCCGGCAATCGGATCATTCACGATCCGCACGAAGTTGTCCGGCGCGCGCCGGACATCATCATCGGTTCCTGGTGCGGTAAGAAATTCCGGCCCCAACGACTTGCGGCCCGGCCTGGCTGGGAGACCATTCCGGCGGTGCGTGACGGCGAGCTTCACGAGATTAAATCCAGCGACATCCTTCAGCCCGGTCCTGCGGCATTGACCGATGGCCTGGACCGACTGGCCGGCATCATCCACCGCTGGGCGGAGCGCCGGGCGTGACCGCGATCTTGGCCCTAGCCGCCGTGCTGCTGGACGGACTTTTCGGTGAACCCCGCCGTTTTCATCCGCTGGTTGGGTTCGGACGGTTGGCGAACGCGCTGGAAGCCCGCTGGAATTCTCCACCAGGGCGGCAGGGTATAGGCAGGCGATTCAAGGGTGGCGCCGCCGTTCTGCTGCTGTCGGCCCCGCCAACGGCACTGGCGGCTTGGCTGGCGTCCATTCCCACGCTCGGCCCCGCGGTCGCCGTTTTGGCGCTGTACGGCGCATTGGGGCTCAGGAGTCTAGCGGAGCACGCGGGAGCGGTGCAGGATGCGCTTGAGGCTGGCGATCTCGTAGAAGCGCGGCGGAGGGTGGGGTATATGGTGAGCCGCGATACCCGCGACATGGGAACCGAGGATGTCGCGCGCGCGGCCGTCGAATCGGTGCTGGAGAACGGCAACGATGCGGTGTTCGGCGCGCTGTTCTGGTTCATGGTGGCGGGAACTCTCGGCGCGGTGCTGTACCGGCTGGCGAATACTCTGGACGCGATGTGGGGCTATAAGAGCGAACGATTCTTACATTTCGGCTGGGCGGCGGCTCGGCTGGACGATGCGCTGAATTACGTTCCCGCGCGACTCACCGCGCTCACTTACCTGGTCCTGGGCAATGCCGGTACCGCTTGGTCGTGCTGGCGCAGCCAGGCCGCGGGCTGGGAGAGCCCGAACGCCGGGCCGGTGATGGCCGCGGGCGCCGGCGCCTTGCGGCTTTCGCTGGGCGGCCCGGCTCGCTACCGGGGTGAATGGCATGCGCGCCCGGTTTTGGGACTGGGGCCACAACCCGCCGGCAAAGATATTTCGCGCGCGACCGCCATGGTGCGGCGGGGGGTCTGGCTGTGGTTGGCGTTATGGTTTGCGGGAGGATTGCTCGATGCTTGAACACGGCGGACGTTTGCGGAACGCGTCGCAGCGCTACGGTATTCCCCTAAGCGACTGGCTGGACCTGTCCACCGGCATCAATCCTGCCGGCTGGCCCGTGCCCGCCGTTCCGGCGGAAGCCTGGGCGCGCCTTCCGGAAGACGGGGACGGTCTCGAGACGGTCGCCGCCTCGTATTTCGGCTGCGACAGTCTTCTGCCGGTAGCGGGGTCCCAGGCGGCGATACAAGCGCTGCCGATGCTACTCCATGCTCGACAGGTGGGGATCATCCGGCCGGGTTACGCCGAACATGCCCACGGCTGGCGCCGTGCCGGCCACAAGGTGATCGGGATTGCGCCGGAAATGCTGGCCAACGGTCCCGGTTCCGTCCCGTGGGACATTCTGGTGGCGATCAACCCCAATAATCCCACCGGACATCGTTTTGCCCCCGAGGTGTTGCTCGCATGGCACGAACGCTTGGCCGAGCGCGGCGGCTGGCTGGTGGTGGACGAAGCCTATATGGACCCCACGCCCGAATTCAGTCTCGCTCCCTATTGTCCACGCCCTGGCTTGATCGTGCTGCGTTCGCTCGGAAAATTCTTCGGACTGGCCGGCGCGCGGGTCGGCTTCCTCCTGGCGGAAACGGATTTGCTCGAACGCATGGCGGCGCTGCTCGGGCCTTGGACCGTACCCGGACCCTCGCGTTGGGTGGCGCGGGAAGCGCTGGGCGATCTCCGCTGGCAAGTAGCCGCCAGGGAGTCACTGCCCGAAGCGAGCCGCCGGCTGGCGGAACTGCTGGCAGGCTACGGCATCAAGCCAGCCGGCGGCTGCGCCTTGTTTCAGTGGTGTTCCGGGGCGAAGGCGGCGCAAAAACACGAATCGCTGGCTCGACAAGGCATTCTGACCCGACGCTTTGCCGATCCTCCCGGTTTGCGTTTGGGCCTGCCGGGTAGCGACGCGGCCTGGGAGCGTTTGGCGACCGCTTTGCGTGCGTGATGGGCGAGATGCTCGGGGAAACAAGTAGACGGCGAGCTTTCGTCGACATGGCCCTATCTCCCATACTGAGTCGACATCATTACGATGGACGCTCTTGGCCTTGTTTGATTTGGCGCATGAACGGCGGGCGTTTGGCGATTTCCTCGGCGGTGTCCGGCGGGGGACTCGGGATCGTGGACTGGATACTGAACGCGCAGGTGCCGTCGGATTACCGCCGTGCCGATCCCGCCGTCCATGTCGCCGACATCGCCGCGGCCTGCGAGCTAGCGGGAGCCGGTGCGGGACTCCTCACCGCCTGCGATGTACGCGGCTATCGGCGTGCGAGCGATGGCGGGGTCGTGGCTGACGCTACGGTGGGCATCGCTAAGCCGATCTGGGCGGCAGACGGTGGGCCGTCGGGCGACTACCGGCCAGGCACCATCAATCTAGTGGTGCAAGTGCCGGTTCGCTTGAGTGAAGCCGCCCTGGTCAATGCCATTGCCACGGCGACGGAAGCCAAGACGCAGGCGCTGTGGCGGGCCGGCGTTTCCGGGACCGGAACGGCCACCGACGCGGTCTGCGTGCTCTGTCCGCCAGACGGCCGGGCGGAGACTTTCGCCGGACCGCGCTCGGTATGGGGTGCCAGGCTGGCGCGCGCGGTATACGCGGCCGTCTTGGAAGGGCTCGGAACGGGCGAATGACCGGGCGCACTCTGATGGTTCAAGGCACGACCTCCGATGCCGGTAAGAGCACGCTGGTGACTGCGCTATGCCGTTTATTGGCGCGGCGCGGCGTGAAAGTGGCGCCGTTCAAACCGCAGAACATGGCTCTGAACAGTGCGGTGACCCAAGACGGCGGCGAGATCGGCCGGGCTCAGGCGGTGCAGGCCCGTGCGGCGGGCTTGCAACCACACACCGATATGAACCCGGTGCTGCTGAAACCCAATACCGACATGGGCGCCCAGGTCATCGTTCAGGGCAGGGCCATCGGCAATCTGGACGCTAGCGAGTACCATGGCTACAAGCGCATCGTCCGCCGTGCCGTGCTGGAGTCCTATGAGCGGCTCGCCGCCCGTTTCGAAGCCATCGTCGTAGAGGGCGCGGGTTCGCCGGCGGAAATCAATTTGCGCGAAGGCGACATCGCCAATATGGGCTTCGCCGAAGCAGTGGACTGCCCAGTCATCCTGATCGCCGACATCGATCGAGGCGGTGTGTTCGCTCACTTGGTCGGCACGCTCGCGCTGTTGTCCGAAAGCGAGCGGGCTAGGGTAATAGGCTTCGTCATCAACCGTTTCCGCGGCGACATCGGCCTGCTGCAGCCCGGCCTGGACTGGCTGGAGCGTGAGACCGGCAAGCCGGTCTTGGGCGTGCTCCCTTATCTCCACGGTCTGCATCTGGAGGCGGAGGACGCCTTACCTTCATCCAGCCTTCGCTTACCCTCTCCCAGAAGGGGATGGGTTACTTCCGGCGAAAGAAGGGATGGGAACGAGAAAGAAAAGTTGCGGATCGTGGTGCCGGTCACGCCGCGCATCAGCAATCACACCGACTTCGATCCCCTGCGTCTCCATCCCCAAGTCGAGTTCCGCTTTGTACCCTCCGGCGAGACGCCGCCTCCTGCCGATCTCGTCATCCTCCCCGGTTCCAAGAGCGTGCGCGCCGATCTCTCTTTTTTGCGTGCGAGCGCCTGGGACACGTATCTCCTGCGCCATCTCCGCTACGGCGGTAAACTGCTCGGCATTTGCGGCGGTTTTCAGATGCTGGGACAAGAGATTCACGATCCTGAGGGGCTAGAGGGCGAAGCGGGCTCGTCTCCGGGCTTCGGTTGGCTGGACATGGCCACGATGCTGGAACCGGAAAAGCAGCTCCGCAATGTTCGTGGCCGGCTCGTCTTGGAAAACGCGCCGGTCACGGGTTATGAAATCCACGCTGGCGTGACGGAAGGACCTGCGCTGGTCCTTCCTTTCGCCCGGCTAAAGGACCGCGACGACGGCGCGTGCTCGGCGGATGGGCAGATCATGGGGACCTATCTGCACGGGCTGTTCGAATCGACCGAGGCGACCGATGCGATTCTTCGATGGGCCGGGCTGGCCGAACCGGAAACGCCGGATTACGCGGCGATCCGGGAAGCCGAAATCGACCGCTTGGCGGATGCCGCGGCCGCCCATCTGGACATGGCGGCGATCGAACGCTTGCTGGGCCTCGATCGGCGAGGAGCTTGCGCATGAAAGAATTGATTCTGGGCGGTGTCCGCTCCGGCAAGAGCCGATTGGCGGAACGAAGAGCCTTGGATAGCGGCCTGGCGGTGACCTATATCGCTACGGCGCGGGTCGGTGACGAAGGCATGCAGAGGCGGGTAGAAGAACATCGGCGGCGGCGGCCGCTCGATTGGGAGTTGGTGGAAGAGCCTCTGGAACTGGCCGTGGCCTTGCGTACCCACGCGGATGAAAAGCGCTGCCTGATCGTCGATTGTCTCACCCTGTGGCTGACCCAGCTCTTGTGCGAGACCGATGCGACGAGGCTTGCGCGCGAGCGGGAGGCTTTGATCGAAGTGCTACCCCGCCTTCCGGGCCACGTCATTCTGATCGGCAACGAAACCAACATGGGGGTGCTGCCGCCGGGCGAACTCAGCCGCCGCTATTGCGACGAGGCTGGGCTATTGCACCAGTCTTTGGCGGAGGTCTGTGATCGGGTGATTTTGATCGTGGCCGGTCTTCCCTTCGTGTTGAAAGGGGAAAAACTGTGACCGTTGACATGGCGTGGCTGAAGGAGCCGGTGGCTCGTCCGAACGAGAACGCTGCACGCCTCGCGGCGGAACGACAGGCGCTGCTCATCAAGCCGCCAGGTGCGCTGGGACGGCTGGAAGCGCTGGCGATCCGGCTCGCCGCCTGGCAGGGGACGCCCGCGCCTTCCGCCGATCGGGTGCGCATCGTCGTGTTCGCCGGCGATCACGGCGTGGCGGGGGAGGGCGTATCGGCTTTTCCCCAGTCGGTCACGGCGGCCATGGTGAACCAGTTCGCCCGAGGCGGCGCGGCGGTCAGCGTGCTCGCTCGAGTGCTGGATGCGGAGCTGGAAGTGATCAACCTGGGCACGGCCGAGGCTATCGGTCCCACCCCTGGCGTGCTCGATCTTAGGCTTGGGCCCGGCACGGCCAATTTCGTGCGCGAGCCGGCCATGAGCGAAGGCCAATTGGTAGAATCCCTGCGTGCGGGTCGTGATGCCGCGGCGCGGGCCAGTTCAGCCGGGGTCCGAATCTTCATCGGCGGCGAGATGGGGATAGGCAACACCACGGCCGCCGCAGCGCTCGGCGCCGCCTTGCTCGGCGAGGCGCCGGAAACACTCACGGGACCCGGAGCGGGTTTGGGCACGGAAGGAGTTCAGCGCAAGGCCGAGGTGATTCGCCGGGCGCTCGTTCGGCATGGCCCGTATTTGGCCGATCCGCTGGAGGTTTTACGCCGGCTCGGCGGTTTCGAAATCGCCGCCCTGGCCGGGGCTTTCGTCGCTTGTGCACAGCATGGTCTGCCGGTCCTGGTGGACGGATTCATCTGCACGGCGGCGGCATTAGCGGCGGAACGCTTGTGTCCGGGAGCCTCCGGCTGGTTTCTTTATGCCCACACCTCGGCGGAGCCGGGGCATGCGCGCATGCTGGCGGCGCTCGACGGAAAGCCCTTGCTGGATTTGGGCATGCGCCTCGGCGAAGGCAGCGGAGCCGCCGTCGCGCTGCCCTTGCTGAGGATGGCCTGCGCCCTGCACGCGGGCATGGCGACTTTCGAAGAGGCGGGGATCGCAGGCGAATCGTCATGAGCGAAGAGTGCATCCGTATCGACCTGCTGCGCCACGGCGAGCCTGTCGGCGGAATCCGGTTTCGCGGCAGCCTGGACGATCCGCTTACGGAAGAGGGCTTCCGGCAGATGGAAAGTGCCGTAGCAAACGGGGGACCCTGGGATGCGATCGTCACATCCCCCTTGTCGCGCTGCGCCGCGTTTGCCCAAAGCCTGGCGCATAGACTGGATGTTCCCCTGGAAGTCGACGAACGGCTGAAGGAAATCCATTTCGGTGACTGGGAGGGGCTGAGCTTTGCCGAGCTGATGGCGACGGCGCCGCTCGCGCTGACCCGTTTCATGGGCGATCCCCTGCGGCATCCGCCGCCCGGCGCGGAGTCCGTGGAAGCGTTTCGCGAGCGCACCCTCGATGCGCTGCGGGATCGTCTGAAGCCGATCAATTCAGGGCGCCGTCTGTTGTTCGTCACCCATGGCGGTGTGATCCGCGTGATGCTCTGCCATGCACGGGGCTGGCCGCTCGCGCGATTGCTCGAGATCGACGTGCCGCATGCCTCGCTGCATGGCCTTTGCGGGAGCGGACAGCATTGCGAGGAGTGGCTTCCGTGAGCGGGCTCAGGCCCTTTTTGATCGCTCTACAGTTCCTGACCCGGCTGCCGGTTCGTCTGGAATCGCCGCCGGACGGGGCGGCATTGGGTCGGTCGCTGCTGTTTTATCCCATCGTCGGCTTGGGGTTGGGGTTGACGCTTGCGATGCTGGCCGAGTTCCTGGCCGGGGTCGGGGGCCGGCTGCCGGCGGCCGTCGTGCTGACGGTCTGGGTGGTCTTGACCGGGGCCCTGCATCTGGACGGGCTGGCGGACAGCGCCGATGCGTGGGCCGGCGGCTTCGGCGACCGGGAGCGCAGCCTCGCGATCATGAAAGACCCGCGCAGCGGTCCCGTCGCCGTAGTCGCGGTAGTGCTGGTGCTGCTCCTCAAGGTCGCCGCGCTGGAACAGGTGATCGCCCGACAGGACTGGACCGCGCTTGTGCTCGCGCCGGTGCTGGGCCGCGCCGCACCACTGCTTCTGTTCCTCACCACGCCCTATGTGCGCCCCGGCGGTCTCGGTTCCGAGCTGGCGAGGCATCTGCCGCGCCGGAGCGGCACGGCGGTGCTGTCGGCGACGCTCGCCGGCGCCCTGCTTGCCGCCGGTACACGCGGTATCTGGCCTTTTTTCGCGGCCGGCGCTTTGTTTTACTGGCTACGGCTGTGCATGATCCGGCGCATCGGCGGAACCACCGGCGACACCGCCGGGGCAACGATCGAGCTTACCGAATGCTGGGTCTTGGTCGGGCTTGCCTTGGCCGGCGCTTAGGAGTCTGAACAAGCGGATTCCGTCGTTCGGGTGGAATATCTACACCGGATTAAGGAAGCTCTGATTAAGTTTCCTGTGGGAAAAGCGAACAGGGCAACTGTTGGATCCAAAAGGCCCTCACCCAAGCCAATCAGTCCGCACTTTCCCCGTTGGGAGCCGCAAGCGGCGCTTACGCGTGCACCCGTTCGCCGGGAGCGAACGCTAAGGTGCGAAGCACGGCCCGTCGGCAGGCTCAGGACAGGCTTATCCCGGCCTACCATTAAAGAAATTTTCTTTTTGTTCGAAGAATGGAATTACGTGGCCGAAAACGACGGCGCATCCCTGCCCCTTACGAGCACCTCGAAGTTTTTCGAGGAGCTCATGGGCTACGGTGTCACTATGGATGTGGAGGACCAGCGCTTTGCCTTAATGGAGCGCGATCGGACGACGCTCACTAGCAACTGCGCGCTCAAGCTCGCCGGGTCGGGTTGTTTCATCGAAGGGCCGCCGATCGCCAATTACCATGAGCTGGTTCAACATCGACGATACCCGCATGTCGCGGGCCTTCATCAGCAACGGCTATGTCCAGACCATCGTCAACGGCGAGGTGGCGGCTTTCGTCCAGCGCCATCGCGCGGTAGCCGCCCTGCCGGTCGAACTCGAAGTGCGCGTGCTGTTCAGTCCGAATCTGAGCTCGGTGTGGTTCGGTTCGGTGATGGAAGTCATCAACGGCATCACCGCGCTGTCCATCATCCGCACCGGCGCGGCGCTGATCGGGGAGCGCGGGCATGGCACCATCGAGCGTCGGCTAGTGATGCCGCTGACCCCGTTCGAAATCATGACGGCCAAGGTGTGGTCCATGGTCTGGCGGTGGTCGTGGCGGCGACGGCATCGATTGTCTTCGTCGTGCAGGGTCTGCTCGATGTGCCCATAGAAGGTTCGATCGGACTGTTCGTCCTGGGGATGGCGCTGCATTTGTTCGCCACTACCTCCATGGGCATTTTTTTAGGCACGGGGGCGCGCTCGATGCCGCAGATGGGGCTCTTGATGCTCGGCATCCGGCTGCCGTTGCAGATGCTGTCAGGCGGCCAGACGCCGCGCGAGCGTATGCCCGAACGGGTGCGAAACCTCATGCTGGCCGCGCCGACTACGCATTTCGTTGCGTTCGCCCAGGCCATTCTCTATCGCGGGGCGGGGTTCGGCATCGTCTGGCCGCAGTTCCTTGCCCTGATCGGGATCGGCAGCGTCTTTTTCGTGCTGGCGCTGGCCCGCTTCCGCAGAACGATCGGTTCGGTCGCCTGACCGGTTCCTCATCGAATGCGGATGTATCCTCGGCGCGGCTTTCGGATATACCATGTAAAACGGGTTCTCATCCTGGTCTTGTCCATGTTGTGTGGTTGCGCGCATCAGCAGTTCGTCACCCGACCCTATCCTCGATGGGGCCAAGAGATCTGGCTGTCCCGAGGCGACCGCGAACCCTTGTTGCCGATGCGCGTCCAGATGCCGGCACGACCCGATGCCGCTCCGGCTTGCCTCATGATCGTCCATGGCATGAACGAATATATTGGTCGCTACGGTGAAATCGCGGCTCATTTCGCGAAGCGTTTCATCGTCGCGGGCTTCGATTTGTACGCGCACGGCCTGTCCAATCCCACCCTGCTGGCGGCCGATCGCGCCATCGCCGCCGGCGGGACCTCGTTCGATGTCAGCGACGCCTATCTAGAACAGAGCGGTTTACGCAACCTGGAGCCGATGCGGCGGGATTTGGATCAGGGGCTGCGGCACCTGATCGAGATCTGCGACCGGAACGCCAAACCCGACCTCCCGATATTCATCGTTTCGCACAGCCTGGGCTCCTTGATTTCCGCGTCTTATCTACTCAAAAAAGCCTCCGCACCGGACCCGCGCGACCGGATACGGGGCATCGTGTTCCTAGGTCCGGCGCTCGCGGTGACCGAAGTTCCCGGTTGGCGCGGCTATTTCCAAACGCCCGTCGTGAAACTGTCGTTCTATGCCGAGGAACATTTTCTACGCTCCCATGGCGAACCGCTTCCGCTGCTGATCGCCAATCAAGCGTTGGCGCTGGCGACGGTTCCCGTTCTCGACGGACTGTTCGAGGTGCTGTCCTGGCCGGGGTTACGGCGCGTTTTTTCGCCCAGGACACCGAACTGGGTACCGGAGTACCTGAGCGACTCGGAAGAGGAGAGGGCACGTCACCGGGCCGACGGTTATATCATCCGCCGCACCATTCTACGCTACGTCAAGGGCGTCGAGGCCGAGATCGTTCGCTTCAGGAGGAACATGGCGGAATTTGCGACGCCGTATTTCCTCATTTACTCCGTCGGGGATCCGATCACCCCGGCCTGGGGTAACCACGATTTCGCCGCCCAAACCCTCGACAAGCATCGGGACAATCAAGTCCTGCCGCTCATCGACAAGGTTCACCACGAGCACCTGTTCTCCGCCCAGCCTTTGCGCGACGAACTGCTGGCAAAGATCGACCGATGGCTGGACCGTCGTCTTACGTCTTTGCACGAAGCCGAAGCGGAGCGAGCAAAGGAGCGGTGATCGGATAAGCCCATTTCAACAGGGCTTTTCGAGTTTGCTCGGGACGGGCTTTCGAAGGATTTTGGGAACCGATTCCATTTCCCAAAAAGATGGAACTATGCCGCCCGGCCTCCGTCGGAACCGATAGCGCGGATGCGCCGCGCAGCGATTTGTTCCCGAAGTGCGCGCTGTCGAACGCGATCGATCGGAAAATTCCACATGATCGGGAGTCCCGCGACGATGACAAGGCAGGGCAGCCAGCCGTAAATGATCAACAGCCATTGTTTTGCGTCCCGGTCTTGAGCCGCGGCTGAGGGTTCGAAACCGAAGGCGGCGGGCAAGGCGGTGCCCATGAGAACGCCCAGGGCGACGGCCAGTTTGATGGCAATACCCCATACGGCAAAGAAAAGTCCCGTGCGCTGCCGGCCGGAGGCGACGATGTCGTGATCCACCACGTCGGCTGCGATCGAATTCGCCAGCATGAAGATTGAAGCTAGACTCGAACCCCGCAAGATGATCAGCGTCGCGTAGAAGCCGGTGTCGCCCCGATCCACCCAGGGAAAACCCAGGCTGGACACGCCGATCCAGAGCGCCGCGAGACAAATCGCTCGATGTTTGCCGATGCGATTCGCGACATTCATCCAGACCGGCACCATGGCGAGGGAGACGAGATTCTCGGCGAGTATCATCGTGGCGAAGATCTCGGGGCGTCCGACCACATGAGTCAGCACCAATCTGTGGAGCGTGGCTTGAATCAGTACGGCCGTACCCAGAAGCAGCAACGTCAACAGGCTCCTAACGAAAGCCCGATTGTGCAGTACCACCCGGAGCCCCGCCCAACCGTCATGGCGCTCGCCTACCAGTTCCTCTGAAGGAAATTCCGGCACCTTGAGCAGCGCAACGGTCACCAGCGGCGGCAAGCTGAAAACGATGATCAGGGCGATAACCCGGAGTTGTTCCCGGTTGTCCACATAACCCAGAAAATCCATGACGGAGAGTACGACCAGGAACAAAATCTGCCCCAGGGCGCCTGATCCCTCGCGCCAGGCGGCCACATGCGTGCGCTCGGTGTAGTCTGTGGAAAGTTCGGCGCCCCACGCTTTGTGGGGCAAATCGACTAGAGTGAAGCCGAGAAAGAGCAGGCTCGTCCAGACGAACAGATGGAGCAGCGAAACCTTGCCGGCCGGTGCGAAGACCATCCAGGCGGCCAGCATCAGGAGCGGTGTTCCGAGGGCGATCCAGGGCTTGCGGCGGCCCCAGGACGTCTTGATGCGGTCGCTCAGAATGCCGACCAGCGGATCGGTCACCATGTCCGTCGCCCGCGACGCGGCGATCGCCAAGCCTACCCCGGCGAGCGGCAAGCCCAGGTCGTCGGCATAGAAAGCCGGGACGAACAAGGCCACCGGCAAGGTCGCCACCGCATGCGTCAGGTGCGGTGACGCGTAGTAAAACATCAGCTTATGGGAGAGCGGCCGTCTATCCATGGTCTTGCGGAAAGACAATGATCTTTGGAGTGTACGCGCCTTGCCGGCGATTTCAACGGCTGCATCCGGCCGGAGTTTTCGGTCGCCTTCCGGAATCGGACGGCGGCGTTTCGCTTTCCGGCAGGCGCAGCCCGAGCGGTGAACGATGCGGTCCGCGAGTCGCGGACAGGAGGAAGCTTTGCGGATTCTCGTGATCAGCGATGCCTGGCATCCTCAGATCAACGGCGTCGTCACGACCTTGACCAATACCCGGCGCGCTCTGGAAAACTCGGGACACACGGTCGAAATCATCACGCCCGACCGGTTTCGAACCTGGCCATGTCCGGGCTACCCGGCGGTGGGCCTGGCCTTTTTGTGCGGCCCCCGCCTGAGGCCCCTGATCGAAGCCTTTCGGCCGGACGCGATTCACATCGCGACCGAAGGGCCGGTTGGCTTCGCCGCCCGACGTTACTGCCGCGAGAAAGGCTACGCGTATACGACCTCATACCACAGCCATTTCCACGAATACTTGAAGCTCCGCGCCGGCATTCCCTCGAGCGTGAGCTGGACCTATCTACGCTGGTTCCACTGCCGCAGCCACAGGGTCATGGTCGCAACGGACTCGCTCGAGCAAGAACTGGCGTCCAAGGGGTTTCGCAGGCTGGTGCGCTGGTCGCGGGGCGTCGATACCGACCTTTTCCGGCCTTGGGGAAAGACCTTTCTTGCTGACGAACGTCCGATTTTCTTGTACGCCGGACGCGTCGCCGTCGAAAAGAACGTCGAGTCCTTTCTCCAGCTCGACTTGCCCGGCACGCGATATGTGGTCGGCGACGGACCGCAACGAAAGGAGTTTGAAATCAAGTATCCAAACGTGCGTTTCGTGGGTTATCAAACGGGCGAGGCTTTGGCGCGCCACATGGCGGCGGCGGACGTATTCGTGTTTCCGAGCCGCACCGATACCTTCGGCTTGGTGATGCTGGAAGCTCTGGCCTGCGGCGTGCCGGTCGCCGCTTATCCGGTGAGGGCTACGCGAGACATCATACTTAACGGGCGCGTGGGGATTCTGGGTGACGACCTCCGCCAAGCCGCCCTAAAGGCCTTGTCGCTCGATCCCCGGGAGTGCCGGCGGTATGCGCGCCAATTTTCGTGGGACGCGTGTTCCAGGCAGTTCGTGGAAAATTTGGTTCCGATGAGAATGAGAACCGACTGATGTTGCTCCCGAAGTGAACGATCCAGGCATGGTGCAACCGTGCGATGTTCTAGGGACGCCTCTATCGGCGCCCGTCGGGCAGCAGAAAAATGACTGTTCCTCGAAAGGCCGGGGTCTTCGGACCGCGGCCAGAACATCCCGTTCGTAATGCCCGTGCTCGACCAGTCCGAGCTTGAAGGGCACGGATAGTGTTCCGGCCGACAGGCGCTCGAAGTAGCGTCGGTGCTCCTTTATCGGCCGCCTTTCTTGAGAGGCTTGGAACACGATTTCGTCCACCACGCCCTCCAAAGCGTTCAGACCCTCGAGCTTTCCCTGGCTCGCCCAATCCATCAGACCGGTTACGCTCAGGCGGTAGCGGATCGGCAGGGCGGCTCTGATTCGTCTGAGCAGTCCGCCGTAACGGTCGAGATTCCGGGTACCGACATCGAAGTCGATTTGGATTCCCCACGCACGATTGCGTTTCGGCTCGAACGCATTGAGGTCCCGTTCCACCTGGTGTTGCAGCGAGTCCGGCCAATCCATGGTTTCGAGCCTTTAAACCAGAACGAGGGGATGAGCCGAGACTGCGGGGGGAGGGAGGCCGCGACGCAGAAAAAGGGCTTTGCCGCTGCGCATCAGAAGTTCCCCTTGTAGCGGATAGAGCGTACCGGCCTCATCCAATAACCGACCGGGATGAACCTTGGGGAGCCGGGTCCGATAGTCGTAGGCCGCACGGGCATCGCCAAGCCACGTACACCCGGCGAGTAAGAGTGCAATTACCGCGCAGACCGGGCTATGCCGAGTCGTAGGCCGAACAGGATGGCACCTGTGGTGAAAACAGCGGAGAAGACGTTCATCAAAACGGAGAATTCGACGTTTCCCGTCCATAGACCGACTGCGACGGATATCGCCGCCATCACGCCGCCACGCTTGTATTCGGCGCGTTTTGCGACTCGGGCGCAAACGAACCCGCCGAGTACGGAAAACAGGACGCAGACTGCCTGCCTGCCGGCAGGCAGGCGGCGCCGGCGACGGACGGCCACGAATCCGGAGAAACATTCTCAAGGGAAGCGGCGAAGTGATCCTCGCTCGCGCCCGACGAGGCGAGACTGACGGCATAGATCATGCCGATCAACACGGCAGATAACAAGGCGCCTCCGAAGTCGACGGCCAGAGTGAGAACAATCGCTTAGACGGGCGATTCGCGTTCGACCGTGAAGTCGGCGATGCTAGCCATTGGAGGCACGAAGGGGTTGGACATCGAATACTCCCCACGAAAGTGCCAAACTTGAAGTCGACGAAAAACGCCGCCTTTTACGAGGTCCAAACGGAACCGCCCGATCGCTCGGAATGGCAGGCGCCGTGCCGAGATCGAGCCCGATACGGAATGAAGTCTAGCGCAGTTTCGTCTCGCGTTGATCGCCCGGTTTTTTGGGGTTCGCGGTTGCTCCGGTAGGCCCGAATTGGGGTCTGGCCCGACCGCCGGCGCTTCGTCGGTTTCGTTTGTCGACGTCCGCGGGTTTGCGGGAATTGCTTCAGCCCTGAATACCGCCTTCCGTCAGCTTCACAGGATCCAGAAGTTCTTCCAGTTCCGCGCGGGGAATCCCCGTCATCTCGGCGGCGACGTCGATGATCGGCCGTTGCTGCCGGTACGCCGCCTTGGCGACCTCGGCCGCCTTGAGATAGCCGATGACGGGATTCAAGGCGGTCACCAGGATGGGATTGAGTGCCAGCGTTTTTTTCAAATTGTCTTCGCGAACGACGAAGTCGGCGACGGCTTTGTCCGCCAGTTGATGGGAGACGTTCGCCAGCAAGTCGATGCTCTGCAGCAGGTTGTAAGCGATTACCGGCAGCATGACGTTCAATTGAAATGACCCGGACTGGCCGGCGACCGTGATGGTGGCGTCGTTGCCGATGACTTGCGCCGCTACCATGCAGGCGGCTTCCGGAATTACCGGATTGACCTTTCCCGGCATGATGGAACTGCCGGGCTGCAGGGCGGGCAGTTCGATTTCGCCTAACCCTGCGAGAGGGCCGGAGTTCATCCAGCGGAGATCGTTGGCGATCTTCATGAGGCTGACCGCGATCGTTTTCAATTGGCCCGACAGTTCCACGGCCGCGTCTTGGCAGCTCAGGCTCTCGAAGAACGAGTCGTTCGGCGCGAACGGCAGCCCCGTGGCATCGGCCAAGGCTTCCGCTATCCTCGCCGCGAATTCCGGATGGGCGTTGATACCCGTGCCGACGGCGGTGCCGCCCAGAGCGAGCTTGTAGATACGCGGCAAGGCGGCGCGCAGGCGCTCCACGCCGTTTTGGACTTGCAAGGCCCAGGCGGAGAGTTCCTGGCCCAGGGTGATGGGCATGGCGTCCATGAGATGGGTGCGTCCGGTTTTGACGACGTCCTTGAGCGACTGCGCCTTGTAGGCGATGGTCGCTTGTAAATGCTCCAGCGCGGGGATGAGCCGGACGTTGACGGCCAGCGCGGCGCTGACGTGGATCGCTGCGGGAATGACGTCGTTGCTGCTTTGTCCCATGTTGACATGATCGTTGGCGCTCACGCTCCGTCCGCAATCGCGCGAGGCAAGCGTTGCGATCACTTCGTTGACGTTCATGTTGGTGCTGGTGCCCGAACCGGTCTGGAACACATCGACCGGAAACTGATCGGTATGACGCCCGTCGGCAATGTCTTGTGCCGCCCGCTCGATGGCTTCGGCTACACTGCCCTCCAAAAGACCGAGATCCCGGTTTACGCGGGCGGCACATCGCTTGATCAGCGCAACTGCGGCGATGAATGGCGGTGGCATTTTCAGCCCGCTGATCGGGAAATTTTCGACGGCGCGCTGGGTTTGAGCGGCGTAAAGGGCATCGGCCGGCACTTGCAATTCGCCCATGCTGTCTTTTTCGATGCGGAAAGCGTTTTCGTTCATGGCGTTGAGAATCGATTGAGCGTGTTTACGGATGGATAAAGTAGCAGGGTACCTGTCAAGCCGGGTTCAGGACAGTCCTTGCAGAAATTCCAAGAGCCGTTCTTCGTCGAAGGGCCAGTCGAGTTCGGCGCTCGAAGCGGCATCGCGCACGACCGGAATCCGTACCCCATAGCGCTCCTCCAATTCGGACTGTCCGGCGATATCCACGGTCTCGATCGGAACTTTGGCAGCTCGCGCTCGAATTACCTTAGACAGCAGAATTTCGGCATCCTCGCACAAATGGCAACCGGAGGTGCCGTAGAGAATCAGTCGCATCAATCTTGTTCGTCCTCGCTCGAATAGGCCGGCAATTGGCGCCTTGTCATCTCGTTCGGGGGGCGCGGCACCGGCTCTGAGGGTGGAAATAGTCGTCAGAGCACCTCGAAAAACTTCGAGGTGCGCTAAGAGCCTATCCCAATAGGCCGTTCGCCCTGAGCCCTTCGACTGGCTCACGACAGGCTTGTCGAAGGGTTTCCTAAGCCTATTGGGATAGGCTCTAAGGGGCAGGGATGCCCCGTCGTCTTCAGCCACGTAAGGGGTTGAAAACGTAAGCCAAGCCCAAACCGCGTTTGCGCTTGGCGAAGAGAAAAACCGCCGGGAAGGCGGTTTTTCGAGGTCTCCATCATAAGGATCCGGCTGGAAGCGTTCGCAAGACCGTCCGATTCGTCCGAATATGGACTCGACAAACGCCGCGCGGTCGGCAAAGCTTACCAGATTCGAGGGCTGCAGGCATAACGCCAATCATGCGATCGGCACTTCGAGCGGGTGATTTTATCGACGAACGGAGGCAAACCGACGGCCAATCGGTTTTCAGCGGTGAAGAAAAACAGGAAAATGCCGATTTTACGTTACAAATGATCTTCGTCGGTGCGGCGTGTGGAGAAAGCGTACGGTTTAAGGGGTTCCGTGGGACGCCTGAAGGGCGAGGTTTTCTGTAAAAACGTCTTGGATCCGCATCGCGCATCGTAATGGCGTGTTCCCTTCGCCGCGTTAGGATCGTCACATGCCAAGGTTCGAAAGTCGTCAAAGAATGGTTGGGTTTCGGTCAGTATTGGTTTGTTCGCCCCAACGGGCATGGCGGAGCCTGTGGCTATGGATAGCAGCAAACCACTGATATTCGGCCCGTTTCGACTGGACGCGGCGAATGCGGTCTTGTGGCGAGGGTCGGAGGCGGTGAGCTTGCCGCCTAAGGCCTTCGCGCTATTGCACTACCTGGTTTCGAATCAGGGGCGATTGCTGACCAAGGACGCCTTGCTCGATGCGGTTTGGCATCGCCGATACGTTAGCGAATCGGTTCTCAAAGGATGCGTCAACGAAGTGCGCAAAGCCCTGGCGGACGACCCGAAGTCGCCGATTTACATCGAAACCGTGGCAAAGCGCGGCTATCGCTTCATCGCGGAGGTGAAGCAAGCAGACAGTCCGGAGTCGTTTGCCCCGAGTCCGTTGTTAGCCTACACCGGCGGTGTCGGTCATGGCGCGCATTCGATGCATTGGGTAGGCCGGCGACACGAGCTCGCCTGGCTGGAAGCTCGTTTCGAACGAGCCAGTCAAGGCGAGCGTCAAATCGTGTTCTTTACCGGCGAGGCCGGAATTGGCAAGACAACCTTGATCGATATGTTTCTGGCCAGGGCCAAGCATCCGCATCTGGGAGTGTTACGTGCCCGCTGTGTCGAACAGTGCGGTGCGGGCGAGGCGTTCATGCCGTTGCTGGAAGCTTTGGAGGCGAGGTGCCGCGAGCCCGGCGGCAAGCGGCTGATCGACCGGTTGCATCGACATGCGCCGACCTGGCTGATGCAAATGACATCGGTTTTGACGCCCGAGGATAGAGACAAGCTCAGCGGCGAAGTCCTCGGTGCGACGAGTGCCAGGATGCTCAGGGAGGCGGCGGAGCTGTTCGAGGGGCTCAGCGCCGAAACTCCTCTGGTCCTGGTGATCGACGACTTGCATTGGGGCGATTACGCCACGGTCGACTTGATTTCTTTGTTGGCGCGCAGGAGCACACCGGCTCAACTTTTCGTGATCGCGACATATCGGCCGGTCGACGTTAATCTGACGCAGCACCCGATCAAGCGGATCAGACAGGAACTTCAGGCACGCGCTCTGTGCGCCGAGTTGGCGCTGTCAGGCCTGGGCGAGGACGAGATTAAGGAATATTTGGCAGCGCGCTATCCCGAAGAAGCTGGACACGAGGCTTTATCGTCCTCCCTTTACCGATGGACCGAGGGTCATCCCTTTTTTATGGTCAATTTGGTCGCTCATCTGGTCGATTCGGGGCGATTGCCGTCGGACATCCGGCATACCGGCTCGAATCTGGCGATACCCGACAATCTTCTGGAAATGCTGGACGCGCAGATCGATCGCTTGAGTGACTCCGAGCGGCGGCGGCTGGAAACGGCGAGCGTGTTCGGCGAAGAGTGGTCTGCGGCACTGTTGGCAGCCGTAGCCGGGGAGGAACTGTCTACGGTAGAGTGGTGTTGCGACGAACTCAGCCAGCGCGGTCAGCTGTTGAAGTCATGCGGCGCCGACGAGTGGGCGGATGGGGTGCTGGCGGGGCGGTACGGTTTCCGGCATTCGCTTTATCGCGAAGTTCTTTATCGCCGGCTCGCGCCTGGACGCCGGATGCAATTGCATCGCGCTACCGGGGAATGGCTGGAACGCGGTTACGGCGAAAAGTCCCGATTCATCGCGGCGGAACTCGCGATGCACTTCGAACAAGGCAGACTGTTTTCGAAGGCGATTTCTTATCTGCGTTCGGCGGCAGAGAATGCCGTCCGCCGCTACGCCAACCGAGAAGCGATAGGCTACTTCACTCATGCGCTGCGGCTGTCCGAGTCGCTTCCGGAGACGGAACGGAACACCCTGGTCATCGAATTGTTGCTCGGACGGGGCGCTGTCAAGCGTTCGATGAATGATTCCGATGGCGCCGTCGAGGATTTTTCCGCCGCGCGCGAACTCGCCGCCGCAACCGGATTTCGGCTTTGGGAGCTCAAGGCTATCATCGAAGAAAGCCGGGTCTGCTACTGGAAAGACCGGCAGCGCTGTCTGGCGTTGGTGACCGATGCTGTGGAACGCGCCAGGGACTTGAATGACGAAATGATCGAAATTCAGGTCCGGAATTCGTATGCCGGATGGCACTTGAGTTTACGGGGCTGGAACGAACACTACATCCGTGATTGTCAGCGGGCGGTTGACGTGGCTCGGGCAACGCAGAATCGCGAACTGCTGCACGCCTGTCTTACCTTACATTCCAGCTTCGAGTACGCCAGGGCGGATTACCGGTCGACGATCGCGGTCGCCGAGGAGGCAATTGCGGTCGCGCAGAGCATGGGAGACGCATTGCGATACATGATTTGCAAGGCCTTGTGGATCAGATCGCTGATATACCTGGGCGAGTGGGGGGAGGCTCGGCGCCACATCGCCAGCGGGTTGCAAATGGCCGAGAAGAACGACAATGTCTTTGCGGTCATCCATTTCACCCTGCTTTCGAGCTGGCTACATGAGCAGGCGTTCGATTACCGGGGCGCGCTGAGCCTTTGCCAAGCCGCCATGGAAAGGATGCGCGACCAGCGCGACTCGTCGAACGCGTTTCTGGGGCTGATCCGTTTAGGCTCGGCCCATCTGGGCCTGCGGCAGTACTCGGAAGCCTTCGATTGCTTCCGCAAAGGCAACCAGATCCTGGAAGCCTGTCAGGGATTGATGGATCAGTACCTGATGCCGCTCTTTAATTTGGGGCTCGGCGAATACTGGCTTACCCAGAATCAATGGGAAAAGGCGGAAGAGCATGCCAAGAAGGTTTGCGAATTCGCAGCCCTGCCTCCCGATCCGACCCATCTGGCACTGGGGCATCGTCTGTTGGCCGAAACGGCCATGGGGCGAAAGGAGTTGGATACCGCCGGCGCGGAAGTCGAGCAGGCATTATCCTGGCTGAGCAAAACCGAGGCCCCGGTCGCCGCGTGGCGGGTCTACGCGAGCGTAGGGGAGCTGGAAAGGCTGAGGGGGAGGTTTCAGGAAGCGGAAGGGTACCGGCGTCGAAGCGCGGAGATTCTCAGGCGCTTCGTGAAATCCATGGACGAAACGGATGGCTTGCGCGAGTCGGTGCTGAAACATCCGCTGTTCACCGGTCTTGCCGCATGAGCTTCACCGCGTCCGTTTTGCTCCGCGCCTTGTTCTATTTTTCGAACAAAAAGAAAATTTCTTTAAGGAAACTCCGAACAAGTTGATTCCGTTCACGCCCTTCGACTTCGCTCAGGAGAGCGTTCGACAAGCTCACCGCGAACGGAATCAATAGGTTACCGTTCGTCCTGAGCCCGTCGAAGGGCCTGTCCTGAGCGAAGTCGAAGGGCTTGTTCCGGCCTACAACGTTTTCCTTTTGATTGAGAAATGGAATTAGAACGCCAAGTGAATCCCCCCGAATACCGTGGCGCCAGACGTGTAGCGGGCGTAAGGGCCGCCGGTTCGATTGTTGGTGATGTTTTCCCCGCGCACATAAAAATCCAGTCTCGGCAGCGCGCGATAAGTGGCGATGGCATCGACGCGGATGGTGTCGTCCGTCGCCAAAGTCGCGGCGCTATTGTTCCACTGTGAGCCTTGATAAGTGGCATTGACGCGCAGGCTCAGCGGCAAGGCGTCGAGGTTCCACTGCGTCCAGATGCGGCCGGATTTTTCCGGCTGTACCGGCAAAGGCCGGTCAGTATCGAGATTGCGGCTGTACTGATAAGTGAAATCCAAGCCGCTTCGGACTGGTTCCGACCAAAGCACTTCGACCGAAGCCTCTGCTCCGGCGATGCGAGCTCTGGGTGTATTGCCAAGCCCGATAAACCGCCCCAGGGCGACTTGCGAAGTCAACAGGTCGTTGTAACGACCGTAGTAGCCGGTTAGGGAGAAGCGCAAGTCGTGGGTGGGCGTCCAATCGAACCCGATATCGGCAGTCAAGCCTTTCTCCGGTTCGAGCGCGGGATTGCCCAAAAGCGGTATTTGGAGTTCGCCGTAGCTTGGAGCGCGGAATCCAGTGCCCGCGTTCGCACGGAGAGTCAAAGCCGATGAAAGATCCCAACGCGATCCGAAATGCAGTAATGTGTGTGAGCCGTAGTCGTCGTGGCTTTCCACCCGGATGCCTGCTTCGTGGCGCCATCTCCCGAGATCGGCCTGTAGTTCGGCGAATCCGGTGACGGTCTTTCGCTCATCAAGAAAGCGCGACGACAACAGCAAGGCAGTATCATTCTCGCCGCGCTCGTAACGCGCCTGCCCGCCCCACACCAGTCGCCAGTAGCGCCGGCGCGCCCGATCGTCGGAAAGGACGTACGCATTGCGCCAGTCGGCGAACATCAATTGGCTGCGAAAACTGACTGACAGACGGCCTGCTTGAGCGGCGATGTCGTTTTCCGTATAGGCCAACTGCAGCTGACTGGTCCAGTCATCGGTTAGACGCGCAGAGGCTGTGTGCTGAGTCAGCCACAGTCGTTCGTGAAACTCGGTGGCCGCACTGTCGACGAACGTAGGGAGACCGGTTGGAGTCACGCCCGGGAGGTCCGCGTCCAGCCATGAATCTTTGTAAAGTAGGCTGCCGTTCACGGACAAATCCGGCGTGAGCCGCGCGCCGTACCGCGCAATCCCAAGGGTGCTGCCGAACGGATCCCGTTCCGGATTCCCTCGGCTCGGTATGGCGTCATACGCGCCGTCGAACTGATTCGCCCGGCTTCCCGTAACGGACAGATCGGCGAGCGGGGACTGCAAGCCCCCGCTCAGCGTCGTGCGGAAAGTCCCGAAGCTGCCTCCTTCGGCGTGCGCAAGACCGTAATCTTGCAAGGCTCGTTTTGAATTCAGCTGAATGCCACCGCCAAGGCCCTGGCCACTGTAATAGGCGTGATTGGAACCGAGCACCACGGTAACGCCGCCCAATGTTTCGGCGGGGATGGTATCCAGCCAGCTCACACCGGGAAGTGCCGTCAGCAAGGGCACGCCGTCGAACGTCACCACGCCTTGCGCGGCAGACACGCCGCGCATCCTGAATCCCACGCCGCGGCCCTCGCTGCCCCGGAGAAGGAAAATGCCCGGCGTTCCGCGCAGGAAATTGTTGATGTTGCTGTATTGCGAGCTTTCCAGGTCGCTCCGAGGCAGGAACGTGACATTGTTCGCGAGTGCTTGCGAGAAATCATCGGCAGTCCGAGTCTGCTCTGACCCGGCGGTCACCGTTAGCCGGGGCAGTTCCGTTACGTCCGTCTGCGGCGAGGCCGGTGATATTCTGAAGATCAACAAGGCCGTCAGCGGGCCGATCAGTTTTCGTGCTCCAGCCTGAATTGTAAATTCGGCCATTGACTTCAAATAATTGGCTGCAGGCGAGCGCGCACAAAAATCCGAGGGATCAGTCGTGCTGCCCCGCGTTCGATTCGGCCGGGGTTTCGTGTTTGGCCATTCGGTCGATCAAAACCATGATCAGGGCCGAGATGACGAAAGTGAGTTGCAGCAGCAGATACCATAGGATTTTGTCCTTCGGGACCTGTTCGATGTTGAGAAAGACCTCGAGCAGGTGAATCGAGGAGATGGCGACGATCGATGTCGATACTTTCGCCTTGAGAAAACCATAATCCAGTTTCCCGAGCCAGCTCAGCTTTTCCGTCTCTTCATGGAGTTCTAGGCGAGAGATGAAGTTTTCGTACCCGCTGATCATCACCATGCTCAGGAGGCTGCCTACCAGTACCAGGTCGACCAGAGACAGCAGGGCCAGTATCAGATCGCTCTTGGCGGTCTCGAGTACATGAAGCAGCAAATGGCCGAGTTCTTGGAAAAATTTGACCGCCAGCGCGATGAGGGCGAGGCCTATGCCCAAATAGATCGGGGCCAGCAGCCAGCGGTTGGCATAGATAAAGCGTTCGATCAAGCGTTCCATGTTTGTCGGTCGCACTAGTCCTGATGCCGTTCAACGATCAACCTTAAACCTTCCGAATCGACCGTTCAATCCGACTCGTAGGCCAATAACGGCGCCAGCCATCGTTCGGTCTCCCGAACCGTCATGCCTTTCCGCCCCGCGTAGTCTTCCACCTGGTCGCGGCCGATCTTGCCGACGTTGAAATACCGCGCCGCCGGATGGGAGAAATACCAGCCGCTGACGGAAGAAGCGGGATACATCGCGAAAGAGTCCGTCAAACGGATACCGGCGTTCTTTTCCGCCGCCAACAACCGAAACAGCGTGGCTTTTTCGGTGTGATCGGGACAAGCGGGATAGCCTGGGGCGGGACGGATACCCCGATAGGCTTCGGCGATCAGTTGCTCGTTGCTGAAGCGCTCGTCCGGCGCATAGCCCCAGAACTCCCGGCGAACCCGACGATGCATCAGTTCCGCGAAGGCCTCGGCCAAGCGGTCGGCCAGGGCCTTGAGCATGATGCCGCTGTAGTCGTCGTGATTTGCGGCGAATCGGTCGAGAAGTTTTTCGATGCCGTGGCCGGCGGTCACGGCGAAGCCGCCGATATAGTCGGGCACGCCGCTTTCGATCGGCGCCACGAAATCGGACAGGCAATAATTGGGCTGGCCGGGCGGTTTCGCCGCCTGCTGGCGCAAGTGGTGCAGAACCGCCAGCGTTTCTTTCCGCGTATCGTCGGTATAGAGGAAAATGTCGTCGCCCGATGCGTTCGCCGGGAAGAATCCAACCACGGCCCGGGCGGTCAGCCATTCCTCCTCGACCAGGGTCGCGAGCATGGCTTCGGCGTCCTTGAGCAGAGTACGCGCGTGTTCCCCGACCACCTCGTCGTCGAGAATCTTCGGATAGCTGCCCGCCAACTCCCAGGTGTGAAAAAACGGCGACCAGTCGATGTACTCGACGATCTCCCGCAGAGGATAGCGGTCGAATACTCGCAGACCCAAGAAAGTCGGATGCGGCGGCACGTAATGCTGCCAATCGCCATGAAAGGCGTTGGCGCGCGCGGCGGCGATCCCGTGCATCGCGTGCTGTGCCTTGCGTCCCGCGTGGCGTTGGCGCACTTCTTCGTATTCGCGGCGCGTTTGCGCGATGAAATCGTCCCGCAAGTCCTCGCTCAGGAGGCTCCCGGCGACCCCGACGCTACGCGAGGCATCCGAGACGTAAACCGCTGGGCCGCTGTAATTCGGCTCGATCTTGACCGCGGTGTGGGCGCGCGAGGTAGTCGCGCCGCCGATCAGTAGGGGCAGGGTGAGTCCCAGCCGCTCCATTTCCTTGGCCACATGGACCATTTCGTCCAAGGAAGGGGTGATCAGGCCGGACAGACCGATGATATCGACCTCGTGCTCGCGTGCGGCCTCCAGGATTTTCTCGCAGGGTACCATGACGCCCAAATCAATCACCTCGAAGCCGTTGCATTGCAGCACGACGCCGACGATATTCTTGCCGATGTCGTGCACGTCGCCCTTCACCGTAGCCAAGAGGATCTTGCCGTTCGATTGAACCGCGCCGGCGGCTTTTTCCGCTTCCATGAAAGGCATCAGGTAAGCTACCGACTTTTTCATGACCCGGGCGGATTTCACGACCTGCGGCAAAAACATCTTGCCGGCGCCGAACAGGTCGCCGACCACGTTCATGCCCTGCATGAGCGGACCTTCGATGACGTGCAGCGGCCGCTCGTATTGACGCCGCGCCTCCTCGGTGTCCTGCTCGATGAATTCGTCGATACCCTTGACCAGCGCGTGTTCCAGGCGCTTCTCGACCGGCCAGTGCCGCCAGGCGAGATCGTCTTTCTTTTCGACGGTGCCGCCTTCGTCCCGGTATTTCTCGGCGATGGCGAGCAGCCTTTCGGTCGCTTCCGGATGGCGCGCCAGGATCACATCCTCGATGGCGTCCCGAAGTTCAGCCGGGATTTCTTCGTAAATCGCGAGCTGGCCGGCGTTGACGATGCCCATGTCCATGCCGGCGCGGATCGCGTGGTAAAGAAAGACGGCGTGGATCGCTTCGCGCACCACATTGTTTCCGCGAAACGAGAAGGACACGTTGGAAACGCCGCCAGAAACCAAGGCATGGGGCAGGGTCTCCTTGATCCGGTGCACGGCTTCGATGTAATCGAGGCCGTAGCGGTTGTGCTCTTCGATGCCGGTGGCGACGGCGAAGATATTGGGATCGAAGATAATGTCCTCGGCCGGGAATCCGACCCGTTCGGTGAGAATCTTGTAGGCGCGGGCGCAGATCTCCACCTTGCGTTCGCGGGTGTCCGCTTGGCCCTGCTCGTCGAAGGCCATGACGATGACCGCCGCGCCGTAGCGTCGGACCAGTCGGGCGTGGCGGATGAACGCGTCTTCGCCTTCCTTCAGCGAAATCGAGTTGACGATGCCCTTTCCTTGCAGGCATTTGAGGCCCGCTTCCAGGATCTCCCATTGGGATGAATCCAGCATCACCGGGACACGGGCGATATCGGGTTCGGCGGCGATCAGGTTCAGGAAACGGACCATCGCGCCTTTCGAATCGAGCATGCCTTCGTCCATGTTGACGTCGATGATCTGCGCGCCGTTCTCGACCTGCTGGCGGGCGATGTCGATGGCCTGCTCGTAGTTCTCCTCGCGGATCAGGCGGCGAAAGACCGCCGAGCCGGTGACATTGGTGCGCTCGCCCACGTTGACGAACAGGGACTCGGGGCCGATGTTCAGGGGTTCGAGTCCGGACAGGCGGCATTTCGGTTCGATCGCCGGAATGCGGCGCGGCGGGAAATGCTCCACGGCGTCGTGAATGGCTTTGATATGAGGCGGCCTCGTGCCGCAGCAGCCGCCCACGATATTCAGAAATCCCTGCTCGGCCCACTCGGCGATCTCCTTGGCCATGGCTTCGGGCGATTCGTCGTATTCGCCGAACTCGTTGGGCAGACCGGCGTTGGGGTGAGCCGAGACATGGGTGTCGGCGATGTGCGAAAGCTCTTCGATATACTGCCGGAGCTGCTTGGCGCCCAGCGCGCAGTTGAAGCCTATGGAAATGGGCTGGGCGTGGCGCAGCGAATTCCAGAAAGCTTCCACGGTCTGTCCGGACAGAGTGCGGCCGGAGGCGTCGGTGATCGTGCCGGAGATCATCACCGGCAGGCGGAGCCCGTGGTCGTCGCAGTACTGTTCCACGGCGAAGACGGCGGCCTTGGCGTTCAAGGTATCGAAGATCGTTTCGATGAGGATGAGGTCCGCGCCGCCGTCGACCAGGCCCTTTGTGGCTTCGTAATAAGCGACGACCAGTTCGTCGAAGCTGACGGCGCGGAAGCCGGGATCATTGACGTTGGGGGAAATGGAAGCCGTGCGGTTGGTCGGCCCCAGTACGCCGGCGACGAACCGCGGCCGGTCGGGCGTCTTTGCGGACATGGCGTCGACCGCCTGCCGAGCCAGACGCGTCGCCGCTAGGTTGAGCTCGTAGGCGAGTTCCTCCATGCCGTAGTCAGCCAGGCTGACCCGGTTGGCGTTGAAGGTGTTGGTCTCGATGATGTCCGCGCCGGCCTCCAGGTAAGCATCGTGAATCGACCGGATGATGTGCGGCTGAGTGAGGCAGAGCAGATCGTTGTTGCCTTTGAGATCTGTACGCCAGTCGGCGAATCGGTCGCCTCGGTAATCGCTCTCGGCGAGCCGATAGCTTTGGATCATGGTGCCCATCGCGCCATCCAGAAACAGAATCCTTTCCGAAAGAAGTTGTCTGAGTAGTGCGGTGCGGGCTTTCAAATCGCTCATCGTGGGATCTTCCGGGGTCGGGGAAAAGTCGGGCCGGCGTTTCGACGGCAAAAGAGCTCGTATTTTAGAGACAGACGGTCGGACGATAAACCGGTTAGGGGCCGACGAGCCGGCGAATTCCTTGCTTTAAGGAAATGAAAGATGTCAAAATTCGGCTCGTTTTCAAGAATAGCAAGCTGTTCCGCCTACGGATGCCTCTTTTTTATTGGCGGGGAAGGGCAACCGCTATATTACTAATTCCGGGGAGAGATCTATGAATTTTCGAGCTTTTGGCGCAGCCGGCCTGATTTGGCTCGTTGGGGCCATGGGAGCCACCGCTTTCGGGGAACTCCTGCTGAAAGACAACAGCGAAATTGTAGGTACGTGGCGCCTCGAATCGGTAGCTCCTGCACTCGATAAACCCAAGGTCGAGGAGAACAGAACCTGGGAATTCAAACCTGACGGCACCATTGTCACTTCGGGCTACAACCGGCACTTCAAGGCGAATGACCGGCACGAATGGTCGTACAAGATCGTGGACGGCAAGATCGTCGCGGACGACCCCGGGCGGCCGGGAAGAACCATCGATTATGTCGTCTATGAGAAGACGCCTGACCAAATGATCCTGAAAGGCGGTATCGAAGGGTTTTATTTCTTCAAAAAACAATAAGAGGAAACCGGATATGAATAACTTTATTCAGTTCAGCAAAGTTGATCGAACGATGTGGCTGGGCATACTGGGGATCAGCGCAATTTTCATCGTGCTGATGTCTTTGTTTACCACTACATCACCTTTTTACTACGCGAAACGTATTCTGATCACGATTTTTATCATGTTTTTGCCGGGCTACGCGATCACCAAGCTGTTTTTCGACCACATGGAGTTCACCGAATACAAGGCACTCGATAAATTCCTGGTCTCTTTCTTCTTTTCCATAGCCACAGTACAGACCTTGTACTTCATTGCGACCTATGTGCGGACTTACGCCTTGAATGTGGACGAAGACGTCATCAGCAGCAATTCGATCGCCATATTTATCGCCGTTTTGGTGACCGCAGTGGCGTTCGGCGTCAAGTTTTATTTGAACAAAAAGAAATCGATGGCGTCTTAGTTGACTTCGTTCAGCACTTTTAATCGATAACTATGAGTTCCGGTGAACCTAATCCAAAAAAACCTACACTGCTTCAAGTGATTGCCAGTGTGCTCGCGGCGGCTTTCGGCGTTCAGAGCTCGGCGAATCGGGAGCGCGATTTTGCAGCGGGTTCGGCCAAGGCTTACATCATCGGTGGCATCATTTTTACGGTGCTGTTCGTGGCCGCCGTCATTACCGTTGTCAATATGGTGATCAAGTCTGCCGGAACCTAGGAAAGCTGCAACGGGCATGCGGTCTAAACCCCGCCGGATATTAATCGGCGGGGTTTTTTATATGGTGCGCCCGGCAGGGCGCACTCACTTGGAGGTGGAAGTCCTCTACTCGCCC
>DYIL01000028.1 GCA_020723665.1 Methyloversatilis universalis
CGTCGACGATTTGCCTTTCAGACAGCGTGACTTCCACATCAGTGCCTCATGGTTTAAGGCCGCCCGCCTCTTGGCCACTTGACCCTCCTCGAGTGCTGTCCCCGGTATGACGACAACCAATAGGGTAAGGGGAAATTGCGTCTATATGCTCAGAAATCCACTCGGCTTTGCTCTATCGCCTCCCCGAACGCAAGCCTTTGAGCCCACCGCCCTGTTAGTGCCGCCCGCGAAAGGGCGTTGATGAAACATCCCGGCTAAATCTCTAGCGTTCTCAGCGCAATAGGCCGTCCTGGCGTTTCTTCTGCAATTCGACCGCATATATGAATTTCTGGAGGATGATTTCGAAGTTTCGGCCGACGCCGCGGAAGGCACACCCCACCCGCTGACCGGTCGGCGGATTGGCCCACGTCATCGGCACCTTGTTGCGTACCTCGAGACCGAGCATCACTTCGCCGTGGCCAGGCAAGATTAGTCTGCAGTCTTCGAGAATGCATCCCACGGTGAACGAATCTCCTATCCTATGGGCTTTGTCGATCAGAGCCAGCCCAGAAAGGCTGATGTCGGCGATGGCGAACTCCTCGCGCTTGCCGTCTAGGCCGATCACGCACTTCGCCGGCATGGCGACCGGAATCGCCACCCGGTAGAACTTCCGCTGCTGCCGCCAGTACATGGAGTCCGGGATCGCGGCCGCAAGTACGGTCTGCCCGTTCAGGATCGCTTCGACCAGCCCGGTCAAGACAAACCGGCTTTGGATACCGTCGACTTGCCCGCGGAACACGACCTGTTCCGCCGCCAGCAAGGTCCGATTGACGGCGGGGTTCCCGCTCTGATCCAGGACGACCAAACCTTTTTCCGGCATCACCTCCACGACCGTCGTCACATAACTCAGGCTTTTTCCATCCGGTTGAGCGCTCAACAGACATTTTTTCGTTTGCATCAGCTTGAGTTTTTCGATGATTTCGCCCCGGCTTCTTAGAACATATCCGCCTGGACTTTCATTGATGTCGGCTGGCATGGGTCGCTATTAAAAAAGGCCGTTGTCACATCCGAGCTTAGGCCTATTCTCATTAGGCCGTCTACCCTGACCCTGTTGAAGGGTCAGGACCGCCCGGAATAGGCTGTTATTGGTCATTCGTATGCCATAACGATCGGCCTACAGACCGATCGGAGCCGTAGCGCCCGTCGATATCGTGTTCTCCAGCGCCGCCAACTCCTCCGGCGTGTTGATGTTGGCGAACAACTCCGGGTGATCGCTGAAATCGGCCAAGGCCAATCTGTGCTGCTCGAACCAGAGGTCGATCTTACGTTGACCTTTGGCCAGGTAGCGATCCAGGCTGTCCGCGAGGCATCGTTCGGCCAATAGGAAAACCGGGTGTAGACGCTCGCCGTCGTGAGCGGCGCAAAGTTCCGCTCCGGTCTCCTGCATCGTGCGGCACAACCTCTCCAGAAGCTGCCCCGTCACCAGCGGCGAATCACAGGGCACGGTTAGGACATAGGGCGTTTCCGCCGCACGCATGGCGCTCAGCAAGCCGGCCAGAGGTCCGTCGAAGCTATCGGTTCGATCGGACACCACGGGATAACCGAAACGCGCGTACGCTTCCCGGTTCCGGTTGGCGTTGATCAGAATATGCGCGGCGACCGAGTCCAGGGCCTCCAGGGCATAGCTCGCAAGCGGGCTGCCCCTGAAGCGGATCAGCCCTTTGTCTTGGCCTCCCATCCGTCGCCCGCGACCGCCGGCCAGGATTACTCCGGTTATTTTTGCTCTCTCTAAAATCATGATGATAAGCTAAAAATCGAGTTTCGACACTTTGCCGCTTAGGGTATGCGTCTATTTTCAGGTTCGATCGTCGCGCTGCTCCTGATTATCCTGCTGGGGTGCACCGCTCAGAAACAACCCGAGCGCCTGTATTATCAAGCCGAGACCACTAAACCGTATCAGGACGTACTGGCCGAGCTGGAGCTCGCCATCACCGAACGGAATTTCCGCATCACCGGCCATAACAAGATCGGCAGCGTGATCCGGGAGCGCGAGAACATCGGCTTTCCCGATTACGACACCATCCAGTTCTGCAATCTCACGCTGGCGCGCGAGATGCTGGAAATTTCGCCCGAATCGATCATCTACATGCCCTGCAATGTGGCCGTCCGTTCCGAGAACGGCAAAGTCATCGTGACCACGCATTTGCTGCCGACCCGTTCGCCTAATCCGAGAATGAACGAGTTCGCCCGGAAAATGAATGAAAAACTCAAACAAATCGTGGACTTCGCAGTCGAAGACTGAACTTCATGAGTTGGACGTTCCGATTGCGCTGCACTATCATGTAGCGATTTTGCGACAGGCTTACGAGAACGACTCAGCATGAAAATATCCGATTTCCTCTTGAAACCCCATTGGGCCGCAACGATCACCGTCCTGATTCTGGCGGCCGGCTGCCGTTCCACGCCCCCCGCGTCCCAAACGGAAGCAACGGCGACCAATGATTTTCCCACGCTGGCCAGGGTAGAATACGTCCTCCAGTGCATGGAGGAGCACGGAGGACAGAATTACAACAATCTCTATCACTGCACCTGTGCCGTCGATAAGATCGCGAGCCGGATGAGCCACGACGAATTCGTCCAGGCGCAGACTTTCACTTATGGATTCAACATGGCCGGCGAACGCGGCGCGGAATTCCGGGACCCGCCGGAATCTGCAAAACTGCGCGAAAAGTACAAGGAAGTGACGAAATACGCTCAGGAAGCATGTTTTCCAGCCAGTGCCAATAAAGACGCGAAGAAATAAAGGGACAAAGCCGATTTCGGTGGGCTATGGCCTCCGGCCTAACCCACCCGACATGCTTACAGTCGCATCCTTAAGATGCCGAACCGAGATAAGCCCGCAGTTGCGGCGGGATCGTCCGCTGCGTCAGCCGGTTCTTGAATTCCCATTCCCGGTGTTTTTCTACCGAAACCAGGAATTGCGTTTCCTTGCCGACGTGCAGGGCGGTCGGAATGCCGCCTTGGAACAGCACGCGGTTGCCGGGAAGCGCGGGGATTTTCGTACCGGGCGTGACGATGCCGACGAGATTCAGCGGATCGACGGCGCTGAGCGTGATCAGGGTTTCCGTGTCTTGCTCCTTGCGCACCGCGCGCAGGGTCTCCACCGCCTCGGGTAAAGCGAACTGTTCGCCGAAATGTCCGGCCACGAAGCGTCCGCCGCGTATTTCGCCGCGGGCTTCTAGGCGCCGGTAAATGCGTAGCAGGTCCTGCCAAGGCGGAGCGACCGTCTCGCGCGCCAACAACACCCGGAACACGACGCCATAACGCTTGAGCAGCATGCCGGCGACATGCTCGGCGGCTTCCTGATCGGCCGGCTCGGACGGGCTTTCGTCAATCCGCGGCGGCGGCTGAACCAGCGTCCAGCGTCCGGCTTCCGCCATTCCGAAGGAAAGCCCCCGATAGCGCTGCTTTTTCTGTTCCGGGATCAGTAGGGCGCGCAGTCCCCTGAAACTGTCCGAGGCGACCCACCCGCTGGCCACCAACTCCGCCAGTATGTTTTCGAGTTGAGTCGGAAGTAGACCGGCCCACTGGGCCAGTTCTTCGAAGAAGAGCGCGCCGCGGGAGCTCAAAATATCGGCCACGCGCTGCGCGGCGGGCGACAAATCGGTCAACTCGCGCGCGGCGGCGAACTGTCGCCAGTAGGAGAGATGACGCCGGCCGACGAGTGCCATGGGCGAGGATTTTACGGGTCCTTGCCCGCCTTTGGCGGCGGAAAGTCGGGTCCAGACGATCTTGCCCGAAAGGCAGAGGCCATCGAGCCAGGCCGGGTCGTAGTCGGCAATCCGTGCCGGCAGCAGATCGCCTTCCCAGGCGACCGCGGCCGCCTCGAAGCCTTCCAGTTGGGCCAGGATCGCCGCGAGCGCCTGTGCGCCCTGCATACGGCTCTCGGGATGCACGTGCTGCCAGCGGAACAGGAAGCGCATGAAGTCGGCGCCGGAAACCGGTTCGATTTCCTGGCGCAGCCGGTTGATGGTGTAGCGATGGATGCGCGCCAGCAAGCGTCTCTCGCACCATTCTTCGGCACGGCTTCCCGGCGTGTACGATCCGCGCAGAACGAAGCCTTCGGTTTGTAACGCCGAGAGAGCGGCCTCGATGCGCGTGACCGGGAGGTCCAAGGCTTCCGCTAGTTCCGCCGCGGTGACCGGCCCGGTGCAGTCGATGCGCGCGCGGACGATTTCTTTCAGTGCGTCTTCCGGCGTCCAGCTTTGCTCCTGATAGTCCGGCGGCAGTCGTGCGGCATAAGAGATGCGGGCGGACGAGGAGCCGTCGGCCTGCGGATACAACGCCCGGAACTGCGGCAAGCGCTCGGCCGCGATCCAGACCGTGCCGGTCGTGCCGACCAATTCCGCCACGCGGCCCTGGCGTTTCAATTCGCGAAAAAGTCCCCCCCAGCCGAGTTTTGCTTCGGATTGCCGGAGAAAGCCCAGCATCTGCAAGGCATCGTGCAACTCGTCGGCATTGGCCGCTTCGGGCCAGGCTTCTTGCCGCACCCGGTCGATCGCCGCCTGATCGAGGCGGCCGAGGTCCGCGGCTTCCGAAGGATCGAGCCAGCGGCGGCTGGCCACCGCGCGGGTCCGGCGTTCTTCCAGGGGCGCGCCGTCGAGGAAGCTGTAAACCTTGGAGTTGACGATTTCGGCGGCGAGCGGCGAGGGCTCGGTCAGGTCACGGCATACCACGCGGATTGCGCCGCTTTCGATCGCGTCGATCACCTCGATCAACCGGTCGATGTCCATGGCCTCGGTCAGGCAATCGTGCACGGTCTGGTTGACCAGCGGATGGTCCGGCACCTCCCGGTCACCGACGATGTTTTCGAAGCATGCGAGCTGGTCGGGAAACACCGCGGTGACCAGGTCTTCCGCCTGCATGCGGAGGAGATAGGGGGGCGTCTTGCGGCCGCCCTGGAAGCGCTTGAGCGCCAGCGAACAGACCGCGTTCCAGCGCCAGCGCACGGTGAACATCGGGGCCGCGAGCAGCGCTTGCACCAATAGATCGCGCACGGTGGCGGTGTTCAGAAAGCGCGTGACGTCCTCCAGCGGAAAGCTTTGCGAAGTGCCTAAGGAGAGAATGATGGCGTTCTCGGTGGCGGCGGCTTGAAGCTCGAAGTTGAAGGTGCGGCAGAAGCGCTTGCGTAAGGCGAGTCCCCAGCCGCGATTGACCCGGCTGCCGTAGGGCGCGTGAATGATGAACTGCATCCCCCCCGATTCGTCGAAAAAGCGCTCGAATACCAGGGTATCCAAGGTGGGCAGCGTGCCCAGGGCCAGCTTGGCCGCGGCGAGATAATTGACGGCCTGCACTGCGGCCAGAGGCGAAATGCCGACCTCGTTTTCGAGAAATGCGCGGGCGGCGGGAAGGTCCAGATTCCGGTCTGGCTTTGCTTCGCCGGGAACGGCTGTCGCCTTATCCCGGCCTACAACCGGCAAGCTGTCATCGGACCTGTAGGCCGGAATAAGCGAAGCGTTTCCGGCGAACTCCGCTACAACGGCAGCCTCGTTGCGACCGTTCCCCTCCAGCCGCTCCTCGATTTCCCGCCGCAGCCGCGACAGCGCGTAAGACAACTCATGCGTCCGTCCCGGCGCTTCGCCGAACCAGAACGGAATGCTGGGCGGCTGATGGCGGGCGTCCTCGACGCGCAGGGTGCCGGCTTCCAAGCCCAGGACCCGCCAGCTCGCGTTGCCGAGCTGGAAAATGTCGCCGGCCAGGCTTTCGATGGCGAAATCCTCGTCCACGGTGCCTATGAATTCCCCCGAGGGTTCCAGGATCACGCGGTACTCGGCGTTGTCCGGGATCGCTCCGCCGCAGGTCACGGCGGTGAGTCTCGCTCCGCGACGGGCCCTGAGGCGCTTGTGGATGCCGTCCCGGTGTACGTACGCACCGCGCGCGCCGCGCCGAGTACTGAATCCTTCCGCCAGCATTTTGACGACCTCGTCGAACTCCTTTCGGCTCAGATCCCGGTAGGGATAAGCGCGGCACACGGTGCGGTAAAGCTCGTCCTCGGACCAATCCTCCGCGGCCACCATCGCCACGATCTGCTGGGCCAGGACGTCCACCGGTTTCTGCGGCATGACCAAACGATCCAGTTCGCCTCGGCGCACTGCGTCGATCAGGGCGATGCACTCGACGAGATCGTCCCGGCTGACGGGAAACAGCCGGCCCTTGGGCAAGCCGCCAGCGAAATGTCCGGAACGGCCGACCCGCTGCAGGAACGTGGCGATCGAGCCGGTGGTGCCGAGTTGGCAAACCAGGTCTACGTCGCCCACGTCGATGCCGAGTTCCAAAGAGGCCGTGGCGACCAACGCTTTCAGCTTGCCGGTTTTCAAGCGGTGTTCGGCAGACAGGCGCTGTTCCCGCGACAGGCTGCCGTGGTGCGAGGTGATATGCTCCTCGCCCAGCCGCTCGCTCAGGGCGCGGGCCACCCGTTCAGCCAGGCGGCGCGTGTTGACGAAGATCAGCGTGGTCTGGTGCGCTTCGATCAAGGCCGTCATACGGTCGTAGATTTCCTTGGCCGCCTGCTGGGACAGCACCGCTTCGAGCGGCGAATCGGGCAATTCGATGGCAAGGTCGAGCCGGCGCCGGCGGCCAGTGTCGATGATGCGGCAATCGGCCCCGCCGGTCAGAAAGCGTGCGACCGATTCGATGGGATTCTGGGTTGCGGAAAGACCGATACGGGTAAGGCGGTGCTCGACCAGGCGTTCCAGGCGTTCCAGCGACAAGGCGAGGTGCGACCCGCGCTTGCTACCCACGACTGCGTGGATTTCGTCGACGATTACCGTGCGCACGGTTTTCAGCATGCGCCGGCCGCCCTCGCTGGTGAGCAGGATATAAACCGACTCGGGCGTGGTCACCAGGATATGGGGCGGATGCTTGCTCATGGCCGCCCGCGCCAGCGCCGGAGTGTCGCCGGTTCGGACCTCTGAGCGGATTGCCACGTCGGTCGAGCCGAGCTCGAACAGCTTGGCGTTGATGCCGTCCAGCGGCGCTTCGAGGTTCTTGTGGATGTCGTTGCTCAGCGCTTTGAGCGGCGAGATGTAGAGCACGCGGGTTTCTTCCGGCAAGCCGAAGACTTCGCCTTCCCGGACCAGGTCGTCGATGGCGGCCAAGAACGCCGCGAGGGTTTTGCCGGAGCCGGTGGGCGCGGCAATCAGCGTGTGCCGGCCGGATTTGATGGCGTCCCAGGCCTCGGTCTGGCAGTCGGTGGGCACGGGAAAGGTATCGCGGAACCAGGCCGAGACGGCGGGATGAAAGCGGTCGAGGATCATCGAACTACGTTACCCCAAAGCGAACGGCAATCTCAATCCGGCTTATCGTCGCGGAAGATTGGCCATCGCTCGGAGCCTAAATCCCTTTGAGTCGATGTTCCGGCAATGACGCCTTCAGCCCGATGTATCAGTTTTGTCATGGCGATTTTGTTCGAGGTGTCGTATTTTCCGCAACAGATATCGGCGCTTCGGTATTATCCGGACAGATTCTGATCGATAAAGGCGGTTTCCTTGCGCAGACTTCCGATCAAACGAGTTTTGACGAACGGTTATGTCGTAGCGGTAATCGCGACAGCAATCATAGCGATTATCCACTATCTTCTGCTGCCGCTTTTTACGGGATCGCCGCCTTTGCTCCTCTTCCTGCTCGGGGTGGCTTTTGCAGCCTGGTACGGCAGCTTTGGGGCAGGACTTTTCGCCACCGTGTTGAGCACCTTGGCGAGCATCTTCTATTTGATCGAACCTTTCCGGTCCTGGCAGATCGTCGAGCAGAGGGAATGGCTCAGAACCTTGCTGCTATTGATCGTGGGCAGCGTGCTAAGTCTCATGATTGCGCTAGTGCGCAGAGAGGAAAGAAAGGCATTGACGGAGGTCCTAACACAAAAGAAACGCCTTGAAGGCGAAATCGTCGAGCGCCAGAAGGCCGAACAGGCGCTGAATGCAGCGCATATCGATGTCGTGAACGAGCGGAACCGGCTCGAAGCCATCATGGAAACCTTGCCCGTGGGCGTCGCCATCCTGGACGCCCAAGGCGGCATCATCGGAGCCAATCGGGCCGTCGATCAGGTCTGGGGCGGGCCTTGTCCGCCGGTGCGCTCGATAGACGACTATGCCGTCTTTAAAGCGTGGTGGGCGGATACCGGTGAGCCGGTCCGGCCGGAGGATTGGGCCCCGGCGCAAGTCTTGCGAAAGGGCGAGCCGGTGGTCGGGCAGCTGATGGAAATTCTGAGGTTCGACGGTGTCAGGGCGATCGTCCATAACAGCGCCGCACCTATCCGCGACTCGAAGGGCCGCATTGTGGGCGCCGCGGTGGTGGTCATGGACATCAGCGAAAGCGTCAAGCGGGAGCAGGCTTTGCGGGAAAGCGAAGAGCGGTACCGATTGGCGATCGATGCCGCGCAGATGGGTACCTGGGATTGGGATCTCGACAGCCGGAAAGTCGTGGGGAATCCTCGTCATGCCGCGCTTTTTGGCTACCCGCCCAAGGAGACGGTGATGGACGAAGGAATGATTTCCGATCGGATACATCCGGAGGACTTGTTGCATGTCGCGGCCGCCGTCGACGAGGCGAGGGAGCGTCATTCCCGCTATGACTGCGATTTCCGCATTGTCTGGCCGGACGGTTCGGTTCGATGGGTTTCGTCGATCGGGGATTTCCACTATGACGCCCATGGTATTCCGGTACGCATGATCGGAGTGCTGCGGGACATTACCGACCGTAAACAGGCGGAGGAAGCGCTACGCGAAGCCGACCGGCAAAAGAACGAATTCATCGCCATGCTCGGGCACGAACTCCGAAATCCGTTGGCGCCGATCCGAAACGCGGTTCAGGTCATGCGCAAGATCGATACCCCCGATCCCAAGCTGCAATGGGCGCGCGATGTCATGGACCGGCAGCTCGATCATCTGGTGCGATTGGTCAACGATTTATTGGATGTTTCGCGGATCGTACAGGGCAAGCTCACGCTTCAAACGACCCTGGTCGATCTTGCGAAGGTCATTACCCAAGCCGTCGAAACCAGCCAGCCGCTGATCGATTCGAGACACCACACGCTTACGGTCACGATGCCGGAAGGCCCGATTTATCTCGAAGGCGACGAAGTGCGCTTGGTTCAGGTCATTTCGAATCTCCTCGACAACGCCGCCAAATATACGGCAGAAGGCGGCCGCATCTGGCTTACCGCAGTCGCCGAAAACGGGAAAGCGATCATTTCCATCCGCGATACCGGCGAAGGTATTTCAAGCGCTTTGCTGCCCCATTTGTTCGACGCGTTCACCCAGGCCACTCGAACGCTGGACCGCAGGCAAGGCGGCCTTGGACTCGGCTTGATGATCGTTCAAAAGATCGTCGAGATGCATGGCGGGCAGGTCGAGGTCAAAAGCGAAGGACTCGGCAAAGGCAGCGAATTCGTGATCCGATTGCCGCTGTGCGAGCAGGTGTGCGTGGTTCCGAGGACATAGGGGACGGTGAGATGCGAACGGCATCGCTCTCGAGTGGTGCGCTTCCTGGGAGCGGCGGCAAGCCAACCGTTCCGTTCGGCCGGGTCCCGCCGATTTCCCTCGTTATGCCGTGAACGGCCAACGGTTTGGGCGTCCGGTCCGGCGTTCGTCTTTTGATTCTGACCGGGCCGGTCTCGTCGGTTCTTTCCGAGTGCGACCCGGGGGGTGCGAACCCGTGAGCCCGACGGTTTACCTCCTCAATCATCATCACCGGACCTCGACCTTGGTGCTAAATTTTCCCCGCGAAGCGGCGCCGCTGGATGCGGTGGGCCGAGCGCCCGATACTCTGCCTCGGCCGGACGCGAATTACCCGATCCGCCCCGGCGAGGCGAACCCCATCGAGTTCTCGGCGGTCGCCTCAGGAGGCCGATATCGTCCGTTCTGGTTCGTGGACGATGCCTATGCGGGGGACGGCGCCACGGTCTGCTGGCCGGGAAAACCGGGTCGGCATACCGTCCGCGTCATGGACGATCGGGGCCTTTCGGCTGCGACGCGTCTACCGGGGACGCCGGCTGAACGATACCGCTCGACGGTTCGGCTGCGCGCAGCCGCTCAATGCAGCTTGATCTTCGGCTGCAATCTCCGCCGGAAGAATCCGGAGACCATCAGCATGCCGACCCGGAACGGCCCGAACAGCGCCAGTTGGTGCATCTTGTAAAGTGAGAGGTAAACCAGCCGGGCAATCAGGCCCTCGATCATCACGGTGCCCAGGAGATTGCCCATGAGATTGCCGACGGTGCTGTATTTTCCGAGCGACACCAGCGAGCCGTAATCCTTGTAGCGGTACTCGAGCAGCGGCTTACCCTCCAGTTTCCGCTGAATGTTCTTCAGCACGTGGCTGGCTTGCTGATGCGCGGACTGGGCGCGGGGCGGAACCGTGGTGTTCTTTTCCGGCCACGGGCAGGCGGCGCAGTCGCCGATGGCAAAGATATCGTCGTCGACGGTCGTTTGGAGCGTTTGGCGCACCACGATCTGGTTGATCCGGTTGGTTTCGATGTCCTTTATGGACTTCAGAAAATCGGGCGCCTTGACGCCGGCCGCCCAAACCTTCAGCGTCGCAGGGATGAAATGGCCGCTCTGGGTCTTCATGCCCTCCTTGCTGACCTCCACGACGCGTTCGCCCAGATGGACCCGAATGCCGAGTTTTTCCAGTTGCTTGAGCGAGGATTTCGACAGGCGCTCGGGCAGTTCCGGGAGCAATCGGTCGGCAGCCTCGATGATATGAATCTGGATATCCGAGGGTTTCACGTTGTCGAGGCCGTAGGCGCTCAGGAGCCGCGTCGCCTGGTGCAGTTGGGCGGATAACTCGATGCCGGTGGCGCCGCCGCCGACGATAGCGATGTCCAACTGGCCGATCGCCTTGACGCCGCCGGTGGCGTGGGCATGGAAATACGCTTCCAGCAGCCGGTTTTGGAACTGCACCGCCTGATCGGTGGTGTCGAGGAACAGACAATGCTCGGCTACGCCGGGGATGCCGAAATCGTTGCAGATACTGCCCACCGCGACGACCAGCAAGTCGTAAGGATGCGTGCGCGGCGGCATGATCTCTTCGCCCTTTTCGTTCACCATCGCCGCGAGATGAACCTGCTTGTTGGCGCGGTCGAGACCGTCCATGCGGCCCAATACGTACCGGAAACCGTTGCTGCTCGCGTGGGCGAGATACTCCAGCTCGTCGTCATGGGAATCCAGGGTGCCGGCGGCCACCTCATGCAGCAAGGGTTTCCAGACATGGGTGCGGTTGCAATCGATCAGCGTAATCTGGGTCTTTTTGCCAAGGCGTTTGCCGAGCCGCGTGACCAGCTCGAGGCCGCCGGCACCGCCGCCGACCACCACGATCCTGGGCCGGTTTTCATGTGTTTTAGATTTGCTCATGTCCACTCCCCCCTTTCTTGATAGATGACTGATCTTAGACTGGGATAAGCCCTTTACGCCTTCTTGAGAGGGCGGTTCTGTTCGCGGCTTTTTCGCGTCTTGCCGAAAATGTGATGCTTATCTCGTGCGTAATTTTTCCACGGTGCTTTGCTTGGTACATGCATCCGTCTGAAGCGGTGTCGATGGGACCGCTGCGCGCATCCGAGGAGACGATCGAGTCTATGTTGTTGTCTATGTCAAATTGACCGGCATGCCGAAACCGCTAGTCCAAACTGTGGTAGCGGAAAAATGCGAAATCGAGCTTCTTCCGAGCATTCGCCGAAGCCGGTTCTCCGGCCCGCCGCTGGTTCGGATCGAATCGCGCCGATGACAGATTGACGAGATGTTCGGCCGCTGCGGATTCTGCCATAGCCGAAGGTCTAATGTCTTTAGAGCGCCTCGAAAAACTTCGATGCGCTCCAAGGGGCGGGAATCACCCGTCGTTTTCGGCCACGTAAGGGGTTGAAAACGTAAGCCGAGCCCAAACCGCGTTTGGGCTTGGCGAAGAAAAAAACCGCCGGGAAGGCGGTTTGTCGAGGTCCCATTCAATTCGGCCTGCGTCGGGGATTGCGGTGGATGTTCGTCTTAGCCCTTGCTAATATTCGGGCGTAGGACTTGATTATCGGTTGATTGAAGAACTAGCGATGGGTCGGTTTGTCTTATGGACGTTAATAGATGTGTGCCCCACAGGATCTTGCGCTGAACGCCCAGTTTCCGATTCCCATTCTCGATTGGAACGACCAAATTCCTGTTCCGCTCGTCACTGTCCGGTTGGCCGATAAGAAGCTGCTTTTTCTCAATCGCTCGGCTCGCGAGCTTTTCGGCGATGCCGTCAAACCCGGACTCGATGCGTCGGTGCTGTTCGACGACCCCAGCGCTCTGGCGCAGTTGCTTGAATCGGTGGGCTCTGACAAGAAGACGATCCGTTCGGAGGCGCTTCTTAAAAACGCGTTGGACAAACACCACAAGTATTCGGTCGATGCGAGCCCGGCCGAGCTGGACGGCGAGCCTATCGCTGTGTTGTCCTTGATCGATGTGTCCTCCTATATACCCCAGCCGGAAGATGCCGAGTTTCGTTCCAACATCGCCTTGTGGCGGGGGGTGTTCGACCAGGCGGCCGTCGGTATCGCTCTGTTGGATACGAATTTTCGATTTATCGAGGTGAATCGGCGTTGGTTGGAACTGTTCGGATACACTGCCGACGAAATGAGCGCGTTATCCCCGAGCGATCTCATTTCCTCGGAAGACAGTTTCGTATCGCGCGAGCGAGCCGAGGCGCTTTTGGGCGGTGAAGTCGACCAATACCGGGGAGAGAAGCGTCTGGTCCGAAAGGACGGAAGCGTTTTCTGGGGCGATTTGTCCGCGAGCATGCTGCGGGACGGGAAAGATACCGTATCCGTGATTTTAACTTTTCTGATCGACATTACCGATCGTAAGCTGACGGAAGCTAAATTGCAGGCGAGCAACGAGCGGCTCGAAGCGCAACTGGCCGAGAACCGGATATTGCAGGAAAAGCTGAGAGATTTGGCGGTGCGCGATCCGCTGACCGGGCTGTTCAACCGGCGCTACATGGAGGAGACCCTGAGGCGCGAATTGTCCCGCTCGGCCCGGGAGGATCAGCCGTTGAGTCTGGTCATGATCGACATCGATCATTTCAAGCAACTCAACGATACCTACGGTCATCCGGCTGGGGATCTGGTCCTGAAGGAATTGGCCGCGCTACTGCTGCGCCACCTGCGAAGCGAAGATATCGTCTGCCGCTTCGGCGGCGAAGAGTTCGTGGCGATTCTTCCCGGCGCTCCGTTGATGGCTGCGGCTCAGCGTGCCGAAACCTGGCGTTTGGCGTTTCAGGAATTACACATCGTTTATGAAGACCAAGTATTAACCAGCACGCTCTCGATGGGGATCGCGGAATACCCTCGTCATGGCGCGACCAGCGAGGATCTCCTGTTCCAGGCCGACAGCGCAATGTACATGGCCAAGCGCGCTGGACGCAATCGGGTTATGGTCTGGGGTTGAGCAGTATTCGGCGCTGGTGCGCCGTTTGCTTGTCTTGCTCGACCTTATGAATCTGTACGGATTTTCATGAAACATTCTCTGTCTCGCTCCGGTATCTCTTCTCAGGCTGTCGATGACTTGGAGGCACGGCTGATGGCTGCTGCCGGCGGGGTCGAACGCGGCAAGATCGCCGAGGCCCTGAACCTCGCCCTCAGGGCGCGGGATCAGGACACGATCGTCAGGCCGCGTGGCGTCGACGCCGCCGATATTCTCCTTGGGATCAAGGCCGATGCGCTTACCTTGCAAGTCGCGCTGCTGAGCGATCCTTATCTCCGCGATACGCTCAAGGAAGCCGACATCAAGGCCCAATTCGGGGAAACCGTCGCCGATTTGGTGCAAAAGGTCAATTGGCTCAATACCTTCGACGAATACCGCCCGGCCGAGCTCAAGGAACCGCAGCAGGCGGAACTCTTGCGCCGCATGCTCTTGTCGGTGGTCAACGACGTGCGCGCGGTACTGGTCAAGCTCGCCTACCGTCTGCAACGTTTGCGGCTGCTCAAGAACCAGGAGGGCGGCGAGTTGCGCCAAAGGATCGCCATGGAAACCCTGGACGTGTTCGCGCCTTTGGCGAACCGGCTGGGCGTGGGACAGCTCAAGTGGGAGTTGGAGGATCTCGCCTTTCGCTATCTCAATCCCGAAAAATACCGGGATCTTGCCAACCAATTGGCGACCAACCGAGTCAGCCGGGAAGCTTTCGTCAATCGATTCATCGAGATGTTGCGTAAGGAATTGGAAGCGAACCACATCCACGCCAAGGTTTACGGCCGTCCCAAGCACATCTACAGCATTTATCGGAAAACACAGCGCAAGGATTTGGACCTGGAGGAACTGTACGACCTGCACGCCGCAAGGGTCATCGTCGACGACGTTGCGACCTGCTATGCGGTGCTCGGTCTGGTGCACGGCCGCTGGCTCCACGTTCCCAAGGAGTTCGACGATTACATCGCCAATCCCAAGGAAAACGGCTATCAATCGTTGCACACGGTAGTGATCGGACCGGAAGGCCGGCCGGTCGAGGTTCAGATTCGCACCCAGGCCATGCACGATTTCGCCGAATACGGTGTCGCGGCTCACTGGCGTTATAAGGAAGGCGGCAAGCAGGACGCGGTACTGGATCGCAGCATCAACGCCCTGCGCCGCCTCTTGGAAAGCAAGGACGACGATCAGGCGATGCTGGAGGATTTTCGCGCCGAGCTGTTCGAGGACCAGATCTTCGTCCTGACGCCGAAAGGCCAGGTGGTGCGACTCAGCAAAGGCGCAACGCCGCTGGATTTCGCCTATCACATCCATACCGAAGTCGGGCACCGTTGCCGCGGAGCGAAGGTCAACGGCCGTATCGTGCCCTTGACCTATTCGCTCAAGTCCGGCGAAAAGGTCGAAATTCTCACCGCCAAGCACGGCGGCCCGAGCCTGGGGTGGCTCGATCCTCATCTGGGTTACGTCAAGACCGGCCATGCGCGCAGCAAGATTCGGCAATGGTTCAAACAGCAAGACCATGAAAAGCATCTTCGCGCCGGGAAATCCATACTGGACCGCGAGCGGCAGAAGCTGGGCATCAAGGAGGTGGATCTTGACGAGTTGGCGCGGCATTTCCATCTGCCGCGCGGGGACGATCTGCTGCTGGCCATAGGCCGCGCCGACATCGCACCGGCTCAATTGGCCAATGCGCTGAAGCTCCCGGAATGGCAGCCGAGAACTCCGGCGGCTTCCCCGGTGAAAAAGCCCTTGCCGGCGACGTTAGGAAAGCCGTCGGAAGAGGTGACCATCCAGGGCGTCCGCAATCTGCTGACCTATTTCGCCCATTGCTGCGAGCCCAAGCCCGGCGATCCCATCATCGGTTATGTGACGGTGGGCAAGGGCGTCGCCATCCATCGCCAGGACTGCGAAAACATCATTCAGCTGTCGCCCCGCAAGAACAGCCGTTTGATCGAGGTGGCCTGGGGCGAGGAGCCGGAAGCGTTCCCGGTGGAACTGGAAGTCAAGGCGCTGGACCGAAAGGGGCTGCTCAAGGACATCACCCATATCCTGGCGCACGAGCATATCAACATCGTGCGTACCCACAGCGAGACCAACGGCGACGATCAATCCGTCGTCATGCGGATCACCGCGGAGGTGTCTGACCCGGGACAGCTCAGCTCGGTGCTGGACAAGATCAGCCAGGTGCACAACGTGTTCAGCGCCAGGCGCGTGCAGCACGGGTGAGGTGTAGGAAGGCACGAACGGTGCCTGACCTCCGCTTGTCGAAGGGGAGGTTCCCCGCGGCTACCGCATTAACCTCGTGGGATGCGGTGAACGAGACGAACCGCCCTTCGCCGAACTCGGGACAGGCCCTTCGACAGGCTCAAGACAGGTTTGTCCCTCGGGAGAGGGCTTATTCAGGGCTTCCTTAAGGACCCGATCGGCCCGATGTCTACAAAGTATCCGCGGCAAAATCCGCCAAGCGGGAACGCTCGCCCCGTTTCAAGGTGATGTGCCCCGCATGGGGCCAGTCTTTGAACCGGTCGACTACGTAGGTCAGTCCGGACGTCGTGGCGGTCAGGTAGGGAGTATCGATCTGGGCGATATTGCCGAGGCAGACGATCTTACTGCCGGGACCCGCACGGGTGATCAGCGTTTTCATCTGCTTCGACGTCAAGTTTTGTGCTTCGTCGAGAATGATGAAGCGGTTCAGGAAAGTGCGTCCGCGCATGAAGTTGAGAGAACGCATCTTGACGCGATTCAGCAGCAAGGTGTTGGTGGCCGCGCGCTCCCAACTCGAACCGTTTTCGTGGCTGCTCAACAATTCCAGGTTATCGAGCAGCGCCCCCATCCAAGGCGTCATTTTCTCTTCTTCGGTGCCGGGCAAGAACCCGATATCCTCGCCCAGCGGAATGGTTTCCCGAGTCATTACGATTTCCCGGTAGATTTTCTGCTCGAGCGTCTGGGCGAGACCGGCCGCCAGGGTCAACAGCGTCTTACCCGTTCCGGCGGTGCCCAACAGGGTGACGAAGTCGATTTCCGGATCCAATAGCACGTTGAAGGCAAAGTTCTGCTCCCGATTGCGCGCCTGAATGCCCCATACCGCATGCTGCGGGGTTCGGTAGTCGCGCGCCAGTTCGATGACGGCGCTGCCGTTCTCTTTGCTGCGGACGACGGCTTCAAAATTCGATTCGTCCGGGAGATATAGGAACTGGTTGGGATACCAGTCTTTCAACAAAGGACCCGAGACGCGGTAAAAGGTGCGGCCCTGTTGATCTTGCCAGGAGTCCATCTTGCTGCCGTGGGTTTCCCAAAAATCGAGCGGGAGCTCAAAGGCGCCGCTGTACAGCAGATTGATGTCGTCCAGTACCTGGTCGCTGTGATAGTCCTCGGCCCGTATCCCGAGAACCGAAGCCTTGATCCGCATATTGATGTCTTTCGACACCAGGACCACTTGGGCTTCCGGCTGCTCCTTGGACAGGGCCAGCAGGGTGGCGAGGATGGAATTGTCCGGTAGATCGCCGGGCAGGCTCTCCGGCAGCACCGAGTCCATGCGCCGGACCTGAAAGAACAAGCGGCCGCTGCATTTTTCGTCGATTCGCGAGGCGTATTGCAGCTGATTCAGCGGAATGCCGTTGTTGATCGCATGGATATCGGCATGCTGAATCAATTCGTCCAGAAAGCGGCTAGCTTGACGGGCGTTGCGGGCGACGTCCGAGAGTCCTTTTTTCGAGTGGTCGAGTTCTTCGAGCACGATCATGGGGATGTAGATGTCGTGTTCCTGGAAGCGGAACAGCGACGCCGGGTCGTGCATCAGCACATTGGTGTCGAGTATGAAAAGCTTTCGCTCAGGGTTCTGGTCTCGGCTCATGATTTAGCGCTAATGGAAGAGGGAATTGGGAGACTTGCGGCCTGTCCCGGCAGTTCCTGGAAATGGGTCGACAAACGCCGGACACAGGGTATACCTGGGTTGGGTCCAGAGGAACGCCTTTAGGGAAGCTTTGCGCGAGTGGATTCCGTTCATGCCCTTCGACAGACTCGGAAGAGCGTTCGATGAGCTCAGCACGAACGGAATCAATATATTACCGTTCATCCTAAGAATGTCGAAGGACTTAATCGAAGCTTCCCTAGCAGCCAGCCAACTCCCGGATTTTCGCCAGAACCTCGGCTGCATGGCCTTTGACGCTGACCTTACGCCATTCGGCGACGATAGCGCCGGCCGGGTCGATGACAAAGGTGCTCCGTTCGATACCTCGTATCTGCTTGCCGTACATGTTCTTCATTTTGATGACATCGTAGAGTTTGCAGATCGTTTCGTCTTGATCGGAGATCAGCTCGAACGGAAATTCGAACTTGCATTTAAAGCCTTCGTGGGATTTCACACTGTCTCGGGAAACACCCACAATCTCCGCATTCAAACTTAGAAATTCGGCATACAAATCGCGAAAGTCGATGCCCTCCTGGGTGCAGCCGGGCGTATTGTCCTTAGGATAGAAATAAAGGACGAGGTATTTGTTTCGATAATCCCAAAGCGAAATAGTTTTGCCCGAAGTGGCTTGAGCCGAAAAATCCGGCGCGGCGCGGCCGGAAGAAATCGTGGTCATGGAATTTCCGATTTAGCGTTTTACGGGTTCGAGTATGGCATCCAGATTCTGCTGATCGCAGAAATCAAGGAATTCGTCGCGCAGCGAGACGATACGCATTCCGGTCGGAATTTTGACGACCATGTGCGCGAGAAACAACGGGGTGCCGCTGAAAGGGGCTGGGTAACGGCTGGTGCTGAGGTCCAAGATCTTGATGTTGCGGCTGGCGAGAAACACACTGAGTTCGTGAATGCTGTTGACCTGGTCCGTGGCAAAAATGTCGATCGCATAGGGCAGGGTATTTTCTTCTCGATCTTCCGGTTCCCGCCCCCGCAAGGTGTTGATCTTCATGGAGAAACGATTCGCCAGGTTTTCGAATGCGCTTTCCAACCGGACGATATGATTCCAATTGCCTTCGACCAGCAAATGGCCGGCGAATTCGTGCCCCAGTTCGGTCATGCGGCTTTCTAGAATCGTGCATTTGCAGTCCTTGATGGCGCGGGTGATTTCCACGATCAGATCGGGACGATCTTCGCCCAGGACGGTGATGACGAGCTGCATAGACGTACTGTTTCTCTTCATGAAAAAAATGCGAAAAGTGTATCACTTTCATCCAGTTGGTGCCGCTGCCGACAGAACCTCGGTTCCGCCGGTTTTTCTGGGTTCACAGGGATTCTGCGGTTGTCAGATCCCGGTGACGCACGGTAACATGTTCTTTTTATTGAACCGAGTTGAGTTGCATGATTCAAGGTAGCATCGTCGCATTGGTGACCCCAATGAAGCGGGACGGCTCGCTGGACGACGAAAGTTTAAGCCGCTTGATCGAATTTCATATCGCGCAGGGAACCGATGCCATCGTTGCCGTGGGAACCACCGGCGAATCGGCGACTCTCGATGAAGAAGAGCACTGTCGCGTCATTCGTTTCGTCGTGGACCGGGTCGCCGGACGGATACCGGTGATTGCCGGCACCGGCGCCAATTCCACTACCGAGGCGATCAACCTGACGGCGCGGGCTAAGGACGCGGGGGCGGATGCCTGCTTGCTGGTGACCCCTTACTACAATAAGCCCACCCAAGAAGGTCTTTATCGCCATTACAAAGCCGTTGCCGAGGCGGTGGATATCCCGCAGATTCTATACAACGTTCCGGGCCGAACCGCTTGCGATATGTTGCCTCTGACGGTCGCGCGCCTCGCCCGGATTCCCAATATTGTCGGCATCAAAGAGGCGACTGGCAATCTGGATCGGGCAACAGAGATTATGCGCCTGTGTGGCCCGGATTTCCTTCTCTATTCCGGCGACGACGCGACTGCGTGCGAATTCTGCCTCCTCGGAGGGAAAGGGGTGATTTCGGTAACGGCCAACGTGGCGCCCAAGCTTATGCACGAGATGTGCGTTGCGGCCATCGCCGGCGACGCGGAGACTGCCCGCGCCATCGATGGCAAGCTGAACGCCCTCCACCGCGACTTGTTCATCGAATCGAATCCGATCCCGGTCAAATGGGCGGTGCACGAACTGGGACTGATCGACTCGGGCATCCGCTTGCCGCTGACCTGGTTGTCGGAGAGCTGCCACGAAGCGGTGCGTAGCGCGATGCGCCAAGCTGGTGTGATTTAACGACCAACTATGAATCGATTCGCTCGTCGAGCGGCCATTTTGGCCTCAAGCGTTCTCCTTTTGAGCGGGTGCAGTTTTGTTGCCGGGCTGTTCCCCGACAAGCAGAAACAATATAAATACAGCTCCGAGATTCCTCCGCTGGAAATCCCGCCGGATCTGGAGGCTTCTACCATCGAAGGGGTTGACAGTCGATCGTCGGCAGCCGGAGAAGGCGGCCGCTCGTATCGGTCCAGCGCTTCGGTTGGGGAGGGGACTCAATCCGAGGAGCGAACGGACGGATCTCCGGCTACTTTGGCACAGAATTCCGATGACGTTCCGCTGATCGAGCTCGAGGGGGCCTACGCTGAGGCCTGGAACGACGTAGGCAAGGCGCTTGGCCGACTCCGGCTCGAAGTCGGCGATCAGAACCGCTCGGAAGGCGTTTATTACGTCTATTTCAGCGGCGAGGACAGGCCATACGAAGACCGCGGATTTTTCGGCGACGTCGCTTCTTTTTTCTCGGGATCGGAAGCGCCGGCAAAAGAATATCGGGTGCAGTTGGAGGACCGGCGGGATGTGACCGCAATCTATGTCCTCGACCAGGACGGCAAGCCTCAGCGTGACGGCCCGGGATTCGAGCTGCTCAAGCGGCTGCACCAAACCCTGCAATCGCTCGGAGAGCCTCAGGGAGCGGAAAAGGAATAATTTTTCCGCGACACTTCGAACCAGCGATAGGTGTTGTCGCTGACCATAGTTGAAACTCGGACCATGTTTGCCAAATTTTCCGGCCCTTCCGCCCTATCTGCGTTTCGTCTGAAAAAACTGCTGAACGACCTGCAAGCGGTCGAGCCCTCCGTCGTGGAAGTTTCGGCCGTTTACGTGCATTTTGCCGAGATCAAACGCGCGTTGAGCGGTTCGGAGAAACGTACTCTGGAAAGCATTCTGGCCTACGGACCGGCTCACGATGTGCGGAACATCGCGGGTGAGTATTTTCTGGTGGTGCCGCGACTCGGCACCATTTCGCCCTGGTCCAGCAAGGCGACCGACATCGTACGGCGCAGCAACCTGGCTGCCGTTCTGCGTGTGGAAAGAGGTATCGAATATCGCATTCGCAGCGGCAAAGGCATCGAGCTTTCAAACCAAGACGCCATAAAAACGCTGATCCATGATCGTATGACTCAAACGGTGCTTTCCCGCGATCAGGAACATCTCCTCTTCCAACACCATGCACCGACTCCGTTAACGTATATCCCTTTGATGCAAGAAGGGAAATGGGCACTGATCAAGGCCAACCGCAATCTCGGACTGGCTTTGTCCGAGGACGAATTGGACTATTTGGCGGAAAGCTTCACGGCCCTTCGACGGAATCCTTCCGATGTCGAACTGATGATGTTCGCCCAGGCCAATTCCGAGCATTGCCGGCATAAGATTTTCAATGCCTGTTGGCGCATCGACGGCGAAGCTCGAAGCGAAACCCTGTTCGGCATGATCAGAAACACGACCGAGCAGTCTCCGGAGGGGGTCCTGTCCGCTTACCGAGATAATGCCGCTGTGATTCGGGGGCCGGCGGCAAACGTGTTTCTGCGCGACGCCGAAACCTTTGTATACGGTTATCGGGAAGAGCCGGCGCATCTCCTGATGAAGGTGGAAACCCACAATCATCCGACCGCCGTTTCGCCCCATCCCGGCGCGGCGACCGGTTCCGGCGGGGAAATTCGGGACGAGGCGGCCACCGGGCGGGGCTCACAGACTAAAGCGGGGCTGACCGGCTTTTCCGTATCCCATCTCCGCATTCCGGGATTCGAACAGCCCTGGGAGCGGGATCACGGCAAGCCGCGCCGCATTGCCTCCGCGCTGGACATCATGCTGCAGGGCCCCATCGGTGGGGCCGCGTTCAACAACGAATTCGGCCGGCCCAATCTGTGCGGTTATTTTCGCACCTTCGAGCAGCGGGCGGCGGACGGCTCCGGGCTGTTGGGCTATCACAAACCGATCATGATCGCGGGCGGAATGGGGAATATCCGGCCCCAGAATCTCGCGAAACAGGCGATTCCTCCCGGAGCGCCCATCGTGGTGCTCGGGGGGCCCGCCATGCTCATTGGCCTCGGCGGCGGCGCCGCGTCCTCCGTCGCATCGGGCGAGAGTTCGGAAGATTTGGACTTTGCTTCCGTCCAACGGGAGAACCCGGAAATGCAGCGGCGCTGTCAGGAAGTGATCAACCATTGCACCGCGTTGGGTGAGGACAACCCGATTCTTTCCATACACGATGTGGGCGCCGGCGGCCTGTCGAACGCCGTTCCAGAGATCATTCACGACTCGGCACGGGGAGGACGTTTCGAACTGCGGGACATACCCATCGACGAATCGGGCATGTCACCGATGCAGATTTGGTGCAACGAATCGCAGGAACGTTATGTCCTCGCTTTAAAACCCGAGGCATTGGATCGTTTCCGGGCGTTCTGCGAGCGCGAGCGCTGTCCGTATGCCGTCATCGGTTATGCGACCGAAGAAGAGCGCCTGGTCCTCAGCGATGCGCGGTTCGGTACTCACCCGATCGATATTTCCATGGCGCTCTTGTTCGCCAAGCCGCCGAAAATGCAGCGCGATGCGACACGCGTTCAGAGTGCGCAGCCCCCGATTCGCCGGGATGACATCGAGATTCGGGAGGCGGTTCGGCGGGTTTTGAATTTTCCGGCCGTGGCGGACAAACGTTTCTTGATCACCATCGGCGATCGGTCGGTAGGCGGGTTGGTGGCGCGCGATCAGATGGTCGGGCCTTGGCAGGTGCCGGTCGCGGATGTGGCGGTGACGGCTTCGGGCTTTCTGGCGTATACCGGCGAGGCCATGGCGATGGGCGAACGGACGCCCTTGGCCGTGATCGACGCTCCGGCGTCGGGGCGTATGGCGGTTGGGGAAGCTTTGACCAATATTGCCGCCGCCCGCATCGAGTCCTTGGGTCAGGTGAAGCTTTCCGCCAACTGGATGGCGGCAGCCGGCGTTCCCGGCGAGGATGCCAAGCTGTTCGATACGGTAAAGGCCGTCGGCTTGGAACTGTGTCCCGCCTTGGGTATCGCCATTCCGGTCGGCAAAGACTCGCTGTCGATGAAGACGGTGTGGCGGCAGAACGGGCGGGATGTGATCATGACGGCGCCGCTGTCGCTGATCATTTCGGCGTTCGCGCCGGTCGTCGATGTCCGCCGCACGCTGACGCCGGAGCTTCGGCTGGACTGCGGCCCGACCCGTTTGATTCTGATCGATCTCGGCCGAGGCAGGAATCGCTTGGGTGGTTCCGCGCTGGCTCAAGTGTACGGGCAAATGGGAAACGAGTCTCCGGACCTCGACGACCCGGCCATGTTCAAGTCCTTTTTTGCCGCGATTCAGTCCTTGAACGAAGACGGACGATTGCTGGCGTATCACGATCGCTCCGACGGCGGTTTGTTCGCGACACTATGCGAAATGGCTTTCGCGGGACGCTGCGGCCTCGAAATCGATCTTTCCGCGCTTGGAGAAGACCCCGTTGCCGCACTGTTTGCCGAGGAACTGGGTGCTGTCGTCCAGGTTTTGGAGGCGGACTTGGATGCGGTCACGGATCTGCTTGACCGATCGGGGCTGGGCCAGTTGAGTCATGTGATCGGCAGCCCCAGCGCCGACAAACAAATCGTCCTTCGGCGCGGCGGTGAGATTTTATTGGCGCAATCCCGTGGCGAATTGCAGCGGATCTGGGCGGAAACCAGCTACCGCATGCAGGCCTTGCGTGACAATCCGGATTGCGCCCGTCAGGAGTTCGAGGCGATTGCGGATGAGGACGACCCCGGCCTTAGCGCCGTGCTGAGCTTCGATCCAGGCGATGACGTGGCCGCGCCGTTTATCGTCAAAGCTCGGCCTCGCGTGGCGATCCTCCGGGAGCAGGGTGTCAATGGCCATGTGGAAATGGCGGCGGCGTTCGACGGGGCCGGTTTCACGGCGGTGGACGTCCATATGAGCGATATCCTATCGGGACAGGTGAGCCTGGGCGATTTCGTCGGTTTGGCTGCTTGCGGCGGATTTTCCTATGGCGATGTCTTGGGTGCCGGGGGCGGCTGGGCGAAATCGATATTGCTGAACCCGCGCGGCCGCGATGAATTCCAGGCGTTCTTCGAACGGCGGGATACCTTCGGTCTCGGCGTCTGCAACGGTTGCCAGATGATGTCCCATCTTGCCGAATTGATTCCCGGCGCCGTGCACTGGCCGCGCTTCGTCCGCAACGAATCGGAGCAATTCGAGGCGAGAGTGGCTCTGGTGGAAGTGCAAAGATCGCCGTCCATTTTTTTCGCCGGCATGGAGGGGTCGCGCATCCCGGTCGTCGTGGCCCACGGCGAAGGGCGCGCCGAATTCCGCGACGATGCGCGCAAGGCGCTCAGCCTGGGCGTGGTCTCGCTGTGCTACACGGACACGTACGGGCAGATTACCGAGGCGTTTCCTCATAATCCGAACGGTTCGCCGCTGGGCATCACCGGCCTGACGACGCTCGATGGCCGCGTCACCATCATGATGCCGCACCCGGAGCGCTGCTTCCGTACCGTGCAGAACTCTTGGCATCCGAAGACATGGGGCGAATACGGGCCGTGGATGCGAATGTTTCGGAACGCCCGGGTCTGGGTCGGCTGATCGGCGGATGCTTGAAAATCCACCGCTCGCCTCCATATTGGGTTCGAAGCAGAAACTTTTCAAACCAAGGAGACCGTTAGAATGACCCGATATGAGCCCTGGAGTCTTTTGAATCAACTTCAAAGAGAGTTGGAGCGTTCGTTTGAAGGCGGCCGTCCCGGTACCGATACCGCGGCAACCGCAGAATGGACTCCTGCCGTGGATATCAAAGAAGAAACGGACCGCTACATCCTTTGGGCGGATTTGCCCGGCGTGAGCCCGGATAATATCGAAATCATGATGGAAAACGGCATATTGACGCTGAAAGGCGAGCGGCAGACCGAGGCTACGGTCCGACGTGAAGGACTGAAACGCGTCGAACGGGTATACGGGTCATTTTATCGCCGTTTCTCCCTGCCGGACACTGCCGATGCGGAAGGTATCACGGCACGGTGCAAGAACGGCGTGTTGGAAATCTCCATACCGAAGAAGGCCGCCATACAACCCAAGAAAATCACTGTCGTCGACGAGGGTTGAGATTTGTACGGCGGTTCGGCTCGCGGCAGAACTCGGTGCTGATGCACCCATCGTCGCGCGATACGGAGACTTCGGCGTGGCCGGCTACCCGCCTACCGCAAGTGCTCGATTCTCCAGATGATTTACCTGACGGGAGAGAGTTCCCGTCAGGCCTCACCGGTTCCTTCGTCTATGCCCTGTCGCCGGTACCGTGAATCATCGACCAACCTTCGACCCTACTTGGGATTCCGCGACGTTCTTTGCCGACTGCGTTGTGGATTCGCCTGCGACCTTTGCGACTCGTTTGGTCGCCGAGTAGATCGTCTCGCCGGACTCCTCGGGGTTTCTTCTGTGGTGGTGGACGGTGACGCTACGTTATCGGCAAAGGCTCGAGCTTGGGGTGTAGCCGGCTTTTCGGGCTGGGCCGATACGTTTTCGGGTGCGTCCTTTAATCGTGACGACTGCTCACCGAATACAAAAACGAAATAAACCAGGGTCGAGAGCAGCAAGAGCGAGAGTAAAATGGGCGGCTCGACAAGAAGTAGAAAGGCAAAAGTGATGACGAAAAGACTGGTTTGAATCGGATGGTCCAGGGCGACAGTCAGCAATTTCTGCCAGTCTATGATGCGGATTCCAGGCTCCCGCGCCTTTACCGTATTCACATCCGTTCTCCCCAGACTGAGCCGGCGCTGCCGGTGCCGTCGAAAAATTCATCAACCAACTGAATCGCAATAAATTTTCTCATTGTTCTGTCCTCTTCAATAAAAGAAGAACGTCCTGACGTAAGGTTCTGGTTTGGGCCCGAACTGCGGAACGTCCGTGCTCTGTCAGAACCGTTTTTCAGACTGTGAGTCTGAGGCGAACGATTTAGCACTGAAGAACATCGCGAGATAAACCAAGCCTGCGAGCAGGAAGAAGCGAAGGACCAACGGTTCCCGTCCGAAGCTCAACAAAGCGAAATCCGTCACGAATAAGCTGGTGAGCAGGGGATGATCCAAAAAAACCTCTTCGTTCAAATGCTTGAGAATCGTTCTTAGGCTAGAGCCTGATTTCGACGTGGGGGATGACAAATCGGACATGGTTTTCTCCGAAGATTTGGCGGTACGATACGGTGTTCATCGGACCCAAGGGCACGTTACGCGATACGGGGCGCGCTTACTTCTTGATGAATTCGGGATTTTGATAAATGACCTTGGGCGTAAAGGCGGAACCTGGATACTTGGGATCGTGATCCGTATTGGACGGACCGTTAGAAGGAGAGATCGAATCTTTTTGGGCGATCAATTCATGATCTTGATAAATCACCGAAGGTTGAAAGTGATGGGCGGGATAACGAGAGTCCTCATCGGAAAACGCGCAAGGCGCTACGGCGAAAATGAGCCCCGTACTCAGTACGAAAGCGCTGGCTTTTAGCATGTGCATTTCCTCCTCGAAAATCTTTTTTTATGTTTTTGGAACTGAATCTGGTTTTGCCCTTAGCAACCGTGCGGGTATTCAGTTCTTATCCGGCCGCGCATTATAGCAATCAAGTGAATACTGTGTTGCGTGCAGGTGAAAATTATCTTGCAAGCCTCAAATGATAACAACGTTCTCATACGGCATATTGGCGCGAACGCGTTTTCAATTCGCCATCTCGGGGTTTCAAGCGCTCCGTCCGTTTACGCCGCGGCGGCCGTGATTCCTCGGGCGCGCGAACGGAGCGCATCACATCCATCAAAACGCTTACTCCCAAATCACCTCCCCGTTGCTCTCGATAACCTGTCGGTAAAACGATGCACTGGCTTTCGGAGTGCGTTTTTGAGAGGCGTAATCGACGTGTACCAAGCCGAAGCGCGTGGAAAAACCACAAGTCCATTCGAAATTGTCGAGTAGCGACCAAGCGAAATAGCCTTTTAAATTGGCGCCTTGTTGAAGGGCTTCATGGGCCGCGCGGATATGCGTCCGAAAGTAGTCAGTCCGGCGCGGATCGTCGAGATGTCCGTTCTTCGGCTCGGGATCGGCGAAAGCGGCGCCGTTTTCCGTGATGTACAACGGTATGTCGCCATATCGTCGCTTTACCCAGAGCAGGCAGGATTTCAGCCCGGCCGGAAAAACCTCCCAGCCGATTTGGGTATGTTCGGTGTTTGGTTGTGGTACCGGGGAGGCGAAGAAGGGCGGCGAGGTCGGGTCGCTCCGAACCACCGATCGGGTGTAATAGTTGATGCCTAAAAAATCGATGGGCTCCCGGATCAGCTTTAGATCGTCGTCCGAAAAGCGGGGCCAATCGCGCCCGAAGATTTCCGCGAGTTCGTCGGGATACGTTCCGAGGAAAATAGGGTCGAGAAACTGCCGGTTCATGTAGGCATGAAGTCTCGCCATGGCGGCCAGATCTTCGGGTTCGTTCGAGGCGGCATATTTGGGTTCGAGGTTCACGATCAGACCGATTTGCCCTTTACCGTCCGCACGGAAGGCTTGCACCGCTCGGGCATGACCCAGCAGCAGATTGTGGGCCGCCAGCGGCGCTTTTTCGAGCGAACGGAGACCTGGGGGATGGACGCCGTGCAGGTAGCCGGCATCCACGATCACCCCGGGTTCGTTGAGCGTGGCCCAATAATGCACCCGGTCTTCCAGCGCTCGGAATATCAGGTGGGCGTAGTCGGCGAACCAATGGGCCGCATCGCGGTTGGCCCACCCACCGAGATCGTCCAGCGCTGTCGGGAGATCCCAGTGATGCAGCGTCACGAACGGCTCGATGCCGTATGCGATCAGCGCATCCACTAGATTACGGTAGAAATCCAAACCTTTCTCGTTCCGTTTTCCGCGCCCGTTCGGCAGAATGCGGCTCCAGGCGATGCTGAACCGGTAAGCTTTCAGTCCGAGTTCCTTCATGAGCCTCACGTCGTCGGCCCAGCGTCGATAGTGGTCGCAAGCGATATCGCCGGTGTCGCCGTTGAGGATCGCCCCGGGTACGCGGCAGAAACGGTGCCAGTTGCTGGGGCCGGCTCCGTCGGCCAAAGGCGAGCCTTCGATCTGATAGGCCGAGGTGGCGGCGCCCCACATGAAATCGGCCGGAAATTGAAGCTGGTCCATTTTTTTAATGAAATCGCTGTTCCGCGGTAATTTTCCGAAAATCGAGTATCGTCTTCAAAAATGGCGACATTTCCGACGGTCTGCCCTACGCCTTACCGATCGGTTTTTGAGTCTACGGATTCTACAAAAAATTGGCGCCAAGCAAGCCGTGTAGCGCCCGAATTCCAATTCTTCGTAGCTTTTCGACCGTCGTTCTGACGTGCGTGTTTACAAAATTCGCAAGAGAGTCGAAGATTTCCGAATCATAGATGAATACCTTTATTCTGAATCTACAAAGTTCCGATCAGTTCGAGCGTATCGAAGGCGTGGAAAGCTTCGTGGGGGAGGATGCTTCCGGCAGTTTCGGCTTGTGGGCGCATCACGAGCGCTTCATGACCGCCTTGGTATTCGGCCTCGCACGCTATCGGCGAAAGGGCGGGCCCTGGCAGTATTTGGCTTTGCCCGGGGCTTTGGCCTATTTCCTCGATAATCAGCTCTTCATCAATACCAGACGCTACATCCGCGATTCCGATTACAATCGCATCAGTGAAGCGTTGACGGAGCAACTTCTGAAAGAAGAAGAAGTGCTTGCGGGCCTAAAACAAAGCCTCCGCCGGTTGGAAGAGGAGATGCTCAAGCGCTTGCTGGATATCGAGCGGGGAACATGATATGGACGAGCGCGAAAAACTGCGCCGTTCCATCGAACGGCAGGCAAAGCGCATGGAGCAGGCCGAGCGGGACCGTTCCACGCTGCTGTCGCAGACGGCGTTTCTGGGCGTGCTGGCGCTGCTTTTGGTGGTGCCCATCATTCTGGGGGCCTATCTCGGGCGCTGGCTGGATACGCTATCGGAAGACTATTCCATTCATTGGACCATCAGCCTCATCATCCTCGGAGTGATCGTCGGCATCTTCAACGTGTATCTGTTTGTGCGCGAGCATTGATCATGGAGCCAGCAGAACTCATCGCCTTATTGTCGTTCGATATCGGTCCGGTCCACGTCGGACCGACAGTCATTACCACATGGCTGCTGATGATTTTTCTGGGTGCGTTCTCTTGGCTGGCCACCCGCAGACTGAGCGTCGATGAGCCTTCGGGGTTGCAGGCGATGCTAGAGGGCGTGATCGGTTCCATGGAGCAGGCCATCGAGGCGGTAGCGCCCGCTCATGGTCTGCAACTGTTGCCGTTCATCGGAACGCTCTGGATTTACCTGGTGGTGGCGAATCTCGCGGGGTTGGTTCCGGGACTCGGATCGCCGACGGCTGACTTGTCCGCGACGGCGGCGCTGGCGGTCCTGGTATTTTTGTCGGTGCACTGGTTCGGGGTGAAGGCTAGCGGCTGGCGCTATTTGCGCCATTATCTCGCGCCTACCCCGCTGATGCTGCCGTTCCATCTTTTGAGCGAAATTTCCCGAACGATAGCGCTGGCGATGCGCTTGTTCGGCAATATCATGAGCCTCGAGCTTGCGGTCCTTCTAGTTTTGCTGGTAGCCGGTTTCTTGGCGCCGGTGCCTTTGCTTTTATTGCACATCGTGGAGGCTCTCGTCCAAGCCTACATTTTCGGAATGCTGGCATTGATTTACATCGCCGGCGCGCTTCAAACGCAACAGCTAAAGAATAAGGAGTGATGCATGAGCGATATGACTTGGTTTGTCGTCTTGTCCACGCTGGGGGCTGGGCTGGCCATAGCTCTGGGCGTAGTAGCTCCGGGTTTCGCTATGGGCAAGGCGATTTCCCAAGCGCTCGAAGCTCTGGCGAGACAGCCGGAGGCGGAGAAGGCGATTACCCGTACGCTGTTCATCGGGCTTGCGATGATCGAATCTTTGGCGATCTACGTGTTGGTCGTAGTCTTGATCATTCTGTTCCGTAATCCGCTGCTGGAATATTTGTTGAAATAAGGCCGTTCGATGAACTTCGATTGGACGACCTTCATACTGGAATTCGCCAATTTCGTCGTCCTGCTGTGGATACTCCGGCGCTTTCTCTATCGCCCCGTTTTGAATGTCATCCAAGCGCGTCAACGGAAGATCGAAGAGCAATTGCGCTTGGCGGATCAGACGCGCCTCGAGGCATTGGCAGCCAAGGAAGCCTGCGAGAAGAATATGGCCGATTGGGAAAAGGAAAAGTCTCTCGCGAGAAGCGAATTGGAAGCGGAGATCGCTGCCGAACGTCAGCGTCTCTTGGAAAAGCTGGCCGAAGAGGAGTCGGATCGGCGGGCCAAGGAGCGAGCTCAAGAAGAACGAGAGCGACAAGAATGGATGCGTACGACAGAACAGCAGGCGCTCGAGTTGGGTAATCGATTCGTGCTCAGGCTTCTGGAGCGCGTCGCCTCGCCGGAATTGGAAGCAAGGCTCATCTCGATGGTCTTGAGCGACCTCGGTCGATTGCCGCAGGCGGATTTCGAAAAACTGCGCTTGGCGGTGGTCGAAGATGAGCTCGAGGTGTCGAGCGCATACCCGCTGGATGCGGAACGGCAAAAGGCCTTGGCGGGTGCGATCGGACAAATTGCCGGTATCGAGGTCAAACCGATATTCAAAGAAGATCCTTCATTGTTGGCGGGAGTTCGCATACATGCCGGGTCCTGGGTTCTGTCCGCCAATCTCCGCGATGAACTGAAGTTTTTCCAGGATGTCTTTTCTCGCCGCGTCGCGTAACGGCTCTTTACTCCAGAGTTTACGGGAGGAGATCGACCGCTACCGATTCCGTTTGCGCGTCGAAGAATACGGACGGGTACTCTCCGTCGGAGACGGCATCGCCTGGATCCGGGGTTTGCCGTCCGCCGCCATGGATGAGCTTTTGCTGTTCGAGGATGGCAGCCGAGGTTTGATATTCCACCTCGGGCGTCAGCGGTTGGGAGCGATCCAGTTGGAACAAACGGTCCGGCTGACGTCAGGATCAGCGGTTTATCTCACGGGGCAACGCCTGTCTCTGTGCGTCGGGGACGGCTTGATCGGAAGGGTGATCGACCCCTTGGGGAAACCTCTCGATGGCCAGCCGGCGCCGGAGCTGAGCTTGCGCCGGGAACTCGATGTTTCTTCGCCGCCCATCGTTGCGAGAGATTTCGTCGAACGCCCGCTTTATACCGGCACCAAGATCATCGACGCCATGATCCCGTTGGGACGCGGACAGCGGCAGCTGATCATCGGCGACAACGGAGTCGGAAAAACCTCGCTGGCGCTGGATGTCGTGCTCAATCAGCGCGACCAGGATGTTTTGTGCGTTTACGTGCTGATCGGTCAAAAGCGATCCGACACCATCAGCGCCATCGATTTGTTGCGGCGTTACGGTGCGATGGCCTATACGACGGTGGTCGTGGCGGAGGCCAGCGATTCGCCGGGCTTGAAATACCTAGCGCCATTCGCCGGTTGCGCCGTGGCAGAGCATTGGATGTGGCATGGTCGGGACACGCTGGTTGTCTATGACGACCTTTCCACTCATGCCCGCGCCTATCGCGAACTGTCCTTGCTGTTGCGCCGTCCGCCCGGACGGGAAGCCTATCCGGGCGATATTTTCTTTCTGCACTCGCGTTTGCTGGAGCGCTCGACCTGCCTGGCACCCGCCCATGGCGGAGGCAGCATGACGGCCTTGCCCCTTGTCGAGACCGAACAAGGAGAAATTGCCGCCTACATCCCTACCAATCTCATCTCGATCACCGACGGACAGATTTATCTCGATCGTCGCCTATTCGGAAGCGGATTTCTCCCCGCGATCGATATTACCCGATCGGTCTCCCGCATCGGCGGGCGTGCCCAGCATCCTCGCATCAAAGCGGAAGCCGCGCGCATGAAACTCGACTATTTACAGTTCCTGGAGCTCGAGACTTTCACGCGGTTCGGATCGAGATTGGAAGCGTCCATGGAGGAAAAAATTCGGCGCGGACAGATCCTGCGCGAGGTCTTGAAGCAAGAGCGTCTGGCACCGCGGTCGCCGGAATTCCAATTGGCGTGGATGATGGCGTATAACGCGGGAAGATTCGACGATCCGGATATCGCCTCGGTTCGACAAAAACTGGATGAGCTTGCGATCGGGCTGCAGCGCTTTCCCATCGATTTGTCGGCGAGCCGCGAAGAGTGGAATCAGTGGCTGGATCGCCGCTTGCCGGGACCGGGTAATCGAACGGGATGAGTCGGCGAGCCGACATCGAGCGCCGTTTGCGCCGTTTGGGCGAGATCGCGGATATCATGACGGCGATGAAGACGCTGGCGTTGATCGAGACCCGCAAGTTCAGCCGATTTATGGCCCATCAGCGGCGTTTGGTCGAGAGTATCGAGGCGGCCAGTTCGGACTTTCTGAGGTTTCACCCAATTTTCCGGAGCGGCGTCGCGCCAGGGCAAGAGGAGTCGCCCGTATACATTTTGATCGGTTCGGAGCGCGGTTTCTGCGGCGATTTCAACGAAGCGATCATCGCCGGTTTGGCGGCCTTGCGGTCGATTCGGCCGCGACTGGTCGTGGTTGGGCGGCGGCTTGCGAGCAAGCTGCACGATTACCCCGGCATCGAAGCGAGGCTGGATGGCCCGAATGTAGCCGAGGAAGTGCGCTCGGTCTTGAGCGAATTGATGACGGTCCTGCACCGTTTGCGGGCGGAGTCGGCCCGATGGGAGCGGCTGAACGTGCTTTCCCACGATTCGGAGGGAGGCGTCGCGTCCCATGTTCTCCTGCCGATAATGTCTGCCGAAGCGCCGGCGTTCGCTTATCCGCCCCGGCTGAATCTCGATCCGACCGTATTCTTCGCCGAACTCACCGAGCACTACTTGTTCGCGAAGCTTCCGGCCTTGTTCTACGCTTCCCTGATGGCGGAGAACCGTCAACGCCTGGAACACATGGAGAACGCGCTGCGCCGCATGGATGCCAAAATCGGGGATCTTCGGCGCAAGAGCAATGCCCTCCGCCAGGAAGAGATCGTCGAGGAGATCGAAATCATCCTGCTGAGCGCAGAGTGTTTATTGACAGATCAGAGCTGAATCAGAAAACTCCGGTTGTCCCTCACTGTTTTTGTGGCGATGGAAAACAACAAGACGATTTTGATTACCGGCTGTTCTTCCGGTATAGGTCTATGCGCCGCCAGGGGGCTCCGGCAACGGGGCTACCAGGTATTCGCGACCGCTCGGAAAGCAGCCGACGTGAACAGTCTGCGTGCCGAGGGCTTCGATGCGTTCCGGCTCGACCTCGCGGATTCCGGCTCGATCAGAATAGCCGTGGACCAAGTGCTACAGAGGACGGGCGGCGAGCTGTACGCGCTGTTCAATAACGGCGCCTACGGCCAGCCGGGCGCGGTGGAGGACCTAAGCCGCGAAGTGCTGCGCGAGCAGTTCGAAACCAATCTGTTCGGAACGCATGAACTGACGATCTTGGTGTTGCCGGTCATGCGAAAGCAGGGGTACGGGCGCATTATCCAGAACAGTTCCTTACTCGGTTTTGCCGCGATGGCATACCGGGGTGCCTACAACGCGAGCAAGTACGCATTGGAGGGTTTGTCCGATACCCTCCGCTTGGAGTTGGCCGGCACCGGAATTTTCGTGTCGCTGGTGGAACCCGGACCGATTTTGAGCCGTTTTCGGGACAATGCCCTAGCCATGTTCAAGAAAAATATCGATGGCGAGCGAAGCGTGCATAGGGAGAAATATCGGGCGATGGAGGCGAGGTTGGTCAAGGAAGGGCCTGCCGTGCCGTTCACGCTCGGACCAGATGCGGTGCTGAGGGCGGTTGTCCACGCGCTCGAAGCAAAAAGACCGAAGGCGCGTTATTACGTCACCTTCCCCACTCATTTGTTCGGCTTTCTGAAAAGAGTTTTGCCGGATCGAGCGCTAGACCAGATTTTGCGGCGGGTTGGTTGAGTCCATCGGCGGCGGGCGTCGGCTGTAGACTGAAGCCTTACTCGAATGGGCTCTGAGTAGAATGGTCATGGGCATGGCGGGGGTTGCGCATCATGAAAACCTATATTTTGTCGGCGGGTGTGGTGGTCGTGCGCAACTATCCGGATGGGCCGCGTTATCTGTTGCTCCGCGCGTTTCAGTACTGGGATTTTCCAAAGGGCGTAGTGGAAGAAGGTGAAGACCCTTTGACCGCGGCGCAGCGCGAGGTATGCGAGGAAACCTCGCTGACGGAACTCGATTTCCGGTGGGGCAAGGGTTATCAGGAAACGCCGCCCTATGGCGCGGGGAAGATCGCGCGATACTATGTGGCCGAATCCCCCGGCGGTGAAGTGCGGTTACCCGTCAATCCGCTGCTTGGGCGTCCGGAGCACGACGAGTTTCGGTGGGTTACGTTCGAGGAAGCGGATAAGCTGCTCGGGCCTCGTCTCAGGCCGATCTTGAACTGGGCCGATTGGCTCGTTACGCGCGAGAGGCACGACGGCTGACGTCGTTCAACCCGCGCCGGACGGCCGGAACCAGGCGAGTTTCTCCCGTAACCGGACGACGGTTCCGATGATGAGCAGTGTCGGAGCTTTGACGTCGGAGTGATTCACGATGTCCGGCAGGGTTGCCAAGGTGCCGGACAAAACCATCTGAGATTGGGTGGTACCTTGTTGAACGAGCGCGGCTGGAAGATCGGACGGGCAGCCATGTTGAATCAGGCGAGAGCAGATTTCCGGCAAGCCTTGAAGTCCCATGTAAAAGACCAAGGTCTGTCCCGGACGGGACAACTGGTTCCAATCGACGTCGATAAGCCGGCCGTTTTTCATGTGGCCGGTCAGGAACGTACAGGATTGGGCATGATCGCGGTGCGTCAGCGGAATGCCGGCATAGGCGGCGCAGCCGGAAGCGGCCGTGATTCCGGGAACCACCTGAAAAGGTACGCCTTCGTTCATCAGGGTTTCGATTTCCTCTCCGCCCCGACCGAAAATAAACGGGTCTCCGCCTTTCAGGCGTACGACCCGTTTTCCGGATTTGGCGAGGTCGGCGAGAAGCCGGTTGATTTCGTCCTGCGGGAGCGTGTGCCGGTTGCGCTGTTTGCCCGCGTAAATTTTTTCCGCGTCGCGCCGGATAAGCTTCAGGATTTCGGGGGACACCAGGCGGTCGTAAACGACCGCGTCGGCTTCCTGGATCAAACGCAGCGCCCGTATGGTCAGTAGGTCCGGATCACCCGGCCCGGCACCGACCAGATAGACGATGCCGCCATCCATACTTCGCCCCCCGGAGATTTCGGCGGCAAGCGCCTGTTCCAGGCGTTGGGTCGCCTCCTTGTCTCTCCCGGCGAAAACGAGTTCGGCGATCGTTCCGGAGAGGACGTTCTCCCAAAACCTGCGGCGAACTCGCGGATCATCAATCGCTTGTTTGACGCGAATGCGGAAGTCCGCCGCGAGTTTGGCCAAGCGCCCATAAGCCGGCGCTATCCACGATTCGAGACGCATTCGCAGAATGCGAGTGAGCACTGGGGCGGCGCCGCCCGAGGATACGGCCGCAATGACCGGGGAACGGTCGATCACGGCGGGGAAGATGAACGTGCAGAGGGCGGGCTGGTCGACCACGTTTACGGGGATGTTGTGCGTCTTCGCGGCCTTGGCGATCCGGGCATTTAGGTCGGTATCGTCGGTCGCTGCCACGACCAGCTTGAATCGGCACACGTCCCGAGGGTGAAACGCCTTGTCGATGAGGGTTATGTGTCCGGAGTCTCGAAGCTTCAGCATCGAATCGTGGAGTTGCGGAGCGAGCACGCTGACCAGCCCGCCGGCCTGAAGCAGTGCTTCGGCCTTGCGGGCAGCTACCGGTCCGCCGCCGACGATCAAACAGGGTTCACTCTTCAGATTGAGAAATATGGGCAAATAATCCATATCTTTCGGTTTTGCTAAAATGGGCCGGGTCTCGCGGGAATTCGAATGGGCATTGGTAAACCATGCAAGCTGATCTTGAAATAGACACCTCGGGGCTGATGTGTCCTTTGCCGCTGTTGCGATTAAAGAAAGCGTTGCAGACTATGGAAGCGGGTCAGGTCGTTAGAGTGCTGGCTACCGATCCGGCTTCCGTCATCGACTTCGGCGTCTTTCTGGAACAGGCCGGGCATCAAATGTTGGAACATAAGGAGGAAACCGGGGTTTTCTTTTACTTGATCCGCAAGGTCTGACGGGACCTTGCTAATCGCCTGGCATGCTCTTCCGGACATTCACCGTTGCGGAGACTTATCACCGGCCACTTCTTCTGTTCCGCGTAGGTTTTGAGCTTCTCATCCGGGTCCACTGCGACGGGGAAATCTACACGCAAGAGTAACGGCAGATCGTTGTGGGAATCGCTGTAAAACCAACTGCCCTCCAGATCATGGTCGTTTTCCGCCAACCATTGGTGCAAACGGTGTACCTTACCCTCCTGAAAACACGGAGTGCCCACGAATCGCCCGGTGTACCGGCCGTTTTCAAATTCGGGTGTGGTCGCGACTAGATGCTCGATGCCGTAAAGTCGGGCGATCGGTTCCGTCACGAAGCGATTGGTGGCCGTGATAATGATCGGAGTGTCGCCGGCGCGACGGTGTTTTTCAATAAGCGCCACGGCTGCGGGCAATAATAGAGGTCTGATCTTCTCTTCAATAAACTGGGTACGCCACCGCCAGAGTGCATCCACCGGGTTACTAGCCAGAGGTCTCAAGGCGAACTCCAGAAACTGGACGATATCCAGCGTGCCGTTCTTGTAATCCTCGTAAAACCGGGCATTGGCCTCCTCGTAGTGCTCTCGGTCTACGATTCTCTTCTCGACCAAAAACTGCCCCCACAGATAGTCGCTGTCGCCGGCCAATAGAGTGTTATCAAGGTCAAATATTGCCAGACTCACGCGTTTCCTTTAAATTCGATTCGGTTGCTTGTTCAGAACGTAGAAAGCTAAAAGGATCAACTGAGTGCTGAACGCCGTAAGCCAGTCTCAACGGCGACGCTTGTGGATTTCGGTCAGATTCAGCAGGCTAGGATTATATCACCGAGGACAGTAGTAGGATTTAACTCTAACCATGATCGACGCGGATGGTTATCGCCTAAACGTGGGTATCGTTTTATGTAATAACGATGGCCGTGTATTCTGGGCAAGGCGGGTCGGCATGCGTTCCTGGCAGTTTCCTCAAGGCGGTATAAAATTAAATGAAGCGCCTGAAGCTGCAATGTACAGAGAATTGTATGAGGAAGTCGGGCTGAAGAAGCACGATGTGCAACTCATCGGACGAACCCGAGATTGGTTGCGTTACGATCTTCCTGAACGATATATCCGTAAACATTCATTTCCGCTTTGCATAGGGCAGAAACAGCTGTGGTATATCCTGCGGTTGTCCAGCGAAGAATCCAGGATTCGCTTGGATTGTAGTGAAAGACCGGAATTTGACGCGTGGTGTTGGGTAGATTATTGGCATCCGGTGAGTGACGTAGTGTATTTCAAACGGCAAGTCTATCGTCAAGCATTGACGGAACTGGGAAATTATCTAACGCCTGGAGCGCTTTCAACCAGTCCTCACGATTCGCTGGCCGCTAGCCGAAAAACCTAGCGCCGCGAAACGGCTTTGAACTTCCTGCTTTTTGCATCTACGCGCCGTCATTCTTTTTTGGCGCGAATCTTTATTTTCGCTCTGTTACTTATCACGTCCGAATCGGTGATTCCACAATCTGTAGTGGTACATCCGGATGCTCCGGTTTCGGAACTCAGTCGGCAGGAAGCCAGAGCACTGTTCACTATGTCGCAGCGCTCATGGCGGGATGGTACTCCGGTGGTTGTCTTCGTTCTCCCCGACAGCAGCCCAATTCACAAAGAGTTCTGCAAAAAGCGCTTGGGGATGTTTGCTCACCAGCTCAGGCAAACCTGGGATCGCAAAGTGTTTTCAGGAACCGGACAAGCCCCGGAACTTGCGTCGACTGTCGAGGAAATGCGCGTGCTGGTTTCGAAAACACCCGGCGCGATCGGTTACCTACCCGAGACGGAAGTCGATCGCGGCGTACGCTCGATCAGGATTCGTGAAGGCGCCCAATGATAAGTTCATTCTGTTCCAAAAGAATCCGATTTACGATTGTTTTGCTAGTTTTTTATAGTTGCCACGAGTCGTTCGCCGATTGGAAAGAAACGTTTCAGTACCACGGTTTTCTCAGCCAAAACTTTGTGTTGACGTCCGAAAACAATTTCTATGGCGAAAGTGAACGCGGAAGTTTCGACTTTGCGGAGGCCGGATTTAATGTTTCATTGCGTCCACTGAGCCGCTTGGGACTGGCAGCTCAATTACTGTATCGCCGTGCAGGCGAGTTGGAAGATGAAGAGGTACGGCTGGATTACGGTGTACTGGAATTTGCTGTTTTAGAGACTACAAAGGTACAAGCTGGATTACGTTTGGGAAGGGTGAAAAATCCGCTTGGATTGTATAACGAGACACGTGATGTAGCCTTTACTCGCCCTTCTATTTTTTTACCGCAAAGTATTTATTTTGATCGGACTCGAAATTGGGCGCTTTCGTCAGACGGCGGCCAGATGTATGGCCAGTACGAAAGTTCGATTGGCGAATTTTCGTTAAGGGTGAATGTTGGTGTGCCAACGATAGATAAGTCTCTGGAAGGATTGCTATTTGGTAGGAATCAAGCGGGTGAGTTCAACGGAAATCTATCTTATTTAGGCCAGTTTCTTTACGAATACCAGAGCGGTCTCATTCGCTTGGCATTTACCGCAGCTTCAGCACATACGCACTACTATCCGGGCGAGAATGATTTTTTTTCCAATGGTGATTTTTGGTTTCAGCCTTACATTTTTTCAGCTCAGTATAATGGCGAACGCTTGTCAATAACTGGAGAGTATGCGCTCCGTAATGCTCGCATGAGACATTTTGGTCCATTGCTTCCAAATACAGCTTTCACAGGCGAAAGTTACTACATTCAGGGTGCTTACCGTCTCACCGACGACGTTGAGGCTGTGGCGCGCTACGACGTCTACTATCAGAATGTAAACGATCGTTATGGCGAGAGATTTGAGCAGCGAACCGGTAGGCCAGGCTCAAGTCGCTTCGCCAAGGACTGGACGGTCGGTCTGCGTTGGGAAATTACCCCAAACTGGATGGCGCGGGCGGAGTATCATCGCGTACATGGCACCGGCTGGCTTGCGGACACGGAGAATCCGGATCCACAAAAACTCGACCCGGATTGGGATTTGTTCGCGCTGGAACTCTCCTTTCGGTTTTAGCGGTACATTGCGAGCCAGAGTAAGGCCGTCAGTATCCTTTTGACGTCAACTCCAAACCAGGCAGCATGCCAGCAAGGCGTTCCACCCCGGTATCAATGGTTCCATCGGCGTAAAGCTCAATCCAGCGATAGCCCGGAGGAACTGCGTCGAGGGCAAAATCCGGACTTAGGGGTTTGAACTGAAAGCACGTTGAAGGAGTGGCGAGTAGGCGCAGTGGTCCGCGTGACTCGTCCATCGTTTGGTGAACGTGCCCGAATATCACGACGCGTGCACGCGGATATTTCCGTGTTATCGCCAAAAACTCGTCGGCATTTTCCAGAACCATGGTGTCCATCCACTGACTCCCGGCCGGAATGGGGTGGTGATGGAGCGCGATAAGAGTATAACGGTCGGGATATTCCATTAGCGATCTTTCGAGCAAGCCGAGCTGTTCATTCGACAGCCGTCCGCTCGCCTTGCCGCTGATGGTGCTGTCCAGGCAGATGATTTGCCACGAATCGAGCATTATTCGAGGCTGAATGTGAACGGTTTCGGTCGGCAGAAGTTCGGACATGAGCCAAGGATCGTCATGATTGCCCGGAAGGCAGTAACAGGGGATACCCAAGGCGGATAGCCGTTGCTTAAGTCGTTCGTAACTTGAAGTACACGGGTCCTGAACCAAATCGCCCGTCAACAGCGCCAAGTCCGGTTTCCAGGGGGTACGCATGGCGCGTTCCAGAACAGCCGCAAAGCTCCGCTCGGTTTCCACGCCTAGCAGTGTTTGGCCTGGTTCGGCGAGGAAATGAAAATCGGTGATATGAAGGATATGGGTGACTGCAGTTCTTATGCTTGGACGTGCATCCTCGCTGTCCTTGGGTCCGGGATCGCTCATCTGAGTCTTATTCCATTTCTCAATCAAAAGGAAAACGTTCTAGGCCGGAATAAGCCCTTCGACTTCGCTCAGAACAGGCCCTTCGACAGGCTCAGGACAGGCTCCGCGTTTCCGGCTTTCCTATCGATTCCGCGCGCCGGGAACGGCTTCGCCTCATCCCGGCCTACCATTAAAGAAATTTTCTTTTTGTTCGAAAAATGGAGTTAACCGCTTGCACAGGCCGTTTGTTGTGGGTACGCGCACCGAATTGACTGTGAGCGATAAAGTCACGGTTTTTTCTAGTAGACGAAACCTGCGATATACGCGATGTATGAGCCCGTCCGGAAATGACAGGGTTGCTGTCCGATTAGCAATCAATAATGTAAGAGCGAATGGACAGGGTATCGTTCCAATTTTTTGCGTCCTTGTAGTTCGTCGAGTTCCACGACGAAAGCACAGCCGACGATTTCCGCGCCCAAAGATTCGACCAATTCGCAGCTGGCTTTAGCCGTGCCCCCGGTTGCCAACAGATCGTCTACCAAGAGGACTTTGTCTCCGGAACTTAAAGCATCGATATGTACCTCGAGGGCGGAAGAACCGTATTCAAGGTCGTAGTTGATGGTCTGTACGTCATAAGGGAGTTTGCCGGGTTTTCGAAGCGGTACGAATCCTACGCCCAGTTCCCACGCAACCAGTGATCCAAAAATGAAACCGCGTGCCTCCATGCCGGCAACGGCCGTGATTTCCCGGCCAAGGTAGGGATGCAGCAGGTGATGCACGGCCAGTCTCAGCGTGACCGGGTCTTTGACGAGAGGCGTAATGTCTTTGAAGAGAATTCCCGGCTTTGGAAAATCCGGAATGTCGCGGATGGCCGCTTTGAGCTTCTCCATATCAAAGCCCCCGCGTGGCGACCGTGACACGTGGAGCGGCGGGTTTCAGGGAGTTGCGGTTTCCCGCGTAGCGCTCGATGGCGCCGGCGATGCCCTCGGCGTCCAGGCCGCAAAGCGCCAGCAATTCTTCTCGGCTACCGTGATCGAGAAATCGATCCGGCAAACCGAGGTTGAGCACGGGAACGTAACACTGGCGAGCTTGGAGAAGCTCGTTGACGGCGCTGCCGGCTCCGCCGGCGACGACGTTGTCTTCGATCGTCACGAATATCTCGTGGGTTTTCGCGAGTTCCAGAATCAGCGCTTCGTCCAGCGGCTTCACGAAACGCATGTTAGCTACCGTAGCGTCGATTCCTTCCCCGGCTTCGATCGCGGGGGCGAGCAAAGTACCGAAAGCGAGTATCGCGACCTTCTTGCCGCGACGCCGGATTTCGCCTTTTCCGATCGGGAGCGCGGTCATCTCGGCGATGACGGGAACACCGGGACCTTTGCCGCGGGGGTAGCGGACGGCGGCGGGGCCGTCATGCTGAAATCCGGTGAAAAGCATCTGCCGGCATTCGTTCTCGTCGGACGGCGCCATGATCACCATGTTCGGAATGCAGCGCATGAAGCTTAGATCGAAGCTGCCGGCGTGCGTCGGTCCGTCGGGTCCAACCAGACCGGCGCGATCGATGGCGAAGAGTACCGGCAAATTCTGAAGTGCTACGTCGTGTATAAGCTGGTCGTAAGCGCGCTGCAGGAAAGTCGAATAAATCGCGACCACCGGCTTGTAGCCTTCGCAGGCCTGGCCTGCGGCCAAGGTTACCGCATGCTGTTCGGCGATGCCGACATCGAAGTAGCGGTCCGGAAAGCGAGTCGAAAACTCCACGAGTCCCGAGCCCTCCCGCATCGCGGGCGTGATACCGAGCAGGCGGTGGTCCTTTTCCGCCATGTCGCACAGCCATTGTCCGAAGACGTCGGTGAAACTCGGGCTTCCGGGTTTGGACTTCGGCAAATGATCCTTGCTGAGATCGAAGGATGAAACCCCGTGGTAAGCGACCGGATCTTTTTCTGCCGGCAAATATCCTTTGCCTTTCTTGGTGACGACGTGCAAGAACCGGGGGCCCGGCAAACCCCGGAGATTACGCAAGGTCGTAATCAAGGTATCTAGGTCATGGCCGTCGACCGGTCCGATGTAGTTGAAGCCCAATTCTTCGAACAAGGTCCCCGGAGCGACCATGCCTTTGACATGTTCTTCCGCACGGCGAGCCAGTTCCCACACACTGGGCATGCTCCGCATCAGGATCTGCTTGCTGCCCTGTCGCACGGTCGAGTAGAACTTGCTGGAGAGGAGCCGTGCCAGGTAATTGTTGAGCGCTCCCACATTGGGCGAGATCGACATCTCGTTATCGTTGAGCACGACGAGCAGGTTGGCATCCAGCGCGCCCGCGTGGTTCAGCGCTTCGAACGCCATGCCGCCGGTCAAGCCGCCGTCACCGATAATGGCAACGGCGTGGGCTTCGCGCTTTTGAAGCGATGCAACAATCGCCATTCCGAGCGCGGCGCTGATCGATGTGCTCGAGTGGCCGACGCCGAAACAGTCGTAAGGGCTCTCATCCCGATTCGGAAATGCGGAGAGTCCGTTTTTCTTGCGAATGGACGGTAATCTATCGCGGCGGCCGGTTAGGATTTTGTGGGGATAAGCCTGATGGCCCACATCCCAGACAAGCTTGTCTTCGGGGGTGTCGAAGACATAGTGCAGGGCAATCGTGAGTTCGACCGCACCCAATCCGGCTGCCAAATGGCCACCCGACTGACTTACGCTGTCCAACAAAAACGCACGCAACTCGGCGGCGAGTTGGGGCAATTGGTCTTCGGGTAGGGCGCGTAAGTCCGCGGGGCTGCCGACGGTTTGTAGGAGAGGGTATTGGTTTGCTTTGTTCATTGATGTTGTGAGGCTTCAAACCAGGCTTATTCGCGGGTAAAAGACGATCCTGAATCAGGCGTCAATTGACCAATTATGAAACTGGGAGTATTCGCTTTCAAGGATAGTTTGTTCTTCGGGTGCCGTTTCAAGGAAGCGCTATCACTCTCGCCGTAAGGGCTCAGGCACGGCGCTCGATAATGAAACGCGACAGCGCACGGAGGATTTCCGCTTCGGCACCGAGGCTGGAAAGCGTGTCCAAAGCCTCTTCGTGAAGTTCGCGAGCCTTTTGTTTGGCTCCCGCCAGCCCTAAGAGCGCCGGATAATTAGGCTTGTTATTGTCGCGATCCTTGCCTTGAGTCTTACCCAAGGTCTGGGTATCGCTTTCTTCGTCCAAAACATCGTCCTGGATTTGGAACGCGAGGCCTACGCATTTGGCGTAATGGTCCAGCTTGCCGGCGATGCCGCTGTCGAGCGACGGGTTGGCCAAGGCCGCCAGATTGACGCTAGCGCGAATGAGGGCACCGGTCTTTCGGATGTGCATGTTCTCGAGACTAGGGAGGTCGAGCGTTTTCCCCACAGAATCGAGGTCTATCGCCTGGCCCCCGACCATACCCAAGGACCCGCTCGCTGTCGCCAAGGTCTCGATCATCGCAAGCCGGCTGTCGGCGGGTACGGCAATGGACGAATCGTGGGCGAGGACGTGAAAGGCCAAGGCTTGCAGCGCATCTCCGGCAAGGATGGCCGTTGCTTCATCGAACGCGATATGGCAGGTAGGCTTGCCGCGGCGCAGGTCGTCGTCGTCCATCGCCGGCAGATCGTCGTGAATCAACGAATAAACGTGAACGAATTCCACCGCGCAGGCGGGGCCGTCGAGACATTCCCATGGAACGCCGACGGCTTGTCCGGTGGCGTAGGTCAACAATGGACGCAGCCTTTTTCCGCCTCCCAACACCGAGTAGCGCATGGCTTGATGTAGGCGTTCGGGCATGCGGTTAGCTGCCGGCAACCTGAGATCGAGGGCCGCTTCCGCTCGCGCCTGGCAGATCTGCATAAAACGATTCAAGTCGGTTTCAAGATTCATCGGTAAAAGGTTTTAATGTGGGCTCTCCATTTTCTTCCAGCAAAATCTGGACCTTTTGTTCGGCTTCTTTCAAGGCTTTTTGGCAGAAGCGGGTCAATTGAATACCGCGCTCGAACAGTTTAAGCGATTCCTCCAAAGGGAGGTTGCCTTGTTCCATGCGTTCGACCAATTGTTCCAGTTCGGCCAGAGATTCTTCAAAATTCAGGTTCTTTTTGGCCATATCCGCGTGTCCGACGAAAGATTCCGACACTTTGAGCAAGGGCGAACGCCGATTATCTCAGAAGTTGGAACTTGATAAAAACAGTCGGATTTTCGCGCTGTCGCCTGACCGAGACACATCGCGAGGCGAAAGCCGGGTCAGAAAACGTTCTGTCGCCCTGAATCCCGGGTTACTTAACGCTTACTGGCGTGTCTTGCAGACTGCCCCATTCGGTCCAAGAACCGTCGTAGACGGCGGCGGACTTGCAACCGAGGCAATACAGGCCGAGCGCGAGCACCGACGCGGTCACGCCCGTTCCGCAGGTGGTAACGATCGGTTTCTCGAGATCGATGCCGGCGCTCTCGAACTCCTTTCGGATTTCGGATGCGCGTTTCAAGCGCTGGGTGGTCTCGTCGACGAGTTTCTTGAAGAAAAGGTTCTTGCTTCCGGGAATATGGC
>DYIL01000029.1 GCA_020723665.1 Methyloversatilis universalis
CGGGCTCCGCCCAACGAACGAACGCGGCTTTTAGAGCCGCGAAAATCAACAGCCTATAAGTGTAGCAGCAGGCAACGGAAGATTACTCGGACTGTTTTCCGTTAATTTGATTCATAACGTGATCCACATCGGTGTCGGCATCTGGGGTATTCTTGCCGCGCGGAGTATCCTGAGAGCCGCAATTTTTGCCCGAGTCAACGCAGTGCTGTTCGGCGTGTTATTCCTGCTGGGGATTAGTCCAGCGACGAACACGCTGTTCGGATTGCTTCCGTTGTTCGGGCCTGATATTTGGTTGCATCTATTGAGCGCAGCCATCGCCGGGTATTGTGGATTTGCCGCCGCGGCGCGCGTGCACGCCTGGCATACCTGAGCCTATCGCGATTTTAGGGAGGTCATCGTCGATCGAATGGCCGCGAATTTCGCGGCCATTCGCATTTGGAAGCGGGCTCGGCTCAGTTCTTTGAGTCGGGTTGCTCAAACCAAGACCACGGGGCAGGAGACAATTTCCGCAACAGCTTTGCTGAAGTCGCCGTCCGGGCGTTTTACTACCAGCAGACGACAACCTGTATGCCGCATCGAACGCAATAAATTCGGCGCATCGAATGGGTGGATGGAAATGAAGCGAACGGCTGCATTTCCGGTACAACATTCCATAGCCTGCCGTTTCAATGTCTCGGATTCGAGTTCGGTCGCTGCCGGAAGGGCAACGCACAAGCTGCTGGATTCCAGAACGGCCAGATCGACCGCCATCCGCAAGGCACGTTCGCTTTCCGCCGAACCGTCGAATACGACCCAGAGCGGATATTGGGGGGCTTTTTTGGCGACACGGCTTTTATGAGGCGCGGTTCTCCTGGACAGGAAAACGATATCGACTTGCTCGACCTCCGACATGACCGCCGAAACAAAATGTCCGCGTAAGGTTCGCAAGCTGGTTTCGATATGCAGACGTTCATTAAGTCGGTAAAGCGTTTTCTGGATTTTCTCGGTACCGGCGCGTAGCGTCCGCATCATGCGCGGCAAATCAATTTTGCGCTCTGTCGCGCAAATTCGATCGATTTCCATGGCAAAGGGAAGCTCGGCAAGATGGATCAGATTCGTCTCCTCCACATAAAACGCGATCAACTGAGCTTGCTTTCGCGCTGCCAGATGCGCCGCCAGTTCGAGGATGTCTATGTCGTGGCGAAGCACGTTCAAAGCAACGACGACGCGTTCGCTCATAGGAGTATCCTCAGTCATGATTTCGATTCTCTCCGGCTTTTTCTTGGCTCCTGAACTCCTTTTGAATGTCGGTCCACTCCTTGAGGCGTCTCTCGATCCGGCCGTTAATGCTGTCGATCGGGAACATTCCTGTCTCGTCGCGTTCACCGGCCGGCATATCCATGAGCAGTTCTAGGGCTTGATCCACCGTGTCGACGGCGTAGACATGAAACTTACCGGCTTCAGCCGCTCTGACGACATCCTGACGAAGCATGAGGTGTTTGACGTTCGCGGACGGGATGATAACCCCGTGCTGCCCATTTAAACCGATCGCGGCGCAGATATCGAAAAAGCCTTCTATCTTTTCGTTGACTCCGCCGATAGGCTGGACCTGGCCGTGCTGATTGACCGAACCGGTTATCGCGAGAGATTGACGGATAGGCAAATCGGCCAGTGACGATAAAATTGCACTGAGCTCCGCAACGGACGCGCTGTCACCTTCGATCGGCCCATACGACTGCTCGAACACCAGGCTGGCGCTTACCGAAAACGGCCGGGTCTTGGCATACCGCTGAGCCAGGAAACCCGACAAGATCATCACACCCTTGCTGTGAATGGCTCCTCCGAGCTCGCTTTCGCGCTCGATATCCAAAATTTTGCCGTTGCCCAGCCGGGTAGTGGCGGTGATGCGGGAAGGCTGACCGAACGTGAAATCACCCATACCGATAACCGACAGGCCGTTGATCTGGCCGACCACCGCTCCGTCGGTATCTATGAAAATCGTTCTTCGCCGAATGTTTTCATATACGCGCTCGCGGACCCGGTCCACTCTGCGGATTTGATGATCGATGGCGGCCTGGATGTCGTCCCGTGTGATGATCGCGCGTGGCACTTTCGCCGCCCAGTGGTCGGCCTCCTTGAGAAGGTCGTCCAGGCTGCGAAGATGGGTGGATAATTTCTCCGAATCTTCCACCAAACGTGCGGCATGTTCCACCACCCGGATGACCGCTTCCTTGTCGAGCGGGCGCAACTGGTTCTTGCGAGCCAAGCTGGCGATGAGCCGAGCGTACAGCGCATAACCGTCGGCATCCCGGTCGATCATTTCTTCGAAATCCGCCGAAACTTTGAAGAGCTCGCGAAACTCCGGATCATAAACATTGAGCAGGTAATAGAGGATGCGATCCCCAATCAAAATAACCTTGACGTCCAGTGGAATCGGTTCCGGCTCGAGGCTCGCAGTGCTGATCACGCTCAGCGCACGCTCCAAGGATTCGATACGGATTTCGCCCGCTTCGAGGACACGTTTTAGACTGTCCCATGCAAAAGGCTGCATGAGTACTTTGCGAGCATCCAATATCAGATAGCCGCCATTCGCGCTGTGCAGAGCGCCTGGCTTGATCATCGTGAAGTCGGTGACCAGAGCGCCCATATAGGCCTGGTATTCGACCCGACCGACCAGGTTGTTGTGGCTCGGCAAGCTTTCGAAGATGACTGGAGCACATTTGCGTTCGCCATTGTCGACCAGCAGGTTGACCTTGTAGCGCAGGAAGGGGCTCGGCCGCGGCGCTGCGGGTCCGATCAATGCCGCGATGCCGCCTTCCTGTTTCGGGAAAAAATCTTCGGCGTGGTCGATGATTTCTCTCTGTGCCTCGTTCAAATACTGAACGACTCCGGGAATCTTGGCGTAACGGGTTTTCAGCTCGTCCATCAAATGGTTGACGGCAAACTCGGCAATCTCCCGGTTCAACGTTTTTAGCTTTTCTTTGGCCTCCTTGCGCCATACGGGAAATTGTTTCAGCAGCTTTTGCAACTGCTGGCGCAACTCCGTAACTGCTGCCTGGATTTGTTCCTGCTGACGCTCGGAAAGCTTTTGAAATTGTTCCGGACCGAGCACTTCGCCTTTCTCGTCCACTGGCGCAAAGGCAAAACCGGTAGGCGTTTCGATGAGCGCGATGCCGTGCTGTAAGGACTTCCGGCGTAACTCGTTGATCGCGTTGATCTCGCGTTCCTTCGCTTCTTCCTCGATTTCTTCCGCGCGACTACGGTATTCTTCCCCCTCGAACGTCGCCGGGATAACGGCGCTCAGTTCCTCGATGACCTGCTCCATGTCCCGGGCGAAACGACGTCCGTAACCTGCAGGCAGTCTCAAGGCTTTGGGTTTCGATGCCTCGGCGAAATTGTTGACGTAGCACCAGTCGTCGGGTACCCGCCGGCTTTCAGCTTCACGGCCGACGATCTCCTTAACCGCCGCCAACTTCCCGGTCCCACTCGGACCCAGAGCGAATATGTTGTACCCCTTTTGACCGATGGAAATGCCGAACTGAATGGCATCCAGCGCACGTTCCTGGCCTATCACGACGCCGATGTCGGCCAACTCGTCCGTAGTGGAGAAATCGAATTCCCGTGGATCGCAGGCTTTGTAGAGAACGCTCGCTGGAAGAGATTGTCGGTGGTTGCCCATAGAATTACTCAACTCTTCAAAAAAGGTGGTCAAAAAATGGTCGGATCTTTCCGACAACGGCAGCGGACCTCCTCTCTCGGCTCTGCGAACGTCGAAGACCCGTAACGCGCCGTTTTTCAGATTGATTTCAGGAAGCTAGAGTTCTCGAACAAAGGTCAGCATAGGACTCAAAAATAGTTAAGACCAAATGGCGTCAGTTAATTCTCGTTTCTTGGCAAGCTGATGCCGGATGCCTACCTACCGACCAGGATGCAAGACAGGCTCGCGGCAAACGACGATTACGGCCTTGACGTCAGATCTACCGAGATGCGCCCTCGCGTTCCGGGCAATGATGAATATACTTCAGACTGGCCTTTTTGGTCAGGCTTGAGCGGCGATTAGACGGCATTGATGACAAAGAACGCGCCAATCGCCATAATTCGCCGCTTTTGGTTATAGCTTCGGAATCATGTGGTTTAAGAACCTATCCCTATTGCGTTTTACCGAGCCTTTCGATCTGGACCCAGTAGAGTTCGAGCAAAAACTCGATCCGCGCCGTTTTCGCCCGTGTGGCAGCCTCGAACCCATCAGCTACGGATGGTGCGCCCCTCTCGGCAAGGACACGTTTCCGTTAGTGCATGTTACAAACGGGTTTGCCATGGTATGTGTTCAGAAGGAAGAGAAAATCGTTCCCGCCTCGGTAGTGAATGAAATCCTGTCGGAGCGGGTAGCCGAGATCGAAGACCAACAAGGCCGCCCAGTACGGCGTAAGGAGCGGGAGGCTCTGCGTGATGAGGTGATGCAGGATTTACTGCCTCGCGCCTTCAGCCACAGCCGGCGCACGTATGCCTATATCGATCCTAAAGGCGGGTGGCTTGTTGCGGATAGCGCCAGCGCGAAAAAAACCGAGGAAATCGCTTCGCTGCTGCGGCAATCCCTCGGATCTTTACCGGTGGTTCCTCCGGCGACTCGTGAGCGGCCAGGTGCTATCATGACCCGATGGGTCATGGACAGCGACTTGCCACCCGATATTACTCTGGAAAGCGAATGCGAATTGCGATCGCCGGAACAAGACGGCGGCATCGTCCGCTGCCGTCGCCACGACCTTAGCGCGCCGGAGATTCAAAATCACATTGAAGCCGGCAAGGAGGTCATCAAATTGGCGGTCACGTGGAACGATCGTCTAAGCTTCGTCATCGACGAAGCATTGGGTATCAAGAAACTCCGTTTTCTGGACTTGGTTCAGGAAGAGGCAGCGCATGTCGAGACCTCCGATCCGGTCGAGCGATTCGACGCGGATTTTGCCGTCATGAGCCTCGAATTAGCGGCGTTTTTGCCACGTTTGATCGAACTCTTCGGCGGCGAAAATCTTCAAACGAAACAATCTGTGGTGTAGGAATTACGCGATGTTGCGAAAAACGGTCGAATTGGCGCGCATCAAGAAACGGATGCCGGCCTGGTTGGGGCTTGTCTTCATGCTTGCTACTCCGCTCAATTCTACGGCGGAGGTGTTCCCGTTGCCCACCGACGGCAGCGACTTGATCGGCGAAATTCAATATACCAAAGCCAAGCATGAAGATACGCTTATCGATATCGCCCGCGATTTCAGTGTCGGCCAGGACGAGATCGTCATGGCCAACCCGACGGTCGACCGCTGGCTACCTGGAGACGGCAAGGAGGTCTTGATTCCGCGCCAATTTATCCTTCCCGATGCGCCGCGCTCCGGCATTGTCATCAATATCCCGGAAATGCGCCTTTACTATTATCCGGTTCAGCCGAAAGCCAAAGCGACACAAGTGATTACCTATCCGGTCAGCATCGGTCGAATGGATTGGCGCACGCCTCTGGGTGCAACCAAAGTCGCGCAAAAAGTGAAGGATCCGGTTTGGCGACCACCGGAATCCATCAAACAAGAGCATGCCCGAGACGGGGATATTCTGCCGGACGTAGTTCCGGCGGGGCCCCTGAATCCGCTCGGCCGCTTCGCCATGCGGCTCGGCGTTCCGGGCTATCTGATCCACGGCACGGGCGTCGACAAAGCCTACGGCATCGGCATGCGGGTGACCCATGGTTGCATTCGGATGTATCCCGAGGATATCGAGCGCCTTTATCCTCTTGTCAAGGTCGGCACCCCGGTCCATCTGGTCAATCAACCGGTCAAGCTGGGATGGAAGGCAGGGACTCTGTACATGGAGGTTCATCAGCCCTTGGATGAAGATCGCATGAGCTACGAGCAACTGCTCGACTCGGCCATGGAATTGATCGAAAAGAAAACGAAGGGCAGGGAAGTCACCGTCGACGGCGCAACACTGCGACAAGCGCTGCAGCAACCGACCGGCATTCCGGTAGCGATTTCGAAGCCTTCCGAGCCCTTTCCCGAACCGATTCAGTCCTTGGGGGGGACGTAGCCTTCCGGCATGTCCGCTCCGCCGCCGAAAAGAAATTTCTCTCGCTCTTTCGCGAGAAATTTTCGCGCTTCCGGTTCGAAAGGCGTGAGCCGGTGTTCGTTGATGAGCATGGTCTGGAGTCGGAGCCAATCCTGCCATGCCCGAGCGGAAATATGGTCGAAAATCCGCTGCCCTTCCGTGCCGGGGAAGGGCGGTTTCTCCAGGCCTTCGGCTTCAATGCCCAAACGGGCACATTTGACTCGTCGCGTCATTCGTTACCTCTTATCGACTAACCCTTAAGGAAGCTTTGAATAATTCCATTTTTCGAACAATAAAGAAAATTTCTTTAAGGAAGCTCTGATTAAGTCCTTCGACAGGCCTGTCCTGAGTCCTTCGACAAGCTCAGGACAGGCCTGTCGAAGCGCTCAGGACGAAGGTAACCTATTGATTCCGTTCGCGGTAAGCTTGTCGAACGCTCTCCTGAGCCTGTCGAAGGGCATGAACGGAATCCACTTGTTCAGAGTTTCCTTAATGGTAGGACAGGCCCTTCGGGCCGTGCTTCGCACGTTCACGTTCGCTTCGGGCGAACGGGTGCAGGCGTAAGCGCCGCTTGCGGCTCCCAACAGGGAAAGTGCGGCGTGATCGGGTTGGGTGAGGGCCTTTTGGATCCAACAGTTGCACTGTTCGCTTTGCCCACTGGAAACTTGATCAGAGCTTTCTTAATAGCCCGCTTCGCCCCTTCCGTTTCGTCCGCCGGCGAATTCGCCGTTGCCGGATTTTAGGCCGTTATATCTTTCAGCAGTTTCAGAACCGGTGCCGGCAGCGCGATCGTTTCATCCGGTATGAACCAGGAGCCGAGCGACGGTTCGCCGATCCCGCGGTAGTCGCGGCTGGTTCGAACCACCAAGGGTACAAAATCCAGGTGATAGTGGGAAAAAGTATGACGTCGCAGGGGAAGGCGCTCAAGATCGGAACAATCGATATGCTGTTTCGCGCACCAAGCATGGACATCCTCTTCGCGATCGAACTCCGGCAGGCTCCAAAGACCTCCCCAAACTCCGGTATTTGGACGTTTTTCCAAGTAAAGCGCGCCATGGGGATTTGTTAACGCCAACATGAAGCATCGCCGGACGGGTAAGGCTTGTCTTGGTTTCGGCGCAGGGATGGTATCGGTTCGTCCCGACTGAAACGCTTGGCAGTCCATGCCGACAGGGCAGGCAGAACAGGCCGGCTTCCGTCTGGTGCACACGGTTGCGCCGAGATCCATCATGGCTTGGTTGTAATCCGCGGTACGGACAGAAGGCGTCAATGTCTCGCTGAGTTGCCATAATCTCGCGAGAATTCGGGCATTCCCAGGCCAGCCTTCGATTCCATGATATCGACACAAAACCCGCTTGACGTTGCCGTCGAGGATCGGTGCCCTAATCCCCGATCCAAGGCTCAGGATCGCCCCGGCCGTGGAACGCCCGACACCGGGCAATGCGCTCAATTCTTTGAGGGAAGTGGGCAACTGTCCTCCATGCCGCTCTACGATGAGTCGCGCCGCCCGATGCAGATTGCGAGCACGCGCGTAATAGCCGAGACCAGCCCATACTGCGATGACCTCATCCAAGGAAGCTTCCGCCAGAGCCTCGACATCCGGAAACCGGGCGACGAAGCGTTCGAAATACGGGATCACCGTTACGACTTGGGTCTGCTGGAGCATGATTTCCGAAATCCAAACCCGATAAGGTGTTCGCTCTTTCTGCCAAGGCAGTTGCGTGCGGCCGTATCGATCGAACCAGGCAAGAACGGCCGCCGGGAAGTTTTCATGTTGCATATGAAAATTTCATTGCAACAAAAATACATGAGACCGAAGTCCTGGATTGGGCCAACCCCATTTTTCCTTTAGAATTAAGCTCAATTATCGCCGACACGACACAGCAAACCGAAAAATCATGTCGCTTCCACATCGAACGCTCGTTTCATTGATTTTACTCACTTTCGTCCTCTCTGCGTGCGGCCAAAAAGGACCACTTTATCTCCCTAGCAAAGATCCGGCGTTTAAAGAGGAGCCGCCATCGGAAGAACAACGGCGCTGATGGATTATTTCAATTATCAGGACGGCGCGTTATGCGCCGAAGACGTGTCCCTGGCTGCCATCGCGGAACGTTACGGCACGCCGTGCTACGTCTACTCGCGCGCCACGATCGAACGCCATTGGCGAGCTTTCGACGACGCGTTCGCCGGCAGGCGCCATCTCGTTTGCTATGCCGTCAAAGCCAATTCCAACCTAGCGGTGCTGAATCTCTTAGCGCGTATGGGTTCGGGTTTCGATATCGTATCCGTAGGCGAACTGGAACGAGTTTTGGCGGCGGGGGGCGATCCGGCGAAGATCGTCTTTTCTGGCGTGGGAAAACGCGAAGACGAATTGCGGCGGGCGCTTGAAATCGGCATCCGTTGCTTCAACGTCGAGGTCCCGTGCGAACTGGACCGGTTGAACCGAATTGCCGGGGAGCTTGGCGTAAAGGCGCCGGTGTCGCTGCGCGTGAATCCGGACGTGGACGCACTCACTCACCCGTACATTTCCACGGGACTTCGGGAAAACAAATTCGGAATCGACATTTCCGAGGCATTGCACCAATATCGGCGCGCCGCCGATATGCCGTACCTTCAGGTAACCGGCGTCGACTGTCATATCGGTTCCCAGCTCACGTCGGTCCAGCCTTTTCTGGACGCTCTCGATCGGATTCTGCTGCTTGTCGAGACCTTGAAAGCGGAGGGGATCGAGCTCCATCATCTGGATTTGGGAGGGGGGCTCGGCATCTGCTATCGCGACGAGCAGCCACCGGAACCTCGGGAATACGCAACCGCGCTGTTGGAGCGGCTCGGACACTGGGATTGCGAGATTCTTATCGAACCCGGCCGCGCCATAATCGGCAATGCAGGCGTTTTGCTGACTCGCGTGGAATACCTGAAGTCCAATCGGGCGAAGAATTTCGCGATCGTCGACGCCGCCATGAACGACCTCATTCGGCCCGCACTTTATGATTCCTGGCAGGAGATCCTGCCGGTCCGACAGGCTGCCGCCGCGGCAAAAAAAGTCTACGATATCGTCGGGCCCGTCTGTGAAACCGGCGATTTTCTCGGCAAAGGACGCGAGCTTTCGCTCGCCCAGGGCGATCTGCTGGCGATCCGTTCCGCCGGCGCTTACGGCTTCAGCATGAGTTCCAATTACAATTCCCGCCCGCGTTGCGCCGAGGTTATGGTGGACGGAGCCCGGACTCACCTGATTCGAGAGCGCGAAACGATCGCGCAACTTTTCCAGGGCGAGCGAATAATAGACTGATGGCGCTGAAATTCACCAAAATGCACGGGCTTGGCAATGATTTTGTCGTTTTCGACGGCGTGCGTCAGAACGTCTCGTTGACGCCGGAGCAGGTCCGCCGCATCGCAGACCGGCACTTCGGGATCGGCTGCGACCAGGTCCTGATCGTCGAACCGCCTATCAGCCGCAACGCCGACTTTCGCTATCGTATTTTCAATGCGGACGGCGGGGAGGTCGCGCAATGCGGAAACGGCGCCCGTTGTTTCGCTCGCTTCGTTCGCGATCACGGCTTGTGCGGCAAGGACGAAATCGTGGTCGATACCGATTCAGGCCAATTGCGTTTGGTCCACGGAAACGACGGTCTGGTGACGGTCAATATGGGAATCCCCAAGCATGCACCTGCCGAAATCCCGCTGGATATTGCGAATGAGGCAGTTTTTTATGAAGTCGTGGTGAACGGAAAGTCTTGGTCTTTCGGCGCGGTGTCGGTGGGCAATCCGCACGCCGTGCTCAAGGTCGACGACATCCACCGTGCGCCGGTCGAGTACTTGGGGCCTGTGTTGGAAAGGCATCCGATCTTTCCGCAAAGGGCGAATATCGGTTTTGTGCAGGTCGTTGACCGACACCGCATCAAGCTACGCGTTTTCGAACGGGGTTCGGGCGAGACCCTGGCCTGCGGCAGCGGAGCCTGTGCCGCAACCGTCGTCGGCATAGAACAGGATGAGATCGAGAGTCCGGTACAAGTGGACCTTCTCGGCGGTTCTCTTCACATAGCCTGGGAAGGAAGGGGGAGGCCGGTGTTTATGACCGGGCCGGCCGTTTGCGTGTTCGAGGGCGAAATCGAATTATGAACCTCATTAATCCCAAAACACCTAAGCGTCGCGAAGAGAGGACGGTATCCGCTGCCGAAGTAGAGGCTTTCTTGCGTCAGCACCCCGATTTCTTTCAGGATCAATTGGATTTGCTGGAAATCTTGAAGATTCCGCATCCGTGCGGGGATGCCGTATCCCTTGTAACACGGCAGATTTCCCTGTTGCGGGACAGTAACCGTCAGCTTGAATCGCAGTTGAACGACATTCTGCAAATCGCTCGCGACAATGATGCTTTACATCGGCGCATTCACCAATTGACACTGACCTTGCTCGACGCGACGACGCTGGACGATGCGCTAGGTGGTCTGACATGGAGTCTCCACGAATATTTTCAAGCCGATTTCGTCACAGTAAAGATTATCCAGCCAGCCATCGAGAGTCCGATCACCGGGCTTTACGTACCATCGAGCGATGCCGGCCTCGCGCTTTTCGCCTCGGCTCTCGATAGCGGATCTCCGCGTTGCGGGAAACCGGACCGGAGGGAAGCGAAGTACTTGTTCGACGGCAATGCTTCGAACGTCCTTTCACATGCGCTGATTCCCTTGCAACATGCGGGATTCAAGGGATTGCTCGCGATTGGTAGCCGCGATGCAAACCGATTTCGAGCCGGAATGGGATTGCATTTCCTGGGACAATTGGGGGAAGTCGTTTCCGCCCGGTTCGCGTCCTTGCTCGCCGGCCGCACTTGAGCCATGCAACAAACCGCAGAACAACAGGTCGCCGAATTTCTCGATGTGCTGCGGTTTCAGCAGAGGGTTTCCCCCCATACTTTAGCCAGTTATTCCCGTGATCTCGCGCAACTGAGACAATACTGCGATCTTCACGGCGTATCCTCCTGGGAAGAGTTGCTGCCGACCCATATTCGCGATCATATCGCGTCCCGTCATCGCGACGGACTGGGCAGCCGCAGTCTGCAACGAGAACTATCGGCCATACGCAGCTTTCTCAATTTTCTGGTCAATCGGCGACAGATTCCGGATAACGCGGCGCGTGGGATCCGTCCGCCAAAGACATCCCGAAAATTGCCCGCACTCTTGGACGCCGACCAGATGACGGCACTTTTGGAAGGCGCACAGGAAGACGAACTCGAGATTCGCGACGTCGCCATGTGGGAGCTTTTCTACTCCTCGGGCCTGCGACTGAACGAACTGGTTTCGCTTGACATGCGGGATCTGGATTTGAACGCCGGAACCGTGCTCGTGCGGCATGGCAAAGGACAAAAGTCCCGCGTTGTCCCGGTGGGACGTTGCGCCCGTCAAGCCATCGAACGTTGGTTGAGGCTACGTCCTAGTTATGCGTGCGCCGGCGAAAAGGCGCTCTTCGTTAGCCGCAGAGGAAACCGCATCGCCTGCCGAACGGTACAACTGCGCTTGGAACGGTGGCAGCACAAGCTGGGATTGCCGGAACATGTGCACCCTCATATGCTTAGACATTCGTTTGCCAGTCACATGCTGGAATCCAGCGGGGATTTGCGTGCCGTGCAAGAATTGCTCGGACACGCCAATCTCAGTACCACGCAGATTTACACCCACCTCGACTTTCAACATTTGGCGAGCGTATACGATCGATCCCATCCGCGTGCCAAGAAACGGCGTCCAGGGTCGTCTGTGACTTAAACAAAACCTTTACGTTATAATGACTAATTCGGGGAACCGTTAAAAGGCTTAATGCATGTCAGCGCCAGAACAAACCGAGCGTCGGCCGGAATCACTCGGCTCGCGGATCAAAAGCGTACTCACCCCTAAAACGAACACGGAAAAAGGGCTCGTTTGGGTAATCGGTGCTTCAGTAGCCATGATCGCCTTGGTTATCTTCGCCATTTCCTGGTACTGGGGTAAAGAACCCGAGAAGTTCGACGTCATCGAAGTCGCCGCGCGGCATGGGAATGTCAGGAATCCGAAAGAATTACCTCTTGGGTATACGTACGCGTCCGCTCTTGTGGAAATCGGAGATACGCTGCTGGAGAAGCCGGGCGGCCTTCTCGTCAACGACGTCTTCCCCCCCGGGGTTTTGATGGACAATATTCCGTCCTGGGAATATGGCGCCCTTATCGCCTTGCGCGACGCGACCACGGCGCTGCGCAACCATATTTCGCGAGCACAAACCCAATCGCAAGAAGATCCTGATTTGGCAAGGGCTGAACCGTTTTTCTATTTCGACCACAAGTCGTGGCAATTGCCTTCGTCTGAATCCGAGTACCAAAAGGGAATCGAGGCTCTTGAACGTTACCGGGCACGTCTGATAAAGCACGAAGCCAATTTTTATTCTCGCGCAGATAATCTGCGCCAATATCTGGAAGTGTTGGAAAAGCGTTTGGGCGATCTGTCGAACCGTTTGAGTGCAAGCGCCGGCGACACCAAGCAAGTCGGCACGGACGCCCACCGTGCCACGGTATCGAGAACGCCGTGGCTGCTTATCGACGACGTCTTTTTCGAAGCGCGCGGCTACACCTGGGCCGCCATGCATGTTCTCAAAGCGATCGAGTTCGATTTCAGAGATATTCTCGGCAACAAGACGGCATTAGTCTCGCTGGAGCAAGTTATCCATGAACTGGAGGACGGCCAAGCCTCATTTTTGAGCCCGGTGATTCTGAACGGAGGCGGTTTCGGCTTATTCGCCAATTATTCACTGACTTTGGCCAATTATATCGCCAGAGCCAATGCAGCGACGATCGACCTGCGCAGTCTGCTGCAGCAGGGATGATCGGATTCAGTGCGTGTCTTCGGCGCAGTGGCAATGAAGAGCCCACTCAGCCCTTGGACAGGCTCGGGGCGAACGACGTACCGAGATAGGCTCTAGGTCGTTTGGGGCGGTTGCTAGCGTCTTTGCGAGGGCGGGAGCTTTTCGATCAGTTTTAGATAGCGCTGGTAGCGGGCGTAGGGCAGGGCACCGGTTTCTGCGGCTTCGCGCACGGCGCAGCCTTTATCGGTTATGTGCCTACAGTCGCCGAAGTGGCATCGGGGAACCCACGGCTGAAACTCGCGAAAGCCTGCTGCCAGGTCGCGAGCGCTCATCTCGGCCAAACCGAAAATCGAAACTCCGGGGCTGTCGATGAGATCTCCTCCGTCGGGCAGATGGTAAAGAGTGGCCGTCGTTGTCGTATGCCGTCCCAAGCCCGTTTTTTCGGAAAGGGTTCGTGTGAGGAGCCGTTTATCCGGCAATAAGGCATTCGTGAGTGATGATTTTCCCACACCCGATTGCCCGACCAGCATGCTGCATTGCCCGATCAATTCTTTTCGCAACGCTGGAAGCCCTTCACCGGTCCTCACGCTGATCAGAAAGTAGGCGTAACCGATTCGGCGATAGTCGGCGAGCAAGTTTTCCGCTACGTTTCGGCTCGCGAGCAGATCCACCTTATTGAAGATGATGTCCGCCCCAAGCTGGCGGTGCTCGCACGCCGCCAAGTATTGATCGACCAACAACCAATCGGGTTCCGGTTCGGGAGCCACAACCACGAAAACCCGATCCAAGTTGGCCGCTACAGGACGCACCGACTCGTTATGGCCGGGACGAGTCAATACACTGCGGCGGGGTAAAATCTCTACAACCCTCCCCATATTTCCTTCATATCGCTCCCACAAGACATGATCGCCCACCGTAGCGAAGCCCACGCGCCGCTTGGTCTGACAAAGGATTGTTTCGCCCGATGTATCTTCGACGGCCAACCCCTTGCCGAGATGAGCAATCACGAGACCTTCGTGCAGATGAGATGCTGATGAGTCGGATTTTGACCTGGCGATGTGAGAATCTCTCCCTCTCTTCATCATCCCGTCTTATGACGATTTGGCCGAGAGATTGGCGATACGAATCGACGCGGGCGGATGAGTGTAGTGAAAGGCAGAATACAAGGGATCTGGCGTCAGTGTGCTGGCATTATCACGATAGAGCTTGACGAGTGCGCTGATGAGATGGCCCGGTTTGGCGTAAGACGCCGCGAAATCGTCCGCTTCGAATTCATGCCGGCGTTGGAAAGACGCGATTATCGGCTGGAGAAACGTGGCGAACACCGGCGCAATCAACATAAATAAAAGGAGCGCAAGAGCATTCGATTGGCGGCTCACCCCGAGACCACTGTAAAACCACTCTTGTCCACTTAGCCAGCCGAGCAGGGCAAAGCCAATCAGCGTTATCACTGCGCTTGCCACAAGCATCTTTAAAACATGCCTGCGTCGAAAATGACCTAGTTCGTGCGCCAAGACCGCTTCCAATTCATCGTGATTTAAGGAATTCATCAGAGTATCGAAAAAAACGATGCGCTTGCTGTCGCCGATTCCGGTGAAATAAGCATTTCCATGTCCGGATCGACGCGAGCCGTCCATTACGAATATGCCTTTGCTCTGAAAGCCACACCGGTCCAACAGCGTCTCGATGCGTTTCTTCAGTGTCTCGTCTTGCAGCGGCGTGAACTTATTGAACAACGGCGCAATAAAAGTGGGAAGGGCCCAACTCATCAGAACAGAGAACACCATCACGATAGACCACGCCAACAACCACCAATAGCTTCCGACGCTTTGCATGATCCAGAGTATCAAAGCAAGCAAAGGCGCGCCGATAACCAAGCTCAGCCCGGTTTGGAGAAGCAGATCGGTTGCAAATTGCTTGGGCGTGTTGCGGTTAAATCCAAAACGCTCTTCAATGACAAAGGTTTGGTAGATGCTGATGGGAAGCTCGAGCAAGTTGATCAACAGCATCGTCGAGAGAATTACCGCGATTCCTGTGACCAGGGGCGACAATTCAAATCCCGCCCAAAAGCGATTCACGGCATCGATGCCGCCACCGAGTGTAAACAGCAGCAGGATCAATAAGCCGACCATTCGGTCGACATTGCTCAAGCGTGTTTTTTCCGTCGTATAATCCGCCGCTTTCTGATGCGCCTCTAAAGAAATGGTCTCTTTGAATGGGTCGGGAACGGCATTTCTATGCGCACGGACATAAGCCAACTGCCGATGCGACAACCACCACTCGACCGCGAAAGAAACGGCGAGGGCCGCGAGAAATAGGACAGTAAACAGGTTCATCGGATTAAGGGCTTAGTTTCGGTCGGCTTTACAGCTTAGCCTTTGGTAAAATCACTGACAAGATTTCTCGGATATTCGGCCTTTCGTTCTCTGGTTAAGTGCAGAAATAAGAGCATTGGTGAGCTGGGCTCCTCATCCTCGCTCCTCCCTTGCAAAGGAAAGTCCATGGCGCAAGATTCACAGAACCTCATTTGGATAGATTTGGAGATGACCGGTCTGGACACGCAGACCGATCATATTATCGAGATCGCTACCGTAGTGACCGACAAAGAATTGAACATCTTGGCCGAAGGACCGGTACTGCCAATCTACCAAAGCGATGAAACGCTCGCCCGCATGGATGACTGGAACAAGAAGCATCACGGGGAGTCCGGATTGATCGATCGGGTCAGGGAAAGTCGCATCGTCGAATCGGAAGCCGAAAAGCTCACGCTCGCATTCTTGCAACAGTGGGTGCCGGCAGGAACCTCGCCGATGTGCGGCAACAGTATCTGTCAAGATCGAAGGTTCTTGGCGCGATGGATGCCCGAGTTGGAAGCCTACTTTCACTATCGCAATCTCGATGTGTCGACGCTAAAGGAGTTGGCGGGGCGTTGGGCACCGCATCTTAAAGAAGGCTTCCGGAAAAAGAATTCCCATCGAGCGCTAGATGACATTCGGGAATCGATTGGCGAACTCCAATACTATCGCAAGCACCTATTCAAATTTTGACGATCGTGGGCTGGCTTCGATGTCATAACTGTCTGCACTGAGGAAAGTCTCATTGCGACGTATTCAAGGCCGCAACGAAGTTCCTTTTCTTGGAAAGAAACGCACGGATCTCGCTCCCCATCGCTTGAAAGCGATCACGCAACGTGTCTTTCGACGATGCCGTCGTCAGAGCGGTTTCTAACTCGTTTGCCGCTTTTCTAATCCCAAGCAAACCGCAGAAACTTGCCGATCCGTTGATCTTGTGCGTAATCTCCCTCGCTAGGTGATAGTCGTCCTTGTCTAGCGCTTTTTCCACTTCGGCTAACTGCTCCGGCAGTTCCTGAACCAATTTGGCCATCAGCATTCCGGCTACTCGCCGATTACCGCCAGTTTTTTCGATAATTGCCTGAAGACAAAGTTCAACTGCATTGGCGCAGGGTGGTTGGTCCCGATTGGTATGCAGCCAGGTTTCGAGCACCCTCGACAGTTGGTCTTCCAAGATCGGTTTAATCAGGCAGTCGCAAAATCCCGCCTCGAGGATCTGCCTTCGCTGCTGAGGAAGCGCGTGAGCGGTAACCGCAATCACCGGTGTCTCGCCGTTTACGGCACGGCTGTCTCGGCGAATGACTCGCATTACGTCGAAACCCGATATGCCGGGCATGCGGAGGTCGAGAAAAATCAGATCGAAATGACGCGTTCGAACATTCTTGACAGCCTCGACACCGCTCGCGGCTTCGGTTACATGTGCACCCAACTCAGAAAGCTGCGTCTTCAGGAAAATTCGGTTGATGTCATTGTCGTCGACAACCAGGAAGTTCTTATCGCGGAACATCCCAAAGGTCCTTTGCGTAAATTTCTTGCGAAAGAAGCAAAGCAGCGGTTAAGGAAGCTCGGATTAAGTCCTTCGACAGGCCTGTCCTGAGCCCTTCGACAAGCTCAGGACAGGCCTGTCGAAGGGCGTGAACGGAACCCACTTGTTCAGAGCTTCCTTGAGAAGTCTAGTACGGCGTTTCTAAACGGCCGAGGTTGATTTCAAGGCTTCCGTGGTTCGGCTGAGCGCGACGACCGAAAAGGTACTGACGAACGCCAGCCCAGCACATCAAAAGAACAAATCTATCGATCAACGCTTGAAATTAAGAGCTAGCGAATTCTGTTCTGCGGAAATTACAACCCGAGGATGATCGCGGTCAGAAGAAGGCTCATAAACACGCCTATCGTCGTGAGAATCGCTCCCTGGACCTTTTTCGCTTCGTTCATAAGTCCCATGATTCCAAAGACGAGTCCAATCGGTGGCACGAACAACGTGGCGACAACCAAACCGACCATCACCATTAAACTCCAAGGTTCGCCGGCTATGCTCTTACCTTCGGCATTTTCGATGGGCTGGCCGCACCCGGTGCAAACAACCGCCTTGTCTTTAATCTCTTTTCCGCAAAATCGACAATACATAAGCGCCCCAATTTCAGTTTATAGTCGTTTCTGTGTCTAGCTGCCGGCGAAAAGCCTGAAACCAAACTCTTTGTTTTCGCACATATTGTATCGAGAGCATAACGCAATGGTGATGGGCTGACTACATGGCTCCCACCGCTGTTTTGATCGATTACTCCGACCGGCACAGACGGAAATGCCGATCTGGCCTATAGAGTGCACATTTCTCGGCGATTGTGTGAGAATAGCGCGCTTAACAGAGCGTATCGCGGGAATGACGTTTCGGTATTTTTGCTATCCCGGAGAACAACCTGCAGCTTTGTTGAATCCTTAGGTCTAACGGGTCCGCGCGCATAGCGCACGACAATTCGCAATCGCTTGAGAGGAACAAGAGGCAATGAGCAAAAGAGTATTGAAGTCCGTAGTAGGCGCCGCCGTCGTAACTTCCCTGTCCGCTGTCACCAATGCGTTCGAAAACCCTTTCAAAGTTAATGACTTGACGAATGGCTATCTGCAAGTGGCCGAGGCCGGCAAAGAACAAAAAGAAATGGTCTGTGGCGAAGGGAAATGCGGCGGGCAAATGATGAAGTCGCCGGAAATGAATTGCGGTGCCATGAAAAAGCAAAGCGAGGAACAGCAGAAGAAAGCCATGGAAGGGAAGTGTGCAGGCATGAAAACGGATCAAACGCAGCAGCCCAGCACGGAACAGAAAGCAGAATAAGCGACTTCGCGTTACCCGGCGACATGAAGCAGTACGCCGTTCAGGGTGCCGGGCTCGGTCTCAGGCGGGCCTTCATCGGCCCGCTCACCGAGCAAGTCCCGGATTCGGTCGATTTTTACGAAATCGCACCGGAAAACTGGATAAGAATCGGCGGGAAGCTCGGAAAACAGCTACGTAGCTTGACCGAGCGATTTCCGTTCGTCTGTCACGGCCTGTCTCTGTCGCTGGGCGGTCCCGCGCCGCTTGACGAAACGTTTCTGGTCGAACTCAAGGATTTCCTCGATCGACATCGCATTCGCTTATACAGCGAACACTTGAGTTACTGTGGGGATGACGGCCATCTCTACGACCTCATGCCCATTCCGTTTACCGCGGATGCAGTCAAATACGTTGCTCAGCGTATCGTCAGGACGCAGGAAATTCTCGAACGCCGGATCGCAATTGAAAACATTTCGTATTACGCCGCGCCCGGCCAGGAACTCGAGGAGATCGATTTTCTCAATGCGGTGCTGGAGGAAGCCGATTGCGACCTGCTGCTCGACGTCAACAACATTTACGTCAACAGCGTCAATCACGGCTACGACGCCGAAACTTTCCTGAATGCAATTCCCGCGCATAGGATCGCGTACGGCCATGTGGCCGGCCATTATGTCGAATCGGCCGATTTTCTCGTCGACACGCATGGTGCGACCGTTGTCGACCCGGTTTGGCGCTTGCTACGGTTGGCTTACGAGAAGTTCGGCGTCTTTCCGACCCTTCTGGAAAGAGATTTCAATATTCCGCCGTTATTCGAGCTTCTAACCGAAGTTCAACGGATTCGGGCGCTTCAGACGGGGCTATCGCAGCCGCTTCGACGTTATGGCTGAAAAGACCGCGTCGTTCCAAAGGATACAGTATGCGTTTGCCGCATACATCCGCGATCCATATCGCAACCCACCTCCGCGCGGACCCGCGTTGGCACGAATGAGGGTCTATCGCGAACTGTTCTTCAACAATATCGAAAACTTTTTGGCTAACGGTTTTCCGGTAATCAAGAGTATCTTGAGCAAGACCGACTGGCTTGCCCTGGTTCAGGATTTCTACGCCAAGCATCGAAGTAAGACGCCGTACTTCGCGGAAATAGCCGAGGAATTTCTCGATTATTTGCGGAACGAGCGCGACCCTTGTTCCAGCGATCCTCCGTATTTGCTGGAGCTCGCACACTACGAGTGGACCGAATTGGCTTTGGTCATCGCTGAGGGCGAGGCGCCGCAAGAGAGCGCGGCTTTGATAAACGCCCCTCTTGAGCAAACGATCTACGTCTCGGAGCTCGCCTGGCCTTTGGCTTATCGGTTTCCGGTACACAAAATCGGTCCGGGACACGAGCCTACCGATCCGCCGGAACAACCCACTTGTTTGGTTGTATATCGCGACCGCGAAGATACCGTGAAGTTCTTGGAAATCAATCCGGCGACTTACCGGCTTCTGCAGATTCTGGAAGAGGAGGGGGCGATGTCCGCAACGGATTGTATGTTGAAAGTGGCAAAGGAACTCGGGTATTCGGACCTCGAGGGGCTGGCGAGCCATGGTGCCGAAATCCTGCGGGCGCTAGGAAAGCGCGGAGTCGTTGGCGCGAATTAATCCGCCGGTTCTCTCGGGCTGATCGCCGAGATGCTGGCAACAAATAGAACCGTCCGGTGTTGTAGCAAATGAATTGTCCGCTTTGGATTCACGGGGTGGGCATGCTGCGAAGGGCATAGCCCGAAGCGGCGTGTCCGCCTCATGGTCGCTGCGGCGCACAGTCACGAGCAGTCTTGAGCCTCTCCATGTCGATGGCACCATCGGGTTTGTAACGGGCAAGCCCAAAGGTTTTTTCAAAAAATGGCGACGCAATCGCTGCACACGGTTCTTGACCTAGGTGTGGCTGCGCTCCGCCTTCGTGCCGGTGTCAGGCGTAAAAGTGCTTGGCGCTCCACCCTTCATGCCAACGCCGATACTGCTCGACCGGCCGCATCACCTCATCCACCGGGCCCGCCGGTGCGAAACCTGCAACAGGCGTTCGTCGATCAAGCCCTGCACGCCATCCTCCTCATAGCGGTCGATATACCGCCGAAACGCCCGTTCCCACACTCCCAAGCGTCCCGCCCGCCGGCCGGTATAGGCCTCTTCAAAACGCATCGTCCGCATCTCCCGTTGCAACTCCGTCCGACTCATCCGCGCCCCCTCGGCTAACTATAAAACCGGACAGACAATGTGCTACAACCACAAACAGTTTATTTGCTCTCTACAATGAATATCGGTTATTCTTGACAAAAATTCTCGGAAAAGTCATATAACGGCATTCGATTTGAATAAGTACCGAGGTTACGGTTTGTATGAGCGAAGAGCCCATCAAGTTTACTGACAGCGCGGCCGCGAAGGTGAGAGAACTTATTGCCGATGAAGGCAATGCCGATCTGAAGTTGCGGGTCTACATTACCGGTGGCGGCTGTTCGGGTTTCCAGTACGGATTCACTTTCGACGAAACGATCAACGAAGACGATACGCAAGTCGTGAAAGATGGCGTCACCGTGTTGATCGATTCGATGAGCATCCAGTATCTGACCGGTGCCGAAATCGACTATACCGAGGACCTATCCGGATCGCAATTCGTTATCCGCAATCCCAATGCGACGACGACGTGCGGTTGCGGATCATCTTTCTCGATCTAAATCGAAAGGTTCGCGAAAGACGCGTCGATCCGACCCGATCGACGCCCGCAGCCAAGGCAAAGGCCAATCTCGTCGCGCCTAACAGATCGGCACCAGCATGACCGGAAATGTCACCCACACGATTGCCAGCAGCGCGAGCCCTCCGAAGGAGACGGTCATCCAATTGATGAATATGTCAGTCGCCGCCCGTGGGTCGTCCCGATAAAGGCTCCTCCATGCGCGGACGACTATGATCGAGATCCCCGCAACGGCCGTTACCGTGGCAATGACGACCGTCCACGCCACGATTCCGATTCCAAGCCAGCTCGAATTCTGAAACCCACGGGCACAGACCAGGGCGGTCGCGATGTAGACGATCCCGAAGTGGGTCGCCGAGATCAAGACGCCCGAAAGCATTCGCAGCGTGCTTGTGACGAATTGGAGCGCGGCAGCCATGTCGCTCACCCCAGGAAGCGCGGAGACAGATGGACAACGGCCAGCGCAACCAGGCCCTGAACCACGGTGTAGTGCCAGAACACCATCGTGTTGTCGAAAGTGGCCCGGCGCTCCCGGTTGATGAGTCCGCACACCGAGCGGGCGAAGGTATAAAGGCCCATGATGGCCGCTACGGTAACGAAAAAGCCCTGAATCGCGACGATGGTATAAACGATCGCGGCATAGCCGGAATCGGTCGGTCTAAGGCCACTCTGCCGGTGGCCCCACAGTTCGGCCAACAAAGCAGCGACGAGCAGCGGCACGGCTAAAGGCAGGGCGAGGCGTACCGTCCAGAATCGATTCGATTTCAATGTACGGCTGGCGTAGGCGATAGCGGCGCTGCTGAGTGCCCAAAGCCCGCCCGCCGCGGCCGGATAAGCCACTGCCGGCAGCGATTCCCCGCCCTTGGGCCAGAACCCCGGCGCCACCGTCCACAGGTAATAATACGAGAAGATCAGGCAGGCGAAGAGGGAGGCCGAGACTATCATCAGCACGACCATGGCCCAGCGGGAATGCGACATGGGGCCGGTCACGTAGACCGGCAGCTTGATGCCGCCGCCGATGTCCACGGGAGGATGGCGGGGGCCGGGGTCGGTTTCCCATGCCCACCGGATAATCATGGCAACGGCGAACACGCCGAAGAACAGCGCGGGTACCACCAGCTTCACGGTCAGGAGCAGGAAGAACGCCGCCGTGCCGAAGGCCGCCAACACCGGGTACCAACTCCCAGCCGGCATCTGCAAGATGTACAGCGGGCGAGCGTCGATCGGGCTGGTGACGAGAGTTTCGCGCCCGCCGGTCGGCGCACCTGGAAGATAATAGCGGCCGGCCTCGACGTCCTCCGCCAGATTCGGCTGATCCCAAAGCGGCTCGCGGCTCTCGACGATGGGAATGCTGCGCATGGCGTAATCGCCGCCAGGCAGCCATTCGAGGGTGCCGGCGTCCCAGACGTTGCCAGCTTTTTGTTCGCGGAAAGGCCGGAAGTTGACGATGAGATCGATCAGGAACACCAGAACCCCCGCGCCGATGAGAAAAGCGCCGAGGGTCGAGATCAGGTTGAGGGTGTCCCAGCCGACTTCCGCCGAATAGGTATAAACCCGCCGCGGCATACCCATTAGTCCGGTGACGTGCATCGGGAAGAACGCCGTGTTGAAGCCGATGAACATCAGTCCGCACACCCAGCGGCCCAGTTTCTCCGAGAGCGGCTTCGTGCTCGCATAAGGCGCCCAGTAGTAGAACACGCCGAACAGCGGGAACACCATGCCGCCGAACAGCACGTAGTGCAGATGCGCTACCACGAAATAGGTGTCGTGCACCTGCCAGTCGAAGGGTACTACCGCCACCATCACGCCGGTCAGTCCGCCCAGCACGAAAATGAATAGAAAACCCAGGGTAAACAGCGCCGGTATCGTGAGTTTCAAGCGTCCGGCCGCAATGGTGGCGATCCAGGCGAACACCTGTATGCCGCTTGGAACCGACACCGCCATGCTGGCCGCCGAGAAATAGCTCATGGAAATCTGCGGCAGCCCCACGGTGAACATATGGTGTACCCATAGGGCGAAGCTCAGGAAGCCCGTGCCCACCAGGGCCAGCACGACCAGGCGGTAGCCCACCAAGTGCCTGCGGACCATGGTGGGGATGATCATCGACACGATCCCCGCGGCGGGGAGAAAGATGATGTAAACCTCAGGATGGCCGAAGAACCAAAAGAGATGCTGCCAGAGCAGAGGATCGCCGCCTTTCTCGGCCACGAAGAACGGCCACTCGAAGCTGCGCTCCAGCTCAAGGAGCGCGGTGCAGAGGATCACCGCCGGGAAGGCGACCATGATCATCCCGGCGAACACCAGCATGGCCCAGCAATAGATCGGCATCTTATCGAGGCTCATGCCGGGCGCGCGGTTGAGCAACACCCCCACCACGATTTCGACGGCCGCGGCGATGGCCGTGATTTCGATGAAACCGATGCCGAGCAGCCAGAAATCGGAGTTGTCGCCAGGCGAGAATTGATAGCTGGTCAGAGGCGGATACATGAACCAGCCGCCCTTGGGCGCCAGGTCGAAGAATAGGCTGCAGAAGAACGCCAGCCCGCCCGCGAAATAAGCCCAAAAGGCATAGGCCGACAGCCTGGGGAAGGGCAAGTCCCGCGCCGCTTGCATGTTGGGCAGGATGAGTACGCCCAGCGCCTCCACCGCCGGCACGGCGAACAGGAACATCATGATGGTGCCGTGCATCGTGAAGATCTGGTTGTAGGTGTCCTGGCCCAGAAGATCGTTTTCCGGCACCGCGAGCTGGGTGCGCATCAGGAGCGCCAGCACGCCGGCCAGCAAGAAGAACAGAAAGGCCGTGCCGACATAGAAGATGCCGATGTACTCGTTATTGACGACGGTGATGAAGTTCCAGCCCGAAGGCGGCCGCCAAATCTTTTGCAGCAAAGGAAGTTCCTCGTCCGGGCGGGGTACGGGGTTCGGAAATTCCTGATTCCGGTCCATCCATGTCTCCTCAGCGCAAAAGCAGATAGCCAGCAACCAGGAAGGCGATGCCGGCGAGTACCGTTCGAGACATAATGCGGCAAAGTGGGGTATGCGTGGTCTGCCGGCTTTCTCCTTCTAACGGACCGTGATCGTCCTCCGGTTGGATCGACTCGTCCGGATGCCAGGCAAAGCGCCCTTGGGATCTATGCGTCATCCACACCGAGCAGAAATGCACGACCAGAACGCTCCAGCACCACCCGCCAACGCCGAACCGGGCTGCATCGCTTACCGCTATGCCGGTGCCAAGCAAAGCGAGCAGCAGGATCGACATGCTGCCTCGTAGCATGACCACGGGATTAGGAACGACCGAGGTCAGAGCATACCGTCCGATAGCGGCGTCGGCTGCCGTGAGAACGGCGAGTCCGAAAGCAGTCCCGCCCAGCGAATTGTTTACCGCCAAAGGCAGATTGCCTTCGGCAGAGGCGACCACGGTAACCGCCGCGTCCGGCAGCGAAGTGATGATCCCGAGTATGATCAAGCCGGCCAAGGCATGGCGAGGTCCGGCGCGCTCCGCGATGGCATCGGCGTAATGGGTGATCCCGGTGCCGGAAAACCAGACGACGATCGGTGAACCGACAAACACCGCGATGCCGACCGAGAGCGGTGCGGCTACGAAGTCCGCCAGCATCGGCTTAACCCCTCGGCAGCGTTCATCTCGGATTTTCCAGAGGCGTTTCCCGCGGACGCGCAGGCCGACGCTGGGCAGCTAGCCAAATCTCGAAATCCTCCGGAGTTTCGACCACCACCAGAAAGGCCATGTTGGCGTGCTGGGCGCCGCAATACTCGGCGCACTGCCCGCGCCATACGCCGGGCTGGTCGGGACGGATGGGCAGCGTGGTGATGCGGCCGGGAATCATGTCGACTTTTCCGGCCAGGTTGGGCAACCAAAAACTGTGAATGACGTCGGCGGTACGCAATTTGAACTCCACCAGCCGACCGGCCGGAAGATGGATCTCGTTGGCGGTGGCGACATCGACATGGCCCGCCTCGGTCAGGTAATTCACCCGCCACCAAAACTTCTCCCCGACAACCTCGATCCGCAGGGCTGGCGTTTCCGACGGGGTGACGATATCCCCGGCCACTCTCAGCGTGTAGATCAACAGCGCCGACAGTACAGCCACGGGAAACGCGAAGCCGCCGATCAGGATCGCTCGGCGGTGACCCAGCAAGCGTCCGGCGCGTTTCGATCCGGACGTTGAGTAAACGGTCAGCGCCATGACCAGCACGAAGATGACCGTGGCTCCCCAGAACACCAGCCAGGCAATGGCGGTGATGTCGGATGCAGTCGGCGAATGAGGATGGAGAGCGGACTGAAGCCCTGCATGTGCGGCCGCCGGCAGCAGCGTTGCCAGAAGCGGAGCCGAAAGGCGATGGGCAATCATGGCGAGGGGACGTGCGGACCATCCGGACCAAGGTATCGGCAACCGGCACTAAGCTCGAGCCGGAGAGTCGAATAGTCGATAGCGTCGGAAAGCGTTCCATTCCGGAAGATCATCGGTCATTTCCTCGGCCGATCGTCGCGAGAACGGCTGAGCCGGTCCCGCGAATTTTGGAGCGTATTTACAAAAGACCATGTCACCGTTCCGAAAGTTTCTGATCCACGCGGTCATAACCCTCGTCATCGTGGGGGGACTCGGAATCCTGGGCGCGGCCGTCGTTGTAGTTACCGGCGTGTACAACGTCGCCGCCATCTACCAACATACCTGGCCCGTTTACGAAATCCTGGATTTCGCATTGGACCGCTCGGTTTCGGCCCGCCTCGGCGGCATCGCGGCGCCGGCGCTGGACGATCCTTCGCTGGCGGAACGCGGCTTCCGCATCTATCGGGACAAGTGCGTGCAGTGTCACGGCGCGCCGGGCGTGCCTCCCGACGACGCCGGCAAAGGCATGCTGCCCTTGCCCAACAACCTGGCACAAACGGCGCGCGAAAAATCAGCCGAATACATCTATTGGGTGGTAGCGAACGGAATCCGCATGACCGGCATGCCCGCCTGGCAATTTCGTCTCGACGAAGACGATTTATGGGCGGTGGTGGCTTTCGTGGAACGGTTGCCGGCGCTTTCTCCAAAGGGGTACGCGGAATGGGACCAAAAGATTGGGAGGTGAAAAGGAGAATCAAAGGAGTGGGCGGCCTCTTCGCGGCGCTGGTTTTGCTGAACGCTTGCGGCCGATCCGATGTTCCTGCGAGGCTTCCCGGCGGTGACTCGGAACGTGGCCGGATCGCCTTTCAGCAATATGCCTGCGCGACCTGCCACATCATCCCCGGCATCGTCGGCGCTAAAGGTCTGGCCGGGCCGCCTCTGACTGCTTGGGCCAATCGCCTCTACATCGCTGGCGTTCTACCTAACACACCGGATGATCTGGTCCTGTGGCTCGCGGATCCGCCGCGTATCTCGCCCGGCACCGCCATGCCTGATTTGGGCGTGACCGAGCGCGATGCCTGGGACATGGCGTCGTATCTCTTCAGCCTGAAATGATGCCGCGGCCGGTTCTCTCCGGCCCGAGAAACGGGGACATACGGACCGGCTGGAAACCGGAAATCGCACCAGAACTTTCCTGATGCCGAACGACCTAAACAGTGACGTCCCGACTCGAGCAGTACACGCGGGAGGAACTTATGGAACGGCTTCGGCGACCTTGCGCTCTTGGCGTCGTTCTAATCACGGTATTGGCCGGATGCGAGCCGATGCCTTCACCAAGACTTGCTCAAACGCCGGGGACGGTCTATGAAGCGTCGCAGCCGGGTGCCGCTGGCCGAAGCGGCCGGCCGACCCTGGCGCCGATGCTGGAAGGCGTACTGCCGGCCGTAGTCAATATTTCAACGACGTCGGCCGGAAACGCGCGCGGGAGCTCGATGTTCAAGGAGCCGTCTTCCTCCGGCGGGCTCGATGAGTCGGGTATGCCGCCGCACCGATTGCAACAACACAGTCTCGGTTCCGGCGTGATCATGAATGGCGAGGACGGACTGATCCTCACCAGCCATCACGTCATCGCCAACGGCGAGCGAGTGATCGTGACCTTGCAGGATGGAAGGAATTTCGAAGCCAAGGTGGTGGGCACCGATCCCGAGACCGATGTCGCCGTCGTCAAGATCGAGGCGAAAAACCTCAAGGCCCTGCGGTTCGGCGACTCGCGATCCCTGCGTGTAGGAGATTTCGTGGTGGCCATCGGCAGCCCCTTCGGCCTGAGCCAAACCGTGACCTCCGGTATCGTCAGCGCATTGGGGCGTTCCGGTTTGGGTATCAAACGCTACGAAGACTACATTCAGACCGACGCTTCGATCAATCCCGGCAGTTCCGGAGGCGCTTTGGTCGACCTGAACGGGGAGTTGATCGGGATCAATACCGCCATAGTGGGCCCGGCGGGCGGCAACGTCGGCATCGGTTTCGCGATCCCGAGCCATCTCGCCCGATCCGTCATGCAGCAACTCGTCGAGAACGGCGAGCTCCAGCCAGGCTATCTCGGGGTCAATCTGCGGGATCTGCCGCCGGAATTGGCCAAGGTCTTGGGTCTCAAGCCGGGTAGCGGCGTGCTGATCATCCAGGTTCAGCCGAATTCGCCCGCCGCCAGGGCTGGACTGCATCCGGGCGACGTGGTGGTCGCGATCGACGACGCGCCCGTAGACGGCGCCGGCAGCTTGAGTAACACGGTCCGCCTACTCCGGGCCGGTTCCGAGATCAAGCTGGACATCCTGAGAGAGGGAAAAAGACGCACGGTGACCGCCCGTATCGACCAGGCAGGCTAGCGACTGTGACGAAGCATCGGATCGGCCGTTTTGGCTGTTACGGACGCCATTCGATTTCAATCGCGGAGAAACGGACATGGGCGGCATCATTGACAGCGTCCTTTCTTGGACGCTGCCCTTCGGGCGGTTCCGGCTCAGGCCGGCGATGCTCGGGCGCGTGATAGGGGGCGATTCCACAATGCCGTCCATATTCATTCAAATGCCGAATGGATCGAGTCCTTCGACAGGGTCAGGAACGGGCCGAACGAGAGCAACAGCTTGGTATTTCGACGTCGACGGGTCGGAGGCTTATGCTTCGGTCTCCGTTTCCTCCACAATCCGCCTTCTCTGCAGCCAACGGGCCGCCAGCCACCAGAGCAAAGCCCAGGCGGCGCCGACCATCCAACCGGCGGCGACGTCGGAAGGCCAATGGACGCCCAGGTAGACTCGGCTGAAGCCGACCAGAAAGCAGAGCACGGCCGCCACCGTCAGCACGAACAACCTGGTGCGCCAGTCGGGAAGCATTCGCGCCAATAAGGCGCCGAGGGTCAGATAGGTTGCCGTGGCCAGCATCGCATGGCCGCTCGGAAAGCTTGCGGTGTAGACGTAGGCGCCGTGGGGCACGAGGTCGGGGCGGGGACGCTCGAAACCGAGCTTCAGCGCGGTATTGATCAAGAGGCCGCCGGAGACGGCGACGGTGAATAGGATCAAAGCCCGGCGTTTTCGCTGCAAGGCGAGATAGCCCGTGATTCCTAGCGTTATGAACACGATCACGCCGACGCCGCCCAGGGCGGTGAAATCCCGGAACATTTCCTCGACCCAGCTCGGGCCGATAGGGTCGGACGGGTCCGCGGGATTCCGCAAGGCCAGCAGGATCGCTGTGTCTATGGCGTGGGTTTGACCTTCGGCGACCTCGTCGGCGAGTTCCAGGAATCCCCACACGGCGACCGCGGCCAGAAACATCAGCATCAGGGTTCGAAACTCTCGGGCAACGGTGGACCCCGTGACGCCTAACAATAGTCTGAGCGCAACGATGAATCGATGAGGCATGGACATGGCGAACGCTGGTATCTCCGATTTTCTAGCTTTGGACAAATCCCGAGACGGGCCGGCACGGCCGGATACCGTTAGCGGTTCGGTCCGGGACCCGTTGCTGTCGCAGGCACTGCAGAAGTCTGCGGACTTGGCGGAAAGCGGCGCGGTCGAATTCTAGGTAATTCCATTTTTTGAACAACAAGAAAATTTCTTTAATGGCAGGCCGGGATAAGCCTGTCCTGAGCGAAGTCGAAGGGCCTGTCCTGAGCAACGTCGAAGGGTTTATTCCGGCCTACAACGTTTTCCTTTTGATTGAGAATAAGGTCGGAACGCCCGCGAAGGACGCAACCATGAATCTAAATCACGAAACCAGCGAGACCCCGTGTTCTAGCGGACGGCTGACCGAGCGGACACTCATCGTCGCGGTTGCGGGTATGGCCGTCATCGGGCTGTTTCGCGCCGCCTTCATCACCCGGTATGCGCCTTTGTCCATGAACTGGGCATTGACGGTGGTGATCCTGGTCCTGCTGGGCCTGTTCGTGCTGATCGGGGCGCTGTACGGACTCACCATCGCCGACGGTTTTTACCAATTGTTTCAGCAACTGCCGGCAGTTCTGGATCGACTGCGCAGCACGCTCGAGCAATACCCGTGGAGACCTGCGTTAATCGACAGGCTATCCAGGGCGGGCGGCACCCTCACTGATCTTGAGCAGCTATCCAAAATCGCCGGGATTTTTTCGACGGTATTCGGCGCCTTGGGCAGTCTTTTCATCGTGATCGTGCTGGGATTTTATTTCGCTTTCGATCCCAAGACCTACATCGACGGCACGGTTTACCTTTTCCCCGAAGAGCGCCGGGGACTGGTCTGGGAAGCCTTCAACGGGATGGGGACGTTCTCCGCTGGTGGCTGATCGGCCGGAGCGCAGCCATGTTTGCGGTAAGCCTCATGACCGGCATCGGACTAGTGATGCTGGGGGTGCCTTTCGCTTTCATCCTCGGTCCAATGGCCGCCGCCCTGGATTTCGTGCCCAATATCGAGCCGCGCATTGCGGCCTTGCCGGCGATGATGGTGGGGCTCACCAAGGGCGGTCCGACGGTGCTCTATGTCCGCCATACTCTATTTCGTGATTCAAGCATTGGAAGGCTATCTGATCACGCCCTTCATTCAACAGAAGGTCGTCTCCCTTCCTCCGGCCCTGCTGCTGACCGCGCAACTCATCATGGGTGCCAGCTTCGGCATTCTGGGGTTCCTGCTCGCGGTGCCGCTGGTGGTGGTCGTCATGGTCCTGGTGCAGATGCTGTCTATAAGGGATGTGCTGGGGGAATCGGTCGATATGTCCTGAAGGCGGCCCTCCGGACGGAGATCACGGCAACGTCCCGCGAATTCCACGTCAGCGGAAGGGTTCCCCCTTGCCGACATCAAGGCCAGCGAAGCAGTGCACGGCTCGCCGTGCCGGCTCATATCCGCCAGTTCTCTCGCAGCCTTCGATAAAAGGACAGATCGCGCTTGACCGCGCCTCTCACGCCGCAGATGAATCCCGCCAATTGCTGGGCCCGTTCCAGGGCTTCCTTCAGGGGCCAACGCCAAATCAGGCCGGTCAGCAGCGCCGCGCTGAACGCGTCTCCTGCCCCGACGGTGTCCACGACCTCTATCGAAGCGTCGGGCCGCACCTGAGTCGTGTTTCCGTCGGCGCAGACGGCGAACGCTCCCGCCTCGCCTTGGGTTACGACGACGTACTCGGCGCCGCAGTGGGCCCGCAAAGCTTCGGCTCGCGTTTCCTGCGGTTTGGCCGACAGGCCGTAGAGATCGGCTACGGTGTCCAATTCCTGTGCGTTCAGCTTGATCCAGTTCGCCCGCTCCAGCAGCGTGCGCAAATCCTCCGCGCTCCACCAAGGCGCACGGAGATTGACGTCGAGAAATATCGGGGGACGATAGCGCTTGACCAGATAATCCAGCGCTTGACGTGACACCGGATTTCTCACGGCCAGGGTTCCGTGGTACAGGATGGCGCCTCCGTTGGGAAACTGAGGGACATCGTGCGCTTCGATGTAATCGTAAGCTTGCTCGGGTTCGATGCGAAAAACGGGCTCGCCGTTCTCGATTTGCACTCGCACCGCTCCCGTCGGCCTTTCGGGATCGATTTGCACGCCCCTCTTGTCTAGATCCCAGTCATGAAGCGCCTCGCAAACCATTCGTCCTGGTTCGTCCTCGCCGACGCGGCTGATCAGCAAAGGCTGTATGCCCAAGCCCCGGAGGTGGCAGGCCACGTTCAAGGGAGCCCCTCCCAGCACGACCGAGGCGTCGGGAAAATGATCGAGCAGCAGTTCGCCGAAGAGGACCGGCCTCATTGATGCGGTAAATTCGGTCATACCTACTTTGACTTCAAAATAAAATTGAGCTCAATACCTTGTTCCGGGCGCATGGGCTACCGGTCAAAGTGCTTGAATTCGTGGTTTTACTTATGGATGTACGATAAATCGGGTTGACACGTTCGTGCAAACATTTTGAAATCAAAAAATCGGACTCCGAACGGGAGGAGCCATGTCGACGAACGCGACCCGTGATCCTTCGTCGGGACCAATGGGGGATGTGATCGCTCGATTTACAAGAAGAATCTCGGCAATCCGTCGTGGGATTAAAAAATTGTTTCCGGAATCATGCCCCGATTTGTAGATAGGGCTGGCAACCTTTTCTGAGCGGCTGCCGCGAGCGCCCGCAGGTCGTTGGTGAGCGCCAGAGGCCTCAGTTCCGGCGCGATGCGCTGTTCCAGGACGGATTCGAGGGCGGAGAGGAAGGCTTCGGGGTGCGCCTCATCGACGTGCCGGAACGCATCCCAACTTCGGTCGACATAGGGGTGCGTTCCGGCGACAAGCGGGGCGTTGACCCGCTCGGGTGCGTATTTCGCTATGCCGAAGCCGATCCACCCGCCCATCGAGAAGCCGAAGAAATTCGCTTCCGCTACCTCTAATTCAATTTTTCGAACAAAAAGAAAATTTTCTTTAATGGCAGGCCTGGACAAGCCTGTCCTGAGCGAAGCTGAAGGGCTTATTCCGGCCTACAACGTGTTCCTTTTGATTGAGAAATGGAATAAGGCATCGAGCGCGGCGACTACGTCCGCCACGCGCTTCGGCAGGGGTAAGCGGGGGCGTGCGGCCTGTCGCTGGCGCCGTGGCCGCGGGCATCGACCAGAATCAGCGGTTATCGCGGCACAGCGCCGGGATGTGGCCGAACTGACGCCAGGCGTCCGAACTGCTGGTGAACCCGTGTTGCAGCACCAGCGGTGGCCCCTCACCGTCGATCTGGTAATGGATGCGAACGCCTTCGCCGTCAACGTAGGGCAATGGCGTCACCCTGAATCGAGAGATAAACGTCCGCGATGGCGGAGGCCACCGACGGCCAGCCGAAGCGGGTCCGGGCTCTCTCGGCCGCGGCGGCGCGCATGCGGCGACGTTCGTTCTCGGGCGCCAGCAGGGCGTCGAGAATGCGGGCGGCGAACGCCGGCGGATCCGTGGGGTCGGCCAGATAGCCGTTTATCCCGGGCGTGACGATGTCCATGGGCCCGCCGTGGGGCGTGGCGACGACCGGGGTGCCGGACGCGAAAGCCTCGACCAGCACCAGCCCGAAGGGTTCGTACGGGGAAGGGCATAGGAACAGATCGGCGGCGGCGTAATATTCGAGCAGTTCATGATCGGTCAGGCGATGGAACCAGCGGATGGTATCGGTAACCCCAAGTTCGTTCGCCCGCCGGAGCAGGGCGTCGCGGTAGGCTTTTTCGTCCGGCGAGGGCCGTTCTGGGCCGAGCGGAACCAGGAACGTTACGGTCTTGCCCGTTTCGCCCAGGGCTTTGACCACTAACGGAATGGCCTCGATCAGTTCGAGAAAGCCTTTGCGGGGATCGAGCCGCCCGACGGTAAACAGCAGGTAATCCGAGGTGAAGCCGAGCTGGCGTTGAACATCGGTCTTGTCCAGGCGAAGACGGAAAGCCTCGGTGTCCACACCGCCCGGAACGATCCGGATCTTCTCGGCGTTCGTGCCGTAGCGCCCGGTCAGCGCGTCGCGCTCGGTCCGGCTGAGCGCGATGACGGCATCGGCGGCGTCCAAGATTTTCTTCTCGGCGCGTATGCGAAGCGCGTAGCGGAACTTGGAGCCGTCCGGGGTGGGATCGGCTATGCGGTCCCGTTTCAAAAGCCCCAGGGAGTGGCTGGTGAACAGCAGCGGTCTGCCGACGGCCAGGCTGGCCATGAGCGCGCTTGCTCCGCCGTCCCAGTAGTGCCCGTGGATGACATCGGCATGCCGAAGCCAGGCGGATTGACCGGACAGCACGCGTTCGGTGAATTCCGCCAGGTAAGGTCCCATGTCCTCTTTTCGCAGAAAGCCCTCCGGTCCCATGGGGTAGCGGCAGACCGCGGCGCCGTCGCAAATCTTCTGATGCTCTGTCTTTCCGCCCCATAGCCTCGTGTAGATGCGTACCTCGTGTCCGAGTCTGGCGAGTTGCTCCGCGACGCGCGCCTCGTAAATGCATTGGCCGCCCGAGTCCGGTTCGCCCGGTGACGCCAGGGGATCGCTGTGGGGGCAGAAGAAAGCGATTCGCATGGGCTAACGCCGGGTGTCTCGCTTGGGTTTCGATTCGGCCGCAGCGGGCGGCCACAAGCCGTAGTGGCGAAGTCCCTCGATGATGCCGTCGCCGTAGAATGCGCCAGCGACAAACAATCGGGCATCCTCGCGGCGCTTCCGCTCTGCCTCGGCCTGAGTCCGGACGTCCTCAGGGGTGTTGCCCACTAGTACGCCGCACACGCCCGAGAGCAGGGCGTCGAGGTCATTTCCCGAGTCTCCCGCGAAGAACACGCGGTCGCCGTCCAGCCCGTAGCGCTCGGCGACATACCACAAGGCGTGGGCTTTCCCGGCGTTGCCAGGAATGACGTCGAGCAGGGCGCGTCCCGAGGATTCTTCGACGCTGACGATCAGTTGCAAATCGCTTCTGACCGCCCGGACCCGATACGTGATCTCGGTCCGCAATTCCCGGCTGATGGATTCCGGGTAATAGAAGCTGAACTTGTGCGGTCCCTGCTTTTGCGGTTCCTGCGGCACGAGGCGCGCGATCTTGTAAAGCGCGCGGCGCAGAGCTTCGCGGTCGAGCGGCGGACCGAGGCGGCTTTGCCAGTTACGATCGATAGCGCCGGTTCGGTCGTAAACTTCGGTGCCGACATTGCAAATCCACCAGGTGGGCTGCGGCAACCGGAACACGGCTTGGCCCTGCTTGGCCAGAGCCAAATAGCGTCCGCTGACGACGCACACGGGGCAGTCGGCTTCGAGCAGGTTCTGGAGCAGCGTCTGGGTGCGTTCCAGGCAACCGGGGTCCGGCAGCTTGCCGGTATTGGGCAGCAGCGTGCCGTCCAGATCGGACGCGAACAAGAACGGAAAACCCGCAGTCATGGAATCAGGCTCCGTACGCGCTGGGCGACTTCTTGTTCCAGCTGCACGAGCCGTGCAGCGTTGGCCGCTTCCATGCTAACTTCCAGTTGCGGCGCGTCCGCGCTGGGCAGGACGTAAACCCAGTCGCCGTTGAGATCGAGGCGCACGCCTTCGGGAGCGGCGTTCAGGCGCGCTTCCGGACGCTGGCTCAGTTCGCGCATCACCCGCCCGATGTGATCCCAGGGGCACTGCAAAACGAAGCGTCGACAATGGCTGATCGGAATCTGGCGCTCGAAATCGTGCAGGGTCAGACGTTCCTTGCCCAGGAATTCGAGCAGCCGAAGCGACGCCGCGACCGCGCCGTAACCCAGATAGAAATGGACGAAATGCAGCCACACGCCTTCGGTCTGCATGGCTTTCTTGACGGTATTCAATTGAGCCGCCGGCTCTTTGTGCGTGATGACCACGCGGCGTACCCGGGCGTCCGCCAATTCGGCCAGGAATTTCGGATGATCGGGCGGGAGGAAGACCGGTTCCTCGGGCGGCGCGCCGATGATGAAGGCCGCGGTCAGAAGTTCCTGCGTCCGTTCCGCCCGGTGTATCGTTCCCAGCTCATCGACCAGGGTCAGCCGTTCGCCGCTGCGCTCGATGATCAGGGCGATTTTTCGGTTGAGCCTGGCGATCTCCGCGATCCGTTCGTAGGGTGCGACCGCGACATCCGAATTTTCCTTGCACTCGCAGTCGAGATGGTGCAGGCCGTTGCTACCGAGTACGTTGCTGAGTATCCGCGCCAGATTGCCTTCCCGGCAGTAATGAAGCACGCGATCGATCCAGGGTTGGGTGGCGGATCGGTTCAGGTGCTGGCGAAGGTGTTCGGCATATCGTTCGTCGATGCGGCCGGGATAGGTCAGATTGCCGACGTTCTCGACGGACACCTTGGGAAACTCGGCCCGGTAGAACACCGCTTCGATCTTCCGGCGCGCACTGCGCAGCAAGGGCAAGCCGTCGGCATCGAAAAGCTCGATCACGGCCACGCTCGGGTGTTCGTCCGAGATGCGGATGTGGACGCCGCCGCTCAAATGACGGCCGAAGCAGGTGATGAATCGCGTCTCCGGCAGGCTGGCTTCTTCCAGATCGTCGATATGGACGCCTACCGCCAAAAGGCCGGAGATGAAAGCCCGCTTGATCAGCCGCGAGAACGGGTGCGCGTCGCGGGCGACCGCGACTCGGGCGCCGCGCCGGATCCAGCTGCCGAAAGCCTTGCCCAGCGCCGCCGCGTATTCCGGCGTGATGTGGAGATTGGCCAGGCCGCTGACGCCGCGCGATCCGAAGATCGAAGGACGCAGCAGCGATTCCCAGACCAGGTTTTCGCGTATCGTCGTATTGCTGTTGACTTCCTTGTCCGGCCAGATCGAAACGCCGGGCATGACCACGACCTGCCGCCCGAGGTGGCAGCGTGAGCCGATGACGGCATCGTCGCCGATCTCGCAACGGGCCTCGATGACGGAACTGCCGCCGACGATGCAGTTGCGCAGATCGCTCGATTCGCCGATGAACGAATTTTTCATGACGATGCTGCGGTTCACCGTGGCCCTCGCGTCGATTTCGACATCGGGCGCGATGACGGAATACGAGCCGATCTTGACGCCGGACCGGATGCGCACGTTTTCGCCTATCCAGCAGGGCGAGCCGAGTTCCGCGTCCTTGGCGACCCGCGCGCCGTCGCCGAGCCATATTCGTTCGCCGACGAGGTTTCCGCCCAGCGGAAGGCGGACTTTGCCGTCGAGAAGATCCCAGTGCGACTGTTTGAGCTGGTCCAAGGTGCCGATATCGCTCCAGTAGCCTTCCGCGACATAGGCGAACAGCGGAATCTCCTGTTCCAGGAGTTTCGGAAAAAGATCGCTCGCGAAATCGTACGGGATATCGTCGGGTATGGCCTTCAAGATTTCCGGCTCTATCAGATAGATGCCGGTGTTGACGGTATCGCTGCAGAGTTCGCTGAGCCCGGGTTTTTCCACGAAACGGACGACGCGATGGTGGTCGTCGGTCACGACGACGCCGAACTCGCCGGGGTCCGGCACGCGTTTGAGGCATAGGCTGACTTTGGCGTCCTTGGCCTTGTGAAAGGCCCAGAACGCTTCGAGATCGAAATCCGTGAGCGCGTCTCCGGCGATGACGAGAAACGTCTCGTCGAGGAAATCCGCGCCGAGCTTGACCGAACCGGCCGTTCCGAGAGGCTTGTGCTCCAGGGTATAGCGCAGGCTCACGCCGAAATCGCCGCCCTCCCCGAAATGGTCGCGGATGGCGCGAGGCCGGTAATGCAGCGTCGCCAGCAGGTCGTCGAAGCCATAACTACAAAGGTGGCGTACGATGTGCTCCATGATGGGCTTGCCCAGCACGGTCACCATCGGCTTGGGTATGTTCTCGGTGATGGGTCTTAACCGCACCCCCTGACCGCCGGCCAGAATGACTGCTTTCATGAATTGATCTCCTGCTCCGAGTCGGCTTTTTAGTGATGCTCCATCATTTGATTTCAAAATGTTTGCTGTGATTTGTCAACCTGGCGGGTGGTCGCTGGCGAGCCCGTCACAGGCTGTATTGGTAATGATTAGTAGGCGTGAAGCGGCCTCCAGAATTGACAGGCCGGGCCGCCTGAATAATTATTTGACATCAAAATAAATGACATCGAAAAACGGAGATTCTTAATGAGCGAAAGAGCGCGCGGCGACGATTTGATCGAGCAATTGCGAGGCTTCCTGAATTTTTGTCCTGCCGTGGGCCATCGGGTGCTCCATCAAATTAAAAAGTTAGAGCGCAGCTTTCTGCAGCGTTCGGAACTCTGCGACGCTTTCGCCGACGTTTGCGCCGCGGAAGATGCTCCGGAAGGGCTCAGGCAGTCGCCTTTGGGGAAGGTCATCCGCTTTACCCAGGAGGCCGCGGTCAACGACGCCTGGGTTTATCTCGCGGTCCGGGTTCGTATCGCTTCCTGGCGCTATGTGCGTATCGCGTTCGAAGGAATGGCGGTCGAGGAAGTGACGGTGCGGGATTTCCTGCGCTTCAAGGAATGCTTGGCGTTGGGCCAGCACGACTTCGACGAATGGCTGCTGGAGATCGATCTGGGGCCGTTTTCCCGCGAGTTTCCCAAGCTGCTGGAGGCGCGATCGATAGGCCGGGGCGTGGAGTTTCTGAATAAATATCTGTCCCGGGAATTGTTCGATGAACTGGGTGAGGGCGGGAAACGAATCCTGAATTTCCTGAGCATTCATTCGTTCCGAGGCCAAACCCTGATGCTCAACGAACAGATCAAGAGCGTCACCGATTTGCGCAGGGCATTGCGTCGGGCCGACGAGACGCTCGCCGGCCATGGGCCTGCGGCGACCTGGGAGCAGGTGGCGGCGCCTCTCCGTGCCCTGGGATTCGAGGTCGGCTGGGGACGCGAGGTCTCTCGTATCCGGGATACCATGAGCCTGCTTCGGGATCTTCTCGAAGCGCCCGATCCCAGGGGACTGGAAACGTTTCTGGCGCGTCTGCCCATGGTGTTTTCGTTGGCCATCATTTCCCCGCACGGTTATTTCGGTCAGGCGAACGTGCTCGGACGCCCCGACACCGGTGGACAAGTGGTCTACATCCTCGATCAGGTACGTGCCTTGGAAACCGAGATGCGATCCCGTTTGTTCGAGCAGGGCCTCGACATCGAGCCGCAAATCGTAGTGTTGACCCGGTTGATTCCGCAGGCGGAAGGCACGACCTGCGACCAGCGCCTAGAACCCATCTCAGGGACGCACAACGCACGCATACTGAGGGTGCCGTTCCGCAACGCGTCCGGCGAAATCGTGACCCACTGGATCTCCCGGTTCGAGGTGTGGCCCTACCTGGAGCGCTATACGCTGGATGCGGAGCGGGAACTCCTGGCCGAACTGGGCGGGCGTCCCGACCTGATCGTGGGCAATTACTCGGACGGCAATCTGGTCGCGACCCTTCTTTCGCAACGCCTCGGCGTGACCCAGTGCAATATCGCGCACGCCCTGGAGAAGACCAAATATCGCCACGCCGATTTGTTCTGGCAGGACAACGAAGCCCAGTACCATTTTTCCTGTCAATTCACCGCAGACCTCATCGCGATGAACGCCTCCGATTTCATCATCACCAGCAGCTATCAGGAAATCGCAGGCACGCGCGAGAGCGTGGGGCAGTACGAAAGCCATTCGGCGTTCACCATGCCCAAGCTGTTCCGGGTCGTGAACGGCATCGACGTCTACGATCCCAAGTTCAACATCGTTTCGCCGGGCGCGGATGCCGCGGCCTATTTTCCCTATACGGCGGTGGAGCGCCGCCTGCCTCACCTGCATTCCGAAATCGAGCATTTGATCTTCGGCGTCGACGAGCGAGTCGACGCACGCGGCGTTTTGACGGAGCGTGACAAGCCGCTCATGTTCACCATGGCGCGGCTGGACCGTATCAAGAACATTGTCGGACTGGTGGAATGGTTCGGCGCTTGCGAAGCGCTGCGCAAGGAAGCCAATCTCTTGGTCATTTCCGGCCACGTGGACCCGGAACGTTCGTCCGATACCGAGGAACTCGAACAGATCCGGCGCATGCACGCCTTGTTCGACCGCTTCGATCTGGATCGGCAGGTGCGCTGGCTGGGCCTTAGGCTGCCCAAAGATATGGCCGGCGAATTTTACCGCTACGTGGCGGACGGCCGCGGGGCGTTTGTCCAGCCGGCCTTGTTCGAAGCGTTCGGGCTGACCGTGATCGAAGCGATGGCCTCGGGGCTTCCCTGTTTCGCCACCTGCTTCGGAGGGCCGTCGGAAATCATCGAGGACGGCGTATCGGGCTTTCATATCGACCCGAATCACGGCGACGCGGCGGCCGATCGCATCGCCCGTTTTTTCGCGAGGACGCGTCAAGAGCCGGAACATTGGAACCGGATTTCGGAAGGAGCACTTAAGCGGGTCGCGGAGCGCTATACCTGGCAACACTATGCCGAGCGGATGATGACCCTATCCCGGGTCTACGGGTTCTGGCGCCACGTGACCGATTTGGAGCGACGGGAGACCCAGCGTTACCTTCAAGCTTTGTACAGCCTACTATTCCGCCGCCTGGCTGGGGCTATGGCCTAATGTCGATTCGGAGCATGAGCTAAGGTATGGAAATCAACGAACAAGTCTTGGTCGAGCTGCGACGGATCGCCCGTGCCCTCGATCTGCAATCCAAGCAGTTGCAAAAGGTCGGACTCACCGGATCGCAATTGATGGTGCTGCGCGCCTTGTCGAAGCAGGGGCCTTTGACGGCCAACCAACTCAGCCAGGCGGTCAACTTGAGCCAGGGAACCATTACCACGGTACTGGACCATCTCGAACTCAAGGCGCTGATCCGGCGCGAACGCAGCACTGAAGACAAGCGGCGCCTGACCATCACCCTCACCGACCCCGGGCGCGATGCTCTGCGGCACGCGCCTTCGCTGCTGCACGTCAACTTCCTGGACGCTTTCCGGCAATTGAACGATTGGGAGCAGACCCTGATCCTCTCCAGCCTGCAGCGGGTCGCCGGCATGATGGATAGTTCCCGAGCAAAGCCCAAGCCGGTTCTCGATGCCCAATGCATAGATACGGGTTTGCGGTTTCTTACCGATGATGCCGAGGATGCGGGCTGTTGAGGACTCGGTTGCCGGAAGGCAGTTGAGGCGATGTGGTTAGCTTAGAGCCTATACCTGTAAGCCATCAATTCGCCCAGAGCCCTTCGACTTCTCGGGACAGCCCCTTCGACGGGGCTCGGGACAGGGTCGTCGAAGGGTTTTTCGAGTCCACTGGGATGGGGTCCTGATCAGAGCTTCCTTGAGTCGCCTGATGTCGCCCGTATTCCACCGTGGAACGGAAAAGTGAATTGGTCCGAACGAAGAACACACCGAGTAGGGGGGTATTGATGGTTCTTCCGAAAAGAACCCTGCATCGAACCGTGGTCGAATTCTCTCTGGGGTTGCTCGTATTTTGGCTGGTGCAAGCGGCCGTCGCGCAAGATGCGGCTCCGCGGACTCAGACTGGGTCCGCCGCGGCGAAACCGACAGCTTCGGCGGAAGAGTCGTTGAGCCGCGCCGATCTCATCAAAGCCGGCCGGAAAGATGTGGCGTCCGCGATGCAGTCGGCCGAAAACACCCTGGCGGCGGAGTCCGGCGCTTCGGGCTCGGATAAGGCGGCCGTTCTGCGCCGATTGGTGGCGACTCTGAAGGAGCTCGATTCCATTTACGAACGGCAACTCGCGGCGCAGCAGGAAATCGAGGCGCTCTTGGTCGAGCAGCGGAAGTACACGGAGGCCGCGAAAACGCTCGAAACCGGCGATACCCCGGTCCCTGTGAGCGAGCTGGATACGGTATCGAGCGAATTGACCACACAGCGCGCGCGTCTGTCCGCTCTGAGAGCCGCCGCGAATCAGGCGAGCGCCCAAGTCGAGCAGGCGCGGAAAGACCTGGACGAAAGACGGGAAGAACTCCTTGCCGAAGAGAACAACAAGGAGAACGCTTCACGAGATGCGGACTCCGATTCCGTGCGCGCGCAATCGGGTAGCTGGGAACTCAAGCGGGCCGAGGAAACCTTGCGGCTTCGGGAATTGGCACTGGAAAGGGAGAAGCGGAAACTGGCCGTCGCCGAAGCGGCCGTAAAGCTGCTCGAGCGGCGCCTCGATCTCATGGTCGACCGCGTGAGATTCAGCGACGAGGAACTCGATGACCGGCTACAGCAGATCGAGAAGGAAGAACTCGAACTGAAACGCGAATTGAAAAGAATGGATGCCCAGCAGATCGCCAACGAAAGCCGGTTGCACGATGCCAGGCAGCGACTCGCAAGCGCGCCGTTGGACAGGCTCGGGGAGCTGTCGGAGGAGGTCGAGGCGAGACGTTTGGCGAAAGAGTCGCTGGAACTGAAGATTTCCGGCTTGAACAAACGCCTCGATTGGCTTGGGATGTGGAAAACGGCTTGGCAGCGCCGGCACGCCGTCATTAACGGGATAGGAAAACCAGCGGAATGGGTGGCCTGGAAAACGGAAGCGGCCGATGCCATGGCCGCGCTGGAACACGATCGGCGCGCCGTGATTCTCTTGCTCGAAGATTGGAAAAAGCAATCGATCACGATCGAGAACAAGATTTCCAATTCGGGGCGCGAAAGCGGGAACTCGGTACGCTGGCTGGAGCAACAACTTCAGTCGGTACAATCGCTCGTCGATCACCTGAGGGATCAGGACGCGTACCTCGAGAAAACCCGCGCCCTGCTGAAAAAAGTGGTCGAGTCGGTCAATAGCCGCACGGAACACCAGAGTTGGCACGAACTGGCCGAGTTGGTGCTGGATACGGAATTCAACGGCAACCGGGTGCGCGATTGGGGACTGGCGCTGATAGCGGTATCCGGGCTTTTCAGCCTGCTCGTGTTCGTTCGGAGTTTTCTGATCGGGGCCTTACAGCGTTACCTCGAACGTCGCCGCAACGCGCTGGTCGGGGAGTTCTTCGCCGGCGTCCGGCGGACCCGCACGGTCTTTCTGCTCATGATCTCGGTGTTCGCGTCGACGTCGCTGCTGCACCTGGACCCGACGCTCAGCGGATTCATCCGTAGGCTGACCATCGTCGCGCTGCTCTTCCAGGTTTCCACCTGGGTCAGCTACTTCCTCAGAGTCTGGGTTTTCGATTACTTGGGCCGAAAAACCAAGCGCGATCAGACGAGCCTGGGCGTGCTGTCGATTTTCAATTCGCTGAGCCAAGTGGCGGTTTGGTCGCTGGCCCTGCTCCTCGCGCTCCAAAGCTTCGGCATCGACGTCACGGCTCTGGCAGCCGGTCTCGGAATCGGCGGCGTCGCGGTCGCTTTGGCGCTGCAGCGCATACTCGGCGATCTTTTGTCCTCGCTGTCCATCGCTTTCGACAAACCCTTCGTGGCGGGCGATTTCATTATTTTCGACCAACTCATGGGAACGGTGGAGCACATCGGAATAAAAACGACCCGTATCCGGAGCCTTGATGGCGAGCAGATCATCTGCGGCAACAGCGATCTTCTGAATACCCGGATTCGTAATTTCAAACGCATGAGAGAACGGCGCGTGGCGTTTCAAATCGGGCTCGTTTATCACACCCCGTACGAGAAACTGGTCAAGGTCCCGAGTCTCTTACGGAGCGCCGTCGAGGCCCAGGCCAATGTCCGTTTCGACCGGGCCCACTTCAAGGCTTACGGCGAATTCTCGCTGCTGTTCGAAGTCGTCTACTACGTTCTGAGCGCCGATTACAACGATTACATGAACGTGCAGCAGGCTATCAATCTGATGATCTTCGAATCGTTTCAAAAAGAGGGGCTGCAATTCGCGTTTCCCGTCCGCTCCCTGTACCTACAAAGTGTGCCCCAGGCCGGCGAGGGAGCGCTGCCGGGCCTCGAACCCGGCGACGAAAAAGCGCCGGCCCAGCTGCGGGCGCGGTGACGACACGACCGCTCGGCGCGCGAAACGGATCCGAGCGGCGGGGTGACGGTCCGATCTCGAAGCCGTGGAATGGATGTACCGAAAGCGATACCGCCGTCACGGACTTGTACGTATCGCTGGAGGCTGGGCGGCCCAGTAAGTTGCTTTGATTCTATGGCTTCGGCATTGATGCCCTGCGACACCTCGATACGTCGCCGCGAGTGAAGGACCCTTTCGCCGAAGGCGCCACAAATCGGCGAAGGAGGGAGCTATGAAAGCGCCATGAAGCGTTGCCGAGTCATCGCCGTACTAGCCACCGTTCTACTTTTTAGCCGGATGCGTGTCCGGCCCCGGCATGCCCTGGTTGCCGGCCGGCGCTGTCACTACCGATATGATCGCTCCCGGTCGGGTCGTCCCCAGCGGCACCGGAGGTGCGACGGGACCGGGCTTGCGGCAAGGTACGGCGAGCTGTAAGGCGGTACTGTTCATCGCCGGTCGGGGAGATTGTAGCATCCAGGCGGCCGCGGCCGCCGGCGGCATCACCCACATCAGGACGATCGACTGGCGATACGAGAACTATCTCGCCCCGATCTTTTACCGTTACACGTTGATCGTCACTGGGGACTGATCGCCGCTTTCCAAGCCCGGCAAGGCCGACGCGACGCGAACCGCAGAAATCGAAGCATTAGTGTCGCCCGGGCGGTATTTGCCTGCTTCTTCGGTTGCTCAACGAAGCTGCTAAAGCTAAGAATTTGAATGATGCTTATTCATTTAGGGATAATTTCCGCCTTTTTGGCACGAAGATCTGTCTTAGAACCTGTCTTCAAATCCTAGTTTTCGTTTTGGAGAGCCGCCGAAGGATGAGGGCAATCATGGTGATCTCAATGA
>DYIL01000030.1 GCA_020723665.1 Methyloversatilis universalis
CAATTTCCGCTTCCGCCCAATCTCCGGCTGGTGTTTTTGCCTCCTTAGCGGCTAGAGCCGAACCCGGTCGAACGTCTGTGGGATGAACTGCGCGAGCAATCTTTTCACAACCGGGCATTTGACAGTCTCGACGCATTGGAAGACCACTTGGAGCAAGCCTTGCGGGATCTCGAAAAACGATCCGGCACGCGTGTCTTCCATCACCGCCTGGTCTTGGATTGTTAATGCACGATAGATTGAAAAATGGAATAAAAGGCCCTCACCCAAGCCAATCACGCCGCACTTTGCCTGTTGGGAGCCGCAAGCGGCGCTTACCCGTGCACCCGTTCGCCGGGAGCGAACGCTAACGTGCGAAGCACGGCCCGAAGGGCTTGTTCAGAGCTTCCTTAACGGTATAACCGGCGTTGCGGAAGTAATTTACACACTCCGCTGGGGTGAACTGATTCACGAGCGTTCCGATCGTGTTCTAGCGTGTTCTAGCCTATCTATCGACCATCAGTGCTTCGGCCATCTTGAAATCCAAATCCGTATCGATGTCCACGGAACGTTCGCGCGGCATCACGTAGGCCACTGTTTCCGGCGTCAGGAAAGAGCGCGTGCGGCACAGCCAATCGATGCGTGCCACGTATACCGCGCCGTTAAGAGCATGGGCATCGGGCAAAGCTTGTCGCAAGCTCGGTCTCTGGCCAACATCCATCACCGGCGTCATGTGGCCAGCATCATTCAGGTAATACATCCAATAGGGCGACTTGTCGGCCTTGGTAACACTCACGCAAGCGGGTGCCCCGCATTCCTCGTTTCGTTCGATGGCTTGATCGATGTCGCCCGCGGTGCGCAGAGGAGAGGTCGGCTGCAACAGTACGACATAATCGTAACCGGTTAGAACTTGACAAGCATGCAACACGACATCGATACCCGGCGTATCATCTTCCGCCAGTTCCGCTGGACGCACGAAAGGCGTTGCAGCCCCCCACTCCCTCGCGGTCGTCAAGATCTCGGCATCCTCCGAGGAAACGATTACTTGATCCAGATAGCATGAAGCCAAAGCCGCCTCGATGCTCCATGCGATCAGGGGTTTGCCCCCCAACGGCAGGAGATTCTTGCCCGGCAGCCCTTTACTGCCTGCCCGAGCCGGTATTACGGCGAGATAGCGCTTATCGCCCAACATGCGTTAGCTCGGGTAACCAAAAATTTCACGGCGTCTCCCACACGGCGCAGTAATCGGTCTGCGCCTGCTCGAAATCCCCCATACGGCCAATATCGATCCAATACTCTCTCAAGGGGAAACTGTAAATCGGCCGCTCATCCCTCAGCAAGTCGTTGATTAGGATGGGCATATCATAGTAACCACCATCCGGAATCCGCCTCACCACTTCCGGATCGAGCACGTAGATTCCGGCATTCACGTAATAGCGCTGCGTCGGCTTCTCGATCAAGCTTTTCACCTCGTAACCGTCCAACTGCACCACACCGTAGGGAACGGTATCGGTGTGCTCCCGCACGCATAAGGTAGCGGCGGCATGGTTGCGTTGATGAAATTGCAACAGGCGGACGAAATCCACTTTGGTCAGCAAATCCCCGTTCATCACGAAAAACGGCCGATCGGGCGGCTCGGGCAACAAACTCAAGGCACCTGCGGTACCCATGCGCTGGCGCTCCTCTATGTAGGTAATCTGCGCGCCCCAACGACGGCCATCACCGAAATGCCCGCGAATCATGTCGCCTTTGTAATTGAGGCAGATATAAAAGCGATAGAACCCCTGTGTGACGAAGTTTTCAATGATGGTTTCCAGAATCGGTTTTTCGCCGATTTTGAGCAAGGGTTTGGGCTGGGCATCCGTGAGCGGTCGCAAGCGCGTACCCAAACCGCCTGCCATAAGCACCACCGGATTCTCACGCAAGGGCTCCGCCGGCGGCACATAACTGACCAAACCGCAAATGCGGCCAGTGGAATCCAGCAAAGGCAGGTGCCTGAGGCTATGCCTTTGCATCGTGCGCTGCCAGATTTCCTTGTCCTCATCCACCAATCCGGTATAGGGATTGGTGTTCATGAATTTTTGCGTCGGCGTCTCCATCGTTTCGCCGCGCAGCAGCGCTCGACGAATATCGCCGTCGGTGACAGTGCCAAGCAGATGATCGTCGCCGTCCACCACCAGAGCGATTTGCATGGCGCCCTTGTCAATAGCGGCCAGAGTTTCTTTCATGGAGGCATCCGGAGACACCGCCACAACTTTCCAATTTTTCATCATCGGTCGAGAGTCCGTTTAATACGAGCCGGGACACCCGCCACCAAAGTGGTGGCCGGCACGTCCTTGATTACCGCAGATCCCGCAGCAATAATTGCGCCATCGCCCACGGTAACGCCCTGGATGATAGTCGCCCCAGCCCCGACATGTACTCCCTGCCCCAGCCGTACTCCACCGCATAGCACGGCGCCGCTGGCCACATGACAATGAGCGCCGACCTCACAGTCATGCTCCACAAGCGCGCGGCTGTTAATCAGAACGTTATCGCCGAATCTTACCGCCGGCCCGATCACGGCCCCGGCCAACACTTGGACCCCCATTCCGAACAGGGTGTCCAAGCGACTGACTAGCGCGCCGGGATGAACGAGTTCCGCAAACTCATAGCCTTGCGCGGTAAAACGCTGGTAAATCGCCCGGCGCGCTTGTGTGCTGGCTGTAGAGCCGATGCCGTTGATCAAGGCGACCCGTTGAGGGTCGTGGAGCAGCACGGTCCCATCATCCCCCAAGTATCGCGCGTGAAGCGCCAGAACCGAGTCTTCGCGCGGTCTCGGATCAACAAACCCAAGAACGTCACACTCCGTGAGGGACAAGACTTCCCACAACACCGTGGCATGGCCGCCCCCCCCGAGCAGGATCACGGACTTGTCCGTCATTATTCCAACACTTCGTCCTCGCCGTAGTCGCGATCAGCGATACGTCCCAGCCAATCCCAGTAATCCATAGGCGACCGTCCCGTTCCAGGCCTTTTTGTGACGAGATTATCTAAGCCGAAGAGCTCGCCCCGAGTCACGGCGCGCGCGGCGACCAGACTTTTGCGCGCTACCAGCGCGTTGCCCACTTCGCATCGTGCCGGAATTTTGACGCCGTCTCCCAGAGCTTGTTCCACGATCCGTATGCCAGTCACCATGGCCGCGAATTCGGCTGGCTCCAGGGATGCGCTATGATCTGGGCCCGGCAGGTTACGATCCAGCGTTAAATGCTTTTCGATGATCTGCGCTCCGCGCGCCGCTGCCGCGATAGGCACGGCAATCCCCGGAGTATGGTCGGAATAGCCGACCGGTAGACCGAAGGCTGCGGCCAGGGTGTCCATAGCACGAAGATTCACGTCCTCATAGGGACAAGGATATTCCGTGACACAGTGCAACAAGCAAACCTTCTCGAGCAAGACGCCGCGCCGGACAGGATCGCGGAAAGCGGCAGCGAAGGCATTGCGACCCGGTGGCTGATCGCTCACGCTATAACCGTAAGCCAAAACCGCCAATGCGTCCTCGACATCAGCCAGGGTGCTCATGCCGGTGGACAGAATCAGTTCCGAGCCGGTGCGTGCGATCTGCAACAAGAGCGGCGCGTTGGTGATTTCGCCGGAGCCCAGCTTGAGACGCGGCAAACGCAACCGCTCGGTCAGGAAGCGCGCACTGTCCGCATCGAACGGCGCGGACAGGAAAGCGATGTTCTGCTCGCGGCAAAAATCGTATAAAGCCTGCTGCTGAGCATGACTCAGCGCAAGTTTCCGGAGCATGTCGATCTGTGATTCCGCCGCCCCCGTGGTGGCCTTTTGATAATCCGCCTTGTCCGCGAAGCGGCTCACCAGAGCTTCGGGATGAAACGACTGGAATTTGACGGCATCGGCACCCGATTCCTTTGCCGCTGTGACAAGTTGTCGCGCCAAATCCATAGAGCCATTGTGATTAACGCCGACTTCGGCAATGACATAAACCCTTTGCTTGGCGTGCAAGCTCATCAGCACCCCCAATCGTGAAAATGCTTTTTCAAGAGCCGCTGCGGTTCGCGCAAGCCGCGCAACACGGCCATGATCCGCTCGGTGGCGTGGCCGTCGCCGTAAGGATTCACCGCATCGCGGCAATCCAAACTCAGCGCCGCATGTATCGCTCCGGTAATCGCCTCCCGTTGCGTCGGGCAATCGATGACGGAAGTGGCCTTCAGCCGGCCTTTCTGCCTGTCCCCCACGTTCACGGTAGGCACTTTCAGACTGGGCGCCTCGTACAAGCCGCTGGACGAATTGCCCACGACCGCGTCGACTTGGGCCATCAGGCTGTAATAGTGCAATTGGCCCAGAGAGGTATAAACCCTTGCATTGACGTGTTCGGCGACGAAACGGTCAATGAGGGAGCCAATCGCAAGACCGCCTGTATCGGCGTTCGACTGAGTGAAAATCAGGCCGAAGTTTTCGCCCAGGCTGTCCAAAGCCGCCAAAAGTTCCTCGGCTTGCGATGCCGCCGAATCGCACTCCAGTGTCGCCGGATGGAAGGTCACCAGCAGGTTTTTCTCCCGAAAACGGAAGTTCAACACGGTCTCCAGGTCACTGCGATCGACCAAGTCCATTTGGCGCAGCAAATCCAGCGCCGGACTACCCACCACGTGGATATGCGCAGGATCTTCTCCCAACTGGCGCAGCCGTCGCCCCGCGTCTGAATTGGTGACGAAATGCAGATGCGCCATCTTACTGATGCCGTGACGCAAAGCCTCGTCGAAAGCCCCTTCGGTAACATCTCCGCCGGCGATGTGGGCGATGGGATAGCGACCAAACAATGCAGCCTGAGCCGCGGCAAAGATCTCGAAACGATCGCCCAATACCAGTACCAACTCGGGCTTCAAACGCTCGAAAGCGTCGGCAAAACCGATGACCCCAAGCCCGACCGACTTAGCATTGCCTACCGCACTGTCGCTTGATACCAGTATGTCGACGCGCGCATCGATGGCGAAGCCGTCCGCTTCGATCGCACGCCAAGTCAGGCCGAACTGCGGTGCCAGGTGCATTCCGGTGACCAGCACCTGCAATTGGAGCGCGGGATCGTCTCGCAACGCCTGCATCACCGGGAGCAAGAGGCCATAATCGGCGCGGGAGCCGGTTATTACACACACACGAAGGTTGCTCATGCACCCCCCAAACCGGCGCTGCTGGGCACACAGATGATGCGTCGCTCCAAGCTCTCGGCACAACCAAGGTTCATGCGCGGACAATGCGCGTACATGGGCAGCTTGTGCATGGGCGCCCAAACGGGGCGACACAGAAAGCCTAGCGAATAAAGAGTCTCCAAAACTTCATCGCGGCGATCAGCCTGATCGACGTCCAACAGCAATACATTCAACCAATAATTGCTGCGGGCATAGACCGGTTCATGGAACACTTTGACGCCGTCACAGCCAAGAAATGCCGCCCGGTAACGCTCGGCCAGATGCCGTTTAGCGGCGACAAAGCTGTCCATCCGCTCCAGCTGAGCGCAGCCCAACGCCGCGTTCAGGTTGGGCATCCGGTAGTTGTAAGCAATTTGGTCGTGAACGAATGCCCAGCGGTGCGGCAGTTTGGCCGTGGTCGTAATGTGCTTGGCCTTTCTCGCCAGTTCCGGATCGTTGGTGAGGATCGCGCCGCCCCCGCCGGTCGTGACGATCTTATTGCCGTTGAAGCTCACAGCGCTCAGCGACCCCCAGTTGCCGACATGTCGCCCCCGGTAGTGGGAACCCAGCGACTCGGCCGCATCTTCGATCAAGATCAGGCCGTAATCACGGCACAAGGTCGCCAAAGAATCCAAGTCCACTGGATGACCGAATGCATGCATAGGGATCACGGCTTTGATGGGCCGACCGGAAAACCGATTGCGGCAACCGCTCGGGTCCATCTCTGCCACGTCTTGCAAATACGTCCGGAGTTTCCTGACGTCCACCCCCAGACTCTGTTCGTCGCTGTCCACAAAGTGGGGAATCGCTCCTAAATAGCTGATGGCATTGGCGGTGGCGACGAAGGTCAAGGTAGGCACTAACACCTCATCGCCCGCCTCGATACCCGCGAGCGACAGGCACACGTGCAAGGCGGCGGTACCGTTGACTGTGGCAATAGCGTGCCTTACACCGGTATACGCGGCGAGTTCCGACTCGAAACGGTCCACGAAGCTGCCCACAGACGAAACCCAACCGGTATCCAGGCATTCCTTCACATAGCCCCATTCCCGGCCGGAGAAGCACGGCTCGTGCAGGGCCACAGGCTTTTTGACATCCCCAAGAGCATCGTGCAGGCATTGAACGATCTGTTCGGCAATCGACGGCATGAATCACCGTTAAATGTTGTAGATGTCAGGCTTGTAAGCCTTGAGATGAGACGGATCGGTGAACCAGGCAATGGTGCGGCGCAAGCCCTCGCGAAGATCCACTTGAGGTTTGAAACCCGTCAAGGCGTGCAGTTTGCGGTTATCGCAACGCAACCGAAACACCTCGGATCGCGATGGGCGCTCCCGCTGCTCATCGTGGACCAGTTCGGCACCCCCTCCCATAAGCTCGTTGATCAAAGCGAAAGTCTCGCTGATAGAAATTTCCGTGTTCGAGCCGATATTGATCGTTTCGCCATTCACATCCTCGGCATCAGCGATCGCCAAAAAACCGCGGCAGGTGTCATCCACATAGTTGAAATCCCGTGTAGGCGTCACATCGCCCAGCTTGATCCGCCGGTATCCGTGAGCGATTTGGCTGATGATAGTGGGGATCACCGCCCGCGCTGATTGGCGTGGACCATAGGTATTGAAAGGCCTCGCAACGGTCACCGGAAGGCCGAAGGCATGGTAGAAACTCAAGGCAATATGGTCGGCGGCAATTTTCGAAGCGCTATAAGGGGACTGCGGCTGCAACGGATGCTTTTCGTCGATGGGAACATACTGAGCCGTGCCATAAACTTCACTCGTGGATGTATGAATCACCCGTTTGACGCCGGCTTCCAGCGCAGCCTGACAAATATTCAGCGTTCCCTTGACATTGGTATCGATGTAGCTGTCCGGAGCACGGTAGGAGTAAGGTATGGCGATAAGCGCCGCCAAATGGAATACGCTATCCACCCCTCGAAGCAATTGCCGGCAGAAATGGGGATCACGTATGTCTCCGGTAACGACATCGACGGCTGACAAACAGGATATGTCTTCCAACCACCCCCAGCTGTTGAACGAATTGTACTGAGCCAAGGCTCTGACCCTGTACCCTCTCGATACCAGTTGCTCCACCAAGTGAGAGCCGATAAACCCATCGCCCCCAGTCACAAGCACTGTCTGTTCGGTCATATTCCTCACATGCGGCCCGACACAAGCTGGATTTAGTCTAGTTCAGGACCCACCTGTTGACTATGGGGCACCTCGAAAAACCCGTGATTTTCAATGAACCTAGCCACAGAGCAACGCTCTTGACCGAAACCGGCTCAAATTCCACAACAAATTGCTGCATTTTTCAGCAGCCTCGCCCGTTTTTCACCCCGAATCGCCGTGGGCAGCGGCCATTCGGCCCATTTCGGCCCCTATGCGGGCACGATGATGCCGCCCTCAAGCAGTACGCCAGCCGCTTCAGGCTGTAGCACGCGGCCATAGTCGTCATGGCAAAGTGGGCGCGCGTCTGGCCAAGGGTGCGAATCCGCTTGCCGCCCATCTGCGCAATCGCCGCAAACACGTGTTCGACCCGCGCGCGAGTCTTGACAATGTGACGGTTGCGTCCCTGCTGGGTTTCGGACAAGGGCTTGTTCCAATACCCTTTGCGTTGTATCCGGTCGCGGTAGCCCTTTGCTTTCAGCCAGGCCGCCCGCTTCTCGGACGGATAGCTCCGGTCGGCGGACACATCCCGGCTCGTGTCGGCCGGGCCCATGACCGCCTCGAAGTGCCGGCTGTCGTGCGTGCCGGCGGTATCCGTAACGATCTTGCGGATGACCTTATGCCGCTTGTAGACGCTCACCGAGAGCTTGTAGCCAAAGCGGCTCTGGCCATGCTTCTCGGTCCAGCTGGCATCCAGGTCTTTCTGGCGGCGCTTGGCCGACTTGCGGTCGGCGGGCATGGCACCCTCTTTGAGCTGTTCCTTGTCGTCCCGGGTACCAGCGTGGCGTTGATGATCTGGCCGCCGCGGGCAATGAAGCCCTTCTTCAGCAGTTGCGCGCCAACGCCATCGAATCGGGGAGGTCGTACAAGCGCTTCAACGCCAGGATGCGCACCATAGTTTCGGTGGGCAACGGCGGCCGGCCGCCTTGGGGGCTGACCGGGCGCGGGGCGATGCGGTCGACGTCTTCGGCCAGAGCGGACCGCCCAGCTTGTCGAGAGTCTGTTTGTGAGGCTGGTCGGCAAACAGGTCGGTCTTGACGGCCCCGCGCTTCGTCCTGTTCATCGCGGTCGGGTCAAAGATGCGAATCAAATGGCAGGAATCTTACCTCAACGGGATCAGGCAGGGGTTTTTCGAGGTGCCCTATGTTGACTATAATTCGAGTCACCTTCTACGGGCGGCTCGCTAATGTCCTCCGACGGTTTGTTCCCATCCCCTCAGCTTCCTTTCGATAGCTTTACACAGAACGCCTTCGGCGATCGCTATCTTTATCAAGTCAATCGTGAAGCCTTCAACAAGGTCGGCGCTTCGGCCGTATTCGCCGCCTTTTTCGGTGAAAGTCTTTTCCACCAAAACACCCTCCATGTCGTGGTTGGCACGGACTCGGGCCTGCTTTTGCGCCATATTGCGCAAAAAGGGGTCCCTACGGGCTCCCGTTACTTATTCATCGAGCTTCCGCACATTCTTGCGGCGCTGGAATCCGAGGGTGTACTTGGCATGCTCGGCGAACGGGGTGTCTGTGTGACCGTGGGTGAATGGTTAAGCAAGGCCCATGAATTCAAGATCGAGGAATATTTTTACATCGGCGGCGTGGAATTCTGGCAGTCCATCGCCGCGCGCGAAGCCAGAATTCCGGATTATGCTGAGATCGTCTGGTCGGTGGAAGCCGGCCTCATTAAGCTCCGCTGGGCTGTTTCCGCCGCACTTGGTAGCGAAGGCTTTACGGCCTGCCAGATGGACAATTTGGCGGAAAATCTCGTGCCGGCATCGGTGCTGAAAGACGCTTTTCGGGGAAAAACGGCCGTATTGCTCGCTGGCGGTCCTTCCCTCGATGCGTGCTTGCCCTGGTTGGAAGAGCACCGCAATCGCGTGGCCGTATTGGCCGTATCCCGGATTGCCCGGCGCCTTCAGGAAGCCGGAGTCACGCCGGACATTGTATTCACCGTAGACCCTACGGAAATGAGCTTCGATGTCAGCAAGGAGATGCTGGAATTCGACGAACACGTCATTCTGATTCATGCGTATCATGCAAGTCCCCTGCTGATTGGCCAGTGGCGCGGCATGAGTTTTTACCTGGGCGATTTACTGCCCTGGAAATCCCCTTTGAATCCGCCATCCTTGCCTCATCCAGGCCCGACGGTAACCAACACTGCCCTATCGGTAGCTCAGGCCCTCGGCTTTTCCCGAATCATCCTGGGCGGTGTCGATCTCTGTTTCAGTCGAGACGGATATACGCACGCCAAAGGCAGTAATGAACATGCAGTGGGGCCAAGGTTCGATCTCAGCCCGATTAAAGTCGAAACCAACGGCGGCTGGCAAGCCAATACGACCGCCGACTTCGCCGAGGCCGCCATAAGCTTGGCAATGCAAGCGGTCCAGATCTCCAGGTCAGGTTGCGAAATCGTCAATCCGTCCGCCGCCTCGGCAAAGATGGAAGGCATCGCCTACCGGCCATTGACGGAAATTCAAGTCCATTCCGCCGCTTTCAGCGTCTGGGATATCGTTCGACAGCGTGTCGAGCCCCCTACCCCGGAGATCCGCCAGCGGCATTATCAAAAGGTTTTAACAGAACTCGCCAAGGCCATTCACCAGATCAAAGCCATCCGAGATTTGGCCGTAAAGGGTCTAGAATACAACCTCGGTATCTATGGAGAAGCTGATCCCCGTCGTGCGGTTAAAAATAAAATCCTTCTGGACCGGACCGAAAGAACGCTGAGGACCCGATACCGACAGTTCAGCCAGTTGACCAAGCGGCTGGGCATCCGCGATTTTCTCAAAATCACTCGTCCGTTCGAGGATGCGGAACTGGACGCCGAAAGCGCCAAAAAACTGGGAGCCGTTTATTACGAAGCCTATCGTGACGGCGCACAGCGCCTTCTGCAAATGCTTCGCAAGGCAGACCGGCGTCTCAATAGTCGCCTGGAAGAAGAAAAAGCGGAACCCGATTTTGACCGGATCTCCCAGCAATGGCGCGAGGATAAACAATATGGCCGTGCCAGGATTTGGCGTGCCCGACATGGTTCCGTTCCACTGTCCCCGACGCACCACAAAGAGCTCGAAAATCTGGAGCAACTTTACAGGGAAACTCTTACCGCCCCCGACAGTGCCCATCTGAAGCGCGCGAAGCACCATTCCAGCCTGTCCGCGGCTCAAAAACGCGGACGAATCTTGCTGAAGAACCGGAAAACCAACGAATTGAGCGACCTCCTCAATAGCCTCGAGCACCATCCGGACAAGCAGGCAGCACTGGAGTATTGCCAGCTTATTTCGGCATACCTCGCCGAACTCAACGGCGATCATGAGGCGGCTATGGGCTTGCTGTACCCTATCGTTCAGAACAGGGAATCGCCGCTTTTGGAAGATGCCTTATTGCGGGTGCTCTCGATTAGCCTCGAAACCGATCAGGCTGAAAACGCGTGTTCAGCGCTCGAATGTTTGTCGCTGATTTCACCGGTTTACAAGCCGCAATATGCCGAGATGCTCAAACTGCTCGGTCGTCCGATCGATGCGGTGGATGTCTACAACGATTATCTGGCTGCATTTCCAGACCAAATCTATATCCAACTCAAGCTTGCCCGGCTCTACTTCGACATCGGCACTCCCGAGGCCGCTCGGATGATGCTGAACTACATATTGGAACGCATGCCCGAAAATGAATCGGCGTTAGCCTTGGCGGCCATGATCGACGGCGTCAAAGTTGAAGGGGAAAGAGCAGGCAAACCGGTGCATTCCACATTTTAAGGAAACGCTGAATAAGCCCTCTCCCGCTGGGACAAACCTGTCCTGAGCTTGTCGAAGGGCTCAGGACAGGCCTGTCGAGGACTTAATCAGAGCCTTCTTAAGTGCACCGCCGCAAGCCGAAAAAATTGAGCAGACTGCGAAAATCCCGATGATTTATAGCCGGTCATTTTCGTCGTACATGAGCACAGCCTGCTTGCCTTGATGCATACGGCCGAGTTGTTCGCCGATTGCGCGTTTCTTCATTTCAAGCAGGCGGGTAGACTCAGCGTCGACCGTCAGGATAGTTTCGATCATCTCCCTAACCGCTGCTTCTGATTCCTTGGCGGCTGGTTTCGAAAAAAAACTTTCGAGCGAAATTTGGCGACTCCTAAGCAACGCCTCTAGGCGTGCCAGTGACTCGTCGCCGTCCGCTTCGACAAGTTTGCGAAGTTCCAGGGTTTGCGCCAGCAGCGATTGAATTTTGCACAACACGTCCATAGTCAGCCGTGGCGCATATGGTGCAGTTCGTTTGGAATGGCATCCCACGCACTCTTGATTTCCCGCATGAGTCCGGCAACTTCATCCAATATCTGGGGCTGGTTTTCTTTATTGGCCACCAATAAGCGGCTCCGAATATAGTGATACATATCGCGAAGATTCTGCGCCAACTCTCCTCCTTTCTCCATGTCCAGCCCTTCCTCCAGTCCGCCTACGATGGCGATAGCCTTGGAAATATTCTCTCCTTTCACCGTAACATTCCCATATTTCATCGCTCCCTTGGCCGTATTGACGCGCGCTAGAAAACCTTCCATCAGCATTTGAATCAGGCGATGCGGAGAGGCATCGTTGATGCCGGCTTGCGCATTCACATTGGCGTATTCGTTTACAAATTGTCTTCGCGCGTACGCATTCATGACGATTCTCTATCTAATGTCTATTCAACCACGCTGTGAGATTGGTACGAGCATCTCGGTTATTTGAACCGTTGGGCCAGAAACGCACCGGTTGCGTTAAACTGCGCCACCATCGCATCCATTGCATTGAATTGTTTGAGTAGACTCGCCTCCAGCTTGTCCAATCGCAACTGCTGCGCTTCCCTGGCATTGCTGATCTCGCGAAGTGTTCCGTTTAAGCTTTGAGTACGGCTGTCCAGAGATCCCCCCGACTGCACGTAAGACGTTATCCGGCTGTCCAATCGCATCGCAACGCCGTCGCTGGAGGCAAAAACACTGGCGACCGTACTTACATTGACGGCCAACGCAGCCTCTAACTTGTCTTGCTTGAGCGACATAACCCCCGAGGCGTCGATTTCCACCCCTATCATCTGCAGGGTATTGTATTCCCCCGTCGCGGTGGTCACCGGATTGCCCATGTCGCTGCGCAGTTGGCTCTGAAGATTCCGCAACATGGAGTCGCCGAGCAACGATCCCGCCTCTTTGGATTGGGCATCGTAGCTTCCGAGGCTCCTGATCACCGAGCCAAGCTTGTTGTAGGCATCCACGAACTCGCCGACAGCTTTCGAAATCGCGCTCTTATCGAGACTCACCCCCACACTGACGGGCGTTCCCGGAGAAGCCGCCTTCAAATTCAGCGTCAACCCGTCAACGGCATCGGTGATGGTATTGCTCGGTCGGGTGACATCGAAGCCATTTATCTTGACCAGCGCGTCCTGAGCCACGGACGTTTCGAGCATATTGCTCGAGATCAACTGGGAGAGCCCCGTTGCGTCCGTATTATTCCCATCGTCGTCGGAGGCCGTGACCGTCAGCTCGTTCGTGGTTCCCGTGTTATTCGAGGTCAATACGAGACGCGAAACCGTTCCGCCGGCTCCATCGTCCACATTGATAATCGACGCGGTTACACCTTTATTATCAGGCGCCGCATTGATGGCGTCCCGGATACCCGCCAACGAATTTTTTTCGGGGCCTATCGCGACCGAAAACGCATTGCTCGAGTCAGCGCCCAGCTGAATGGTCAACGTACCAGTCCCCACGACCGCGCTGGAGTTGGCGAAGCCGCTCCCGCCCGAAACCAATTGGTGTGCTTGCGCCAAGCGCTCTACCGATATCGAATAAGTACCGACCGCCGCCGAAGCGGCCGCGCTTACCGACAAGATCGATTCATTTGAGGAAGTAGCCGCATGCGTCTTGAACAAGTCGCTGTTTTTCAACTTGTTCACTACGCTCTTGAAGCTGGAAAGCGCGCCTTTGAGGCTACCCAAGGCGGATAAACGATCTTTGGCCACGGATTCACGTCTGTCCAGCAAGTCCTTTGCAGCCTTCCCTTCGGCAGCCACCAGTTGCTTTACCAAGCTATTGATGTCCAACCCGCTGCCTATCCCGGAAGATGTGATAGCCATAACACCACCTTTTAGAATCAAGCGGAATTTTTGAAAAGAAAGCCGATCTTGCTGCCCACTTCGTTTAACTGCTTGAGCATGGACAATACTTCCTCGGGCGGAATTTGCCGCACCACCTCGCCGCTATCCCTGTCCACCACCTTCATTACCATCGTCTGGGTGTCTTGATCGACTGAAAACTCCAGGTTCCGCTGAACCAACTGAATGAAGGCATTGGCGTGGACAACCACACGCTTGAGTTCCTCCGGCGAAACATTCTGATCCGCTGCATCGCGCTCCAAGGATGAGGTCTGCGCGCCCGAAGTAACCGTGCGGGCGACATTCTGGACGACCGCACTTTCATTCGCCGGTACCGGCTTCGCCGACTCATTGGCAAAAGCAGGCGGTGCCTGCGGTTTGGTTGAAGATGTTACGCCGTTAATCATTGCGGTCTCCTCATCTGCAACGGACGCAGGCAGATGACTATCTGCCTACGTCCAATCAGCCAGATTACCTCAGTAATCCGAGTACGGCCTGCGGCGCCTGGTTAGCCTGGGCCAGCATAGCCGTGCCCGCCTGCTGGAGAATCTGTCCGCGGGACAGATTGGCGGTTTCAACTGCAAAATCGGCATCTATGATGCGCGAACGGGCGGCCTGCTGGTTTTCGATCGCTGATTGCAGGTTGGAAATAGTCATCATGAAACGGTTTTGAGCGGCGCCTAGTTTGGATCGCCCCTCATCAATTATTTTGATGGCCAGATCGATCATGGCTATCGCCGAACCGACTTTAGTCGAGGTGGCGCCTGAGCCGATAGATACCGCTACGGCTGTACTCGCAAGCTGCTTGATCCCCGACATCGACAACAAGTTGCTGACCGTGATCGAGATCTGATTATTTGTAGCCGAGCCCGCTCCAACCTGAAAATTGGCGCCCTTCAAGCTGCCGTTCAAAACTTTCTTGCCATTGAACTCAGTATTTTGGATGATGCGCCTGATCTCATCGCCAAGCTGTTTGAACTCCGTCTGCAGCTTTTGCCTATCGCTGGATGATACGGCACCGAAGTTTTTGGCCTGAACGGCTAAATCGCGCATCCGTTGCAGCGTATCGGTAATAGTGCCCATCGCCCCTTCCGCCGTCTGCGCCATGGAAATACCGTCGTTGGCGTTGCGCACCGCCACGGTCATGCCGCGGATTTGCGAGGTCATGCGATCGGCAATGGCAAGACCCGCCGCATCGTCCTTCGCGCTGTTCACGCGCAGCCCGGAAGACAAACGCTCCATGGCGGTTTGCATCGCATGCGCGGTTTTGCTCAGGTTGCGCTGAGCATTGATGGATGCCACGTTGGTGTTGATTACGCTGGTCATGTTCGTCGCTCCTCTTTTCAGGTTTTTACGATCGTCAAGCAGACTGATTAATCCGTCTGACTTAGTAATCGGCATCCGTTGGACAAAATTTAGCGAGCAGCCAAAAAAATTGCATTGTTGCTCGCAAGCCTTCGATTTCTCGAGGTTTCTCGAGAAGATGAACTCTCAGGATATTGCCATCGGCCTTGGATATCGCCGTACCCCAAATAGGCCGCCTCGCCCCATCGCCGCCTACGCACGGCGCAACGAGACGCTTTACGAGGTGTTTGAAGGCGCACGACTATCGTCATCGGCACGATGGACCATGCTGCCCGAATTGCGGTTACGGGGATAACACTGCGGAATAAGGAAAAGAACTGAAAAAACTGGAAAAAACTGAAAACTGGGTCAGGCTTTGGTATTTTGATTACGAAAAGGAACGCACTCCTTTTCTCCTCCGTGCAGCTTCCTTACATAAAAAGCACGCAGTCCGTATCTGTCTTCGAATACTGGAAAATAGTGTGCCCTACGGACTGTGTAAGCCTGATCTACCAGGAAGTATCACAGAAGGCGCGAAGAGACGAAGATTTCGAGCGTCTGCGGGACTAGTTGAGCAGTCACCACTTCTGTCATCCAAAGACACCCTATCAACTCATGCCAAAAGAGACTAAACTAGGTTGGTCTGTTTTTTGAAGGTTCGACTATGCAAACCATTAATCTCTTCGAAGCGAAAACCCATTTCTCCAAGCTGATCGACCAGATTGCTTCCGGCAAGGAAAACGAGTTTGTGATCTCCCGCAATGGCAAACCGGTCGCCCGCGTCGTTCCTATCGCCAAGGCGGAAACTTCGCGCCGTATTGGAATTGCCAAAGGCGAATTCACCATCCCCGAGGACATCGATCAAAGCAATCAAGAGATCGCTCGGTGGTTCAACGGCGAGACATCCGACGATGCGCCTCTTGCTTGACACCCAGGTAGCCTTGTGGGCATTGACGGACGATCCCCGCCTGACCGAAAAAGCACGCCGCCTGATTTTGGATCCAAACTGTGAAATACATGTCAGCGTGGCTTCGCTCTGGGAGATCGCCATCAAACATCAACTCGGACGCGGCGACATGCCCGTATCGGGCGCCCGTGCCGCGGAGCTTTTCGAATGCGCGGGTTACCTGCAATTGCCCATTCTGGGCATCCACGCAACTGCGGTGGAATCCCTGCCCGCTATTCACAACGATCCCTTCGACCGCATTCTTATCGCCCAGGCACTCACTGAACCCATGCGGCTGGTGACGCATGATCGGACTGTGACACGCTATAGCGATACGGTTGTTTTCGTTTGAGTTTGATATACAGTGCGTCAAGAAAGAAATGCCAGTGTCACCCGTCATTCCGGCAGGGATTGCCGGAATCCAGAGGCCAAGGATGGCGAGGCGTCTACATCCCTGTAACCTGGGCCCCGGCATTCCGTGCCGGGGTGACGATATGGCTTTACTTTCGTTACGAACAGAGTAAGCGGGTCAGCTAAGCGGGTCAGGCTTTGGTGTTTTGATTAAGAAAGGGAACACTGTCCTTTTCTCCTCCGTGCCGGTTCCTTAAGGAAACTCTGAACAAGTTGATTCCGTTCACGCCCTTCGACAGGCTCAGAAGAGCGTTCGACAAGCTCACCGCGAACGGAATCAATAGGTTACCGTTCGTCCTGAGCCCTTCGACAAGCCTGTCCTGAGCTTGTCGAAGGGCTCAGGACAGGCCTGTCGAAGGACTTAATCAGAGCTTCCTTAACGACGAATTGGTCAAAGAGGCTTTCAAGTATTCCAATGGCAAGACCAAGCGCGAACTGGTCGAGCGGGCACTCCAAAAGTTCGTGGCCAATCGAAAACGGAAGGACGTTCGGGACTTGATCGGTACGGTGGAAATTGACCCGAACTACGATTACAAGAAACTGCGCACCGAGCAGAACTAAGCATGTATTTGGTGGATACTTCGGTATGGATCGATCTTCTACGGCAAAGCGAAAATCGCGCAACGGAACAGTTCCGCCGAATACTGGACGGTGGCGTACCGTACGGGCTGTGTAGCCTGATCTACCAGGAAGTATTACGGGCGGCGCGCAGAGACAAAGATTTCGAGCGTTTGCAGGAGTACTTGAGCAGTCAGCGCTTCTATCATCCCAAAGACACTCTATCAACTTATGCCGAAGCCGCTCGCATTTATTTTCGATGCCGGCGAGAGGGCATTACGATCCGCTCGACTGCCGATTGTCTAATCGCTCGGATAGCTATCGAACATGACCTGATTCTTTTGCACAACGATAGGGATTTTGAGCAAATCGCAGATGTGGTAAAGGATTTGAATCTGGCCTGACCAGACTGCAGACGATGTGGTTCACTGTACTCGTCGCATAAAACAGCTTGGCTTAACCGGCAGTCCCGGCCGAAAAGACGCCGGCTGCCGCCGTTACGAAGACAGTTCTCGAATTGTGGAGACGAACTGATCGAAGCTGCTTTGTAGCCAGCCCCACAATTCCTCTGGCACGATTCTGAGTGCGGCAAAAACCGCAAATCCCAGAAACAACAAACCGCTGGCGATATGCAGAGCTCGTTGAGGAATTTTTCGCAGCCATGTGGCTCCCGCCCAAATGCCCAAGGCGGACGTCATGCCTAAAGCCAAGGTCGCGCCGAGCCAGATCGGCACGGGCGGAGCCGCCGCACCTAACCCCGCGACCGCAAGCTGGGTTTTATCGCCGAACTCGGCGAAGAAAATCATCAGGAAGGTCGTCAAAAAGATTCCGTGGCCGCTTTTCGCCTCGACCACCTCGCCTTCTTCTTCCTTAAAAAGCAAGGCTTTCAGGCCGAACGCCGCAAACAAGACGGTTACGATCAGGGACACCAAGGATTCGGGCAGCCAGCGGGCGGCCGCCGCCCCGAACGACACGGCGATCAGGTTCAAGACCGCGAACGCTAGCACCGCACCCAACAGAATGGGCCAGTGCCGATGGCGGGCCGCCAGGGTCATGCATACCAGTTGGCTTTTGTCGCCGAACTCGGCCGCCGCGACCAGGACAAACGCGGTGCCGGACGATGTCCACACCTTTGCCCAGTCGATCGCCGGCAGGCTTCGACCAAGCCACACCCCCGCTTCATAAATCAGATTGCAAGCCACAGGTTCGGATACTCAGGTCGTGATCAGATTGTCCAAAATCATCATGACGATAAAGCCGAACATCAGCGCGAAGGTCGCATAACGGGCTTTGCCCCGGGATTGGGTTTCGGGAATGATGTCGTCGCTGATGACGAACAGCATGGCTCCCGCGGCGAAGGCCATACCAATCGGCAACAACGGCAGAAACATCGTCACCGCGGCAACGCCGAAAAAGCCGCCGACCGGCTCGATCAAACCCGTCAACGTGGCAATCAGCACCGCCTGCTGTCGTCGATAGCCCAAAGCCACCAGCGGCATCGCCACCGCCAGGCCTTCCGGGATATTCTGCAAACCGATGGCGATCGCCAAGGCTGCGCCGTTGTGCCAGTCGCCGGAACCGAAACTGACGCCGACCGCCATGCCCTCCGGAAGGTTGTGCATGACGATCGCGGCGATGAAGAGCCAAATCTTTCGCAACGAGTCGAAGGTTTCTCCGCTCTCGCCCAGAAACCGCTCATACGGCAGCCAACTGTCCGCCAACACCAGAAAAATCGCACCGATCAAGACCCCGGCCGCAACCGCGTACACGCCGAAACCCGGCCACAGCTGATTGCCAGCCTGGATGCCCGGCACGATCAGCGAGAAAGCGGTGGCCGCCAGCATCACGCCGGCGGCCCCGCCTAGCATCAGATAAAGGGTCCTGTTGGAAACATTCTTGAATAGCAAAGCAGGCAAGGCGCCCAAGCCGGTAGCCAATCCGGCCAGGATGCTGGCGAAGGCACCCATGGCGATGATCGGATCGACAAAGAAATAGATGACGACCAGAAACACGATCGTCAGGAATGCAAGCGAACTCACCAAGACCAGCCGCTGAGCCAGCGCCGGCAGGCGAGCATATTTCTGATAGAGATCTGTAGCGCGAAGTTTCTCGGCCAGCGGATTCAAGCGTTGCGAGTTCATCGGACGAAATCCTTGGAGCGGTAAATTCAGATGGGTACTAAGAGGAGGCAGAAAAGCAAGTAATCGGCGGAAATTCCTTCAATGGTCGAGGATTCGTTAATCAGCGTCAAGGCGAAGTCGATGATCCCGCGTTTTCGTATCGCTTAACGGCACGTGAAGCGAACTGCTGCTGATGCGCCGACTGGCCCGATTCTTGTGTACAATGATTAGAGAAAGGGGGAGCACGGCTGATGCATATTCTGGTGAGCAACGACGACGGGTATTCCGCCAAAGGGTTGATTGCCTTGGCGGACGCGCTGCGACAAAGGGCGCGATTGACGGTCGTCGCTCCCGAAAGAAACCGCAGCGGAGCGAGCAATTCCCTGACCTTGGACCGGCCGCTGCGCGTCAGCCAAACCGATAGCGGTTTCATCAAAGTCGACGGCACGCCCACCGATTGCGTACATTTGGCCATCACCGGACTGTTGCACGAGGAACCGGACATGGTGTTCGCCGGCATCAATCACGGCGCCAACCTGGGGGATGACGTGATCTACTCCGGCACCGTGGCGGCCGCCACCGAAGGGCGTTTTTTAGGGCTTCCGGCGGTCGCGATCTCTTTGGCGTCGAGCGCGCCGCAGCATTTCGATACCGCTGGCCAGGTCGCCGTCACCTTGCTCAAACAAATCCAAGAACACCCCTTGCCGGCCGATACGATATTGAACGTCAACGTCCCGGATGTTCCACTGCGCGAGCTTCGCGGTTTCCAATCCACCCGCCTGGGCCAGCGGCACAAGGCGGAGCCGGTGATCCGGACGACCGACCCGAGGGGACGCGAGATCTACTGGATCGGCTCCGCTGGTCCGGAACAGGACGCCGGGCCGGGCACCGACTTCTACGCTGTACGCCACAACTACGTCTCCGTCACGCCTTTGCAGATCGATTTGACCCGTTACGAAAGTCTTCAGCGATTGGCCGACTGGCTTCCGCGCGAGGTTATTACATGAACCGTCGTCTTCAGGGTATCGGCATGACTTCCCGCAGAACGCGGGAACGCATGGTCAGCCGTTTGAAGGAACAAGGCATTAAGAATCCGTCCGTGCTCGCGGTCATGCTGGAAACGCCCCGGCATATTTTCGTCGAAGAGGCTTTCGCCAGTCGCGCCTACGAGGACACGGCGCTGCCGATCGGATTCGGCCAGACCATATCCCAACCCTATATCGTGGCTCGCATGACCGAGTTGCTGCTGGAAAAAGGGCCGCTGGACAAGGTGCTCGAAGTCGGCACCGGCTCGGGCTATCAGACCGCCATATTGGCGCAACTGGTCAAACGGGTTCATTCGGTGGAACGCATTTACCCGCTTCAGCAGCGCGCCCGCCGCTGCATTCAGGATCTTCACCTGCGCAATGTGCGCATGAAACATAGCGACGGCGGCTGGGGCTGGGACGATTACGCGCCCTATGACGGCATCATCGTCACCGCGGCACCGCCGGAGCTGCCACAGCCGCTGCTCGACCAAATGGCACGGGGCGGGGTCATGGTGATACCCATCGGCGACGGACGCGAGCAGTTTCTACAGCGAATTACGCGTACGGAAGTCGGATTCGAGGCGGAGATCATCGAACCCGTCAGCTTCGTGCCGCTGCAAGGCGGATTGTTTTAACAAACAACCCTTCTTTAAGGAATTCCGATGCACGAACTGATCGACTGGCTGGTTTCGACCATCGGCGCTATGGGCTATACCGGAATCTTTCTGCTCATGGCCATGGAAAGCTCGGTCATTCCCATCCCCAGCGAAATCGTCATGCCGCCGGCAGGCTATCTGGCCCAGCAAGGCAAGATGAACATGACCCTGGTGATTCTCAGCGGAACCGCGGGAAGCCTGGTTGGAGCTTACGCCAATTATTTCGTCGCGCGCTGGCTGGGCAGGCCGCTGCTGATCAAATACGGGAAATACGTCTGGATCACCGAGGAGCACTTCAACCGGGTGGAGAGGTTTTTTCTGGCGCACGGCGAGATCTCCACCTTCGTCGGGCGTCTCCTGCCCGTAGCGAGACATCTGATCTCGTTGCCGGCCGGCCTCGCCAACATGAATCATCTGAAGTTCAGCTTTTACACGCTACTCGGAGCGGGGATCTGGGTATCGGTGCTGAGCTGGATCGGCTATTTCATCGGCGAAAACCAGGAACTGATCGCGCGCTATTCGGAACGCGCGGTCATCGACGTAATCCTATTCAGCATCGTCCTAATTGGAATCTATATCGGGATTCAGCGCCGCAGGGCGCGCAGCCGGATACATCAATGACTATCCCTGTATTCTGGATTTCCCGTCTCCCCCGTATCCTTTTCGGCTCCGGCCAGTTGGCGGAACTGCCGAAACTGGCTCGCTCCTACGGTCAAAAAGCGCTGCTCGTCACCGGAGCGCGCTCCTTCCGCTCGTCGTCTCGCTGGCCCTGGCTGACGGATAACCTGACCGAGCAGGGCATGATCTTCGAACACATGACCGTCAGCGACGAGCCCACACCGCAACTCGTGGACGACGCCGTCGCCGCCTTTCATGGTCGCCACATCGACCTGGTGGTCGCGATCGGAGGCGGCAGCGTCCTAGACGCCGCCAAGGCCATCGCAGGACTCCTGCCCCACGGCAATTCGGTGATGGATCATCTCGAAGGCGTCGGCCGCAACATTCCGTACACAGGACCCGCCACGCCGTTCATCGCCGTACCCACGACCGCCGGCACCGGCAGCGAAGCGACCAAGAATGCGGTCCTGAGCGTGCGCGGCGAACGCGGCTTCAAAAAATCGTTCCGCCATGACTGCCTGGTTCCCGAATACGCCATCGTCGATCCCGACCTGCTCGACACTTGCCCGCCGGACCTGATGGCCGCCGACGGCATGGACGCGTTCACGCAGTTATTGGAATCGTACGTTTCCGCTCGCGCCAATCCGATGACGGACGCCCTTGCGAAGAGCGGAATGGAAGCGTTTCGTGACGGCTTCTTCGCGGCTCTCCAAGGCGGCGACGGCGAGCAAGCCCGAGCCGGACGCAGCGCCATCGCTTACGCCTCGCTCGTGTCCGGCATCACCCTGGCCCAAGCGGGCTTGGGCTCTGTGCACGGGCTCGCTGCGCCGCTGGGCGCTTTCTATCCGATCCCGCACGGCCACGCCTGCGGCACCCTGCTCGCCGAAGCCACGGCCGTCAATATCCGCGCGCTGCGGGAGAGAATTCCGGAACATCCGGCTTTGAAGAAGTACGCCGGTGTCGCTGAACTCCTGACGGGCCATGGCTTCAAAACCCAGATGGAAGCGTGCAACGCTCTAGTCGCACACTTGCACGACTGGACCGAACGGCTGGCTCTGAAGCGCCTCGGCCATTTCGGAGTGGAATCGGCGGATATCCCTAAGATCGTAGCCAACGCCCGCGGCACCAGCATGCAGACCAATCCGGTAACGCTCACCGACGGCGAAATCGGAGAAATCCTCCTCGCCAGGATCTGAAACCGATATGGCACGCCATTACCTCGAACATCTGTTCAGCCCGAAGTCCATCGCCGTGTTTGGGGCCAGCGAACTACCCGACTCGGTCGGCGCGCGTATTTACCAAAATCTCCTCGAAGGCGGCTTTCGGGGCCCCATTTATCCGATCAATCCCAAGTACCAACTGGTCCGGGATCAAGTCTGTTTCTCCTCGATCGAAGAGGTAAAGGAACACGTGGATCTCGCGATTATCGCGACACCGGCCGCCACCGTTCCTCTCATCGTTCGCGCTTGCGGCCAGCAACGGGTCAAGGCCGCCATCGTGATTTCGGCGGGATTCGGAGAACAGGAAGGCAACGGCCGAATGCTGGAGCTGGCCTTGCTGGAAGAAGGCAGGCGCCATGGCCTCCGGATACTCGGCCCCAACTGCCTGGGGCTGATGCGCCCTTCGGTCGGCCTCAATGCCACTTTCAGCAATAACGTCGCGGAGCCGGGTTCGCTCGCCTTGATCTCCCAGTCGGGAGCCCTTTGCACGGCGATTCTGGATTGGGCGAGCGCCCATCGCATCGGTTTCTCGACCATGGTGTCCTTGGGCGCCGGCGCCGATGTCGGCTTCGGGGACATTCTCGATTATCTCGCCCTCGATCCCGAGACCCGCAGCATTCTGATGTACGTGGAAGGCGTGCGGGATGCGCGGCGCTTCATGAGCGGATTGAGGGCTGCGGCTCGCATGAAGCCGGTGATCGTGATCAAGGCCGGCCGCTATGCCGAAGGCTCCCGCGCGGCCATGTCGCACACCGGCGCGCTGGTCGGTTCCGACGACGTGTTCGACGCCGCGCTGCAAAGGGCCGGCGTGGTCCGGGCCACCACCATCGAACAGCTTTTCGCCGCCGCCCAGCTCCTCGCGACTCAGCACCGCGTTCGAGGCAACCGCCTGGCGATCATCACCAACGCCGGAGGACCCGGGGTGATGGCGACCGATCGGGCCGTCGAACAAGGCCTACAGCTCGCCGAATTGGGCGGATCGACCTTCGACAAGCTGAACGCGATTCTCCCCAAACAGTGGTCGCACAATAACCCCGTCGATATCCTCGGCGACGCCACCCCGGAACGGTATGGCGCGGCCGTCGAAATCTGCCTCGGCGACGAGAATGTGGACGGCGCTTTGGTGCTGCTTACGCCTCAGGCCATGACCGATCCTACTAAAGCCGCCGAAGCCGTCATCCGCGCCGCCGAGCCTTCCGATAAGCCGGTCCTCGCCTGCTGGCTGGGCAAAACCCAGGTGCAGGAGGGACGCGATCTATTCGCAAGACATCAGATTCCGACCTTCTCGAACCCCGAGAGCGCCATAGAAGCATTCGGTTATCTGACAGAGTATCACCGCAATCAGCAAATACTGATGCAGGTGCCGGGACCTTTGAGTTCGCACCGGCCGCCCGACCTGACCGGCGCCCGCCTCATCATCGAGGGGGCTTTGGCTGAACGGCGGACGCTCTTGTCCTCGCTCGAGACCCGTGCCGTTCTACGCGCCTTCGACATCCCGGTGCCGCAGGCGTTGAACGCCCATTCGCCCAACGAGGCCCTTTCGGCGGCCGAATACCTGGGCTTTCCGGTTGCGCTGAAAATCCTGTCGCCGGACATCACCCACAAGTCCGATGTCGATGGCGTCCGACTCAACATCAGCAATGCCCAGACGGTGCGGAACGCCTATAACGATCTGGTGGCGGCGGTACATGCCCGGAGGCCGGATGCCCGGATCGAGGGCGTCACCGTCGAAAAAATGTACCGGAACCGCAATGGCCGCGAATTGCTCGTCGGCGTGGTCGACGACCCGATTTTCGGTCCCGTCGTGAGTTTCGGCGCTGGCGGTACGGCCGCGGAAATTCTCCGGGATCGAACGGTCGCCCTGCCCCCGCTCAACGAACACATTGCCCAGACGAGAATAAACGAGACCCGGATCGCTCGGCTGCTCGGGCCATTCCGCAATCTTCCTCCGGTCGATCGGGACGCGATCGTACAGGTGTTGTTGCGGCTTTCGGAAATGGTTTGTGAGCTCCCCGAAATCAAGGAACTGGATATCAACCCGCTAGTGGCCGACGACCAGGGGGTACTCGCCCTGGATGCCCGCATTGTGGTGCATGAGCCGCAGCCGGGGCTTCGTCGTTACGGACACATGGCGGTTCACCCCTACCCCAGCCACCTGATCAGACAGTATCAGCTTGCCGACGGCACCAATATCACGATCCGGCCGCTCCGTCCCGAAGACGCGGCACTCGAAAAGCGATTCGTAAAACAGCTTTCCCCCGAGGCCAAGTTCTTCCGCTTCATGAATGCCTTGCAGGAACTGAGTCAGGACATGTTGGTCCGTCTGACTCAACTGGATTACGACCGCGAACTGGCGCTCGTCGCCGTTATCGATTCCGGCGTCGAAGAAATCGAGCTCGGTGTGGCGCGTTATTTCACCAATCCGGACGGCGAAACCGCCGAGTTCGCCGTGGTGGTAGCGGACGAATGGCAGCACCGCGGACTCGGTACGCGGCTGATGTCCTGCCTGTTCGACGCCGCCCGCGAGAAGGGGCTCAAATCCTTCCGCGGCGAAATTCTGGCGGACAACGTCAAGATGCTCGGCCTGATGCGACGGCTGGCCTTCACCTGCCATACCAAGACCGACGACCCCACCATCGTCATTGCCGAGAAGCCGCTGTAATTCTATTTATGGCGGATTTTTGGAAATATCTGCGAATGCTAAATTTTTGTTTTCGTTTTTGAGGTTTGTTGATGAACATCATCGCCCGTATCGCTGAAGAACTCGGCGTCGGAGAAAGACAGGTCCAGGCCGCCGTGGACCTGCTGGACGAAGGAGCCACGGTACCGTTTATCGCGCGTTACCGCAAAGAAGCGACGGGCGGATTGGACGACACCCAACTCAGAACTCTGGAAGTACGCCTCGCTTATCTCCGCGAACTCGAGGACCGCCGGCAGACTATCCTGGACAGCATCCGCGAACAGGGCAAGCTGACGCCAGAACTGGAACAAGCCATTCTCGCCGCCGATACCAAGACCCTGCTCGAAGACCTCTACCTTCCCTACAAACCCAAACGGCGTACCAAGGCCCAGATCGCACGCGAAGCGGGGCTCGAACCCCTGGCCGATGCCTTGCTCGGCGACCCGTCCCTGGTGCCCGAGAGCGAAGCCGGGAAATACGTCGACGCCGAAAAAGGCGTTCCCGACGCGGCAGCGGCTCTTGAAGGAGCGCGGCAAATCCTCATGGAACGCTTCGCCGAACATGCCGGGCTTTTGGCCGAGCTGCGCGAGAGGATCTGGAACGAAGGCATACTCGCTTCGACGGTTGTCGAGGGGAAAGAACGGGCCGGAGCGAAGTTCCGGGATTATTTCGACTTCGCCGAGCCGATCGCGAAGATCCCGTCGCATCGCGCGCTGGCCCTGTTCCGGGGACGCAATGAGGACGCGCTGGATCTAGCCTTGAAAGTCGGCGAGGATGAAGACGCCACCCATAAAGTCGCGGAAAGCCTGATCGCGCGGACCTTCGGCATCGTCGACAAAGGGCGGCCCGCGTACCGCTGGCTCGCCGACACCGTGCATTACGCCTGGAAAGTCAAAATCCTGCCCCGCATCGACCTCGACCTCAAGCAACGCCTCCGGGAAGCCGCCGAAGCCGAGGCGATTCAGGTTTTCGCGAAGAATCTCAAGGATTTGCTGCTCGCGGCGCCAGCGGGTCCCCGCATCACCATGGGCCTGGACCCGGGACTCCGCACCGGCGTCAAGGTCGCAGTGGTGGACCAGACCGGCAAGCTGCTGGAAACCGCGACGATTTATCCCCACATGCCGCAAAATCGGTGGGATCAATCGATCGCAACGCTGGCCCGGCTGATCGCCCAGCACGGCGTGGAATTGGTCGCCACGGGCAACGGCACCGCCTCCCGCGAGACCGATCAGCTGGTCGGCGATCTCATCAAGCGCCATCCCGAATTGAAGATCACCAAGGTGATGGTGTCGGAGGCGGGTGCATCGGTCTATTCGGCGTCCGAATTGGCCGCTAAGGAATTCCCGGATCTCGACGTCTCCCTGCGCGGCGCCGTTTCGATCGCCCGCCGCTTGCAGGATCCTTTGGCCGAACTGGTGAAAATCGAACCCAAAGCCATCGGCGTCGGCCAGTACCAGCACGACGTGAACCAGTCGCAGCTTTCCAAGAGCCTGGACGCCGTGGTGGAGGATTGCGTGAATGCCGTGGGCGTCGACGTGAACACGGCTTCGGCTTCGCTTTTGCGCTACGTTTCCGGGTTGTCCCGGACCATCAGCCAGAACATCGTCGAATACCGCAACCGGAACGGGGCTTTCAAGAGCCGCGAAGACCTCAAAAAAGTGCCGCGCCTCGGCGAAAAAACCTTCGAGCAGGCGGCAGGATTTCTCCGCATCATGAATGGGAGCAACCCGCTCGACGCCTCGGCCGTGCACCCCGAGGCTTATCCGGTGGTGGAACGCATCATCGGCGCCACCGGCAAGGATATCCGCGAATTGATCGGCGATACGGCCTTCCTACGCGGCATCAACGCCGAGAATTACACCGACGAACGCTTCGGCCTTCCGACCGTCACCGACATCCTGAGAGAATTGGAAAAACCGGGCCGCGACCCGCGCCCGGAATTCAAGACCGCGCAGTTCAAGGAAGGCGTGGACAAGATCGAGGATCTGAAACCCGGCATGATGCTCGAAGGCGTTGTCACCAATGTCACCAATTTCGGCGCGTTCGTCGACATCGGCGTGCACCAGGACGGTCTGGTCCACATCTCGCACTTGTCCGACAAGTTTGTCAAAGATCCCCGCGAGGTGGTCAGGGCGGGAGACGTGGTGAAGGTAAAAGTGCTGGAAGTGGATGTCCAGAGACGGCGAGTCGGTTTGTCGATGAAAAAAGGGGTTGAGGCGAAACAAGAGCCGCAACGCCCAAGGGAAAACAGGGGGCATGGTCCATTTGGTCCTGGGAATCCCGACAGAGAAATCACCAGAACTTCTATGGGAGAAGCTTTAATGAAAGCGTTCAAGGGAAGAAATGGCACTTAAGGAAGCTTTGATCAAGTCCTTCGACAGGCTCAGGACGAACGGTAACGCGTTGATTCCGTTCGTGGTGCCTACCCGCGCGGCAGCAGGCGGGAGCTTGTCGAGCGCTCTCTTGAGCCTGTCGAAGGGCGTGAACGGAATCAACGTGTTCAGAGCTTCCTTAAAATCAAATTTTTCCGGATTCATTGGCCTACTGGAACGGTGATCAGAACAACGCCGACGAGAGGGTTGGTCAGCATTCATTAACGCTTTTGACCTTGTTCCTGTAGCAATCCGCACCGCTTTTGCTATATTCATTAAGGCTTTAGGTGATCCTGTATCCAGAGGAAGACGCTCCTTCCCGCAACAAGATCGGGACTGCCGTCACAGCTCTTTCCCAAAGCACCGAACCCAAAGCGAACCGACGAAGCCGGCGATTTGAACGAATAACGATAAGAATCAAGCTAGTGAGCAAAGTTATGACGGATGCGTGTAACGTGCGCATGGGGCTCCCGTTCAACCCCGTTGTCTTATTTCTCGGGTTGGCCGTACTCGTTGCCAATGGTTATTTTCTTTACGCCGCTGCCGACCGGGTATCCTCCCAGTTCGGCTTGTGGGTGGGGATTCAGGATACCGTCCTGGTCCTTGCGGTTGTGCTGTGGAGCCGCTCGATGATCGCGCGGGAACGGGCAATCCTGTTCGAATTCTTACGGCGAGCCGATCTCCCGGAGGGCATAGCCTTGTCGGAACGCATTCAGGCCACATCCGGAACTGCTCTCGCGGAGGGGTGGCATGGGCTCAATCGTATGCTGGAACGGCTTCACGCCGGTCTTGGGGAAATTGCAGCCTCCGCAGCCCGCCTGTTTCCCATGTCACTGGAACTGATGGACTCTTACTCCTCCGTCTTGCAAAAAGCCCAGGCGCAACACAACTTTGTCCACGACATCGATGCATCGGCGAAGCGGATGTCCCACTCGAGCCAGGAAGTCGTTCGTCATGCCGAGGCGATTACAGAAGCCGTCACCGTGGGACAAAATTGCGTTCGAGTAGGCCAGACGGTGGTCGAAGACACGGTCGCCTCTATTGCAAAGCTAGCCAATGAAATCGACGGCGCCGCAACCCAGATGGACAGGCTCTATCAGGACACCCAAACCATCGGCCGAATCATGGAAGCCATTCGCTCTATTGCAGAGCAGACTAATCTCCTGGCGCTCAATGCGGCGATTGAGGCGGCCCGAGCCGGTGAACAAGGGCGCGGGTTTGCCGTGGTCGCGGACGAAGTCCGAGGATTGGCGGAGCGCACGCGACAGCTCAGCGGGGAAGTCCATACGATGGTTCAAAACGTGTTGGACGGCGCGGATGCCGCGGTTGCGGCGATGCGTTTGAATCAGGATTCGCGGCAGGCCTTGGTCGACCACTCCAATCAGATGAGCCTTCAACTTCACGAAATCCATCAGGCGGTTAGCTGCATTCAGCATATCAGTGCCGAAATAGGGCAGGCCGCCGCCGCACAAATGAACTGTGTGACGGAGGTCAGTCAGGCGGTCGAAGCGCTGGTCGAGCTGAATACCGAAACCCTTGACACGATCCGGATCCAAATCGTTTCGGACGAAGATCTCCGCAAACTCGGGTCTGTCCTGAAGGCAAAATTGGAACAGTTCGGTGAACTCCCGCATTGGAACGATCAGCTCCGGACAACTCCCCGCGCGTTAAACGCCGCTCCGAAGCCAACGACGAAAGGTTAGGTCGAGCTGTTTTAGCGTCCTTTGCATACCCATCAAAGTCCCTGATGAACAATAACGTAAATACGCCATCTACCGGTATCGCTGATGTTTCCGCCGACGACAACGCGCAAGGATGTTCGATCAACTTCTGTCAGGCTTTCCTGGACTGCCTGCCGCAACAGGTTTTCTATAAAGATGCTCAGGGTGTCTATCGGGCGTGCAATCAAAGGTTTGCCGCGAGCGTGGGTCTCGATGTCCAGGCGGTCATTGGAAAACGTGATACCGATCTCTATCCGCCGGAGCTGGCCCGGAACTATCAAGCCTCCGATCTTCCGGTACTCGAGCAAGGCATCACCGTCGATATGGAATACAAATATCGGTCAGGCGGTGAAACGCGGTTTGTTCACGTTTGGAAATCGCCGATCCGAGATGCCAACGGAGACGTCCACGGCATCTTCGCGATTTTCTACGACATAACAGAACAGCGACGTGCGGAGCACCAGGCGCAGTCGCTCGCCAAATATGCCCGCAGTCTTATCGAAGCCAGCTTGGACCCCCTGGTGATGATCAGTCCGGACGGCAAGATTACCGATGTCAACCGGGCAGCGGAGTTGTCCATCGGTTTGACGCGGGAGCACCTGATCGGCACTGATTTTTGCGACTATTTCACCGAGCCAGACCAGGTCCGGGAAAGCTATCAGCGAATCCTTTTTGAGGGAACGGTCAAAGGGTATCCGCTCACCTTGCGGCATGTATCCGGCGCGGTCGTCGAGGTCCTCTACAATGCCACGGTCTATCGGAATGCATCCGGTCAGATTGAAGGGATCTTCGGCGCCATCCGCGACATCACTGAGCTGCGACGATCGCAAACGGCCCTGGAAAAGGCCAAGGAGGACTTGGAAGCGAGTTCCGCTGAGGTGCAACGGCTTTATACCAATCTGGAGCAGCGGGCTAAAGACTTGGAAGACCGACACCGGCAGATGGCCATCCTCGGCTCCATGAGCGATTTCCTGCAAAGTTGCCAGTCAATCGAGGAGTCGTATCAAATCATCGAAGTCGCGATGAAACAGTTATTTCCCACCAGTTCCGGCGGTTTTTATATCTTCAAGGAATCCGGCAATTTCCTGGAAAACGTCTCCGCCTGGGGTGACCACCCGCCGACCGATCTGGTATTTGCCCCCCAAGCCTGTTGGGCAATACGCCGAGGCCGGCTTCACCTGGTGATCGGTTCGCGGCTGGAACCACGTTGCTACCACGTTTCGGAGGAAAAGCGGCCATACCTGTGTGCGCCGATGATGGCTCAGGGGCAGGCCTTGGGCATTCTTTATCTCACTCTGGACCCGGAGTTGGCCGACGATGAACACCGTCTTAAAACCCGGCAACGGGTGGTAGAGGCCGCTGCCGACCGCATCGGTCTCGGTTTCGCCAATCTCAAGTTGCGTGAGACTCTGCGCTCCCTCTCCGTTCGCGATCCTTTGACCGGATTGTTTAATCGCCGCTTCATGGAGGAAACCCTTGAGTTGGAATTGAAACGGATGGAACGCCACTTAGCATCCCTCTGCGTCGTGGTGCTGGATGTCGATCATTTTAAGAAATTCAACGATACCTTCGGACACGATGCCGGCGACGCCTTGCTACGGGAGTTGGCAATACGCCTCCAACAAAGCGTGCGCACCAGCGACGTGGTGTGCCGCTTCGGCGGCGAGGAATTCGTACTAATTTTGCCCGGCACGCCCCTGGAGACGGCGTTGGAGCGGATGGACCAACTGCGTACGAACGTGTCCCAGATTGCCTTGAGCTATGCCGGGCAGTTGCTGGGCAAAGTCACGGTGAGTATCGGCGTAGCGTGCTATCCCGACCACGGCGCGACCGCGGACGCATTGATCGCCGCTGCTGACGCCGCCCTGTATCAGGCCAAAACGCAAGGACGGGACTGCATTCGGGTAGCCGACTACCCGCGGGAGGAATACTATGATTTTGGCCGTGACGATTTAGTTGACCACGACCCGCGACGAGCATGAGGCATCGATTCGCGCAAGAAACGCCGATAAGGATCTCCCATCCGCACAGTTCTTACGTTACCGGTTCGCAATCGGCACTCTGATGAAAGGGCCGCATCCTCGATACGAGGACACGATGCCGCACTGGACGTGGAGTATAACTCCCGTGACGATCCAGCTCGTTTTGTCTTTCAGCATTCATATTCATCTCTCGCAAACGACCCCGATGACAACAGAGCACCTCGACAAACTTCGAGGTGCTCGCACGGGGCAGGGATGCCCCGTCGTTTTCGGCCACGCAAGTGGTTGAAAACGTAAACCTGGCCCAAATCGCGTTTGGGCTTGGCCAAGAGAAAAACCGCCGGGAAAGCGGTTTTTCGAGGTCCCTAACAATTACACTGGGGAAGCCGATGAGGTGCACGTACTCTGCGCTAGTTTCTGCCTCCATTGCCGCTCTTTTTGGCGGAATCGGCTGGTTTTTCGATATCTTTCTTTTGCGAGGCGATACCTATGTCGACGCAGCCTTGCCATTGTCGATGACGCCAAACTCAGGGCTTTCAGCTATCCTGCTGGGTTTGTCCTTGGCGCTGAAAACCTGGCGATCGTCGAGGTTCTATTATCGCGCCGCCGATTGTTGCGCAGTCTTCGTTTCCGCCGTGATGGGAAGCACGCTGCTCGAATACGGCGTCGTGCGCGACCTGGGCGTCGATTACCTGCTCGAACCGCTTTTTCCCGATTATGGCTTCGCCGAGGATCGGGGCATCCATCAGGCGCCTCGAACGGCTTTGAGCTTCGTATTGGCGGGGCTGGCGATCATCATGCTGGATATGCCGCCCTGCTGGCGCGTTTATCCGGCAGAGGCGCTGGCTTTCTCGGTGATTTTGATTGTCTTGTTCAGCCTAACGGACTATGTGTATGAGGCCGGGAGCCTTATCAGGCTCGAAAGCAAAGCCAACGTGGCGGTACTCAACACGGTAGCGACGCTGCTGTCGCTCGGACTGGGCGTGTTTTGCGCGCGCCCGAAACGCGGCCTGATGACTCATTTCACCGCCCAGACTGGAGGCGGCATTCTGTTGCGCCGGCTGCTTCCCGCCGTGGTGCTGATTCCTCTCGCCGCGGGCGGACTGGAGTCGTGGGGTAAAAAACACGGCTGGTATACCCAAGAGATCGGAGATGCCCTGTTCGTAGTGGCGAGCATGACGATCATGATCGTCATGCTGGTGATGGCAGCGCGTAAGATCAACAACTACGAACAGCAGAAAAGCTCGTCCGAACGGAAATACTTCGAAATGCTGGATACCGCGCCGGACGGAATTTTGGTCAGCAACGAAGAGGGCATTATCCTGTTCGCCAATCCGAAAGCGCTCAAGATAAGCGGCTATGATCGGGAAGAACTGGTCGGCCAGTCGCTGGAACTATTGGTTCCCGCCGATAAGAGAGATAAACACCGATGCTATCGCAATGCCTATAACCAAGCACCGCGCTTGCGCGATATGGGGCACGGCGTAGAAATTTGGCTGCAGCGCAAGGACGGCAGCCAGACCCCCATGGAAATAAGCCTGAGCCCTTGGCAGGACGAACACGGGCTGTTGGTCACCTGTATTCTGCGCGACATCAGCGACCGACTGGATGCCGAAAAGCGTTTGAGCCGTACTAATCGGCTGTTGCAAATGCTGAGCTTCGGCAACGAAGCCTTGGTTCAGTCCGAGGAGGAGATCGCGTTGCTCCGGGACATCTGTCGCATCATTGTGGAAACCGGCGGATTCACAGCAGCCTGGATTGGCCTTAGGGACGGCGACGGAAGCCTGCACTGCGCCGCACAGTCCGGCCTTGATGACGATCCGGACCAAATCTGCAGTGCCTGGGATGAAAAACGCGGCGGCTGTCCGTCTCTGGAGCGGGTTACATCCGGCGGCAAGCCGATCATTATATCGAACATGGCGGAGGATCCGGAGCTATCCGTCTGTCTCCAGAAGCTGATCCGGCGCGGCATTACCTCGATGGCCGCCTTGCCGCTCACCACCGATCAGGACGCTCTGGGAAGGCTGGATGTTTACTCTACCAAAGCCTTTGCTTTTTCCGAGGACGAAATGCGCATCCTCGAAGAATTGGCCGACGACGTCAGTTACGGCTTGAGCGTCCTCCGGGCACGGAAAAAACAGCACCTCACTCAGCAGGCACTGGCCAAAAGCGAAGCACGGCTGGCCGAGGCCCAGCGCATCGCCGGAATCGGCAGCTGGGACTGGAATATCGAAGATAACACGCTGTACTGGTCGGATGAAATCTATCAGCTGTTTGGGCTGGAGCCTCAAGCGTTCGGGGCGACCTATGAAGCATTCTTGGAGCGGGTACACCCCGAGGATCGCACTCTGGTCATGGAGGCAGTGGACCGCGCCCTGCACAAAGGCGAACCGTATCACATCGATCACCGCATCGTACTCGCCGATGGCAGCGTCCGCCATGTACACGAACAGGCGGAAGTCTCCTGGCGGGACGGCTGTCCGGTGCGTATGCTGGGCACGGTGCACGACATCACGGAACGCAAACTCTACGAAGAGCGCCTGAGCTATCTAGCCACCCATGACGCGCTGACAGGACTGCCGAACCGCGTTCTGTTGGAGGACCGCCTAAAGCAGGCCATTGCCCATGCCGCTCATGGCGGACGGACTTTGGCGTTTCTATTCCTGGATCTGGACCGTTTCAAGTTTGTTAATGACAGCCTCGGCCACGATATGGGTGACCGGCTGCTCCAGGAAGTCGCAGCCCGGCTTACCGCTCAATTGCGGGACGGCGATACTCTGGCGCGGCTGGGCGGCGACGAATTCGTCGTAACTCTGTCTGATCTGGCGAGAGCTCGGGACGCCGGCTACGTGGCGGAGCGGATGATCGCCGCCGTGTCTGCCCCTTACGTGATCCAGGGACGTGAAATCTTCGTCCAGGCCAGTGTCGGCATCGCCGTGTATCCCCAAGACGGCAAAGATTTCCTGACGCTCATGAAGCACGCCGATATGGCGATGTATCGCGCCAAGGAGTCCGGCCGCAATCGCTGCCAATTCTTCGAACAGACGATGAACGAGGCCGCTCGCGCCCGGTTCGATCTGGAGCATGCTCTGCGTCTGGCTCTGGACCGGAATGAATTCCTGCTTCACTACCAACCCAGGCTGGAGCTAGCGAACGAACGAGTCCACTGCGTCGAAGCGCTACTGCGCTGGGATCGACCAGGTATGGGTTTGGTTCTCCCGGCGCACTTTGTCCCGATCTTGGAAGACACCGGTCTCATCGTCCCGGTGGGAGAATGGGTGCTACGCGAAGTCTGCCGACAAGCAAAATGCTGGCTGCACGAAGGAATTCCGTTGCGTATCGCCGCGAATCTATCGCCCCGGCAATTTCAACTCAACGCGCTGGATACACTCGTTGCCTCCGTGCTGGAGCAAGCAGATCTGGATCCCCGTTGGCTAGAGCTCGAAATTACCGAAGGGACAATGATCGAAAATACCGAACAGGTGTTGGAACAGCTCGGAACGCTGAGCCGAATGGGGATTTACCTATCGCTGGACGATTTCGGCACCGGCTATTCGTCGCTGAGCTATCTCAAACGTTTCCCCTTCAACGCAGTCAAGATCGACCGCTCGTTCATCCGCGATTTGTATGTGGACGCCAGCGACACGGCGATCACCCGGGCGGTGATCGCCATGGCCCACACCTTGGGATTAAAGGTCGTAGCGGAAGGCGTGGAAACGGAAGCGCAACGGAAATTTCTAGCGCAACACCGCTGTGACGAGATTCAAGGGTATTTGCTCAGTGGGCCGCTGCCGGCGGACGATCTTGAAAAGTGGTTGCGTCGGTTTCCTTCGGCACCTTGTTCATTCAGCCCTCCCGCTTCATCCTAAAAACCTAGCAGGGTGTTGAAAAACGCATTCTGCATACGATATGTAGGTTAACAGTTTCGTCGTTGCCCACTACCTATGGTAGGAGCATCGAATTTTTCAACAGCCTGCTAAGTTGAATTTCGGAAATGACCGGAATGCCCCATCAGCCGCCGATCAGGCGAAACTTCACATTTCGACGGCAAATTGCCCGTCCCCTCTGTCTTATTCCATTTCTCAATCAAAAGGAAAACGTTGTAGGCCGGAATAAGCCTTCGACTTCGCTCAGAACAAGCTTATCCCGGCCTACCATTAAAGAAATTTTTTGTTCGAAAAATAGAATTAAACCAAGAAACGGCAGTTGGACGTGCTCGAGTGTGGGGCGGGCAGGGCGGCCGGCAAGCCCGTCCTGAGCGGAGTCGAAGGGCTTGTCCTGAGCCTGGTCGAAGGGCGGTTCGCTTCGCTCACCGCACCCTACTTTTCTGGTGCATCGAAGCGGTCAACCGCCGTTTCTAGGTTCAATAATTTCACCGGTCTCAGGCATCGTTACCGAGCCATCCGCGCAACCCGGCGAATATCTCGCCACGGGCCATCCGCTCCTGCAGATCACGGTGCACTTTCACTCTCGCCCCAATTTCTTCAAGGATTGAGGAAAGCCAGCATATTCCGTCTATCCGCCCCGGACGGCAAGGGTTTTGACCTATCCGCAACCCACGCCGAGATGTCGGCCCAAGGTTTGGCCGCACCCAAATCCCTCAACAGCAGATGATAGCCTTGCTCGTAAAGCGCCACGCGAGCGACTCCGTTTTTCGACAATTTCTTCAGCATCAAGGACACCGGCTCTTTGGGAATCACTTGGTCGTGTTCGCCGTAGAGCACCAAGACCTCCTTATTCAGCTTATCCACTCGCGCGAGAGCCTCGTCCATGAGATTGACCAGCCCGTAGATCGTATCGACGCGGGTTTCCTTGATGACCAGGGGATCCCGTCCGAGTCCCCGCAGCATTTCGATATTATCCGACGGAAGAATCCCGAGGCTTTCTCCGGTCAACTGAAGCCAGGGCACGGTACTCACCGAGATCGAAAGCAAGGCCCGTTGATACCACGGCATGGTCTCCCTGCCCCACACCGCCGGTGCGGAAAGAATGATTCCGTCGGCCGCGGGAGGCCGTTCCGACGTCATCGCGACGATCGCCAATGCTCCACCCATGCTCTCACCGAGGATATAAAGCGGTCTGCCTGGATGGTTTCTACCGACGAGGCGCGCGAACTGTCTCAAATCATCGACATAGGCGCCCATTCCGGCCCAAAGCCCCCTGCCCGGGGCGTTTCCAAATCCTCTCTGATCGTAGGCGTACAACGCAATTCCGTGTTCGCTCAAATAGCGACCGGGCATGGCGAAGGCGTTGCTGTAATCGTTGAAACCGTGGAGCGCCACGATCACGGCCTTGGCGTTACCGCTTTCAGGCAACCAGGCTCGCACTGGCAGCACGGCGCCGTCCGCTGCGACAAAGTGGGCTTTATGGAGCTTGGGCTCCACGAGTTCCGGTCCCGCGGGACGGATGAGCGGCGTACAGCCGCCGAGCAACAGGCATGGAAAGAGGACGAAGCAAGACAAACGAAGGGTTTTTAGAGTCATGACGGACATGGAGAATTACGGACCAATCCTATATTACCTTTGATTGTATCGGCTCGCTGAGGTTGCACATCCATGTGTTCGCCGCGCGCAAATATATTGAACAGTGTTTATTTTTGACCTAGACTTTCTTCCTGGAGGTGAAGACCATGATAAAAATAATACTTCGCTGGCTTCTTGCGCGATTGTTCCGCGTTAAGCTCATCGGTCTCGAAAATTACCGGAAAGCCGGCCCGCGCGTCCTGATCGCCGCCAATCATTCCTCCTATCTCGATCCCATCCTACTATGGGCGTTTCTGCCGGACGACATAACCTTCGCGATCAACACCCATGTCGCGCAGCATTGGTGGGTACGGCCGGCGCTCCGATACGCCAAGGTGTTTCCGATGGACCCCACGCAGCCGCTCTCGGTTAAGGCATTGACGCAATATCTGAAAGAAGACCTAAAGGCGGTGATCTTCCCGGAAGGACGCATCACCGTGACCGGAGCCCTGATGAAAATATACGACGGTGCAGGCCTGATCGCCGAAAAATCCGGCGCGACGGTTCTGCCGATCCGCATCGACGGCACTCAATACACTGTATTCTCCCGTCTGCACGGTGTGGTGCGGCTGCGCTGGTTTCCGCCGATTACGCTGAACATTCTGCCGCCTCGGGAAGTAAATCCGCCTTCCGGTTTGGCCGGTCCCGCGAGGCGGCATCGGGTCGGGCTCATGCTGTCCGATCTGATGAGCGAGATGATGTTCGAGACCAGCAATTATCGGCGGACGGTGTTCTCGGCCCTCCTCGACGCGCGCAGAATACACGGCGGCCGTCACTGCGTGCTGGAGGACGTCAAGCGTAAGCCCCTCACCTATGATCGGTTGATCGCCCAGAGCCTGGCGCTCGGCCGCAAACTCGCGGAAAAGACGAGTGAGGGCGAAGCGGTCGGCCTGTTGCTGCCCAATCTGAACGGCACGGTAGCCGCATTCCTGGGTCTGTAGGTCGAGGGGCGCGTTCCCGCCATGCTGAATTACAGCGCCGGCACCCGCAATCTCCTGGCGAGCTGCGACGCGGCAAATATCAGGACAGTGGTCACCGCCCGTCAGTTCGTGGCCACGGCCAAGCTGGAAGAGGCGGTGGCGGCCTTATCGGAAAAAGCCCGCGTGGTCTATCTGGAAGATCTGGGTCGAGAACTCCGCGCTCCGGACAAGATCAGGGCTTTCCTCGCCGCGCTCACCGCCGATTACTGGTACCGAGGCAAACGCCTGCCGGACGATCCCGCGGCGATTCTATTCACCTCGGGGTCCGAGGGCGAACCGAAAGGCGTCGTACTCTCCCATACCAATCTGCTCGCCAATCGCGAACAGCTTGCGGCACGCTTCGATTTCAATGCCCAGGACGTCATCCTCAACGTCCTGCCCGTCTTTCATGCCTTCGGTTTGACGGCCGGGACGCTGCTGCCTTTGCTGTCCGGCATGCGCCTGTTCCTGTATCCCTCGCCGTTACATTACCGGATCATTCCGGAAGTGGCTTACGACATCAACGCCACGATCCTGTTCGGCACCAATACTTTCCTCCACGGTTACGCCAAGCACGCCCATCCATACGATTTCTACAGTGTGCGCTACGCCTTCGCCGGTGCAGAAAAGCTGCAAGCCGACACCCGCCGGATATGGATGGAAAAATTCGGACTTCGCGTGCTGGAAGGCTACGGAGCCACGGAAACCTCGCCGGTATTGTCCGCCAACACGCCCATGTACTACCGGGAAGGAACGGTTGGACGCTTTCTTCCCGGCGTTCAATGGCGGGTGGAAGAAGTTCCCGGCGTCACCGAGGGCGGACGCCTTCATGTCGCGGGCCCCAACGTGATGCTGGGCTATCTCCGTTCCGAACGTCCCGGCGAACTCGAACCGCCCGCGTCGCGCTACGGAATCGGCTGGTACGACACCGGCGATATCGTCCGTATCGACGCCGAAGGCTTCGTTACCGTCGTCGGCCGGGTCAAGCGTTTCGCGAAGATCGGCGGAGAAATGGTGTCGCTGACCGCGGTGGAAGAGCTGGCCGCGCGGACCTGGCCGGGACAGCGGCACGCGGCGATCGTATTGTCCGATCCCAAGAAAGGCGAGAAGATCGTACTCGCCACCGAATACAAGAACGCCGATCGCGCCGAACTGACGGCACGGGCACAGCAGGAGGGGCTCGGCGAACTCTGTCTGCCGAAGGATATTCGGGTACTCAAAGAACTGCCCCTGCTCGCGACCGGCAAGGTGGATTATCCCGCGCTCACCGGCTTTGTCCGTGAAAGGAGCGAAATATGAACCGGGGAGTCGGTTCGCTGGTCGCCGCCCAGTTTCTCTCCGCGTTCTCGGACAATGCCATGCTCTTCACCGTCATCGCCATCGTGCTGCAAGCGGGCGACCGCGGGCCCTGGTACGTCCCGGCGCTACAAAGCGTTTTCCTAGTCGCGTTCGTTATGCTGACGCCCTGGGTCGGGGCGTTAGCCGACCGGTATTCGAAGCCGAGGGTACTGATTCTGGCGAACATCATCAAAGGGCTAGGCGGACTGTTGATTCTGCTCGGCGTAGAGCCTCTGATCGGCTATGCCGTCGTCGGTATCGGCGCAGCAACCTACAGTCCCGCCAAATACGGGATACTGCCCGAACTGGCCGATCATACGCAACTGGTCAGAATCAATAGCTGGATCGAAGGCGCGACCATCGCCGCGATCCTGCTGGGTACGGTGATCGGAGCAACGCTCGCCGATGCTTCGATCGAACTTGCGCTCGCCGTCATCATCGCATGCTATGTGATTTCGGCCGCCGTTACCCTCCTGCTGCCCAAGCTGCCGGCGCGCGGCGCGCGGCCCGGTTCGACTTTAGCCAAGCTCCTCCACGCCGTCAAAGCACTCTTGACGTCCGAGCGCGCCCGGCTGGTGCTCATCGCCCTCAGCCTGTTCTGGGCCTCGGCAGCAACCTTGCGCGTGATTCTCGTCGCCTGGGCGCCGCAAGTGCTCGATGCACATACCGCACGAGACATCGCGCAACTGACCCTATTCTTGGCCGTGGGCATCATCATCGGTTCCGGCATCGTTCCTCGACTCATTCCCCTGGAACACATCCGGCGCGCGCGGCTCGCGGCTTATGCGCTGAGTCTTTTTTTTCTACTCCTGGCTGGTGTGGACAGCCTATGGCCGGCGCGAGCGACGCTGCTCGCCATCGGCATTGCCGGCGGTCTCTTCGTCGTACCGCTCAATGCCGCGATCCAGCAGATCGGCCACCATACGATCGGCAGCGGCGGCGCCGTGGCTGTCCAAAATTTCTTTCAAAACGCGGCGATGCTGGCGAGCATGGGGATCTATGCCTTCGCGTCGGCACGGGGCACGGGTCCCGTGACGGCGATCTTAGCCTTGGGTGTCGTTATCCTGGCGCTGACCGTGCTGGTCTCCTTGCGCCTGCCCCGGCAACCGGCCACATAACGGGTCCGCCTATAGCTCCGAGGCGCGCCGCTCGCCCTCTGCCACGTCGACGTACCAGAGCAAGACGCCGCCCAGACCGAAAAGGACCAGCAAGGCGAGTATCGAAAGCCGCGGCTCCCCTGTAGCATAGCTGACGATGCCCACGAGCACGGGTCCTAGGACCGCCGCGAACTTGCTGAGCAGATTGAAGAAGCCGAAAAATTCGCCGGACTTCTCTTTCGGGATGAGGCGCGCGTACAGTGCGCGGCTCAAGGCCTGAACCCCACCCTGAACCAAGCCTATGCCCACGGCGATCCCGAAAAACTCCCACTGTCGGCTCATGACTGAACCCCAAACCACCAGCAAAGCATACGCCACGAGCCCGACGAGAATGCCCGTTTTGGCGCCGAAACGCTGACCGAGCCGGCCGTAAGCGAGGGTTGCCGGAACCCCGACCGCCTGGGTGATGAGCAAGGCGAGCATCAGCCCGCCGGCGTCGAAACCGATCGCCAGTGCATAATCCACCGCCATGTGGACGATGGTGTCCACACCGTCGATGTACAGCCAATAGGCGCCCAGAAACAGCATGACGATTTTGAGCCGTCGGACATGCCTGAACGTATTTCGAAGCTGCGCTAATCCGGCCCCGACGGCGCTGCCGCCCGCGCACCGGGCCGGCGGCTCGCGCACGACCAAAAGCAGCGGCAAAGTGAAGACGAGCCACCACACTGACACCATCAGGAACGACATCCGAACGGCAGCGGTCGCATCGGGAAGCCCGAACCACTCGGGCGTCTGGGTCATGAGAATATTGACGGCGAACAGTGCACCGCCGCCAAGATAACCCATCCCCACTCCGAAGGCGGACACGTGTTCGAAGCGGGACGGCACCGTGACCGTAGGTAAAAGCGCGTCGTAAAACACCATTCCGGTGGAAAACCCCACGAGCCCCAAGCCGTACAGGATGAGCGCCAACTCCCAGGCGCCCGCTTCGATCCAAAAAAGACCCGCCGTCATGCCGACGCCGATGAACGCGCAAAGCGCAAGCAGGGGTTTTTTCCACCCGCCGGTATCCGACAAGGCCCCGAGCACCGGTGCGAGAACCAGCGCGACCAGCGCACCGACCGAACTCACCGCACCCAGCCAGAAGGTACTTTCCGTAACCGACAACTCGCTCGCCCAGAATTGCTTGAAGAACACCGGGAAAAATGCCGCCATCACCGTGGTGGCGAAGGACGACGTTGCCACATCGTAGAGGGCCCAAGCCCACTCGCGCGAGCGGAGCGAAGTCGAATCGGAGTGATCCATATTGCTATTAGAGTAAAAAAAGCGACGATCGCGTTCTTACCGACCAGTCGCAAAGTACTCACCCGCCATTTCGGCAGTGCCGTTTAAGTCAGGCCATCATGCCGGCAAGGAAAGATCATCCGGGTGCTCCAATAGCAAACGGCTTGCCCGGGAGCGCCCAGCCAGCCCGGTACGCGCTCAAGCCCTGTCTCATGCGGCCTTTGACCGCTCTAAGCAAGCCCGAACAAATGGATTCCGTTCACGCCCATTGATAGGCTCAGGGCGAACGACTTACTGACATGACCTCTCAGCGCAACAAAAAAGAGCGAGCCGCACGGGCATCCCCCATTGACAAACGCTTTTCCACCCGGCGATGGGCACGATCGGAACGAACGATGGTCTTCATTGAAACATGTTCCGGTTGCAGCGGTCCGGCCCAGGCTACGGCCGGACCGAACGGCGCAAGCATGGCCTTGAATCCGATCGAACGCTATCGCTGTCACGGCTCTAAAAACGAAAAAATCGACGACCTTGCTTCCTGGCCGTTCGTCGCTCCGCGACGGCTTCTCCATTTCTTAAAGGAAGCTCTGAACAAGCCCTCTCCCGCTGGGACAAACCTGTCCTGAGATTCTATGGTTCATGTCAAGCTGCCGATTGCGA
>DYIL01000031.1 GCA_020723665.1 Methyloversatilis universalis
TTCTTTGGGCACGCAAAGAAAAGTAACTCGCCAGCGGGGCGAGACCCGCTTCAAACTTAGCAGCCGCCGACGGCGGCTTTCTTTTCTAGCGTTCAGCAGTGATGAAGGTTCCAGCCGTTCTCGGCGAAGCAAGCAGGAAAAACGGTGTATCCCGGAATCATGCCGCGATCGACGGCAACGGGACCGTGCGGTTCTCTCGCAGCAGGCGTCCGAATTGCTCGGCCGGAACCGGGCGGCTGGAATAATATCCTTGCATGTCGTCGCATCGGTGACGACAGAGGAAGGTCAGTTGTTCCAGGGTTTCGACACCCTCTGCGATGACCTTGAGGCCGAGGGTGTGGCCCAGAGAGATGACGGTCTGCACGATCACGGCGTCGTTGGCGTCCGTCGCGATATCGCGGACGAAGGATTGGTCTATTTTCAGCCGGTCGAACGGCAACCGCTTGAGATAACTGAGGCTGGAATAGCCGGTACCGAAATCGTCCACCGAAAGCTTTACGCCGAGTTCCTTCAGCGCTTCCAAAATGGGAATGAATCGCTCGGGATCGTGCATGACCATCGTCTCGGTGATTTCCAATTCGAGATAACGGCCTTCCAGTCCGGTGTCCCGCAAGATTTCGTCGACCAGTTTGACCAGATTTCCGCGCTTCAATTGCTTGGCCGACAGATTGACGGCCACGTCGAACGGGGTCAATCCTTCCTCTTGCCAGGCCTTGCTCTGCGAACATGCCGTTTTCAAAGCCCAGGAGCCGATGGCGTGGATGAGGCCGGTTTCCTCGGCCATCGGGATGAAACGGGACGGCAACACCAGCCCTAAATCCGGATGGCGCCAGCGGATCAGCGCTTCCGAGCCGACGATCTTTCCGCCCTGGAGTTCGACCTTGGGCTGATAAAAGAGCTCGAATTGCTGCTGTTCCAGGGCCCGCCGCAACGCGCCCGCCATCTTGATGCGCTCTATGGCGCGCTGACTCATCTCGCGGGCGTAAAGCCTGAAACCGCTGCCGCCTTCTTCCTTGGTACGGTACATGGCCGTGTCCGCGTGCTTGAGCAGGGTTTCGAGATCGGCGCCATCGGCGGGATAGACGCTTGCCCCGATGCTGCCGCTCACGAACAGCTCGCGTCCGTCGATATGGAAAGGCTTGGCGAGCGCGTGCAAGATCTTGACGGCCACGAACTCGATATCCTCTACCCGTTCGATGTCTGAGAGCAGGATGAGGAACTCGTCGCCGCCTTGCCGAGCGACGGTATCGCCTTCGCGGACCGACGACTGGAGACGCTCGGCGACAGTCTGCAGCAAGGCGTCGCCGAGCGCGTGGCCGAAGCTGTCGTTGACATCCTTGAACCGGTCCAGATCCAGAAATAAAAGGGCTACCTGCCGTTCGGTGCGTTTCGCGTGGGCCAGCGCCTGCGACAGGCGATCGGCAAGCAGTGTCCGATTGGGGAGGCTGGTCAGCGCATCGTGGGTCGCCAGATATTCGATGCTGGCCTCGTATTTCTTGCGTTCGGTGATGTCGCTGGCGACGCCGTCGGCCCGTACCGGATTTCCTGCTTTGTCATAAATGACCTTGACCCGGTCTTCCAGCCATCGGATTTCGCCGTCCGGCCGTTGAATACGGTATTCCACGGTCAACGCTCCCTTTTCCAGAAGCTCCTTGAGGGTGCTGCTCATCCGATCGCGGTCGTCAGGATGGACGCTCTGCAGCCAGAGGTCCTTGTTCTTCATCAATTCGGCGACCGGCCGGCCCCAGACCTTCTCCGCCGCGGCATTGACGTACAGGGTCTCGCCGGTCGTCGGCGAAAGAGACCAGACGATGTTGTCTATCGAACCGAGGATGCTGCTCAGTTTTTCTTCGGAAATCTTGAGTTCCTCCTCGGCGCGCTTGCGTTCCACGAACAGCCCGATCTGGTTGCCGATCGCATTGAACATATTCATCAAGTCTTCCTTGGGTTTGCGGATTTCCCGGCTGAAAAACTCGATGGCTCCGAGCACCCGACCCTCGAACCGGATCGGAAAGCCGAATGCGGCGCGAAGTCCGGCGTTGCCCGCAAGCGAAGCGCGCAGGAAGTTGGTGTCCCGCGAAAGATCCGCGATCCAGATGGGCTTTTCGGAGTTCCAGATACGGCCCGGCAGTCCGACGCCGGGCGCAAACGTCATCGAACGGCTACACGCCGCGAATTCCTCGGTATCGGAGCCCTCCCTGCGCCAGAGACCCGCACAGCGCGCCAGTTTCGCCCTGTCGTCCACCACCCACAGCGCGCCCACGTCTACATCCCAATTCAGCGTTTCGCAAATGACTTGCAGAATGCTCGGGCTTGCCTCGGCGACGGTCGCCGATTCCGCCAGAATACGGGCGACCTCGTACTGTGTGGTCAGACGCCGTTCCGCCCGATCGCGGGCCGCTTGGGTGCGGAGGTTGGCCACGCCGTAGGCGATATCGTCGGCCAACTCTTCCAGCAAGGCCTGTTCGTCGTGTCCGAACGCGCCGGGCGCGTTATCGTAAATGCTCACAGCGCCGAAGGTCTGGGAGCCGGTCTTCAAGGGCAGGGCGATGACGGACCGATAGCCTCGAGACAGAACGTTTTCCCGCCAACCGGGCCATTCTCTCACCATGGCCAGGTCGGGCACGACCACGGTGTTGCCGCTGCGGATCGCCGTGCCGACGGGCGTGCACCGGCTGTCGGTTTCCATTTTGGTGAATCGCCATTCCTGGAGGCAGCCGGCTTCACGACCGGCATGGGCGACTGGGACCAGGGTCCTGTGTTCATCGTCGCGGACCACGCCGATCCAGGCCATCGGGTAACGGCCGGCTTCGACCATGATTTGGCACATCTGGTCGAACAGTTCATGCTCTTCGCGTGCGTGAATCAAGGCGTGATTGCATTCCGCCATCACGGCACGGGCGCGCAAGGTTTGGCGCAGGGATTCCTGAGCCTGTTTGCGCTCGGTAATTTCGAGCTGCAGTGCCACGGCCCGCCGCTGAAGCTCATCGTAAAACCCGAGATTCTCGTAAGCGGTCGTTACCTGGGCCGTGATCGTGGCGGCGATATCCTCGTCGATCTCGTCGAATTCCGCGCCCAGCTTATTGGCGACGTACACCCAGCCGTAGACGCGGCTGGAGGAGGCGATCGGCAAGCCGAGGAAGGAATGGATCGGCGGGTGTGCGGCGGGCAGCCCCAAGATCTCGGGATCGCCGCTCAATCCGGCGATGCGCAGAGGACGGCGTTCGGCCAGCAGGCGCGCGAGGATTCCCGCTCGTGGCGACATCGATTCCGGCAGAGCCATCGCGTGGTTTTCCATGCCACACGTGTAGACCTGGCACAGGTTGGACTCATCTTCTTCCAGCAGGCCGACCACCGCGTATTCGGCAGCGCATACGTCGTGGGCCGCGCGGCAAAAGGTTTCGAGCAGCCGTTCCGGATCGCGCAGAGAGGCGAGTTCCAGTCCCAGCTCGATGAGCGTGGCCAGCCTGAGGCTGATCTGCTGCAGGCGAGCCAAGGATACGGAGAATCGCGCCGCCACGTCGCGCAACTGGTCGCGCTCTTCGATGAGCGCGGGTCCCGACTCGATGATGCGGGATATCGACTGACGCACGCTTTCGATATCGGAGAAATAGTCGGTCAGTTGACCGGCCAAGTCGCTGAGCGACTCGGCGCCGCGCTGCGTCGCCGTCTCGGGCAGACGGCCGGGTACCACGGCGGGCAGCCCGAGCACGCTTTGCACGACGTTTAGAATTTCCTCCGGCGAGGAGGGTTTGGCCAACACGGCGGAGACACCGCAAGCTTCGGCCAGGGTGCGGGCTTCCGGCGTTCGGTAAGTGGCCGTGTAAAAAATTACGCGAGTGTCGGCAAGCGAAGGCTCCGCGCGCAGCCGGTTCACCAACTCATAACCGTCGATGGCCGGCATCAAGATGTCGGTGATGACCAGATCGGGATGCTGGGCTCGGATGATTTCTAGAGCTTCCGCGCCGTCCGCTGCCTCGAGCAGACGATGATCGCCGTACCCGAGCAGAGTCACCAGAAACTCTCGGTTGAGGGGGCGGTCGTCAACGATCAGAACCTTTGCCATGCCGGGCTCCGTTCAGCCAATTCTCGGTATCTCTGTAAGATCATCGGCTTGCTTGGGTCGAGGTTAAAGCAGTTGACGTTCCGGCTCGACCCGAGTTCCCGTGGTTTTCAACCCCGTTCCGAGACGGTAACGGATGACGAAGACCATGATGCGCGGTGGGACCCAGTTCCGACAGATCCGGATAAACCGCGGGTGATCATGTCGGATATGTCCGGCGCGAAAACGGGTCAACGCGAAGCCGGGTCGAGCGAAGATCAGAAAGCAAGAATCGTTCCAAATGCTCGACGAAACGCTTGGGGTCGATGGACTTGGAGACCAATAGGCTATGCCAGCGGGTTCCAAAGCCCTTCGACAGGCGTAGGGAGAACCGCTTACCAAAAACAAGCTCTACGTCGATTGTCGGGACGATACTCACCGATGGGCGCACGTGCAGGCATCAGTCGGGGCTCTTTGCCGGAAAGCTTAAGGCGAAGATGCTGCCGCTTCCGTATTCGCTGCGCACGGTGAGATGTCCGCCGATCAAGGAAGCCAGCTTCCGGCACAGGTACAAGCCCAGCCCGGTGCCTTCGATGGAGCGATTCGCGGCGGTGTCCAGTTGGACGAATGCCTGAAACAATCTTGCTTGATCTTCCGGTTTTATGCCGATGCCGGTATCGCTCACGCAGACGTCGATCATCGTGGTGCCGTTTTCCTGCCGTTTTTTCAACCCGATCGATACCCCGCCCTGCGATGTGAATTTTATGGCGTTGTTTGCAAGATTGATGACGATTTGGACGAAGGCGCGGCGATCGGTTTCGACGACGATATCGTCAGGAGGAAGCTCGAGCTCGAACCGGAGTCCTTTTTGTTCCGCCATCGGACGCAGGGTTTCGGCGACTTGCCGGATGGCCTCCTGGCATACGAAGGGTTCCGCAGTGGGTTTCGTTTTGCCCGCTTCGATTTTGGCGATGTCCAGCAAGTCATTGATCAAGGACATGAGATGCTTGGCGCTGGTCTCGATGATCCGCAACTGTTTTTCCTGCGCGGCCGTGAGAGGGCCAGGCAGCCGCATCAGCAGGGTCCCGGCGAAACCGATGATGGCATTCAGCGGCGTGCGCAGTTCGTGCGACATGCCAGCCAGAAAGTGATCCTTGGCCAGGTTTGCCTGTTCCAGCGCGGCAACTTTCTCGCGTAGGACGTCTTCGAGCCGTCTGCGTTCGGTGAGATCCCGGATCGAGGCGATCGTCAGCGTACCTTCTTCAGTTTCGAACGCGCTGAGCCCGACCTCGATAGGGAATTCGGAGCCGTCGCGCCGCAAGCCGTAAAGGTCCGACTCCGGCTCTGTCGATCCAAGCTCGGGCGTAGCGAAGAAAGGATTCCGGCCTTCGACAGACTCGCGCCGCAAGCGGTCGGGCACCAGCATATCGACGCTGCGTCCGAGCATCTCGTCACGTTCATAGCCGAACAATTCCTTGGTGCGGGCGTTGACCAAGACCATCCGGCCATGGCGGTCTACGACGATCACGGCGTCCGGTGCCCGCTCCAGAATCTCCGGGACATTCCCGATCCGGGCGGTGTCGCCGGATGGGTGAACCGGCATCGTCGGGGCGTTGTCGGATTCGATCGGCGACGGCATGGTTAAAACAAAGGGTTATTAAGAACTTCGGTCGGAATTTTTCGGCATTCCGGAGCGCCGGGACGATGTTCGTTCGGCGCGGTTAAGCGTGATACTCATTCGTAGACCGTTTGTCATCGGGAAAAATCCTCTGTTTGGGCCGCGCAAACAAGGCGAAGCGCTTTCCTGCGGCGGCTTGTCGTGCGCCCGGTTCGCCGACATTCTGCTCCGCTGCCGCTTTTGTACGGGGTCTTGTCGGTGCCGCGATATAATCCTCCGGTGCCTACGACTCCGCTGAACAGCCACCCGTTGACGCCCTGCGAGCTCATCCGCCGTTTCACGGTGCGCGCGCATAAGACGCCGGACGGGGTGTTCGCGCTCGAATACACGATCGAAGGCGAGATCGGCGGCTTGCGTCTGCCCGAACCGAGCGCGGCGTGCCGTACCGACGGACTCTGGCGGCACACCTGCTTCGAGGCTTTTCTGATGCACGGGCAGGGATATTACGAATTCAATTTCGCGCCGTCGACCGAATGGGCCGTCTACCATTTCGACGCTTATCGTGACGGAATGTCGATCGTTCGGCAGGCGAGGCCACCGAAAATCTCTTTAACGCTCGATGCCCAGCGGCTCGTGCTGAAGGCCTGGGCCGACTTGAACGGTTTGTCGGTGCACAGCGAGAGCGTCGCCCCTAAGCTGGCGTTGTCCGCGGTAATCGAAGAGAAATGCGGCAGGGTCTCGTATTGGGCTATCGTACACCCATCGGACCGGCCGGACTTCCACCATCCCGACGGCTTTGCGCTCATACTCTAATTTCACCGACAACCGCCGAGACACGCCTCAAGGAGACTTCGATGAAGTTTGGCATAGAACGATTGTTGGACAGCCCCGATCTTCGTAAGCCGCTCGCACGCCGGCGTGTGGCCTTGCTCGCCCATCCCGCCTCCGTCACCGCCGGTCTGGTCCATTCCTTGGACGCGCTGGCCGCGCTCGACGACATCGATTTGGTGGCCGCGTTCGGACCCCAGCACGGATTGCGCGGCGACAAGCAGGACAATATGGTCGAATCCCCCGATTTTACCGACCCGGTGCACGGCATTCCGGTGTTCAGTTTGTACGGCGAAGTACGGCGTCCGACCGACGCCATGATGGACCACTTCGACGTGCTCCTGGTCGACCTGCAGGATCTCGGCTGCCGGATTTATACCTTCATTACGACCTTGCGATACGTATTGGAGGAGGCGGCCAAGAAAGGCAAGGCGGTCTGGGTGCTGGACCGGCCGAATCCCGCCGGCCGCCCGATCGAGGGGCTGCGGCTGCGGCCCGGCTGGGAAAGTTTCGTGGGTGCCGGGGTACTCCCCATGCGGCACGGACTCACGCTGGGCGAGTTGGGGCGCTGGTTCGTGGAGTCGTTGCGCCTGGACGTGGATTATCAGGTCGTGGCGATGGAAGGCTGGGAGCCGGTAAGGGCGCCGGGTTACGGTTGGCCGTTGGGCGAACGCACCTGGATCAATCCCAGCCCCAATGCGCCCAATCTGTGGATGGCGCGCTGCTACGCCGGCACGGTTATGCTGGAGGGAACGAACTTATCCGAGGGACGCGGCACCACACGTCCCTTGGAACTGTTCGGTGCGCCCGACCTCGACGCGCGCCGGCTCATCGCCGAAATGCAGAGGCTGGCACCGCATTGGCTGCAAGGCTGCCGGCTGCGGGTCTGCTGGTTCGAGCCGACCTTCCACAAGCACTCGGGCAAGCTGTGCGAGGGTGTACAGATTCATGTCGAAGACGCCGCCTACGATCATGACGAATTCCGGCCCTGGCGCCTGCAAGCGCTGGCGTTCAAGGCGATCCGAAAGTTATGGCCGGATTACGATCTCTGGCGCGACTTTCCGTATGAGTACGAATACGACCGCCTTGCCATCGACCTCATCAACGGCAGCGAGTTGCTGCGCCAATGGGTGGACGATGCCGATGCCGCTCCCTCCGATCTCGACGCTTTGACCCTGCCTGACGAGCGCTCGTGGCAGGAAGAGCGGGAGGCGGTGCTGGTGTATCGGTGATGAGCCGTCACTCAGAGCCTGTTTCTGAAGACCGCTCGCCCTGAGTCCCTCGACAGGCCTACGGAAGGAACTGGGGACCTGCTGGGATAAGCCCTTATTCGTCCGGTCGGCGTTTCCGAACAGTTCTCGGTTCAGGCCCCTGTTTCCTTATCGCGATACTTTTGATGCGCCGGCTTTTGGGAGCGTTGGCGATGAGCACGTCGATTCCCGGTGATGGCGCGCCACCCGCTCGTCACCGCGTTTTCCGGGGTGTGGTGAGACCGACTGGCCTACTCACTTCGCCGCGCATGCTCGTCCCTTGTAACGGACACGAGTCGATTTTTCACCTGATTATGCTATTCACAGCGTCAAGGAATTTTACGCATGTAACTCATTGTTTTAATGCATAAAACCAATCAACTGTCGCCATTCCGTAACATATTTTGTTGGCTAGATGGCTCCCTTGGCCATGTTGTTGCCGGTAGGCGCGTCAAAAATTTTTACGGGTTCGGGGCAGCACGGCAGGGACCGCGTCGCAAAGAAACGAAGACGTAGATCGTTGATGCCAAGGCGGCCGGCGATTTCTGGATATTCCTCCACGTCATGTCCCTTGGCTGTGCCGGCGGCGACTCTTATGTCAATTGTCAATGTCCCCGCGCCCGGCGTCGTCTGGCTCCCTGCCAGCGGCTCGAAGGGATTGGGTTTCGGGAAAAGAAAGCAAGCCGAACGCATTTGAAACGCTCTTGGAAGAGAGAAAACGCCGGCGGGAAGCCGGCGCGTTTTTGCCTCGATTCGGCCAAATGACTCTAACAGGGTGTTGAAAAACACATTCTACATACGACATGTAGGTTAACAGTTTTGTCGTTGGCCACTACCTATGGTAGGAGCATCGAGTTTTTCAACAGCCTGCTAAGCGCCCGGATCGTACATATCGTGTTTGATCGTATGGCGGTTGGCGATCAGTTCGTCTATCGAGGGTTCGTCGTTGAGCGCGCGCTGGATGGCCAGTTTGGTCGCTTCGTAATTGGTGCGGTACAGATCCTTCTCGTCCAGGTTCGGGTCCTTGGCGCATTCGGGATCGATCCAAATCAGGCTGATGATACAGAGGTTGTTGACCTGATCCCTAGGGATGATGCCCTCGATAACGCAATCCAGCACCGCATCCGCCGTGGCCGACTGGACCACGCCGCCGAACAGGTTGACGTAGGCGCTGCTTTTCATGGTGACTTTCGGCACCATAAGCGTCGCCGGTCGGACCTGCTGATTGCAGGCTCTGATCGCGAACATGCGGGTATGTCCCGCGGTCTGCCCCATCAGATTGGCGAAGGCTTGGCCGACCGGGCCGTTCACGTCGCCGATGAGAATTTCCGGCATGGCGTCGGTATATTGTCCTTCGGCGGCAAGCACGGTGGCTTCCCCGGTTTTGAAGATGATTTTGTCGGACATGGTTTGTCTCCTTGTTTGTTTTTTGAAAGTGTCGATATCGGAGGACGGTGAGCCAGAATTTGGGCAATTCCGATGCCGCGGGAACCTTTTCGGGCCGTCGTTACGTCATTTTTTGATCCAGCGCCCCGATGCCGATCTGACGTATTGGCCGGGCGGCGTTTTTTCGATCGCGGTTTTCCCGGCCAATGCTTCCACCACATCTAAGCTGGTGCCGTTGGTCCTGGCGACTTGCTCGTATTTTTGGCGCCGCTTGGCGTTGATGTCGGCGATGAGTGCTAGGACGTCCGCCGGCGGATTGGGCACCACCGCTTCAAGATAACCGTTCGGCTGCTCGCCTACCAATCCCTGCTTTTTCGCGTCTTCGAGACTGATCGCCAAGCCTTGCGACGGCCAGCCGGCTACGCCCAACAGCAACGCCAGCAAGGGAGCAATCATCCCATGTAAAGGAATGTATTTGGACATGGTAAATCCCCGTTCGAATCAGAACAGTCCGCTTTCTTTCGAGAGAATGTCTTCCAAGTCTTTTTCGACTTTCACACGGACTTCGTGGTCGATCTTGACGTTGAGATTGATGGTGATGGGCTCCTGCGGCGCGGCCAGCTCGACTCGAGGGGTGCATGCCGTCAAGAGCGCCATCGCGGCGATATGAGAGACCTTTGCGACAAATGCGTCTCGCATCATTGTTTTTGTCTTTATAGAGGCTTGAAAGAGCGGCTGAGAATAGCACCGCGCCTTGCAGGGGTCCAGGCGCCGAACGCTAGGGCCTAATGTTTTTTGCGATAGCCTTTCTCGATCTGCCGCGTTACGCGCTCGGTCAAATCGTCGGCGACACCCAGGCTGCGCAGGAGCATCGGTATGTTTTCCTGGATGTTCAGGTTGAGATGTATGGGCCGGTCGGCCTGCCAGTCCGGATTGTGTCCCCGCAGCTCGACGCGGAGGTCCAGGTCGCCCTTGGACGTGCTGTCCGCCTTGATCTTCAGCGTCTTGTACTGGAGATTGCTCAGAGCCTGGTTGACGAACTGCAAGCCGACATTGTCTTCGGCCAAGGCTTTCGCGCCTTCGGTGGGTCGATAGCGAATCCAGCCGCCGGGCGGACGCGCTTGCAACTCGCCCGCGCGGATCGCGACGTGGGTCTTGGTGATCTGCAGCGGTAGTCGTCCGTCCAGTATGCCCGAGGCGTCCACGCCTTGCTGCGTTTCCAGGGCGATGATGCGTCCCAAGGAAAGGCCCCTGAGATTCAAGATTACCGGGGAACCTGGCCGTGCGGTATCCAATCGGGCAGGGTTGGCACGCACCGTTCCGCCGAGAAGACCGGCGTCGAACTGGCGGAGTTCCACACTATAGCCGGAGCCGTCGCCATGCGCCATGACCGAACCTTCCGCGTTCAGTCCGGTAATCGGGACTCCCGAATCGAGGCGCTCGATACTTATGCGAGCGGGGTCGATCGTTCCAAATTTGTTCGAAACTTCGAGATGGGCGTCTAGCCCTTTAAAATTTATGGCCTTGAGTCGGCCGGCAAGACCCTCGGCGCTGACGATGACTTTATCTCGGAACCGCAGGGTTTCGCGGGAGGAGCCGTCTCCGGCCGAGAATTCCCAGGAACCGCTGCCATGGACATGGATTCGGCCGGCGCGCAGGTCTACGGGATAGGGCCAGGGTTCCAGCAATTGCTTCAGGGTTAAACCGGACTCGCCGAATACGACCGGTGCCAAATCGAAGTACGCCGATCCGCGGCCGCTGGACAACCGATGACGTGCCCGACCGGTCAGGAGCAGTTTCCCTTCGGACAGTGCCGCGATACTCTCGAAGTGGAGTTGTTTCGAGTCTCCCTGGAATTTGATCGACGCCTCGCCGGTCGGCAAGGCTTTGCCTTGAACGATGGGCTTGACGCTCCTTGAGTACAGTTCGCCCACGCCTTCCCATCGGGCATTCCCGCCGGTAAGCTGGGCGATCTTGAAATAGGCGGGGTCGATCTGAATTTCGCCGCTCGTCCAGCGCAGGATCGCCGGCTTTATCAACAACTCGAAAGGTTCGAAGTTCCATCGGGCGAGTTTGGAATCGTAGCGGAGTTTCCTGCTGCCGGTGAGTGCGATATCCAGCTCGGAAAGGGAAATCCCGTTCCACTCGATCGGCGAGAGACGCACGATGGAGCCGACTGCGACATCGAAAACGAAACCTTCCGGCACGATTTCGACCGAGCCGGCCATTCCCTTTGGAAGTGTCACCGCGACCGTGGGTTTCGGGTGAGTCTTCGATGTCCCCCTGAAGCGTGCCGACAACGTGGATTGCCCTTCGATCCGCCAGCGGATTCGGCGCTCTGCTATCGAAGCGCTCGCCCGGATACTGGATTCGACGCTTCGGATCGCACCGTCCGACGGTTCGGCCTTGATCCCGAGATCATGATCGCTGCTGATCGCTATATTTTCAAAAGCACGGCCCGCAACCGGAACGGCGCCCCTCCATCGGCTGTCGATATGTCCCTTCACCGGCGGCAGTTCCCAGCCCGGTTCCAACCAGGGCTTCAGTAAGCCTGCAACGCCGTCTAGACTCCCCCGGAGCTCACCGTCGATGCTCATGCGGCCGTTAGTGATTTTCCCGCTGCGGGCGGCGATATGGAGGACAGGCGGCGCGGAGTCTCCGGACGCTCGGACATCCAGCGTAAACTCGCCGTTAGCGTCCGCATGCGCCGAAAACGTAAACGGCGGTTCCTCCGCAGGAAGGATTTCGCCGCTGAGTGTCGCTGTTCCGTTTTGCACAAGAGCCGCTGCGCGGGCGGCGTAAACGCCTCCGTTGGGCGTTCGGAAATCGAGATTCACCCGTTCGAGAGACAGTTCATCCGCCGGTAGGCCGGATAGCCAACGGCCCGTGGCGAATGAGATCGGCACCGGTTCGTCGCCGCTATCGTCCATAGGGTGTTCCGTTTCGATTAGGCGGCTTTCGATGTCCGTTTTCTCGATACGGACGCTGGTGAGCCTTGCCGACAGCAATTCGAGCGGCCGATACCGTATTCTCATTCCGGTCGCACGAACGGTGAGCAGCCTGTTTCCAAAACGGCGGCGCGCTTGTAGCGAATCGATTAGCAGTTCATCCCAGGATGGGCGCCGGGCCTTGATATCGACTCGAGTGAATCCGGCGAGAGCGAGTCGGAATTGAAGAAATTCCGCAATGACGGTTGGGAGCGCCCAATATATCGTGATAAACGCCAGAAGCCCGGCCAGCGACATGAGCAGGCGTCGGTTTCGGAGTGCACGACCGGTGAGTTTTGCAGCGAACATCGTGTATGTTCTCGAATCAAACTTGGCTATGAACAATCGGAGGGAGAGTCATGCCCGTCATGAAAACCGGACCCGACGACAAAAGACTCGATCGGGTCGTTGCCGAGGCCCGGCGTCAACGCGAAGAACGGGAGCGCGGCTATCGAGAGCGGGCCTTAAAACGATACCCGTGGGTTTGCGGGCTTTGTGCCCGTGAGTTTTCACGCGAGAATCTCAGCGAGCTTACGGTCCATCGTAGAGACCACAATCACGACAATAATCCGCCGGATGGCGGCAATCGGGAACTGCTCTGCATTTATTGCCAGACCTACGAACACTCTCGTCAACTAGATGCGGAGCGATCGAAGGATGGTGAGCGCCGGGGCGTCGGTACGACGTTTAAACCGTTCGCCGACCTGGACGCGCCGTTGAAGAAGTAGGACCTTTGAAAGTAAAGCCGGTTTTCCATCATAAAGGTCGAAGCATGATAGAAGAACGCTTGGTGGACTTGGAAACCAAACTCGCCTACCAGGAAGACACGATCCAGGCATTGAACCAGGTCGTGTGCGAGCAGCAAAAACAGATCGATCAATTAGCGGCAACCTGCAAACTTCTCGTCGATCGTATCAGACAGCTGCCGGTCCCTGCCGAGATTGACAAGATCCTGGATGAGAAACCACTCCATTATTGAGTGAGCGTCCGTTGGAACGAAATCGGTCTTTTTCAAGACGGCTGCCGTCACTAGTGGAATGAGGTTTATGAATACCCTCAGAGATCCCCATCCTTTTTCGTCCCTGACACCCGATTGCGTCTTGAACGCCTTGGAGAGCGCGGGATTTCAGGGCGACGGCAGCTTGCTGGCGCTCCACAGCTACGAGAATCGCGTTTACCGGGTCGGGATGGAAGACGGTCCGCCGGTGGTTGCGAAATTCTACCGCCCGGGACGATGGAGCAACGCCGCCATTCTCGAAGAACATGCCTTCGTGCAAGAGCTCGCCGAATCCGAATTACCGGTCGTACCGGCCTTGCCGGGCCCGGACGGGTCGACGCTGCACGAATTCGGCGGCTTTCGTTTCGGCGTATTTCCCTTACAAGGTGGCCACGCGCCCGAATTCAACGACTGCACGATGCTTGAGCGAATGGGGCGGCTGGTCGGCCGCATTCACGCGGTCGGAGCGCTCAGACCGTATCGCGAACGTCCTACGCTGGATATCGCGAGCTTCGGCGAGGAACCGCGGGATTATCTGCTGTCGCACGACCTGATTCCGGCGGACATCGTGGAGGCGTATCGCGATGCGTTGAATCGCGCTCTGGACGCGGCGAGACGCTGTTTCGAGCGCGCCGGCGCGGTGCGCGCCATACGGCTGCACGGCGATTGCTATCCCGGAAACATGTTGTGGACGCGTAACGGACCCTGGTTCGTCGATTTCGACGATAGCCGCATGGGGCCTGCAGTTCAGGATTTATGGATGCTGCTGTCGGGAGGGCGTGCGGAGATGACGCGACAGCTGGGCTGTCTGCTTTCCGGTTACCGTAGCTTTTGCGACTTCGACATGCGCGAGCTGCACCTGATCGAGGCACTGCGCACTTTACGCTTGATCCATTACACCGCCTGGATCGCGAGGCGTTGGGACGATCCCGCGTTTCCCATCGCGTTTCCGTGGTTCAACACGCCGCGTTATTGGCATGACCGGATTCTCGATTTGCGCGAACAGGTTGCATTAATGGATGAGTCTCCGCTCTGTCCTCCATGAGAGCGGGCGAATGTGCGGGAAACGGGGCTTGGCCGTGGTGGACGCGCTCACTGAACGTTCGTCGGCGGGCGAATGTCCCGGCCTCGCCCGGAACGGTATACGATCGCGAGGCCGGGAGGATTTTGTAACCGGAGCCGGAGGAGCGCCGGTCTAGCGAATATCAGTAACGGTGTCCGCCACCGAATCCGCCGTTGCGTCTGCCGCCGAATCCACCGCCGGTCCTTTCTTCGCGCGGGCGTGCCTCGTTCACGGTAAGACTCCGTCCGGCAACCTCCTTGCCGTGGAGGGCGCTGATCGCGGCTCGGGCCTGTTGGTCGTTACCCATTTCCACGAAACCGAAACCTTTGGAACGGCCGGTTTCCCGGTCCGTGATCACGTTTGCCGACTGTACCGTGCCGTGCGGCGCGAATAGTTGCGCCAGTGCGCCGTTGTCGATGCTGTAGCTCAGGTTGCCGACGTACAATTTCATACTCATCAAAAAATTCCTCGATAGGGAGATAAAAAATCACTTAAAAAACCAGCTCGAGCCCTCGGTCGGGAGCGGGCCGGACATGCTAATAAACACCTTTTCCGGTAAGGATTCTGTAAGTAAATCTTCGTGCGGAGCGCATCGGTTCGTAGACAGACTCGGTCCGGTTGTCCGGTGCCTAACGTCGCCGGCCGCGGCCGTTCCGGTCGCGGGGACGCTCCTGATTGACCCGCAGGCTGTTGCCGCGCAGGTTGCGGCCGTTGAGCCCGGCGATCGCGGCGCGCGCCTCGTGGCCCTCCATCTCCACGAAACCGAAGCCTCGACAGCGTCCCGAAAAGATGTCGCGAGCCAACTCGATCGAGCGTACCCGACCATACTCCGCGAAAAGTTCGTTGAACTCCCGTTCGGTGGTATCGGCCGGCAGATTTCCGGCATAAATTCTCAGCATGGAATGTCTCCTGTGGGCGCAACCGAGATAGGCGGCGTCATGGTTGGATGAACCGATGGCGTGGATGGGCGGGCCCTTGCCTCGGCGTTGATTGCCGTAGCGGTCGGACCGGCGCTGGAGCTTCGATTGACGACTGTCTGCGGCGTGTAGCTCTCCGGTGAAGGAAGAGCCGGAAGTCGGCGGCCGGACCGCTGCGCGGTGGACGCAAGCGTCGGCGAGCGGATGGCGCGTGTTCGTCGCCCCCGAAACGGCCTGCACCCGGGCGTGCGCGCGGGGTAGGCGGTCTGGGTCGGCGACGGCCTTTAATTGAATGTTGGATATGCCCTGAGAACAAATAGGCATGTCATCTCTTTCTTGGCTCTTGCTTGCCGCGACGAGCGGGGCACCGGTCGAGCGCGAGCATGGGTTACTGGACCACAGGACTGACCAAAGATCAGCGCCTAGTGCGATTTGCAGGAGGAGGCGGGTACTAGCAGATGCCGTCGGGCATTGACTGAAAGGGAAATTCCGTATCCTCGTGGCGCAGACCGGTCTTGCGCCGCGACAAACTGACTGCAGCGTACTCCAATTTCACTAAAGAAGCTAGTCCTAATTCAAGAAATCGCTCGAATCCGCGATCGCGCTCGGTGCGGCCAGGGACTGTTTCAAGGTGGGGGCCCCTCCGCAAGCGACGACGCTGTTTTCCGGTTCATCGAGTGAACGCCCGAATCCCAGCTAGTCCGTAATCGGTGCTTTACGGGATCGTCGAGCGGTTCGTCCGGCCGCTGCCGGGAAAGCTCACTCTAACGTTGGGCGATGTCTGAAGAACATTCTGATTTTGCGCCACTAGGCGATTCCGCTCTGCCCGCTGGGCGAGCTGGCGGAGCGTGCCGGGCGGAAGCCAGACCGTCGTGCCGGCGGGCAGGAGCGCCTGGCCGGACTTCGCGGATTCGGTCCATGCCGTGTTCAGGGCAATAAGCTGTGATTTGTCGGTCTCGTAATGACGAGCCAGGGTCGAGACGGAGGCGTTCTCCCTCAGAACGACGCGATCCCAGTCCAAAGGTTTTTCATATCGAATCCTTTCGGCAAAAAAACGCTCGGGTTGAAGGGCAATTTCCCGGGCGGCGAGAAACTCGGCGTAAAAATTACGGGACGCGAAGCCGAATTGCGGGTGATCGTAATCGGAGACAATACGCATGAAGTCGTGGCCGAAAGACTGTTTGGCCCGCATCATGCCCGCAATGCCGTGGTTGTAGGAGGTGATCGCCAAGGGCCAGCTTCCCAGCTTGCCGTAGGCGTAGCTCAGATAACGGGCGGCCCCCTGGGCCGAAGCGATGGGGTCCAGGCGCTCGTCGATCACGGAATTGACGTTCATGAACCGCTCGGCCGCCGCACGCGTGAATTGCCACACTCCGACGGCGCCGGCGGAGGAACGCGCGTGCGCCTGGAACGACGATTCCACATGCGGTAAATACGCCAAATCTTCGGGAAGACCGGCCTGACGGAAAATTTCCCTGAAGTGGCGGTCGTAACGACCGCTGATTTCCAAACCCCTTTTGAAACGCTCCCGAAGGCCGCGCTGGGCGCGAAGCCGTTCGCTCGCACCGGCCAATACCGTCTTTAAATCGCCGTTCGGGCTGATCTTCAAGGCTAGTCTCCGGTCGTCGGGAGTCAGGGGCGCTCCGAAAGCGACCTTCTGTTCCAGATCGCGCAGCCGAAACTGCCAATAAGCCTTTCGTTCATCCACCAGGGCTTTTTGGATCGGGGTATAGCCCTCCTTGATGTCACCGGGTAGGTTGATGACCTCGTAGATGAGATCCATGAAGCGATTGTCGTGCAGGACGACCTGAGATCGGCTCCATACGCCGTACACGTTGCGCCAGAAGGCGACTTGGGTCTCCAAGGCTGGGGGCTTGGGGAAGACAGACGAAGCAACCGAAGCGTAGGATGACGCGTTGGGCTGCGACGGGACGCCGGGAGATCGCGCCACCGAAAAAACCGATCCGCCGTTGTGGGAGTCCGGCACCGCAGCCTTCCGGTCGAGGTTTCCTTGATAAATCCGCTGGCCTTTTTGAATCGTGGAAGGACCGGAACAGCCATCTGCCAGGAGAACGGGCAGAACCACCAGAAGACGCTGGATCAGTCTTTGAGTCATCGACGAACCCCCCAAGCCGGCTCAAGATGTTTTCTTGATGTAACGTTTTTCGCCGCGCACTCAACCGACCCGCCATCGCGGTTCGAAATACGGCTACGTAGATATACTCATTTTAGCCCGCCTCCGCGGAAAGTTGGGGGATATTCGCGTGACCACAGTTTTTCCGGCTGCTGCCTTTTTCACCGCGCGCACAAGGCGACTTCGTCCGTCCACTTGGGCGAGCGGAAGGGAAACGGATTTGCACGTGGGCCCTGAATGCGAACCGAAAATGCTTTAGCGTCAGCGGCCGCGTCGTCCGCGCGGCCGTTCCTCGTTGACACGCCGTATGTTGCCTCGCACGCTGCGGCCGTTAACCCCGGCAATCGCCGCGCGCTTCAAGGCCCTCGATCTCGACGAAGCCGAAACCGCGGCAGCGCCCGGCAAATTTGCTCCGAAGCGCATCGAAACGAGAGGAGTTGATCATGGACGATAAGGAGTTTGACTATGAAGTCTTTTTCAGGGGTCTTGTTTTTGTCTTCGGTCATCGTGACTGGTTCCGCAGTAGCAAATGACGACTTCCGTGCTCTGGGGAAGGCGTCCGGGCTGACGCCGATGAACGAGGGAACAACTCGCCGCCGTCGAAGGCGGTAAAATCACCGTCATTAGCCTGGCCTACGAATATAGGCCGGGTTAATCCGGGGCATGGATATCCCGGCGCGGCGACAAGCCGCCTGAGCCCAGGTCGAGCATGCAGTTGCCGTCATGGCGATGACGCTCGCAACAACCGGATTTGCGTCGCCACGAACACTTTGACCTGGCGGGCGAAGTTGCGGCCTTGTCCAGGCGTTTGAACCGAGCAAAGGTGCGTTCGTAGAAGTACTCGCTCCAAAGCACCGAATGATCGGATCCCGCACGAAGTTCCAGCCCGACATTCCGGTCTTCATTGCCCATCAGCCATGCCGCACATCGGATGGGAAAATGCTCTAATCAGAGCTTCCTTAGCTTGTCCACCGCTTGCGTGGCTGAAAACGACGGGACATCTGAGTACCTCGACGTTTTCGAGGCGCCCGAATGCGGTCGGCTATCAGCGAGTGCGGCGTGTAGCCGGCGTTCTTGCGGTAGACCGGGGCATAGGCGGAACGGTAGTACGGGCAGGTCGTCAGTACCATCTCGAATCCGCTAGGAACTCCCATGACCAGGTCGCAGCGCTCGGCGTTCAGCGTGTTCCGGAAGAAGCCGCGGCGTTGCGTCCGCCAGATATACTCCAGCTTGCGACCGAGTTCGCGGGCCATGATCTTCGCCAGGCGATTTTCGAAACCTTCGCCGTGCTGGTTGGAGAAGGGCAGGTTGTTGGGATAGGCGCAAACGCAGTCGTCCGGTCATGGCAACTCCTCCGGCAGCGCGAAGACATACAAGGTGCCGCCTCCGCCGGTGACTTCGGGCAGGTCCTTCATCGCGCCGACAAAACCCAAGGCGCCGTAGGGAACCCTGGGGTCCAGCTGCCCCGCGACCACCGCGCCGGCCCAGCCGCCGACGCCGGCCAGCACCGCTACATATTGCTTGCCGTCGGGGCCCCGGTAGGTCACGGGCTGGCCGATCACGCCCGAGCCGGTCCGGAATTTCCACAATTCCCGGCCGGTCTTGGCGTCCACCGCCTTGAACCAACGGTCCATGGTTCCGTAGAACACCACGTCGCCCGCCGTGGCCAGAGCCCCGCTCCAGGCCGGAAAGTCTTCCTTGATGTCCCACACTTTCCGGTTCCGAATTGGGTCCCAGGCGGTAAAGAAGCCGCGGTTGCCGCCGGGTCCGGCTTTCATCGCGACTTCGGCGCCCACATAGGGCGTTCCCGCGATATAGCCCACTTCCATGGTTTTCATATCGAAACAGAGGTTATTGTGGGGCACGTAGAGAAAGCCCGTGCCCGGCGAATAAGCCATGGGCTGCCAGTCCTTGCCGCCCGGCGGGGCGGGACAGATATCTTTCACGAACTTGCCGAGCTGCGGTTCCTTCTCGGTCGCCAGATCCGGTATGCCGGTTTTCAGGTCGACCCGCTTGACTGTGTTGGTAAAAACGAATGGCTCCGCGGAAATGATTACGCCGGTCAGACGGTCCACCACGTACATATAGCCGTTGCGGTCGGCATGCACCAATACCTTTCGCTCCTGGCCGGCGATGGTGAGGTCGAGCAGCACGTTCTCGTTGGTGCCGTCGTAGTCGTAGAGGTCATGCGGATTCCACTGGTAGGCCCAGCGCGCCATGCCGGTGTCGGGATCGCGGGCGAACACGGAAGAGGTCCATTTGTTGTCGCCGGGGCGCTGCACCGCGTTCCAGGGGCTGGCATTAGAGGTGCCGTAATAGATCAAATCGGCTTCCGGGTCGTAAGAAATCCAGCTCCACACCGTCCCGCCTCCGATCTGCCAGGCGGCCTCGGACGGCCAAGTGGTCGCCCCGAGGTTTTGGCCGCTCACGTAAGGCGGCTTGAAATCCGGTCCGATCAGGACATCCTTGTCCGGCCCGGTGCTGTAGGCGCGCCATAGGATCCTGCCGGTGCGGGTGTCGAGCGCCGTCAACCAGCCGCGCACGCCCATTTCGCCGCCGCTGTTGCCGACCAGAACCTTGTTCTTCACGACGATAGGGGCCATGGTCATGGTCTCGCCCTTGGCGATTGCGCCGAGCTTGGTTTTCCACACTTCCTTGCCCGTGGCCGCATCGACCGCCACGGTATGATTGTCCAGCGTGTTGAAGAAGATCTTTCCCTCGGCGTAAGCCGCCCCGCGGTTCACTACATCGCAGCAGGCCACGCCTTGCGCGGCTCGGCTGGGGTTCGGCCGGTACACCCATTTGATCGCACCGGCCTGATTCAAGTCCAGGGCGTAGAGGATATTGGGCCAGGGCGTTACAAGGTACATCGTGTCCTTCACAACCAACGGTGCCGCCTCATGACCGTTGAGCACGCCGGTCGAAAAGGTCCAGGCGACCCGAAGCTGCTTGACGTTGTCGACATTGATCTGATCCAGTCCGCTGAAACGGGTATTGGCGTAATTCTTGGCGGCCATCACCCATTGGCCGTCATCCTGGGAGAGGCGGACGATCTCGTCCGAACCCAGGGCATTCGCCAGCCATCCCGAGTAGACGACAAAAACCGGCCAATGTGTCTTCGATCGGATCATCCGGTATCTCCTCCAGCTGTAGGTCAACCATCCTTTGCCGGAAAACCGGCGCGGTATCGGGAAAGGCTTCCCGACTTACTTGCGGTGCGACGTTAAGCGCAGGTCTCCAATCCTTCGCCGACAAACGGGTCTTCGGACGCGGTCCCGCCCCTTCAGCGTAGGGTTTGGAGATAGGCGAGCACCGCCCGCAATTCGGGGCCGGTGAGGTCCATGGTCGGCATGTAGCACCCCGGTTTTTGTGCCTGCGCGTCCGCGATCCATCCGCCTAAATGGCCCACCGTATTCGGGAGCACGCCCGCTCCGATATAGCGCCGGCTCATCAGATGGGTGAGGTCGGGACCCAAGATGCCGTGGGCTTCGGCTCCGCGCACGGCGTGGCAGACGCCGCAGCGATCGATGAATATCTGATAACCCTGCCGTTCGAGCTCCGCCACCGAAGGCGCTGCAATGGCTTCGGCGGCGAGGCAGGCCAAAAGCGAGCCGATGCAAGCGAGTATCCAAGGCCTCATCGCTGAGATCCGCGCGTGCGATTCGGAGCCGGCTGCGCCGGAACGGCATCCGGTGCGGGCGCTCCGCCGAGCGTCCGGATATAGGTCACCAATTGCCAAATGGACTGCGGCGGCAAGGCCCGGCTCCAGGCCGGCATGCCATTGGGACGGCCTTGCGCGATGCTGAGATAGATCGCAGCGGGTTCTCCGCCATAGGTCCAGTCGCGATCGCTCAAAGGCGGACCCATGCCGCCGCCTCCAAAGGGAGCATGGCAACCGCTGCAATTCAGGCTTTCGAACAGCTTTCGTCCCTGCACGATGGCGCCGGCGTCGTTCGCGTACGGATTTTGGATTGCCGGTTCGCGCCGTGGGACGATCGGATTACCGGAGACCGGCACTTCCAGCAATTGGACAGCGCCGGGGCGATGCAGCGGTCTCGTCCCCCACTCCTGGCCGAACGCGGGAAATATCGCCGATGCCACTGCCGCGGCCGAGCTCAGCCATGCAAGGCGTTCAAGACTTCCCATCCGAAGCGGCCGATAAACGATTGAGGCAGGCCATAGACCTCACGTTAGACGAAAAAAACGCGTCTGTCGCTAGCGAAGATTACGTATCAGCGAGGTAGTATGGGCAAAGCATGGCGTGCCCATCGAAACACTGTCGTCGGCCAAGGATGGCTGTAATACTCACTCGGCGATTCCTTTTGCGCGATCCGGAGCGGCGGAACTCCCACGATCTCGAAGGTTGCGGACGCGAGGTCGAATTTCCGAAGAGTGTCGCGGCTTAGGGCGCCTTCGGCTTGGCGGATGTCGCGGACGATGAAGCGGACGGTGAGTTCCGGCCGATTGTTGATCAGGCGGAAATGGACGCGCGGTCCGGTTTCGGTCGGCTTCAGAAAATCGTGCCGCTGCATCTCCCCCAAGGCCTTTTGTTCAAGCTTATTGGTCGTCATCGTGCGGCGCAGGGCAGCCTGCATGACGATCCGCTCGGCCCGTTCGCGGCCGGCTCGCTAGGGAATCGGCAGGTTCAGTTAAGCCTGGCAAATTCGCGCGACAGCTGTTTCCCGAACGGCAGCTCGACACTCAGCGGCCTCGACACCACGTCAGCTACGAGAAATATCCCGAATCCCAGGAGCAGAATCCGGAGTACTAGCGGTAGCCAGCGGCGGAACAGTTTTTCCAGTTTCGCCATCAACGGCGTCTGTGGGCCGGGCAGCAGCTTGTACGTCAGCAGCAGAATCAGCAGGGGCAGCACGAAAAGGATGTTGTACATCAGCAGGATGGCGAGAGTCGCGGGCAGGGGCGGCGACTCACGTGCGATCAGGCCGAGGGCGGCCAGATACGGAAACGCGGTGGGCAGTTCCAGCGCCATCTCAGCCGCGCCCATGAAAAAACTTTGCCATACGCCCAGCGGCACTCGGCGCGATTTCTTGGGAGAGACGAACCGGCATACGAAAATGCCCGCGGCGATGAGCAGCACGCCGATGATCAGTTGCGCGCCGTCGTGAAGCGAGGCGACGTCCCGGAGCCGGGCGCCGAAAAAGCGGTTCACCCCCAGTACCAGCATCAAGCCGCCGGCATAATTGGCGACGAACACCCCCAAGATGAAGGCAGCGGAGCGCGTTCCAGGCTTGGGCGTGCTCAGAAGCAGCAGTTGCAGGGTGATCGCCGTGGGGTTCAGGCTGTCCACCAGCGCGATGCCGGCGATGCTCCCGATCAGAAATAACACTGCCGCTCGCCGCGCCGCCGAATATCCAGGGTGGCGCAATGAAACGAACCGCCGAACGGCGCGTAGCTCGCGAACGAGCAGGGAATCGGTTCGAAGCCGTGTCGTTCCAACAACCGTATCATCGAAGGCTGGTTTTTCTCGACGATCACCCGTTTTTGGTCGATCGAGAGGACATTGACGCTCAGCCAGCGGCTGGACATGGACACGAACCGTTGTATGTTTCCCTTCACCGGATCAGGTTCCGGGGCGATCAAAATATCCCAGGACTTGAGCATCGCGGGAAGCCGCTTAACATCGACGTATTCCGGATTGACCAGCAACCGCCCCGGCGCCAGGGGCAGAATGGTGGTGTCGATATGCATGGGATGCCGGGCAAGGCTTTCGATCTCGTGGATGCGGTACGGTTCGCCCAAATGCCGTCGCAGCCATTCGATGCCGCTGCGGTTGGTGACGTTGCTGCGGGTGACGAAGAGATCGGTGCCGCAACGGACGAAGTCGGCGGCATCGAACACCGGTTCGAACTCATTGATCACGTAACGGACGGGGCCGCTGTCCGCCGGCGGCCGATAGTCCGGATCGTACAGCTCGTCGCGAAGTTCCGGTTTCGGCGCGGCGCTCCAGCGGGCGCCCCGGTGGAAATATTCCTTCAGCAGAGGTCGAAACGAATGGGTTTCGAAATAACGGCAGCGCCAAGCCATGGGGGCTTCGATGATCTCGTCGCCGATCACGAGGAGGCTGTCCCTGGGGCAGGCGTTGGCGAGACCTTTGGACGTCCAGTGAGGCGTTTTGAAACGGATCGAGAAGTCCGCCGGTTCCGGCCGACGCACGGTGACACCGAGCGTTCCGAGAAGCTCTACGAAACCTTCCAGTTCGTGCAGGGCCTCGCTCAACAGAAAACTCGGGTATTTCCAGCCGGCGGTTATCTTCGCGAGCCAACGGGCGCTCTTGCCGGGGATGGCGGCGGTCACCGCAATGTGATCCGATGCGATCGTGGCACCCTCCAGTCGGCCGACGATGACCTCTTCCAAAGGGTCCCATTCGTTATGGCTATTTACAGGACAGGCGGTCCGGCTGAGTTCCGTTTTCTGACGTAAGTCCGGTGTCATGCTGAAGTCTCCCTCTTCTTTGAGGAAACGTCCGGCGTTTGATCCTGGATTATCGAGTCCGTCGAGAAACGCGCTGTTCCGACCTCGGTTCAAAGGATCTCGTGCGCAAGCGGCCGATGAACCTCCCCGCCGCCCGATTGATCTTTCGCATTGCGAGGACGCAGACGGTTCCGCTATGCCTAACCGAAGTGACTCGGCCGGCGATGGATTGTTCCCGGTAGCGGAGGGGATTATGTCTAGTCGGGCGAAAGGTTTAGAATCGAATCCGCCACTAGCGAACGGCTCGAAAGACCGTCTCCTTTCGGAGGGCGTCGCAATAGCCTTGTAAGCTGGGTTGCGGAACGAAACCCAGCATTTTTGCGAGGCGCGGATTCGGTCGTGTCCCAGTCCGAGTTGCGACGCCCGCCTTTTTGGAGAACGCGGCAAGGAATGCCGGCGGGTGGTTCTTTCCCGAAAACAAACTGCACGTCTATCAGACAGGGAGGTCCGATGGCGCATTCGAATCTTAACGCTGCGGCGGCGGAGGCTCTGGCCGTCGCCATTCGCAAACGGGTCCGCGGCGAAGTTCGCTTCAATTTTCCCGGCTGGACGCCCGGCGCGATCGGTGCCACCCGCGGCCGCCCGGTACCGGTCGGCGTGGTCATTCCGCGCGACGTCAGCGACGTGGTCGAGACCGTCGCCGCTTGCCGCAGACACGACACACCGGTCATACCGCGCGGCGGCGGAACCGGCGTGGAGGCACAGAGGCGCGGTTCTCAGGTGATCATCGATATGTCCAAGTATCTTCGCGGCGTCTTGGCCATCGACCCGGAAAGACGGCGCGCCGTAGTCGAGCCCGGCTGCGCGCTCGACTCGCTGTGCTGGCAAGCCGAGAAACATCATCTGAGCTTCTGTCTCGCCCCGTCCGTCCATGATCACCGCACGCTGGGCGCCGTGTTAGGCCGCGATGCCTGCAGTCCGGACTTGGTCATGGCCGGCGCGCGCGCCGCAGACCATATCCATAGGCTGGACATTCTCACCTACGACGGATTGCGGATGACCGTCGGGCCGACGTCCGAACCGGAACTGGAGACCCTCATTCGCGAGGGCGGCCGGCGCGGGGAAATTTACGCCGGCCTCAAGGCTTTGCGGGACAAATACGCGGATGCGATTCGAGCGCGTTTTCCCAGGGTTCCCCGGCGGGTTTCCGGCTATGCGATCGATCAATTGCTGCCCGAGAACGGCTTCAACGTCGCTCGCGCGCTGGTCGGCACCGAGGGGACCTGCGTCATAGTCCTGCATGCCGAGCTGCACCTGGTGCCGAGCCCGCCTGAGCGTACGCTGTTGTTGCTGGGTTACTCCGACATCTACAAGGCTGCCGACCAGAACGCCGAGCTGATGGAGTTCGGACCTCTGGGCCTCGAAGCGATCGACGACCAGTTCGTCCAGTCTGTGAAGGCCGCCCGCATTCATCCTAGAGAGTGGGAACTGCTGCCCGAGGGGAAGGGCTGGCTGATCCTGGAATTCGGTGGCGAGACGCGCGAGGAATCGGAAGGAAAAGCCAGACAACTCATGGGCAAGCTGCGGGGTAAGCCGGGGGCGCCGACGATGAAGCTGCTGAGCGGTCCCCGCGAAAAAGCGTTGCTGTGGAATGTCAGGGCGGCGGATTTGGCGGCGGCCGCCCGTGTGCCGGGATCGCGGACGGCGCTACCGGGCTGGGGGGATGCGGCCGTCCATCCCTGCGATGTCGGGCCGTATTTGAAGGATTACCGGGCCTTGCTGGACAAATACGGATATCGCTGTGCCTTGTACGGCCATCTCGGCCAGGGCTGTATCCACTGCCGCGTCGATTTCTCGAACCGAGAGGGCAGCCAGCATTGGCAGGCGTTTCTGGATGAGGCGACGGATCTTATCGTGCGTTACAACGGCTCGCTGTCTGTCCAGTGGGGCGACGGTATGGCTCGATCGGACCTTCTGCCCAAGCTGTACGGGGACAGGCTGGTTCAGGCGTTCCGCGAATTCAAGGCGATTTGGGACCCGTGGAACCGCATGAATCCCGGCAGGGTGACCGACCAGTTTTCGTGTGCCGAGCCGCCGAGCCTGAAACGGGCCATGTGAGAAGCTCCCGTATGAGGTGCGAGTATGGACGGGCTCGGTAGGTGAGCGGAGGTAGTCTCAATCAGCCGTGTATCGGTGCGGCGTATTTCGGACCACCGTGGTCGGGGAATCGGCAAGCCGTAAGATGTAGTGAGCAAAGCGAACCGCCCTTCAACTACACCTAAGGCAGGCATCCTTTCCGACTCGATTGGTACGGTTCGCTACGCTCACCGCACCCTAGCCGACCGTCATTCCGGCAGGGATCGCCGGAATCTAGTTCACAGGGATTGTGAAGGCCGGTCGGTGTCGGGAATTCGTTTCCGACAAAGGTCTTGGGGCAGGTTATGGTATTTGTAAAAACCCGTCTTTTCGCAGTGTGCGGCGCGTTACGGCCCAGCGGCCTTACCTGCCCTCTCATAGCCCAGTCGTAGGGTGTGGTGAGCGAAGCGAACCGCACCGCAGCGAAACGGTGTCTTTGCCGGCGGATCGTCGCGACCATCGGCGTACCTGCGTGGCACGTCACGCTGCCGCAATGCATCGAGGAAGCCGAAGACTGCTCGTTTGTCGATGCCGTACGTTCGTCAGGCTTCCCCCCATGCGCCCGTCCGGCTCTCGTCGACGAAGCGCTCGGTCGCCTCGTCCAGCGCACGCGGCTTGCGTTCGTGGATCTCGTGGACGTAGAGGCTTTGCGGCTTGAACTTCCGATCGGTGCGCTCGGGTGGCAGGGGCATCTCGTATTTGACCGGGCGCCGGTGGTCGGCCAGTTGCAATTCCGGGTTGAAGACGCTGTTGAACTTCCACATGCTTTTCAGAAAGTTGGTCTGACCGCGTAGCAAATGGCGGAAGACGATGCCTGCGGTGCCTTTGAGGGCTTCCCAGCCCAGATGTTTCATGTTGAGCACCTGCTGGGTTTTCACCAGTTCCGCGTAGAATTCGGGCAGCGGCAGCCGGGTGGGCAGGACGGCGTGCTGAATGTCGAACAGGCGGTAGTCCCGGGTAGTCAGTTTGCGCGATTCGGTGTGCCAGGTTTCGGTGCCGGGGTAGGGCGTGTTGACGCTGATGTTGACGATCTCGGGAATCTCCAGGCACCACTTTCGGATGGTTTCGAAACGGTCGCGGTCCCAGTCGGGATCGGCGATGATATTGATGGCGACGGTGATTCCCAGAGAACGGGCGAATTCCAAAGCTTCGAAGTTCTTGGAAAGGCTCACCCGCTTACGGAAGAGGGCGAGGCCGGCTTCGTCGATGGCTTCGACCCCGAGAAACATGTATTCCATGCCCAACGTTTTCCAGAACCGGAATACGTCCTTGTTGCGAAGCAGGACGTCGCCCCGAGTCTCGAGATAATACTCCTTCTTGATGCCGCGGCGGGCGATGGCTTCGCCGATTTCGAAGCCGTGCTTGTCCTGGATGAAGGCTACGTCGTCGACGATGAAGATGCCCGGTTCCCGAATTCGGCTCAGGTCCTCGACGATCTTTTCCGGGCTCATGACGCGATAGCTGCGGCCGTAGAAGGTCCATGCGCTGCAGAAGGAACAGTCCCAGGGGCAGCCGCGTGTGAATTCGATGGAGGCACAAGGATCGAGGGTGCCGAGGAAATATTTTCGGCGATGCCGGACCAGATCCCGCGCCGGGCTGACATTGTCGAGATCGGCCACGAAGGTGGGCGGCGGGCCTTCGCCGTCGGCCGTGACGGCTCCCGGCACCTTATCCACCGAATCACGGTCGTGCTCGATCGCCTCCAGGAGCTTCGGAAATCCGGCTTCGCCCTCGCCGCGCAGCACGCAGTCGATCTTGCCCTCGCCGTGTTCGAGCAGATCTTTGGCCGTGAACGACGCGCTGTGCCCGCCGATGCAGACGAAACTGTTGGGCAGTCGGTCCTTGGTGTCCTTGGCGAGATCGATCACTTCCGGGACGTTGGCCAGATAATTGAGCGCGAAGGCCACGACATCCGGCCGCCAAGTTTCCAGCATGCGATAGAAGTCCTGATGGGTCTCCACCTGCAGATCGATCAGACGGACCGAGTGCCCCAGGCGGCGTGCCGATTCGGCAACCATCTCCAACCCCAGGGGTTCGAGACGGAGAAAGACCTTGGTGTACATCAGGGGACTTGGATGGACGGCGAGAATTTTCATGAAGGATTTCTCTTTTTGGGTTATTGCTTATTAGTCGTCGGTTATCGGATTCGTTCAGGAAAACCTCTGTCCTGTAGACGCCAAAGGTGTCGAGTCAAAATGAGACTATGGAATTTCGGATGCATGTCAATGCTAGGGAAGCTCTGAATAAGCTCACTCCCGCTGGGACAAACCTGTCCTGAGCCTGTCGAAGGGCCGTGCTTCGCACGTTAGCGTTCGCTCCCGGCGAACGGGTGCACGGGTAAGCGCCGCTTGGGCTCCCAACAGGGAAAGTGCGGCGTGATTGGGTTGGGTGAGGGGCTTTGAGATCCAACAGTTGCACTGTTCGCTTTTCCCACTGGAAACTTAATCAGAGCTTCCCTAGAACATTCTGTTTTTCCCGGTCTGGCGGCGAAGGGACGGCTGTTTGGCGTTGCGTATGCCATTGGCAGTGGCGTCGCCTTGGGGGCCGCTACGCAACAACGGTATCCGGATGAGAAGCATGCGCTCGCCTGGTCTATGCCGTCTAAGGCGCTACGGCGATGGAAGCGCCGCTCGCGGTCCGTCTCGCGTCGGTGGGATCGCGCAGGAGGGCATTCAATGTGGCGAGAATGTCCCAACGGTTCCGCGTGTACCAGAGATTGCCGAGATGGCCGCCGCGGGGATAGATGATGGCGCGGTCGCCGAAGATCCGTTCGGCGAACGTCAGGTCTTCCTGGGACACCAGGAAGTCATCCGTGTTGTGCATGAGATAGACCGTCGGATCGCCGCCCAGGGCCGGCGCGACGCTTTTCAGCGAAGACGCTCCGACCAATTCTTCGAAGCCGAGCGTCCGTTGGCGGGTCCGCTCCAGGTTGGGCACCAGGACCTTTTCGAGGTAGGCCATGAGGCTATAGGCGCGCGCCTCCTCCAGACGCGCGCTGCGATAGCCCCGGCTAACCGGGGTTTGGAGAAATCCCATCGAGGGGTGGACCAGCGAACTGACGTAAAGCGAGCTCCCCACCGGCTGACGCAAGGTCCATCCGATCAGATAGCGTATTTGCTCGTCGTTCAGTTCCAGGCGCTGGTCCCAACCGGCGAAATAAGCGGGGTCCTCGATGTCCTGGCTTAGGGCGACGCTGACAGTTCCAGTGGCATAGGACTGGATGCTCGATCTTTGCCGCTCCGTGTAGCGCCGTTCCAAGTCTGCCAACTGTTCTATCGTGCGCATCGCCCCGAGCAGATCGATGGGAGGATTGATCATCAAGGTTGCATCGAGGCCGACTTCCTTTCTTTCCGAGTCGAGCCTGCGCACGAAGGCCGCCGTCAATGCGCCGTGGCTCAGACCAACCAGGCCGATTCGGGTGATTTCCGGATGAAACCGCTCGCGTACGGCGTTCAGGGCGGCTTGCATGGCCCGGTACATGTCCTCGCTATCCCTTTCGGTGAGGCCCGGCAAGGCCGAGCGGCTGGCCGCCAGAGTGAAATTCCAGTGGAACGGGGAGGGTAGCGACAGCACCTTAAATCCGTGGTCGGTCAGCAACTGCGCGAGATAACGGGCGGAGCCCGAATAGGCGGAACCGCCGAACCCCGGCAGGAGAAACACCAACGGCGAAGGTCCGGGATGCGGCGAATAGCGGATCCGCAGTTTTCCTTTTCCCTCAAGCAGCGGAACATCGTTCCGGCCCGGAATCAGCTCCAGCTCCAAATGCTGGGTTTTCTCCCAGACATAGCGCTGCTCGCGGTCTTTCAGGATGGCTACCGTGGCGGTGGCGAGATAGGGATTCTTGTAGGGGTAGTGGTACGAAGAGTCGTCCACCCGTTTGGCGGACGCGATCTGGCAGATGCACAGCAACAGTACGGCCAGGATTTCGCGCCACCGAAGGAACAACAGGCTTGTGTGGTATGCCATGTCAGGCCTCCTGTAAGGATTCAGGCGCTACTTCGCTCCCCGCGCGGTCCACTGCGCGATTTCGTTCAGCACGGCGGCCGTCAAATCGGGGATCGCCGTCGCCACCGGAGCGCTCAAGTTTTCGGCCGGTTCGAATCCGGCATCGGCCGGGATTTCAACGAGGAACACGACGACGTCCTGCGGCAGATCGTTCAGAGCCCGGCCCAAGGCCAAGGTTGCCGAAAATCCGAAGCCGTGGCTGGACCAGGGCTCGGAACCGTCTTCGAGAGTCTGTGCGTCCAGGCGACTAATTGTGCCCGGCGCCGCTCCGGATTGCGCGGCGTCGATCAGGATCGCGAGACGCGCGCCGCGCATGGCATCGAGGAGATTGTTGCCGACCGGGTCGCAGATTTCCGCCGATGCGAATCCTTCGGGTAACGCGCGGAAGCCGTCCGATCGCATCAGGCTTTCCACCGCGATCCAGCCGGCCCGGTCGTCGCCGAACGGGGAACCCAGTCCCAGGACGCGGACCGGCGTCATTCGCGGATCACCTTCAGTTTCAGGAAATGCGTCGCGCAGGAGATGCACGGATCGTAGTTGCGGATGACCTTTTCCCCGTGCAACCGTAATTCGTCGTCGCTGTGGTCGAGTCCGAAGGCTTCGATCGAGCGGTGCAGGTCCTCGGCGATGCGGGCCTGGTTCTGGCTGGTCGGTGGGACGATGCGCGCCTTGAGAACCTTGCCGTTCTCGTCCACGTCGTAGCGGTGCCAGAGCAGTCCGCGCGGCGCCTCGGTGCAGCCGAATCCGCTGCCGGCGCGGGTTTGGCCGGAGACGAAGGGGACGTCGGGCTCGTAGTTTTCCAGCAGCCGTATGGCTTCCACGACGGCGAGGTGAATCTCGACGGCGCGCGCCAGCATGCTGTGAAACACGTTGCGGGAAGGGAAAGGGATGCCGGTTTTCGCCAGCGTGGAGCGCACCGGTTCTGGCAGACGGTCCCAGTTCAGGTTGAGCCGCGCCAGCGGTCCGACCAGGTAAGGACGGCCTTCGAGCAAGGAATACAGGGCGGTGGAATGGGCTTCCTGGTGCTCTTTGAAATGATCCTCGTAGCGGTCGACCGGAATGTCGAGTCCGGTATCCGAAACGATGCGACCGGAATAGAGCGGGTATTCGGAGGCGTGCTTGAGCGCCACGCTGACGAAATCCTGTTGATCCTTGGGCAGGTCGATGCTTGCGGTCCAGGCGACCAGGTTTTCCGCATCCGGCAGGGCGGCGCGCAGCCGGTCCACGAGCCTCGCTACTCGGTCCTTCGGCGGCGCGCAGTGGAACCCGCCGACCCGCACGCCCACCGGATGCACCGAGCGTGCGCCGAACAGCCGGATCAGCTCGTTGCCGAGGCTTTGCAGGCGGAGGCCGCGGCGGACTTCGTCCGGATAATCCCGCGCCATCTCCGGGGCGCTGGTAAATCCAAAGAAATCCGGCGCCGCCAGCAGATGGATGTGGAGACTATGGCTCTGAATCCATTCGCCGCAGTACATGGCCCGGCGCATGGCCTCGATCCAGGGCGTGGAGCGCCAGCCGAACAGGCTTTCCAGGGCCTGCACCGCGCTCATCTGATAGGCCACCGGGCAGATGCCGCAGATGCGCGCCACCATGTCGGGCACTTCGAACGCTTCGCGGCCTTCCAGGAATTTTTCGAACAGGCGCGGCGGCTCGCCGATGCGGAACTTCAGGTTCTCGATGCGGCCGTCGCGGATATGGAGATCCAGGGCACCTTCGCCCTCGACCCTTGCCAGGACGGGTACGTCGATCCTGATTTCCCGGCGCTCGTTCATGATTTCTCCCTCCAGCGCCTTCCCGCTTCGCGGAAGGCTTCGGCCTCGCTGTGGATGTAGCGGAAGCGGCGGGCGATGCGCTCGGCGGGCATGCCCTTCTGCTCCAACCAGCGGCCCCAGGCATCGCCGTTGATGTTCTCCGCCGGTCCGTAGCAGCCGTAGCAGTCGCGGCCGATGCCGGGGCACAGCACGCCGCAGCCGGTGCGGGTGACTGGCCCCATACAGTGTTGCCCCTGGGTCACCATCACGCAGACGATGTTTTTCCGCTTGCATTCCATGCAGAGCTTTTCCTTATCCTCCCGTGGCGGAGCGCCGAGTAGCAGCGAACTCACCGTCGCCATGACCTGCCGCGTGTTGACCGGGCAACCCCAGAGCTCCAGGTCCACCGACACGTTGGCGGCGATGGGCGTCGCGGTGTCGAGGTGATCGATCTTCGAAGGGTCGGAATAGACGTCGGCGAACCAGCGGGCGGCGTCGGCCTGGTTGCGCAGCGCCTGCAGGCAGCCCGAGGTGGCGCAGGCGCCGATGGGTACGAGAAAGCGCGTGTTTTCGCGGACCCGGCGGATGCGCTCCTGCTCTTCGTGGGTGGAGATGCTGCCCTCGATGAAGGCGAGGTCGGCCCGCGCATCGGGGTCGACGATGCCGGCCTCGGCAAAGTGCACCACGTTCGCCAGTTCGAACAGTTCCACCAATTCCTCGCCGGCATTGAGAAAAGCCAGCTGACAGCCGTCGCAGGACGAAAATTTGTGAACGGCGACGCGAAGCTTCCTGTCCATGTCAGAACCCTTTCTTGCCCAGCAGGGCTTTCAATTCGGGATAGGGAAACACCGGGCCGTTGCGGCACACGAAGGGCGCGCCGATCATGCAGTGTCCGCAATGGCCGAGGCCGCAGTGCATGTTGCGTTCCATGCTGAGCCAGATGTCCTCGTCCGCTACGCCGCGCTGGCCGAGTTCGTAGATGGAAGCACGCATCATGGGTTCGGGGCCGCACAGGAAGACGATGGTTTGGCCGGGATCGATCTCGGCGCGGTCGAACAGCGCGGTCACCAGGCCCTCATGCCAGGTCCAACCCGGCTCCGCCACTTCCGCGGCCAAAAGCACCTCCGTGTCCGGCAGTTGCCGCCAGCGCTGGTATTGCTCGTGCCAGATGAGGTCGTCGGAACGTTTGACGCCCTGCATGATCAATAGCCGCCGGAACCGCTCGCGCCTCGCGACGATATAGCGGATCACCGAAACCAGGGGCGCGCAGCCAAGACCCCCGGTAATGAGCGCGACATCTTTTCCCTGAGCTTCGAGCAGAGGCCAGCCGCGCCCATAAGGACCGCGTACGCCGATCCTATCGCCCGGCTTGAGTCGGCTGAGCGCGCGGGTCACGCGGCCGACGGCCCTGATCGTATGATCCAGGGTCTCGGTCTCGTCCGGATCGGAGACGATGGAAATCGCCACTTCACCGATTCCGTACAGGTAAATCATGTTGAACTGGCCCGGTACATACGCGTAGCCAGGCTGAGCCGCCGGATCGGTGAAGCGCAGCTTGAGCGTGAAGATGGTCGGCGCTTCCTGGATGCGTTCGACGATTTCGGCTTCTCGCGGCAGATAGGGGTTTTGCATGCGTGCCTCGGTCAACGGCAGATGGCGGCCAGTTCTTCGGTAATGTCGATCCCGACCGGGCACCAGGTGATGCAGCGCCCGCAGCCCACGCAGCCTGAGCGGCCGAACTGGTCGTGCCAGCTGCCCACTTTGTGGGTCAGCCATTGCCGGTAGCGGGTACGGGTGTCGGGACGGATGGTGATGCCGTGGATGTAACTGTGTCTCTGGGTGAAGCAGGAATCCCATTCCCGATAGTGCTCGCTGCGGCTCCCGTCGAGGCTAGCCACGTCGTTTTCGCTATGGCAAAAGCAAGTCGGGCAGACCAATGTGCAATTGGTGCAGGACAGACAGCGCTGCGCGACCTCGTTCCAGCGGGGATGATCGAGGCGGGCGAACAGCACGTCCTTGAGATTGCGCGACGGAAGGCCCTTGACTTGTCGGCGGCCGGCGTCTTCGATCTCCCGGTCGGCGGTTTCGATTTGCTCGGCGCTTGCTTCGCGGACCGGCAGCGCGGCGAGAATCCGTTCACCCTTTTCACTGCGTGCCTCGATCAAAAACCCATCGTCCAATTCGGAAAGCGCCAAATCGTAGCCGTAGCTTGCCCGCGGCCCGTCGCCGGTGGAGGCGCAAAAGCAATTGAGGGAGGGATGGGTGCAATGGACCGCGATCAGGAACAGCTTTTGCCGCCGCGCCGTATACCAAGGGTCGGGATATGCACTCTGCATGAAGTGGCGGTCGTAAACGTAAAGCGCGGCCAAATCGCACGCCCTCGCGCCGATCACGGCCACAGGTTCCGCTTCGGGCGGGTCGCTTTTGAAGTCGATCGACCCATCGGGCTTGCGCTCCGCGCTCCAGAGCTTGTCGCGGCCGGCGAAGGTCAGCGGCCGCAAGGCCTGCGGCCCGTTGGCCCAGGCAAAGAAGCGCGGCTCGGCGGTTTGTTCCAGTTGGTATTGCCCTGGAACTTGCCGGTCGTGAACGCCCTTCGGCAAATCCTCGACGCCGGAAATCGGTTCGTAAACGACGGCGCCGTCCCGGACGCGCGGGCCGACACATCGATAGCCGGCGGAGGCCAATACGGACAAGAGTCTCGGAAATTCGCTCCTGGGCAGATAATGGGATGGCTCGGCCATGGTTTCGACGTCCTGTTGCTTCGCCGCCCACCTGTGGCGAGCATGGCGTTTCGGCATTGTAAATCGTTTTGTGTATCCGTTGAAACGACCCGCCGACGGACGACGCCCGGTCTATGCTCAGGTCCTCAGTGCAGTCTCGTCATGCCGAATTTTTCGAGCGCGGATTTGGCCTCGTTGGAGCGCAGAAACGCCAGCCAATCCCGCGCCGCGCCGGGGTTTCTGGCGTTCGTGGCGATGGCCGCCGCCTGTATGTCCTCATGACCGTCTTCCGGTGGAATCGGAATGAAGTCGATGGGATGCCCGATCATCATCTGGTAGCGCGGTTCGCTGATCCAGGTCAGCCCGGCGTCGACCTTGCCCTGCATGATCCAGAGCGGCGTCTGGCGATGATGGATTTCGGTCGAGAATGCCTCGCCGGTCTTCACCTTGGTCTCATAGACTTCACGGACCAGTTTTTCGCCGCCCGCTCGTTGGAGAGCGGCCTGGATCTGGCGGGCGATGCCCTCGGTTTCCGGGTTCGGGTTGGCGAGCCGCACGCCTGGCCTCGCGAGATCTTCCAGCGAGCGGATGCTCTTGGGATTGCCTTTTTTCACCATGATGGCGAGGCTGTTTTTGACGAAACGGAACGGCGGGCCTTTAAGGATGCCCTTTTCGATCAATGCGGCGATCCTTTGCTCTCCGGCCTGCACTACATCAGGCTGGATCGAAAGGGTCAGGTTGCCGACGGTGATGGTGTTGCGGTTCTCGAGCTGCTTTTCGATGATCCCCGGCGGAATCGTCTCGAAGAAGATTCGGCCGCGGAGTTCGGGCTTTTGCCGCTGGAACGCTTCGACCAGTTCCTTCAGCGCGAAGAAATAATTGCCGCCGGCGAACACGACGAACTCGGCGGTGGTCGGATTGCCGTGAAAATCCGGCATATTGTTGATTTCCGGCACGGTGAACGGGACGCCCGGATCGGCCGCGGGAGGCGTTTCTCCTCGCCAGGGCGGAAAAACGGCGGACGGGGCCGAGTCTTCGGCGCTCATGGACGACGCCGCGAAGACAGCGATGGTAACGGCCAGCCAGAAACGCTTGCACACGTCGGCAACTCCATGGGTAAAAGGAGGACAAACGGCCTCGATCCTAAATCAGGGGGTGGCCATCCCTCTGATACAGAGGAAGTACGGTCAGGGCCGAGAGCGCCACGGTGACCTCCGAATTGACATCGCTCGGCTCGAATTCTTTCTCTGCCAGGGCTTGGCGGCAGACGTACAAGGTTACGCCGGCCTTCTTCAAGGCCTGAATCAACTCCGTGTTGGGGTTCTTGTTGCCGAAGCGATTGCGATAGCGCTCGTCCTTTATTGACCTGGCCCATAATGGTCGGGTTAATCCGGGGCAGGGAAGCTTCGGCGCGGCGACAAGCGGCGTGAGTCGAGGACGGGCGCGTGTCGGCCTCGGCGGCGGCCTGCAATATCGGGAGGGTATCTATAGGCCTGATTAATAGAATCGCCGGCGTCGCCGAGCCGTGTGCGACCAGACCGAGCTTCAAACGTTCGGTCGCGACGCGGCCCAAGGCGAAGGTATTGATCAGCCGGGCCACGTGATCCAGTCCTGAGTTTGGTTTTTCGAGCGCTTCGGCGTGTTGGGAGATATCGAACAACACTTTGTAATTCCATTTTTCGAACGAAAAGAAAATTTCTTTAATGGTAGGCCGGGATGGCCTGTCCTGAACGAAGTCGAAGGGCTTATTGCGGCCTACAACGTTTTCCTTTTGATTGAGAAATGGAATAAGTCCCGTCCGGCGAAGGCCGGGCCGCGGCATCCGGACACGGCCGGATTTTGCCGTAGCACCGAATCGCTGGGTATTGCCACTCCGTTTTGGGTTCGGCTGAGTCCTGATCCATGGAACCACCGATCGGTAGACCCGCCAGCACGAAAGCCGTTCTCTTTGACATGGCAGCCTCCGGTTCAGTAACGGCGGAAGCCGGCTTTCACGTCTCGATCGCTCACGACACCGCGTCGGGGTCACGGGTAGGATGAACGCCGGCAATCGGTTCGAAGTCGCCGCGGAGCGCCTTCAAACCGTATTTTTCCCGGTCGATCTCGCGCCGGGTGCGGACGCTGCGGCGGCGGAACACGGCAATCGGCGGGCACCAGCCTTGCAACCCGTGTCGCAGCAGGAAACCGGCGACTACGGTCGAAAGCTATAGCCAACGCCGGCAGTGCGCTTGGGACGATGTCCGGAGACGTGTGGCGCCGGATTCTGTCGGTTTCGTACGGGTACATGACGCTCATTTTCGATCCTTCCCGAATGTTTTCCGCCCCTTCATCGCTCGGCACCACAGCCCTGTCGCGCCGCCTTTCGGTGCGGATGGTGCGTTTCAGGCCAAGTCTCAGGTCAGAACTTGGCCGAGTTGACACCCTCGAAGTACAGGGCATCCTCGTACGCGGTCGTGCACGCTTTGCAGCCGCACTGCCCCACACAGGGGTCCGGGCAGTCCGGTGTGCACGTGCAGACTTCCCAGAAACTCTGGTCATTCGTGAAAGGCCCCTTGTAAATGCCATCCGGCCGGTAGCGTTTTTTTCCTTCTGGAGTCGGCATCTTCATGGATTTCGCCCTCGTCGGTCATAGCCGCGGAAGCGTGCCATTCGCGGACTTGCGTCAACAAGCTTTCGGTTCGCTTCCTCGGTGAAGAATGTTCGGGGGATAGCGAAAGCTCCCGCGCTATTTGGCTGCCCGGAGATGCTCGATGGCCGCCTGAGCCGCTTGTCGCGCCGGCTCGGCTTCGCCCGAGTCGCCATGCTCTATGGCCCTGTCCAGACTTTTCAGTGCCGCGTTCAGATCCTCATCGAGTGTGGATTGCGTCAAGGCGGCTTCCACGTAGGTCTTGGCAAGTTTTGCGTGCTCGCCGGCGCCCTTGGCGTCGCCTTTTTCACCGGCGAGAGCCGCCGCTTCGGCATGTTTCCAGGCTTCCTTGATGTGCCGCTCCTTCGTGAACACGCGCCCTTTCTCGTCCTTTCCTGCAATCCCGGCTTGGGCTTGCAAGACTGCGTCGGCGGCAATCGCGACGTCGAGGCCGCGCCATGAAAGCAGGAGAGTGATAAGCATCGTGCTGCGCATGGGGTTCCTCCTTATGAACCGCACCGGTGCGAAAATGCATCACTTAAATATTAGTAGGCAGGATGTTTTGTTCGGTTGCTAAGGAGTTTTACGAACACGTGTCGCGCAGGATTGACATTCAGCCGTTTTCGGAGTGTCGAGCCGGGCGGTTTGGGCGATGAATCGGGGGCTGACATCGAGAAATAGTCTTCGTCGTCTCCGTGTCGCAATCGATTTGTAGTGGAAATTAATCGGTAAGGCTTTACACTTTTCTCGATAGCGCCCGAGTCGGGCAATCCCGGCAAGCACCTGCCGCATCATGAGAAACAGCCGAAAGTCCGCAGGGCGTATCAGCCTTCGTTTATCCTCACGACAATCATCGAATGGATTTAGAATTCGCTTTTCCCGGAATTTCTAGTCAGTATCGAGCAGGGGGCGATGCCGATGCGCTTTTCGAACGCGATTGTGCACCAACCAAGCATTGACGCCGCCGGTACGCACGGGGAACGTCCAGCCGACGCACTTGCTCCGGTAAGCCGGGAATAAAAGCGGCGAACGCTAATCCACCGGGCGTCGAGTGTGATTCCAAATTGTCGGCGTGGCGCCGTGCGGCGCGATCCGGCTGGCGATAGGCCGAAGGAAGAGCTCCGAGATGGGGCGCTGCGCGCCCCGTCGGACCTTGGCTCTGCGAATCGAACATCCCGTTTCAGGAGACGATATGAATCGGAAATTTAGGGGTGATAGGACTGCCCGGGCGATTGGCCCTGTTGCGGCCATTCTGTGCGGCTTGCCCCTCATGGCATGTTCGCTGATCACGGTACACACGCCGGCAGGTGACACGCGAACGATGAGCCAGCACGAGTTTGCGGAATATGTGGAACAAGTTTTTCGTTATCACAACCAAGTCGTCAATGAACTCATCGAGCTTTCAGCGACGGACGACAAGGGCGAGTCCGCCGAGCTCGCGAAAGAGGAAGCCCGTATGCTGCAAGCCTGTGCATCGCTGAATGAAGTCGTTTCGGAATCCATGGCCGGGCTGGATTCCAATTTTCGGGTCAAGATGCAGCTGGTCGACGCGGTTCCCGAATGCGAGGAGGCAACCCGCAAGGTGGAAGACTTGCTGCCCTGACGAGCATGCACCGGTCTGTTTTTGAGAGGAGTCGGAAAAAAGACCGGGCTCAGCCCCATGTCCCGCCCGATGCGAGCCTGCTCGCGCAGTTGATCCCCAACTCGGCGACGGCTCGCGATTCGTACTTGCTGATATCCTCCGCCGTAAGACCGGAGGCCCAAAAGCAAACTGGCAGTTCACCACGGCCACGCGGGGATCAAACTCCGTAAGCTTTACCTCACGCTTGACGGGCGACAGAGTACTAGATGAGCGGACTCCGGCGGCGTATGCGACGGAGTACATAGCGCCGGCGGTGAAACCGAAGAGGGAGCCGGCCGGCCCGGACGGGCAAGTCCAGAGCTAGCGGTGTCCCGATTGCGCCTCCGGACACCGCCGGCGTATCGTAAGCACTGAAAAAAGTTGCAAGGTCCCGGAGATTCGCTCTGCGGTGTTTCCGCTTAGGCTTCAACCTAAGGAAGCTCTGAATAAGCCCTCTCCCGCTGGGACAAACCTGTCCTGAGCTTGTCGAAGGGCCGTGCTTCGCACGTTAGCGTTCGCTCCCGGCGAACGGGTGCACGGGTAAGCGCCGCTTGCGGCTCCCAAAGGGGAAAGTGTGGAGTGATTGGGTTGGGTGATGGGCTTTGAGATCCAACAGTTGCATCGTTCGCTTTTCCCACTGGAAACTTGATCAGAGCTTCCTTGAAAACCGAAGTTGAATTTCGGAAATGACCGGAATGCCCCATCAGCCGCCGAATTCCCTCACCCCAACCCCTCTCCCAGAGGAGACTGTCGCGAAAGTCGGCCGGGACGATGAAGGAGTCCCAGCAACAGGCTGGAAATGCAGGGTTTCGTCCCTCAACCCGGCCTCTCATAGCCCAGTCAAGTCCCTAATTTTGGGTTTCACAGGATCCTCTACATCTTTGGCTTTTTACGACATCCTCCTTTGGGAGAGGGCTGGGGGATGAGGGCTTGGCGCTTTTCAGGGTGTATCCAACTGCTGGATTTAGGTTCAATCATCCTCGTGCCAGCGATGGCCGCTGCGCGACAGTAGTTCCGCAGAGGCGGCTGGACCCCAGGTGCCGGCTTTGTAAGGCTCCGGACCGTTCGGATCCGCGGCCCACTCGTTGAGAATCGGTTCGACCCAGCGCCAGGCCATCTCCAATTCGTCCTGACGCACGAACAGCGCCTGGTTGCCGCGGATGATGTCGAGCAGGAGACGCTCGTAGGCTTCTTCGCGGCGTTCGCTGAATTTGCTCGTGAAATCGAGGTCCAGAGAAACCGGCCGTAACTGCATCGAATGGCCGGGCTGTTTGGCGTTGAGGTAGAGCCGGATCGATTCGTCCGGCTGCAGGCGGATGACCAGCTTTGCCGGGGCGCGCGAGCCGTTGCTGGGCAGTGGAAAGATATGATGGGGCACGTCGTGGAAATGGATCACGATATCGGCGAGGCGCCTCGGCAGGCGTTTGCCGGTGAACAGGTAAAACGGCACCCCGGCCCAGCGCCAATTGGCGATTTCCGTCTTGATGGCGACGAAGGTTTCGGTCCTGCTGCCCATGGGAACGCCATCTTCTTCGAGATAGCCGCGCACCTTCTGGCCGCCGCAGACTCCGGCGCGGTACTGGCCGCGCACCGTGTTGGCGCGGACATCCTCGGGTGTGAACGGTACCAGGCATTCCAAGACTTTGAGCTTTTCGTTCCGGATCGCGTCGGAGTCGAGGCTAGAGGGCGGTTCCATCGCCACGAAGCAAAGCAATTGCAGCAGGTGGTTCTGCACCATGTCGCGCAGCGCGCCGGTACCGTCATAGAAGCCCGCGCGGCTGCCGATACCGACCTCCTCGGCTATGGTGATCTGCACGTCGGTGATCCATTGCCGGCGCCACAAGGGTTCGAACAGGGCGTTGCCGAAGCGCAGCGCCATTAGGTTCTGTACCGATTCCTTGCCCAGGTAGTGGTCGATGCGGTAGATCTGCTTTTCCTGATAATGGCGCCCGACCGCCTCGGTAATCGCGTTGCTGGAAGCGAGATCGTGTCCCAGGGGTTTTTCCAGCACCACGCGGTCATTCGGCCCATTGAGGCCTTGCACTGCCAGGCTTTCGCAGATCACAGTGAACAGTGATGGCGCTACGGAGAGGAAGAAGACGTTGACCTCGGCCGGACTTTTTTCGAGCCGGGACTTCAAGATGGCGTAGTCGTCGGGATTCTCAGCGTTGATTTTTTCGTAGATCACACGTCGGCGGAAAGCTGCCCAGACGTCGTCGTCCCAATCGGCCGCCGGCACGAATTGCCGGGCTTTCTCCTCGGCGATTGCCCGGTAGTCTTCCAGCGTGTAGTCGCGTCGTCCGAGACAATAGAGATGGCCGGAGTCTCCGAGCTGGCCGTTTTTATGACTCTGATACATGGCCGGCAACAATTTTCGCATTACCAGGTCGCCGGTGCCGCCGAAAAAAACCATGTTGAAAGATTGGGGGAAGGATGGCTGACTCATCGTATGGATCCTCATAGGTCGTTTCGGGTTACGAGAGGGCTCGCGAAAAAGCGCACAAAAATCACCCTCGCCCTCTGCCAGAAGGCCGGGTTTGGCGCACCTTTGTCGACGAGCAAAGCGCAAAAGGCGTCTTCGCCGTTTTACGCCGGTAACAATGAGTCTGCCGCGCATTAAGCCGCTCCTTGGCCTTGGTGATCGCGTCGGCGTGAAAATCAAGAAATTCAACCGTCTGACGCGGTGTATTGGGGGCCGATGGTAAGGGTGCCCGCCGTGGATGTCAATGCGGTCGACAGGTAGCCGAGTCCGCGAAAGCTGCACTCGGCGCGGCACCGATGAGCATCAGTCCTGCGTTTCCATTCGGTTGCTGAAGTCGATGATGGGTCAACGCAGCGCAGGAAAACCCCGATCTGCTTACGCGGGAACGACAGCGTTTTCCGGGCCTGTTTTGCCCGTTCGTGGCTTTTCGTGGGATAAAAACGATAAAGGACCAGAATGCTCATAACGTGACCTCGTTCGTAAAGGCCGAAGGAGCGCACGAAATGGCCTGTCACGGCCTCATCGGCGCAGCAACGGCCAATGAGGGGGGCCCGATCAAAGACCAGCGTAAGGGTCGTTTCGGTCCAGCGTAAGGAATACGACATCGTGAACGTAGCGACCTTCGCGCGGGCACTCGTGTTCACTCCGGTGATCTTTGAACCTAGAAACGGCGGTTGGACGTGCTCGAGTGTGCGGCGGGGGGGGGG